>NZ_JBVICF010000004.1:0-622952 GCF_055572995.1 Streptomyces sp. NPDC030245 | reverse complement strand
GCCTGCAACGCGCAGATCGGGTCGATCTCCGTGACGATCACCCGCGCACCCTGCCCGCGCAGCGACTCCGCACAGCCCTTGCCCACATCCCCATAGCCGAGAACGACCGCGGTCTTGCCGCCGATCAGGACATCGGTGGCACGGTTGATGCCGTCGATCAGGGAGTGGCGGCAGCCGTACTTGTTGTCGAACTTCGACTTGGTCACCGCGTCGTTCACGTTGATCGCGGGGAAGAGGAGCTGGCCCTCACGGTGCATCTCATACAGGCGGTGGACACCGGTGGTGGTCTCCTCGGTCACCCCGCGGATCTCCGAGGCCAGCTGGGTCCACTTCTGCGAGCCCTCACTGATGGTGCGGTGCAGGACCTGCAAGATGACGCGGTGCTCGTCGTTCTCCGCGCTCTCCAGGGCCGGGACCTTGCCGGCCTTCTCGTACTCGACACCCTTGTGGACCAGCAAGGTGGCATCCCCGCCGTCGTCCAGGATCATGTTCGGGCCGCCGGTGGGGGTGTTCGGCCAGGTCAGGGCCTGCTCCGTGCACCACCAGTACTCCTCCAGCGTCTCGCCCTTCCAGGCGAACACCGGCACACCCTGCGGGTCCTCCGGGGTGCCGTTCGGACCCACCGCGATGGCCGCGGCCGCGTGGTCCTGGGTGGAGAAAATGTTGCAGGACACCCAGCGCACCTGCGCGCCGAGCGCGACCAGGGTCTCGATGAGGACGGCGGTCTGCACCGTCATGTGCAGGGACCCCATGATACGGGCCCCCGCCAGCGGCTGCGAGGCCGCGAACTCCTTACGGATCGCCATCAGACCGGGCATCTCGTGCTCGGCCAGCGTGATCTCCTTACGGCCAAAAGCCGCCAGGGACAGATCGGCGACCTTGAAGTCCTTGCCGTTGATGAGAGTCATGAGTGAGCTGCTCCTCGTGGTTGGGTCGAGGGTGGACATGGCTGACCTGCGGCATCGGGCACACGGTGCACCGACGCGCGCAGCGCAGTCCGTCGGAGGCCCTCTCTCCCTCGGACAGTCCGTGCGTGGACCGCCCGACCGCCATCAGCAGCGACGTCTGGCTCGTCACCAAGCTACACCGATCGGCCCAGCAAGCCCCAGCCCGCCCACGTGGACATGATGTTCGGCGGATAGGCCGTCAGAGGCGGACGATATGGGATCTTTGCGCCTTTGATCCTGCGGTTATGTGTTGCAGGATGCCTTGAGATCGGGAACATATGCGCGATCTTGTGCGGCAAAGGCGTTAGGAGATCCACGTGACCAGTCCGGCCGATCCCCCCATGGGCGGGGGCACCAGCGGGCAGCGGAGGCTGAAGCTGCTCGCCGTCACCGCCTGTCCGACCGGTATCGCCCACACGTACATGGCGGCGGAGAAGCTCTCGCAGGCCGCGGAGAGCCTCGGCGTCGACATGAAGGTGGAGACCCAGGGCTCCATCGGGGCCGAGAACGTCCTCTCTGACAACGATGTCAGAGACGCCGACGGCATCATCATCGCAGCCGACAAGGACGTGGACCGCAGCCGGTTCGCCGGCAAGCGCGTGCTGTCCGTCGGGGTGTCCGAGGGCATCAGCCACCCCGAGCAGCTGATCGAGCGGGTGCGGAACGCTCCGGTGCACGGCGGGGGCGGTGGTGGCGGTCACGCGGAGGGCCCTTCCGGAGGCGCCGGGGGCGGCCGGGAGCGGAGCGTCGCGTACAAGGCGCTGATGAACGGCGTCTCGTACATGATTCCGTTCGTCGTGGTCGGCGGTCTGCTGATCGCGATCTCGCTGGCGCTGGGCGGCGACGCGACGTCCAAGGGCTATGTGATCCCGGAGGGGACCTTCTGGGCGCATGTGAACGCCATCGGGGTCATCGGCTTCACGTTGATGGTGCCGATCCTGTCGGGGTACATCGCGTACGCGATCGGGGACCGGCCCGCGCTGGTGCCGGGCATGATCGGCGGATGGATCGCCAACACCGGTGAGCTGTACGACTCCAAGGCGGGCGCGGGCTTCATCGGGGCCATCGTCACGGGTTTCCTGGCCGGTTATCTGGTGCTGTGGATCAAGAAGGTCAGGGTCCCTAAGTTCGTCCAGCCGATCATGCCGATCATCGTGATCCCGATCGTCGCGACCACCGCTCTCGGACTCTTCTTCATCTACGTCATCGGCAAGCCGATCTCCTGGGTGTTCGAACATCTGACGAGCTGGCTCAGCGGGATGACGGGCACCAGCGCGATCCTGCTCGGGGCGATCCTCGGCCTCATGATCGCGTTCGACATGGGCGGCCCGGTCAACAAGACCGCGTTCCTCTTCGGTACGGGGCTCATCGCGACCGGCAACCAGACCGTGATGGGCATGTGCGCCGCCGCCATCCCCGTGATGCCACTCGGTCAGGGCCTCGCCACGTTGCTCCGCCGCAAGCTGTACTCGGAGCAGGAGCGCGAGACCGGGATGGCGTCGCTCTTCATGGGCTTCTTCGGGATTTCCGAGGGCGCCATTCCGTTCGCCGCCGCCCGGCCCGCGCAGGTCATTCCCGCCAACATGCTGGGTGGCGCCGTCGCCGGTGCCGTCGCCGGCATGGCGAGCGTGCGGGACGCGGTGCCGCACGGCGGGCCGATCGTGGCGGTGCTGGGCGCGGTGGGCGGCGTACCCATGTTCTTCGTGGCCATCGCCGTCGGTGCGGTCGTCACGGCACTCACGACCGTGACGCTGGTCGACCTGAGCGAGCGCAAGCGGCGCGGGGCTCTCCCGGCCGCCGCGCCAGGTGTGCCCGGGGTGGCGCTCGCCGAGGCCGACGAAGCCAAGACCGATGAAGCCCAGGCCGACGAGGACGAGCGGGACGAGGTCCTCTCCGGGTACCTCACCCGGCAGACCGTCAAGGTCCGTCTCGACGCGGGTGACAAGGAGGCCGCCATCCGCGAGATGGCCGCGCTGCTCGCCACCACCGGCAAGGTCAACGACGTCGAGGAGCTGGTGCGGACCGCGCTGCGGCGTGAGGCGCAGGGCACCACCGGGCTCGGCGAGGAGATCGCCATCCCGCACGCCAAGACCGACGCCGTGGACGCCCCGGTCGTCGGGTTCGCGCGGTCGCCGGAGGGCATCGAGTGGGGTTCGCTCGACGGTACGAAGGCCAGGCTGATCTTCATGATCTCCGTACCGGAGGCGGCCGCCGGGGACGAGCACCTGCGGATTCTCGCCCTGTTGTCGCGGAAGCTGATGGACACGGGCTTCCGGCAGCGGCTGGAGGCGGCGCCCGACGACGCGGCGGTCCTCGATGTGCTGCGCGAGGTCCGGTAGCGGTCAGCGTTTCGCCGGATACGCGGAGGGGCCCCGCACCACACCGGTGCGGGGCCCCTCCGCGTAAGGAGTACGCGGCGGACTCAGTGGCCGCCGGGTGCCTTCGCCGGGTTCTGGCCCGCGGCGGCCGCCGACTCGTTGTAGATGTCCGGTTCGAGGTAGATCACTCGGGCGATCGGGACCGCGGCGCGGACGCGCTCCTCCGCGGCGTCGATCGCGGCGGCGACCTCGGTGGCCGTGTCGTCGTGCTGGACGGCGACCTTGGCGGCGACCAGCAGCTCCTCGGGGCCGAGGTGGAGCGTGCGCATGTGGATGACCTTGGTGACCGTGTCGCCGTCGACCAGGACCTTCTCGATCTTGGCGACCTCTTCGGTGCCCGCGGCCTCACCGAGCAGCAGGGACTTGGTCTCCGCGGCGAGGATGATCGCGATCGCGATGAGCAGGACGCCGATGCAGAGCGTGCCGATGCCGTCCCAGACGCCGTTGCCGGTGGCGAGGGCGAGGCCGACGCCGCCGAGGGCGAGGACCAGGCCGACGAGCGCGCCGAGGTCCTCCAGGAGGACGACCGGCAGCTCGGGGGCCTTGGCGCGGCGGACGAACTGCGTCCAGGTGAGCTTCCCGCGCAGGGCGTTGGACTCCTTGATGGCGGTCCGGAAGGAGAAGCTCTCCGCGATGATCGCGAAGACCAGGACCCCGACGGGCCAGTACCAGTGCTCCAGCTCGTGCGGGTGCTTGATCTTCTCGTAGCCCTCGTAGATCGCGAACATGCCGCCGACCGAGAAGAGGACGATGGAGACGAGGAAGGCGTAGATGTAGCGCTCGCGGCCGTAGCCGAACGGGTGCTGCGGGGTCGCCTCGCGCTGTGCCTTCTTGCCGCCGACGAGCAGCAGTCCCTGGTTGCCGGAGTCGGCGAGTGAGTGGACGCTCTCGGCGAGCATCGAGGACGAGCCACTGAAGATGAACGCGACGAACTTCGCCACCGCGATCGCGAGGTTCGCGGCCAGTGCCGCGACAATCGCCTTTGTTCCGCCTGACGCGCTCATGAGTGCGGGGTTCCCCTTCGCCTTCGTACGTATCGACCACGCTGTCGGCGGTGCTTTGCCCGCCCTTTGCGGTGGGTCATTGTTGCAGCACGGGACGGCTCCGGTGTGTCAGGCCACCACGGTGGCCCGGAAAACCGTGCCGGGGCCGGACACTTCGGCCTTTTCGGCCGCCGGGACGAATGCGGACTGACCGGGCGTCAGGGTCAGTTCGCCCGCGTGGACCGTGCCCGCCGTGCAGAGCAGGATCTGGGGGGTGGGGGCGGTGAGGTCGTGCGGGGCGGCGCCTTCGGGCAGGACGAAGCGGGAGAGGCGGAACTCGTCGATCGGGGTTTCGTAGACCTCTTCGCCGGTCTCGGTGGCCTCGGGGCGCAGGACGCCGGGGTCGGTGGCGTCGAAGCGGACGATGCGCAGCAGCTCGGGTACGTCGACGTGCTTGGGGGTCAGGCCGCAGCGCAGGACGTTGTCGCTGTTGGCCATGATTTCGACGCCGAGGCCGTTGAGATAGGCGTGCGGGACGCCGGCGCCGAGGAACAGGGCCTCGCCGGGCTGTAGTCGGACGTGGTTGAGGAGCATGGCCGCGATGACGCCCGGGTCGCCGGGGTAGTGGTGGGCGATGCCCGCGTAGGGCTCGTAGGCCCCGCCGAGGCGCTGGGCGGCGGTCGTGACCTCGGTGACCGTCTCGGCCATCTCCTCGGGATCGGCGGTGAGCACGGCCGTCAGGACCTCGCGCAGGGCGGCCTCTTCGGGCTGGGCGCGCAGCAGGTCGACGTACGGCTTGAGGCTGTCGACCTCCAGGGCTTCCAGGAGGGCCGCGGTCTCGGCGGGGGCGCGGAAGCCGCACAGGCCGTCGAAGGGCGTGAGGGCGCAGATCAGTTCGGGCTTGTGGTTGGCGTCCTTGTAGTTGCGGTTCGGGGCGTCGGCCGGGACGCCGCGGCGCTCCTCGTCCGCGTACCCCTCCTTCGCCTGCGCGAGGTCGGGGTGCACCTGGAGGGAGAGGGGGGCGCCCGCGGCGAGGAGCTTGAGGAGGAAGGGCAGGCGCGGGCCGAACTTGGCGGCCGCCGCCGTACCGAGTTCGCGCTCCGGGGCCGCTTCGATGACCTCGTTCAGCGCGCCGCGCCCGGTGCGCGAGGGCGCGCCCGGGTGGGCGCCCATCCACATCTCGGCCTGCGGTTCACCGCTCGGCTCGGCGCCGGTGAGCTCCGCGATGGCGGTGGTGGAGCCCCAGGCGTAGGGGCGGATGGTGTTGGTGAGGCGGTCCACGGAGGGGCTCTCCCTTACTGGGTACTACTGCACTGAGTACTGCTGCGTACGCGCGAGCCGGGCTTCGGGGGTGACCGGTGCGGTGGTCATGATCCGGCTCCGGAGGCGAGCGCCAGGTAAACGGCGGCGAAATCCGTGACGGCGATCAGCTCGGCGAGCGCTTCCAGTTCGTCGCCGGCCTCCGGTTCGAGCTCGCTGAGGGCGATGTCGTGGCCGTGTGCCAGTTCGCGGGCGGCGGGGGCCGCGGTGAGGCCGCCGGCGTCCACGGGCCGGTCGCGGAGGAGCACCACGCGCGCGCGGAGGGCCGCCGGGTCGTCGACGCGGTCGCGGAAGAAGTCGTCGGTGTCGTCGCCGCCGGTCGGGCTGCCGGCGAGGACGGCGCCGTGCGCGGGCAGCGCCTCGGGCAGCTCGGCGGCGAGCGCGGCGTGCCCGGCCTGCTCGGCGAGGGTGGCGGCGAAGCGGCGTCCCGCGGCCCCCGCGGACCGTCCCTCGGTCCAGATCAGCGGGAGGGAGTCGGCCAGCTCGGCGGCGAGCGTCTTGGCGGGGTTGCTGTACGTGGTGATGGCGGGGCCGCAGCGCTCCGCGACGCGGTCGAGGCGGTCGGCGACCTTCTGAAGGGTGTCGGCGGGGGCGGCGACCAGGCCGGTGCGGTCGAGGAGGACCAGCAGCGGGACGAGGAGGGCCCACAGGGTGCAGGGGGCGCCGGGCGCGGCCTCGTCCTCGACGCGGCGTGCCTCGTACGACGCGGAGTCGCGGGTGGCGTCGTCGTGCGGGCCCTCATAGGCGCCGTAGGGCGAGGTGGCCATGGGGACGGTGAGGCCGTGGCTGCCGTCCACGCTCTCGGCGAGCGGGGTGCGCGCGGGGGTGACGGCGACGACCGTGCAGCCGCGGCGGTACGCCTGGTCGGCGAGGAGGGAGAGGCCTGGTTCGGTGCCGTCGGGGGTGGCGATGAGGAGCAGGTCCACGGGGCCGACCCAGCCGGGCAGGGTCCAGCGCAGGGCGCCGGCGGCGGGGGCGACGCCGCTCGGGGCCAGCCGGATGACGGGGCAGCCGGTGCCGACGAGGCCGTCGAGGATGTCGGCGACGCAGGCGGCGGCGGTGCCGGGGCCGGCGATCAGGACGGCGCGGGGGCGGCCGTCGGGCTTGAGCTCCGTCAGCCCCGCCTCCGCGGCGTGCCGGGCCGCGGTACGGACGCGGGCGCCCGCTTCCGCCGCGCCGCGCAGCAGTCCGCGGCGGTCGGCGCGGGCGAGCGCCTCGGGGTCGTCGAGCAGTGACTCGTCGAGCATGGGGTCAGGTCTCCGATCACCGTGCGCGGCTTCCTGCGGGGTGGCCCGGGTGTGCCGGGCGGGCTGCCGCTAGGCGGGGCGGCGTGCCTCGTCGACCAGGAGTACGGGGATGCCGTCGCGGAGCGGGTAGGCGAGGCCGCACTCCTTGGCGTCCGCCGTGCAGATCAGCTCGGTGTCCGTCTCCTTGAGGGGGGCGTGACAGGCCGGGCAGGCGAGGATCTCCAGGAGGCCGGCTTCGAGCGGCATGGGGTGGGTCCCTTCGAGCGGATGCGGTGGGGTGTGCGCTGCGGTGGCGCACGGGATGCGGCCTGGTCAGCCTACCTCCGTGCGGGGCGGTGCGTGGGGGTGCGGGACGGTCGCGGCCGGGCTGCCGCGACCGTCCCGCTGCGGCCGAAGACCGCGGGTGCGGAGGTCAGCCGCGGATGAGGGCGAGGGCCTCGTCGCGGACCTTGGCCATGGTCGCCTCGTCGCGTGCTTCGACGTTCAGCCGCAGGAGAGGTTCCGTGTTCGACGCGCGTACGTTGAACCACCAGTCGGCGGCGGTCACGGTGAGGCCGTCCAGCTCGTCGAGGGTGATGCCGTCCTTGCCTGCGTAGGCCGTCTTGATCGCGGCGAGGCGGGCGGTCTGGTCGTCGACCGTGGAGTTGATCTCTCCGGAGCCCGCGTACCTGTCGTACTGGGCGACGAGGGCGGAGAGCGGGCCGTCCTGGCCGCCGAGGGCCGCGAGGACGTGGAGGGCGGCGAGCATGCCCGTGTCCGCGTTCCAGAAGTCCTTGAAGTAGTAGTGCGCGGAGTGCTCGCCGCCGAAGATGGCGCCGGTCCGCGCCATCTCGGCCTTGATGAAGGAGTGGCCCACGCGCGTGCGCACGGGCGTGCCGCCGTTCTCCTTCACGACCTCCGGGACCGACCAGGAGGTGATGAGGTTGTGGATGACGGTGCCCTTGCCGCCGTGCTTGGCCAGCTCGCGGGAGGCGACCAGGGCGGTGATGGCCGACGGGGAGACCGGGGCGCCGTTCTCGTCGACGACGAAGCAGCGGTCCGCGTCACCGTCGAAGGCGATGCCGAGGTCGGCGCCCTCTTCGCGCACCCGCTTCTGAAGGTCCACGATGTTGGCCGGGTCCAGGGGGTTGGCCTCGTGGTTGGGGAAGGTGCCGTCGAGCTCGAAGTACATCGGCACCAGCTCCAGGGGCAGGCCCTCGAAGACGGTGGGGACGGTGTGCCCGCCCATGCCGTTGCCCGCGTCGACGACGACCTTGAGGGGGCGGATGGCGGTGAGGTCGACGAGGGCGCGCAGGTGCGCGGCGTAGTCGGTGAGGGTGTCGCGCTCGGTGAGGGTGCCGGGGGTCGCGGCGCTCTCGGGGGCGCCGGACTCGCTCCAGCGCTCCACGAGGGCGCGGATGTCGGCGAGGCCGGTGTCCTGGCCGACGGGGGCGGCGCCGGCGCGGCACATCTTGATGCCGTTGTACTGGGCGGGGTTGTGCGACGCGGTGAACATCGCGCCGGGCAGGTCCAGCGCGCCCGAGGCGTAGTACAGCTGGTCCGTCGAGCACAGGCCGATCTGGGTCACGTCCACGCCGAGGGCGGCGGCGCCCCGCGCGAAGGCGCGCGAGAGGCCGGGCGAGGAGGGGCGCATGTCGTGCCCGACCACGATCGCGTCCGCCTCTGTGACCTTCGCGAACGCCGCCCCGAACAGCTCGGCGAGCGACTCGTCCCACTGGTCGGGGACCACCCCGCGGACGTCGTACGCCTTCACGATCTGGGACAGATCAGCAGTCACGGCCAACCCTCTCTGCAGGTTCTGCGAGTTCAGCGAGGACGCCAGAGCCCTTCGCGGTCACCCCAAAAGTACCCGCTGTGACCGACAGCAGGCCGCGTCTCCAGAGAGCGTGCTCACGGCAGCATCCAGCCGAGCACCGCGGTGCTCTGTCCGACGACGATCAGGCACATGACGAGGAGCAGTCCGAGGCTCCAGGGCAGCACCTTGCGCAGCAGGTCGCCCTCCTTGCCGGCGAGTCCGACGGCGGCGCACGCGATCGTCAGGTTCTGCGGGGAGATCATCTTGCCGAGGACGCCGCCGGAGCTGTTGGCGGCGGCGAGGAGCTCCGGCGAGAGTCCGGACTGCTGAGCGGCCGTCACCTGGAGGGCGCCGAACAGGGCGTTGGCGGAGGTGTCGGAGCCGGTCACCGCGACGCCGAACCAGCCGAGAACGGGCGACAAGAAGGCGAGTCCCGCGCCGGCGGCCGCTACGTAGTGCCCGATCGTGGCGGCCTGTCCGGAGAGGTTCATGACGTACGCGAGGGCGAGCACGGAGGTCACGGTGAGGATCGCGAAGCGCAGTTCGTGGACGGTGGCGGCCCATTCGCGTACCGCCACGCGCGCGTGGACCCCGATGACCGCCGCGGTGCCCACGCCGGCGAGCAGCACGAGCGTGCCGCCGGTCGCCACGAGCGGCAGCGAGAACACGTTGCCGCCGACCGGGCCCCCCGAGGGGTCGGCGACGTTCAGGAAGGGCCAGTCGAAGGTGCGGGTCGCCTTCGCGAGGAGGTCCTTGACGGCCGGGATCTGGGCGACGGAGAAGACGGCGACGATCAGGGCGTACGGGGCGTAGGCGCGCAGCACTTCGGGGCGCGGGTCGTCGTGGTCGAGGTCTTCGCTGCGGGCGCCGGTGAGGACCGCGGCGCGGACGGGCTCGGGGGCCGGCCTGCGGGCGTGCGGGACCGCCATGAGCGCGCCCGCGCCCGCCAGCGCCGCGCCGATGTCGGCGAGTTGCGCGGAGACGTAGTTGGACGCCGCGAACTGCGCGACGGCGAAGGCGGAACCGCAGGCGAGGGCGGGCACCCAGGTCTCGCGCAGCCCGCGCCGCCCGTCCACGAGCGCCACGAGGAGCAGCGGCACGACGAGGGCGAGCAGGGGTGTCTGGCGGCCGACGACCGTGGCGACGGTGTCGAGTGGCAGGCCCGTCACCTGGGCAAGTGTCAGTACGGGGGTGCCCATGGCGCCGAAGGCGACGGGGGCGGTGTTGGCGACGAGGGCGACGACCGCGGCGCGCACCGGGTCGAAGCCGAGGGCGACGAGCATGACCGCGCTGATCGCGACGGGCGCCCCGAACCCGGCGAGCGCCTCCAGGAGCGCTCCGAAGCAGAAGGCCACGACGAGGGCCTGGATGCGGGGGTCGTCGGAGAGCCTGCCGAAGGAGCGGCGCAGGATGTCGAAGTGCCGGGTGCGGACCGTCATGCGGTACACCCACAGGGCGTTGACGACGATCCACAGGATGGGGAAGAGCCCGAAGAGGGCCCCTTGCGCGGCGCTGGACGCGGTCTGGCCGAGCGGCATGCCGTACGCGAGCCAGGCGACCAGGACGGCGACGGCGAGGCCGATGAGTCCTGCCCGGTGCGCTTTCATGCGGACGGCGCCGAGGAGGACGAGGACGGTCAGGAGGGGCAGGGTCGCGACGAGTGCGGACAGGCCGAGCGAGTCGGCCACGGGCTCCAGTTGCTGCACGAACACAGGACGCCTCCCGGCTGTGGGGTGGCGAAATCGTCAGGGCGCGGTCGGAGGCGCGTCAACGAGGCGGACGGCGAAGATCCAGTGAAGGCGACGGAGCCGTGCGCGCTCTTCGAGGGGCGGGACTCAGTTGTCCGGTGAGCGCAGCACCCGCAGGTGGCCGCGGCGTGCGACCTCCATGGGGTCGGCGCGGCGGGCGCCGCCGCCGGCCTCGGCCGCGCGCTCCTGGGGGCGGGCGGCCTCGCGCACCGCGTTGGCGAGCGCTTCGAGGTCGTCGCCGGAGGGGCGGGCCGGACCCGAGGCGTCGGCGAGCCGGACGACGTCCCAGCCGCGGGGTGCGGTGAGGCGCTCGGAGTGCTCGGCGCACAGGTCGTAGCAGTGGGGTTCGGCGTAGGTGGCGAGGGGGCCGAGGACCGCGGTCGAGTCGGCGTAGACGTACGTCAGCGTCGCGACGGCGGAACGGCCGCAAGCGGTGCGCGAACAGCGACGTACAGGGCTCACGATGTTGGACGGTACCGCACTCTTGAGCGGGCCGCGACGACTCTCCATGAGGTCACTCCACCGTGTCGTGTCCGGGCCAGCGGCTCGGCGTACCGCACGCGCACGTCGTTGACCTGCATGGACACCGGTGACCAGCGGGGCGCATGGTGTTGAATCCGGTCACCACATGGCGCGGATCACGTCATTTGGCGCGAGATCGACGGTCCAGGAGAGATACGGAATTGAGTCCAACCGCGACCGGAACGGTCAGGAAGCGACATGTCTCGCCCCACATGGAACATGTCGTGCCCCCCGTGGAAAGGGAGATCCCGGGGACTACTCTTCCTCAGTGATGGACGACCCCGTACAGCCCCGTTCCGCAGACCCGAGGCCGCGCCACCGCGACCGCCACGGCAGGGGCATGCGCGGCCCCGTGGCGCCGCCCCAGGTTCCGCTGTCCGCCAGTCGCGGCGAGGCCTTCACCGATCTCGTGCAGGACTCCGTGGAGCGTCTGGAGCGGCGCTGGCCTCAGCTCACGGAGATCGAGTTCATGGTGCTGGAGGTGCCGCCGCTGGGGCGGGCGGGCGTCGAGTGGCAGGACGAGGTGGTGCCGCTGGGCGGCACGATCACGGCGTCCGAGGGGCGGCCCGCCCGGGTCGTCATCTACCGCCGCCCCGTGGAGATCCGCACCAAGGGGCGCGACGAACGCGCGCACCTCGTGCACGAGGTGGTCGTCGAGCAGGTCGCGGAGCTGCTCGGCATGTCCCCGGAGTCGGTGGACCCGCGCTACGGGGACGAGGACTGACCCCCCTCCACCGCTTCTTGAGGAGCCGTCACTTCTGAAGCACCGACAGGTCCCGCTCGGCCTTCGGCACGGCCACCGTCCCCCGGTCGTCCGGCAGCGTCTGGACGGTGAACATCGGGAGGCCGTCCTCCGGCTGTGACAGCGTCCGTGCCGCGTGGACCGGGCCGCCGGACACCGGCTCCACCGTGAGGGCGTAGGCCCCCTTGAGCCCGTCGGGCCGCGGCGGGTCCGCGATCTCCAGGGTCGTGCCGCCCTTGACCGTGTACGTCTTCGTCACCGGGGAGCCGCCCTCGGTGCCGGCCGACGCCGTGACCTTCACCTTCGCCGACTTCTCCGGCGCGACCAGCGAGAGCGTGGCCCCCTTGGCGCCGTTGCCCGCGACCGTCGCGCGGGTGCCCACCTCGCCCGTCGCGGGGATGAACGCCGTCTCCTGCTTGCTTCCCTTGCCGCGGGTCACCCGCAGCGCCGCCACCACGGGGACCGGTGTCTCGGTCGGCGACAGGAGCAGCGAGCCGGCCTCGCCCTTGGTGACGTCGCCGAGGTCGACGGCGGCGGTCATGCCGGACTTGACGTGCAGGGTCTCGCTCCCGGCCGGGGTGAGCGTGCCGCTCGGGGAGGCGAGCTGGACCTTCAGGTCCGCGTCCCGCGCACCGGGTGCGTAGGCGACCAGGCGCACCGAGGTCGCGTCCTTCGGGATGCCGGGCAGGACGAGGCGGTCCGCCGGGTCGGCGGACGCGGCCAGCCAGTCGCCGCCCAGCTTCTCGTCGGAGGACTGCACGGCGGCCGCGACCCGGCCGCTGCGCGCGATCACGTGCATGGTGACGTTCGCGTACGCCTTGTCGGCGAGCGTGGAGAGCAGCACCGGGACGCTGGAGTGCGGCTGGACCTGGATGGAGTCGCCGACCGCGGACGTGACCTCGCCGTCCGGGCCGAACAGCTCGACGTCGATGACGGCGGCGGAGTCGTCCGGGTTCGTCAGGTGGATGTAGTCGCTGCGGTCCTTGGCGGTGCTCGCGCCGGGGAACCAGAAGTCGGTGTCGGGCGCGCTGCACTGGGTGCCGTGCATGCCGCGGCCGCTGCCCGCCGCGTACGTCGTGGTCTGCTGCACGGTCCAGCCGGGGGCGAGCCCGCCGTCGGCCGTGCCGATGAGGGCGGGTGCCTCGGCGCCCGACTCCTCGCCCGCGACCGGCTCGCCCGGCGTCTTCTGGGTGAGGAAGGGCTTGGCCTTCTTGTCGTTCTCCCTGGCCGCGTCGGTCAGGGCCTTGCTCACGGGCAGCAGTTCCGCCTTGCCCGTGGCCTCGGCGCCGCTCGCCTTCGGTGTGAAGGCGGTGTACGAGGTCTCGGCGAGGTCGGAGGAGCTGGGCACCGGGCAGAGCAGGCTGGTGCGCTCGACGGGGAGCCGCGCGGCGGTCTTCGCCCCGGTGTCGTCGGTGCCGTCCGTCCCGCCGAACGCGGCGAACCCGGTGACGGCGCCGAGGGCGACGACCACGGCGATGAGGGACTGGGTGGTGCGGTTCACTGCTGGCTCCCGTCGGGGCGCTCACTGTCGGTGCCGTGGGGTGGGGTGCCGTGGGGTGGGGTGCCGTGGGGTGGCTGCGGGGGCGGGGGCGGCATCGGGGGCTGCCCCTGGTCGTACGCCGGGTCGTACGAGGTGTCGTACGACTGTCCGTACTGCTGCTCGCCTCCATAGACACCGCCGGAGACACCGCCCGCGCCTCCGTAGGACGCGTACGGGTCGTACTGGCCGCCCTGGTAGGCGTCCGCCTGGTACGCAGGCTGCTCGTACGCCCCGGCCGGGTACTGCCCGCCCTGGTACTGGGCGCCGTAATGGCCCTGCTCGGCACCCGCGTGGGCAGGGGTCTCCCACTCCTCGTAGGACGACGACTGCTGCTGCGGGACGGCGGCGAAGGCCTCCTCCGAAGGAGGAGGCGGTACGTCCTGGCCCGCCTCCTGTGCGGCCTGTTCGCTCTGGGCCCGCAGCCTGCGCGCCCTGCGGCCCTCGCCCTCGACGGCCTGGGCCGGGACGACGGGCTCTTCGGGGAGGTCGTCGTCGACGTCACGGCGGCGCCCCGGCAGGGCGAGCACCACGAGGACGACGGCGAGCGCGCCCTGGGCCCACCGCCAGGCCGTGTGGCTCAGCGGGGCGTCGAAGGTGACGTCCAGGTGGCCACCCGCGGTGGGCAGTTCGAAGCCCTGGGCCCAGCCGTCGACGGTGGTGCGGGGCAGCGGGCGCCCGTCGAGGGTCGCCGTCCAGCCCGGGTCGGCGGAGTCGGCGAGGCGCAGGACGCGGCCCGCGTCACCGGACTCGATCTTGGTGTGGAGCTCGACCGGGCCTGCCGCGACGGGCTCCGGGTCGCCGGTCTTGTGGAGGACGGCGGCGCGTGCCACCTGCCGGTCCACGCGCCACAGGGCGCTGCCGTCCTCCTGGCTGAGCCGGGTCAGGCCCGGGGTGGCGTCCAGGGTGCGGCTCATCTGGCGGGGCGCGCCGTCGCGCACGAGGACGTACCGCACGGCGAAGCCGCCGAGCTGGTCGGCCTGGTCGGCGCCGGAGCCCGCGATGAGCCGGGCGACGATCTTGTCGAGCCGCTCGTCGTCGGGGGCCGCCGCGGCGAGTTCCGCGTCGCCGAGCCGGGCGCCCGAGCCGCGTACGAGCGTGTAGGAGACGTGGGCGGCGGAGTCGCCGGCGAGGACGAGGGTGCGGGCCTGGTCCTCGGTGCCGCTCTCCTCCGCGACGAACGCGGGCACCTGCACCGGATCGCGCCGCTCCAGAGGGCCGTCGGCGCCGCCGATCATCCATCCGGCGGCGACGAGCAGCGGCCCGGCCGCCGCGGCGAACGCGATGAGCGCGGCCACCGGCTGGCGCCAGCCGAAGCTCTGCTCGGCGACACGCGCGCGTGCCCCGTCGGCGCCGAGCGCGGCGGCGGCCAGGAGCGCGATGCCGTAGCCGAGGGTGGCCGGTCCCGCCCACGCCGAGCGGTTCGACAGGACGGCGAAGATCAGACAGACCAGGGCGACGGCCCAGGCGGTGCGGATCGCGAGCTGCCGCTCGCCGCGCAGCAGGGCGCCGAGCGCGGCGAGGACGATGCCGATGAGGAGCAGGCCGTGCACGGTGCCGGGGCCGCCGGGACTGGCGCCGAGCAGGTCGAGGGTGGTGGCGGAGCCGGTGTCGAACTCCAGGCCCGCTTCCTGGAAGAAGCCGAACGGCAGCAGGGTGAGGGACCAGGGCGCGAGGGCGAGCAGCGGGGTGCCGAGCGCGGCGAGGAAGCGCAGTCCGTACGCCGTGATGTCGCCGCGGCGCACCACGAGGAGGGCGAGGCCGAGCACCAGGGCGATCGGCCAGACGACCGGCGTGAAGGCCGTGGCGATGGTCAGGAGCAGTGTGTACGCCCAGGTGGCGCGCCAGGTGCCGCGGGTGCCCCGCGGATTGGCGAGGCCGCTCGCCGCGATGCCCGCGCGCGCGACGAGCGGCAGCAGGACGGCGAGGACGGCGGTGCCGATGCGGCCGCCCGCGAGGGCGCCGGTGGCGGCGGGCAGGAAGGCGTACGCGATCGACGCCCACGCGCGGAGCAGCCGCGAGGGGACGAGCGGGCGCGAGGCGAAGTACGCGGCGAAGCCGGCCAGGGGGACGGAGCCGACGAGCAGCACGGTGACCGCGAGCCCGGTGGAGCCGAAGAGGAGGGTGGACAGGCCGGCGACGAGCGCCACGTAGGGCGGGGCGCCTTGGGTGCCGCCGGTGCCGACGGGGTGCCAGGCGTCCGTGTAACGCGCCCACAGGTCCGAGGAGTCGGCGGGTGCGGGCAGCAGTGCGCCGCCCGCGAGCGCGCCGGTGCCGAACAGGGCGCGGCAGGCGATGAGTGACGCGAAGAGGAGTACGACGAAGAGGACGGGTCCCGGTCTGCGGGCGACGCGCTTGAGGCGGGCGAACTGCTCGACCTCCAGGAAGTCGGCGTCGTCGCCGCCGGGTCCGGACTCGACGGCCCCGTGCCGTCCGGCGCCGGCCGGGGTGTCGGCCTCGGTGCGGCCGACGAGGCTGCCCGCGGCCTGTTCGACGGTGGCCCGCACGGTGGCGCCCGGTGGTGGGAAGAGGGCCCGCATCTCGCCGGCGTCGGGCAGCGGCTTGCCGCGCTGCTTGCGGGCGCCGAGGATCCGGCCGGGCCGCAGCAGCGTGGCGAGGAGGCCGGCGACTTCGTCGATGGCCTGGCCGGGGGCCTTGCCGACGAGGTACGCGAAGGTGCGCACGAGCGTGCCGACGACGATGCGGAAGAGCACCCAGGGCAGCACGGCCGAGCGGGCGTTGACGAGCAGGGTGTAGGTGGCGCCGGCCTTGTCCACGCGGTGCGGCGAGGTCGCCGCGCGGCCGACGCAGTCGACGGTGCGGCGCTCGCGGGAGGCGGCCTCGGCGTGCCGGACGACGGCGTCGGGGGCGACGAGGACGCGGTGGCCCGCGGCGTGCGCGCGCCAGCACAGGTCGACGTCGTCGCGCATGAGGGGCAGGCGGCGGTCGAAGCCGCCGAGCTGTTCGTAGACGTCGCGGCGGATCAGCATGCCCGCGGTGGACACGGAGAGCACGGGCCGCACGTGGTCGTGCTGGCCCTGGTCCTGCTCGCGCCGGTCGAGGCCGGTCCAGCGGCGGCCGCTGTTGGCGATGGAGACGCCGACTTCGAGGAGCTGCCTGCGGTCGTACCAGCCGCGGAGCTTGGGGCCCACGACGGCGACGTCCTTGCCGAGCTCCCCTTCGTTCTCCACGACGCGGAGCAGTTCGGCGAGGGCGTCGGGCTCGGGCGCGCAGTCGTCGTGGAGCAGCCAGAGCCACTGCACGGGCTCGCCGTGCGGCAGTTCGGGCATGTCGTACGCGTCGTCGCGCCAGCTGCGGCTCACCGGGTCCCAGCCGCTGGGGCGCTTCAGATAGGGCAGCTCTTCGGGGGTGAGCACGGCGGCGGTGCGGACGGCCTCGTCGACGGCGGTGCCGAAGCCGGAGCGGCGCGCGAGGTGCAGCACGCGGTCGGCGCCGAGGGCCTCGGTGACCAGCTGGGCGGAGTCGTCCGCGCTGCCGGTGTCGGCGGCGACGGCGCCCTGCACGGGCCGCTCCTGGCCGAGCAGCCCCGCCAGGGCGTCGGGCAGCCAGCGGGCGCCGTCGTGGGAGACGAGGACGGCGGTCACGACATGCCGAGGGAACTCGGGCGGACGGGTCGGGTCGAACCCGGTGGCAGCGTCGTGGGCTGCCGAATGGCTGTGCACGGACATCGAGGTACGGGCCCCGGTTCGCTGGACTGCGGTGGACGCCCGCGCCCCGCTGGGGCGCCGGGTCGTCTCGGACGGGGCCCCACACTAACGGCTGGCACAGGAACGGCCCGCCGCCTGTGGATAACCCACGGGTGACGGGCCGTTCGTCGCGCTTTGTTCGAGGGAGATGTGTGGCGAATCGGTCGTCGGCACGCGGTGCGAGCGCGTCGCTCAGACCGCCGCCTTCTTCAGTCGGCGGCGTTCTCGCTCCGACAAACCGCCCCAGATACCGAAACGTTCGTCGTTCGCAAGTGCGTACTCAAGGCATTCGGAGCGGACTTCGCAGGCGAGGCAGACCTTCTTGGCCTCGCGCGTGGAGCCGCCCTTCTCGGGGAAGAAGGACTCGGGGTCGGTCTGGGCGCACAGTGCGCGCTCCTGCCAGCCGAGTTCTTCGTCCGCGTCCTCGACCAGCAGTTCCTGAACCAGCTCGGTCATGTAGCGCCCCTCGTCTGTCTGTGCGTCCCCGTGGTGCGGCCGTCACCGGTTTCGGATGAACGACACGAGTGAAATTACAAGTGCGCCGATCCGGGCCAGTCAAGCCGAGATCTGCTATTGAGCCCCTTATTCACTCTGCGGAACCAAGGGTATGCGGAAAGTGTTCAAATCGGCCTAAATCATGACACCCTCGATGACCCGCCCGGCGCCCCGCCAACGAGTTCCCCCGAAATTGGATCTCAGACATGTCTCGCTCGGGTCACATCAGGGAGGACGTCGATGTTTGAGTGCCGGTTGCTGCGCCATGTGTCCGGAGGGTCGGCTGCACAAACCTTTCGCCTGACAGAACAACCGGATGAGGTGAAACATAGCCCACATACTGGACATCGAGTTGACAGCTATAGGTGTGAGCCGCTCTTCTGGTGGGCATGCTCGCGAACCTGGCTCTTTCGATGAACCGCACCAGCGGTTCCATCGGTGCTGCCCACGCGCGCTGTCGCTGTTCCTGCTCCAGCTGTTGAGTCCATCCAGCTGTTGAGCCGCACGTCTCCTTCTTTGCCGTACGTCTCTTTTCTCTGCCGCACCTCGTTTGCACCGCGCGCCTCGTCTGTCCTTCGCAGCGGCGCACCCTCCTTCGCGACACCCCAGCACTCTTACGTTGAGGAACCACCGCACCATGAACAGCGACAGCGACCTCCAGATCGCCGGCGACATCCTCGAAGTCCCGCACCTCTTGCAGCCCGCCCGCGAGCACCCCGCCACCGTGGCCGAGTTCGTCGGCCTCGCCCGCACCATCGCCGCCGACCGCTCCCAGTGGGCCCACCTCGTCCAGTACGACGCCACCAGCCGCTGGTACCACCGCCTGCGCACGGTTCCCCAAGCTCTCGGCTCCGCTCGAGCAGGGGAGGCCCCAATCGGCTACGAGGTGTGGCTGCTCTCCTGGGTTCCCGGACAGGGCAGCGGCCTGCACGACCACGGCCGCTCCTCCGGCATCCTCACCCTCCTGGAGGGTGAGCTGACCGAGCGCACCGAGCGGGGCACCCGGGCGCTCGGCGCGGGCGCGCAGCGCGTCTTCGCGCCTGGGTACGTCCACGAGGTCGTCAACGACTCCCTGGAACCGGCCGTCAGCCTGCACATCTACTACCCCGGCCTCACCGAGATGCCGATGCACGCCGCCCGGTGCGCCGCCTCCGCCGCCCCGGACGCCGCGGAGGATGTGGTAACCGCCTGACGCGGTGTCGTACCCGCCTGACATGCTGGGGGCCATGCGCATTGTGGTTCTGGCCGGCGGCATCGGCGGCGCCCGATTCCTCCGCGGGCTCAAGAAGGCCGCGCCCGACGCGGACATCACGGTCATCGGCAACACCGGTGACGACATTCACCTGTTCGGGCTGAAGGTCTGCCCCGACCTCGACACCGTGATGTACACGCTCGGCGGCGGCATCAACGAAGAGCAGGGCTGGGGGCGTTCGGACGAGACGTTCAAGGTCAAGGAAGAGCTCGCGGCGTACGGGGTCGGACCCGAGTGGTTCGGCCTCGGCGACCGGGACTTCGCCACGCACATCGTGCGGACGCAGATGCTGGGCGCCGGATATCCGCTCAGCGCCGTCACCGAGGCGCTGTGCGAGCGGTGGCAGCCCGGCGTGCGGCTCATCCCCATGTCCGACGACCGCATCGAGACGCACGTCGCCGTCACGCTCGACGGCGAGCAGAAGGCCGTGCACTTCCAGGAGTACTGGGTCCGGCTGCGCGCCTCCGTGGACGCGCACGCCGTGGTGCCCGTCGGCGCCGAGCAGGCCAAGCCCGCACCCGGCGTCCTGACGGCCATCGCCGAGGCCGACGTCGTGCTCTTCCCGCCGTCCAACCCCGTCGTCAGCGTCGGGACCATCCTCGCCGTCCCGGGCATCCGCGAGGCCATCGCCGACGCTGGCGTGCCGGTCGTCGGCCTCTCCCCCATCGTCGGGGACTCCCCCGTGCGCGGCATGGCCGACAAGGTGCTCGCCGCGGTGGGGGTCGAGACCAGCGCCGCCGCCGTCGCCGAGCACTACGGCAGCGGGCTGCTCGACGGATGGCTCGTCGACACCGTCGACGCGGGAGCGGTGGACCGGGTGGAGAGCGCCGGAATCCGGTGCCGCGCCGTGCCGCTGATGATGAGCGACATCGACGCCGCCGCACAGATGGCCCGCGAGGCCCTCACCCTCGCATCGGAGGTACGCGCGTGACGGCACCGTCGTACAGGGTGTGGGCCGTCCCCGGACTGCCCGAGGTGCGCGAGGGCGACGACCTCGCCAAGCTCATCGCCGCCGCCGAACCGGCGCTCGCCGACGGGGACGTCGTCCTGGTCACCTCCAAGATCGTCAGCAAGGCGGAGGGGCGGATCGTCGAGGCGGACGACCGCGAGGCGGCCATCGACGAGGAGACCGTGCGCGTCGTGGCGCGGCGCGGGACCCTGCGCATCGTCGAGAACCGGCAGGGGCTCGTGATGGCCGCGGCCGGTGTCGATGCGTCGAACACCCCGGCCGGGACCGTGCTGCTCCTGCCGACCGACCCCGACGCCTCGGCCCGTGCCATACGGGAAGGGCTGCGGGGCGCACTGGGTGTGGACGTCGGCGTCATCGTCACCGACACCTTCGGGCGGCCCTGGCGGGCCGGGCTCACCGACGTCGCCATCGGAGCCGCCGGAGTGCGGGTCCTCGACGACCTGCGGGGCGGCGAGGACGCGTACGGCAATCCGCTGAGCGCGACCGTCGTCGCCACCGCGGACGAGCTCGCCGCGGCGGGGGACCTCGTCAAGGGGAAGGCGGCCGGGCTGCCGGTCGCTGTGGTGCGTGGGTTGCCGCATGTGGTGGCGGGGGGCGGTGCAGAGGGCTCCGCGGAAGGGTCTCCGGACGAAGGGGCCCGGGCGCTGGTGCGGGCTGCGCGGGACGACATGTTCCGGCTCGGGACGTCCGAGGCGGTGCGGGAGGCGGTGACGCAGCGGCGGACCGTGCGGGAGTTCACGGACGACGAGGTCGACCCCGGTGCCGTGCGGCGGGCCGTCGCCGCGGCGGTCACCGCGCCGGCGCCGCACCACACGACGCCCTGGCGGTTCGTCCTCCTGGAGTCCGCCGCGTCGCGGATCGAGCTGCTCGACGCGATGCGGGACGCGTGGATCGCGGATCTGCGGCGGGACGGGAAGTCGGAGGAGTCCATCGCGAAGCGGGTCCGGCGGGGGGACGTGCTGCGTAAGGCGCCCTATTTGGTGGTGCCGTGTCTGGTGATGGACGGCTCCCATACGTACGGGGACGCGCGGCGGGATGCCGCCGAGCGCGAGATGTTCGTCGTCGCGGCGGGGGCCGGGGTGCAGAACTTCCTGGTGGCGTTGGCCGGGGAGCGGTTGGGGTCGGCGTGGGTCTCGTCGACGATGTTCTGCCGGGATGTGGTGCGGGAGGTTCTGGGGCTGCCTGGGTCGTGGGATCCGATGGGGGCGGTTGGTGTGGGGCGGGCTGCGAGGGAGCCGGGGGCTCGGGCGGAGCGGGTTGTGGACGACTTCGTCGTCGTCCGGTAGCGGTTTTTTGCGCAGTTCCCCGCGCCCCTGGGGTCCTTCCTTCCGGCGCGTTGCCCAGTGCGGGTCGTGGGTTTTTGCGCAGTTCCCCGCGCCCCTGAGATCGCTCCTCCCGGTGCGTTGTCGGATGCGGGTCCGTGGGTTTTTTGCGCAGTTCCCCGCGCCCCTGGAGTCCTTCCTTCCGGCGCGTTGCCCAGTGCAGGTCGTGGGTTTTTTTGCGCAGTTCCCCGCGCCCCTGGAGTCGGTCCTCCCGGTGCGTTGCCGGGTGCGGGGCGTTGGTAGTTAGGGGCGCGGGGAACTGCGCGACCAGCCGAAGCGCGCCCGCGGGGGACAGCGGTGCGGGGGATGGGCAGGGCGGGGAGCGTTACCACGCTGCGATGTTTGTTTTGCGCATTCGCGGGGCCCTCCGGGGTGGGGTGTGGCCCGTGAGGTAGATGAGGCGGGTGGCCCGGTGGCGTTGGCCGGCGTAGGGGGTGAGGAGTTCGAGCATTTCGGGGTCCGTGGCGTCGCGGTTGTTCGCCAGGGCGTAGCCGACGATGCCCGGGAGGTGGATGTCACCGACCGTGACCGCGTCGGCGGCGCCGTTGCTGCGCTGGACCGTTTCCGCCGAGGTCCACGGGCCGATGCCGGGGATCAGTTCCAGGCGGGCCTGGGCCTGTGGCGGGTCCATTGCGGACGCCTCTTCGAGGCGGGCCGCGCAGGCTACCGCGCGCAGGATCGTGGAGGCCCGCTTGTTGTCCACGCCCGCCTTGTGCCACTCCCAGGAAGGGATCAGGGCCCAGGTGCGCGGCTCCGGCATCACGTGCATGCGGGCCTGCGCGGGGGTGGGGCCCGGCGCGGGCTCGCCGTACTTGCGGACCAGGAGGCGCCAGGCGCGGTAGGCCTCGTCCGTGGTGATCTTCTGTTCGAGGATCGACGGGATCAGGGACTCCATGACCAGTCCCGTACGGGTCAGTCGCAGGCCGGGCCGCCGGTGGACCGCCGCCGCGATCAGGCGGTGGCGCGGGACGAACAGACCGGGGTCGTCCGACGCGCCCAGCAGCGCGGGCAGCCGGTCGAGGAGCCAGGCCGCGCCAGGACCCCATGCCTCCGCCTCCACGGAACCGGAGCGCAGGGCGACCCGCAGGGTGCCCGCGCCCTCCGGCGTGCGGCTGGCGCGCCAGACCGAGCCGTCGGGCGTCGTACGGAAGGTGGGGTCCGCCGGGCCCCGGCGCAGCGGGCCGAGGGTGAGGCCCAGGTCCAGGGGGTAGGGCGGCCGCCAGGTGCGGGTGTGCGCGGCCGAGGACGAAGCAGGGCGCGGGACGCCGGCGAGGGTCCGCGTTTCGCCGCCGCGCACGGTGGTGCGGGTGGGGCGCGGGGCGAAACGGGATGACATCTGTACGAGGGTAGGGGACGGCGGGCGGCCTCCGCCCCGATGTCGGTCTACTGGTCCGAGGAGAAGCGGACCGCGCCCGCCGGGAGCGTGGCATCGCACCAGACGCGTACGCCCGCACGCAGTTCGTTGTCGGCGCCGACGGTCGCTCCGTCGCCGATCACCGTTCCCGAGAGCACCGAGCGGGCGCCGATCCGTGCGCCCGCGCCGATCAGGGAGTCCGTGACGACCGCGCCGGGTTCGACGACCGCGCCGGCGAGGATCGTGCTGCCGGAGATCCGGGCGCCCTCGCCGACGCTCGCGTTCTCGCCGACGACCGTGCCGCCGGTGAGCTTCGCGTCGGGGGCGACGGAGGCGGTGGGCAGCACCAGACGGTCGCCGCAGCGGCCGGGGACCGCCGGGGAGGGCGCGCGGCCGAGGACCAGGTCGGCGGAGCCGCGTACGAACGCCTGGGGCGTCCCCAGGTCCAGCCAGTACGTCGAGTCGACCATGCCCTGGAGGTGGGCGCCGGAGGCCAGCAGGTCGGGGAAGGTCTCGCGTTCGACGGAGACGGGGCGTCCGGCGGGGATCGTGTCGATGACCGAGCGGCGGAACACGTACGCGCCCGCGTTGATCTGGTCGGTGACGATCTCCTCGGGGGTCTGCGGCTTCTCCAGGAAGGCGGTGACCCTGCCGGTCGCGTCGGTGGGGACTAGGCCGTAGGCGCGCGGGTCGTCGACCTTCGTGAGGTGCAGGGAGACGTCGGCGCCGGACTCCTCGTGGGTGGCGACGAGGGCGCGGATGTCGAGGCCGGTGAGGATGTCGCCGTTGAAGATGAGGACCGGGTCGTCGGGGCCCGAGTGCAGGTGTGAGGCGACGTTGCGGATGGCGCCGCCGGTGCCGAGGGGCTCGGTCTCCGTGACGTACTCGATGTGGAGGCCGAGCGCCGAGCCGTCCCCGAAGTACGGCTCGAAGACCTCGGCGAGGTAGGAGGTGGCGAGGACGATGTGCTCCACGCCCGCCGCGCGGGCCCGCGCCAGCTGGTGGGTGAGGAACGGGACGCCTGCCGCCGGGACCATCGGCTTCGGGGTGTGCACCGTGAGGGGCCGCAGTCGGGTTCCCTTGCCGCCGACCAGGAGGATCGCTTCTGTCACCTGTCGTCTCTGCTTCCTGCTGGGGCCGGCCGAACTTGGGTTTCGGCCGGCCAGTGTATGCAGACGGATTTGCAGATCGTGCAGTTCGCGCGGTGCGTCGGAGCTCAGCGGCCCTGGAGTCGGGCCGAGGTGGAGCGGGCCGTGCCGAGCTGCTGGTAAAGGCGCCTACCGGGGCATTCGGTGCGGAACCCGTCCCGATGCCCGGAGATCACCCGGAGCCGGACTTTCCTGCCTTTCTTGTAAAGATTGCCCCCGCCCGACTTCAGGTATGTGGTGCCGCGCGGATTGCCGCCGTACAGGCCGAGCTTCCACGCGGTCAGCCGGGCGACGGCTCTGACGGCCGCCTTCGGCGGGTTGACGGTGCTGTACGAGCCGATGACGGCGATGCCCGTGCTGTTGCTGTTGAATCCGAGAGTGTGGGCCCCAAGGACCGGCTTGGCCACACCTCCGGCACGTCCTTCGTAGATGTTTCCGCACTTGTCGACCGCGAAGTTGTAGCCGAGGTCACGCCAGCCGCCGCTCTTGACGTGGTAGCGGTAGATGCTGCGCAGCACGGAGCCGGCCTGTGAGCAGCGGTAGTGGTTCCCGGACGCGCTGTGGTGCACGAAGGCGACCTTCACGGTCTTCGTGTACGCGAAGTTCTTCTCGCGGAGCTTCTCGTTGGCGCCCCAGCCCTTGCGCGTGATGATGCGCGGGCGCGGGCCGACGTACGGGCGCGCCTTGCCGAAGGCGTCGGGGCCGCCGCGGGCGGCGATGAGCTCGTCCTCCGTCTGCCGCTTCGTCAGTTCGGGGATGGCCGTGGCGTCGAGGGGCGCGAGGTCCGCGTTGACGGCGGAGGCCGCGGCGCTCTCGGCGGACAGCACGTTGGTCCGCGGCGCGTCGAGGATCTGGGTGGCGCCCTGCGGCGTGGGCTCGTCGCCGGGGTCGACGAGTTCCAGGCGCAGGCCTTCGGGGAGCAGGGCGTTGACGGCGGGGGTGGGGGCGACGGTGGCGGTGTCGGGGAGTGCGGTGGTGGTTTCGGGGAGTGCGGTGGTGTTGGGGAGTCCGGGGGTGTTGGGGAGTCCGGGGGCAGTGGTGCTGGAGGTGTCGGTGCGGTTCGTGGGGGCGGGGCGCTCCGCTCGTACGCGGATCTCGACGCCGTCCGAGGCGCCGACCCACAGGGGGGCGGTCGAGCCGCGGACCGCGCCGGAGCCGCGTTCGGGGGTGCCGGGGTCGGCGGCGTGTTCGTGGTTGTGCGTCTCGACGCTCTGCCAGCCGGACCATGTCGTGGTGCCGACCGCGCGGGTGCGGACCTGGACGGTGCCGTGCAGGTCCGCGTCGGGGTCGTTCCAGACGACGCCCACCAGGGAGAAGGGGCGCACGTCGCGCCGGGGCAGGCCCTGCTCCTGCGCCCCGGTCGGGCCGAGGGAGCGGTCGGGGCCGAGCGGGGCGAGAGGGAGCGACTGGGTGGTGCCGGGGATCGCCTCCGCGGCGGGTCCGGCGGGTCCGGCGGGTCCGGCGGGTCCGGCGGGTCCGGCGGGTCCGGCGGGCCTGGCAGGTCCGGCGGGTCCGGAGGCCGACGGTGCGCCGGAGGTCGCGGCTGTGGCGCCGGGCGCCGGCAGGGTGAGGGGCAGGGCCAGGGCGGCCGCGCACGTGACGCCGATCGAGGAAGCAAGAAGTCCACGCATACAGCCGATCGTTGACATACCGGCACATATCTGTCCATTGGGGAACTGACGGGCCGTCGGCCGGGAGCGGGTGATCCGGCGTTCCCGCTCCCCCGCCACGCCGAGGGGGCGCGCGGACGCCCGCGTACGCTTGCGCCCGTGAACGCCAACGACCGCACCCCCGCCGACCTGCTGCGATCCGCGCTCGCCTCGGACCCGGGCCGCCCCCTTGTCACCTTCTACGACGACGCCACCGGTGAACGCGTGGAATTGTCCGTGGCCACCTTCGCCAATTGGGTGGCCAAGACCGCCAACCTGCTCCAGGGCGATCTCGCCGCCGAGCCCGGCGACCGGGCCGTCCTGCTGCTGCCCGCGCACTGGCAGACGGCCGTGTGGCTGCTCGCCTGTTCGTCGGTGGGTGTGGTCGCGGACGTGGGGGGCGACCCGGCCTCGGCCGACCTCGTCGTCAGCGGGCCCGACTCGCTCGACGCCGCGCGCGCCTGCTCCGGGGAGCGGGTGGCGCTCGCGCTGCGACCGCTCGGCGGGCGCTTTCCGCAGCCGCCGGCCGGCTTCGCCGACTACGCGGTCGAGGTGCCGGGGCAGGGGGACCGGTTCGCTCCGTACGCGCCGGTGGACCCGGACGAGGTCGCGCTCGCCGTGGGCGGGGTCGAGCTGACGGGGGCGGAGGTGGTGGAGCGGGCGCGTGCGGATGCGGGGCGGCTCGGTCTTGGGCCCGGGTCACGGGTTCTTTCCGGGCTGCCTTATGACTCGTGGGAGGGGCTCAGTGCGGGGTTGTACGGGGCGTTGGGTGTGGGGGGCTCTGTGGTGTTGTGCCGGCATTTGGATGTGTCGGAGGAGGGGTTGCGGAAGCGGGTGGGGGATGAGCGGGTGACTGTCACTGTGCGGTGACTGGCCGGGGGCCTTGGGCGGGGGTTCGGGTGCGGGGATCTTGTGGCTTGTCGCGCAGTTCCTCGCGCCCCTGATGGTCGCCGCCCTCTCGTCGCCCACTGCGGGCCGGTTCGCCGACCGGTCGCGCCCACGCGGCGCAGCCCCGCGCCGCTAGACGTAGGGGTCCCTTTTCGGGTGCGGGTTCGTCGTGGCTTGTCGCGCAGTTCCCCGCGCCCCTGAGGTTGGCTCCCTTTCGTCGTCCGCTGCGGGCCGATCATCGGCCGGTCGGGCCCCCGCGGCGCAGCCGCACATGTCACAGCCCCGCGCCCCCGGGGCCCCGTTTCGACTGCGGGTCCGCTGTGGCTTGTCGCGCAGTTCCCCGCGCCCCTTGATGTGCCCCCGTTCGTCGTCCGCTGCGGGCCGATTCATCGACCGGTCGCGCCCACGCGGCGGAGCCGCACACGTCACAGCCCCGCGCCCCTTGATGTGCCCGCCGTTCGTCGTCCGCTACGGGCCGGTTCAACGACCGGTCGCTTTCCCGCGGCGGAGCCGCACGCGTCGCAGCCCCGCGCCGCTGGACGTAGGGGTCCCGTTTCGGGTGCGGGTTCGTCGTGGCTTGTCGCGCAGTTCCCCGCGCCCCTTGATGTGCTCCCCGTTCGGCGTTCACTGCGGGTCAGTTCGTCGGTCGGTCGTGCCCACGCGGCGGAGCCGCATGCGTCGCAGCCCCGCGCGCCTGAGGTTGTCTCCCTTTCGTCGTCCGCTGCGGGCCGGTCATCGACCGGTCGCACCCCCCGCGGCGCAGCCGCCCACGTCGCAGCCCCGCGTCCCTGAGGTCGCCTCCACACCCCCGCCCCCTCCTGTCCCCCCGTTCGCGCCCCCTTCCTCCCCCATTCGGCCCACGCCGCACCCGGGCCCAGAGGCCGCCTGCCCCCGGGCGGGTCATGGTCGTAGGTGCGGGGCATGTGTCGTCGTAGCCGTGAGGGGTGGATGTTTACGTGGGTGAGAGCGCTAGGGGGGCTTCCGGAGGGGGCGGGGAGGTGGGGGCGTCCGAGGGGGCGTATGGGCCGGGGGTGGGGGCCAGTGCCAGTGGGGTGGGGGGGCTGCGGCGCAGGCGGCGTTGGGTGCGGTGGGCCGGGCTCGGTGTCGCGGTCGTGGTGCTCGGGGCGGGCGGCGTCGGCTGGATGGCGTACGAGAAGCTCAACGGCAACATCACCAAGGACACCGACGCGGCCGCCGAGCTGGCACGCTTCGAGAAGGAGCGCCCGACCGCGTTGGTACGGGGCGCCCAGAATATTTTGCTTCTCGGCTCCGACACCCGGGCGGGGCCGGTCAACAGCAAGTACGGCGGGGACCCGGGCACCCCTCGCTCGGACACCACGATCCTGCTGCACCTGGCGGCCGACCGGCGCAGCGCGACCGCCGTGTCGATCCCGCGCGACCTGATGGTGGAGATCCCCGGCTGCCGGGGAGCGGACGGCTCCCGGACGGAGCCCCGCTTCGCCCAGTTCAACTGGGCCTTCGCGGCCGGCGGCACGGCCTGCGCGATCCGTACCGTCGAGAAGCTCACCACGATCCGCGTCGACCACCACATGGTCGTCGACTTCGCCGGGTTCAAGGACATGGTCGACGCCGTCGACGGCGTACAGGTCTGCCTGCGGGCACCGATCGACGACAGCGACGCGCACGTGAAGCTCGCGCCGGGGCTGCAAACGCTCAACGGCGAACAGGCGCTGGGGTACGTACGCGCCCGCAAGAGCCTCGGCAACGGCAGCGACACCGAGCGGATGGACCGCCAGCAGGAGTTCCTCGCCGCGCTCGTCAACAAGGTGCAGAGCAACGACGTCCTGCTCAATCCGACAAAGCTCTATCCGGTGCTCGACGCGGCGACTTCTTCGTTGACGACCGACCCCGCACTCGCCAGTCTGCGGGGTCTGTACGACCTGGTGCGCGGGATGCGCGACATCCCCACAGAACGGGTGCAGTTCCTCACCGTCCCCCGGCAGTCGTACACCTACGACGCCAACCGCGACGAGCTCGTCGAGCCCGCCGCCGAGCAGCTCTTCACGCGGCTGCGCACCGACACCCCCGTCGAGGTCGCCCCCCACCAGCCCCCCGAGGGCGAGCAGCAAGGGGAGGAGGCCTCTGGCGAAGAGGGGTACCAAGACGAGTACGGCGGTTCCGGTGAGGAGTGGAGCGACGGGAAGCCCGACGACCCCTCGCATACGCCGTCCCCCGCACCGACATTCCGGGGCAACACGGCCGTGCGCTCCACCTGTGAGTAAAACGATCCCCAAGGGAAGAGCGCGCGTCACAAAGAAATAGGGCGGATTGCCCAGTTGTAGGGGAGTGGAATTTGTCACCGGCGTCGCTCGGCGCTGAACTGGGCGGATAGTGTGAGCGATCCGGTGCGCCGGGCCTCTCGGCCGCGCACCGCTGATCGACTGACCGAGCGCCTTCTTGAGGGGGGAAAGGCGCCGCGTGGCCCCGACGGAGGACGCAGAAAACCGTGGACGCGCAAGGCCGTGGGCGGGCAGAGAACATCGACCCCGCAGACCAGTGGGTGCTCAACCCGGACACCGGCGATTACGAACTGCGACTGAGCCCTTCCGCTGGGCAGTCGGCGGTCCCGAAACCCCGTGCCTCGTCACCCCGTCAGGGCGGCCGCGGCCGCTCGGCGCCCGGACGTGAGCGCCCGCGTCAGGGAGAGCGCGACGAGCGCCGCGAGGTGCCGGGACAGCGCAGAAGGCGCGTCAAGGAGCCGGAGCCGGGGGGCGGGGGCCGCCGCAAGCAGAATCCGCGCAAGTCCAAGGGCAAGAAGTCCAAGGGCAAGAAGGTGCTGGTCTGGACGGGCGGCACGCTGGCCTTCCTGCTCGTCGCGGGCTGCACCGGCGGCTACCTCTACTACCAGCACCTCAACGACAACATCACGTCGATAGACGACGACGGCGCGGGCACCGGCGGCTTCAGCAAGGACCGCGCCATCAACATCCTCGTGATGGGCACGGACAAGCGCAGCGGCAGCGGCAACAAGGGGTACGGCGACGAGGGAAGCGCCGGTCACGCCGACACGACGATCCTGCTGCACGTCTCCAAGGACCGTACGAACGCGACCGCGCTCAGCATCCCGCGCGACATGCTCGTCGACATCCCGGACTGCCCGACGAAGCAGGACGACGGCAGCGTCAAGAACATCCCCGGCTCGCAGAACGCCCGCTTCAACGAGAGCCTCGGCCAGAACGAGCGCACGCCCAGCTGCACGATGCGTACGGTCAAGGAGCTCACCGGCATCACCCCCGACCACTTCATGGTGGCCGACTTCAACGCGGTGAAGACGCTCTCCAGCGCGGTCGGCGGTGTGGAGGTCTGTCTCGCCAAGGACATCGACGACCCCAAGTCGCACCTGAAGCTGGCCAAGGGCAAGCACACGGTCGAGGGCGAGGAGGCGCTCGCGTTCGTCCGCACCCGCCACTCCGTGGGCAACGGCGGCGACTTGAGCCGGATCGAGCTCCAGCAGCAGTTCCTCAGCTCGCTGATGCGCAAGCTGAAGTCCAGCGACACCCTCACCAGCCCGCAGAAGATGGTCAAGCTCGCGGAGGCGGGCACCGAGGCCCTCACCGTCGACTCCACCATCGCCGACATCATGAAGCTCAAGGATCTCGGCATGGAGCTCGGCAAGCTCGACATGAAGAACCTGAGCTTCACCACGGTGCCGGTCATCGACACCCCCGGCGAGAAGGTGCACGCCACGGTCGTGCCCGCGCCGGGCAAGGCCGAGCAGCTCTTCGCGATGATGCGCGCCGACGAATCGCTGACCGCCGTGAAGAAGAAGCAGAAGAAGGAGAAGGCCGCGGTGGCCGCCCGCCTCAAGGGCCCCAAGGCCGACGCCTCCGAGGTGCGCGTCGACATCTACAACGGCAGCGGCAAGACCGGCGCCGCTCAGACAACTCTCACGTGGCTCCAGAACACTGAGGGCGTGCTCAAGTCCAGCCAACTGGGGAACGCGCCCTCGGACATCAAGAAGACGACGCTCGAGTACGCGCCGGACCAGGCCGACCAAGCCCGTCGGCTCGCCGACATCATGGGTCTGTCGGGCGGCGCCCTGAAGCCGGGCAAGAGCGAGAAGAACGCACAGGGTCTCCCGACCATGAAGCTGACACTCGGTGGCGACTTCAAGGGCGCGGGGGTGCCCATCAGCGCACCGACGAAGGCGCCGAAGGACCTGAAGAAGGTCGAAGCGGACAAGACTGTGTGTGCCGAGTGACCTGAAGCGGTCGTTCTGCGTCTAACAATGCGCCAAGGCGCCATGGAGCGACCGCAGTTCAGGAACGGGGCGGGGAGGGGCTGGGGATGAGGCAGGACAGCGTGCGTAAGGAGGGGGCGCGACGGCGTGCCCCGCACGCGAGTGATCGCGGCCGGAGCGGCGGTGCGCGCGACGGCGCGGCACGCTCCGGGAAGACGTCGGAGAACGGCGGCGAACCACCGGAGGGCAACGGCCGGCACCGGCGCGCCACGAGCGGCGGCGAGCGCCCGCCGCGCCGCAAGCGCGGCATACTGCGCTGGTCGGCGACGGTCCTGTCCGTACTGATACTCGGCACGGCCGGCGCCGGATACCTCTACTACCAGTACCTCAACGGCAACATCGAGACGGACGACCTGAACCTCGGCGAGCACCGGGCCCCCGAGCCCACCCCCAACGCCGCCGGGCAGACGCCCCTGAACATCCTGCTCATCGGGTCGGACGCCCGGGACTCCAAGGCGAACCAGAAGCTCGGCGGCGCCAAGGACACCTTCGGCTCGCCGCCGCTCGCGGACGTGCAGATGCTGCTGCACCTCTCGGCCGACCGCACCAACATGTCCGTGGTCAGCATGCCCCGCGACACCCTGCTCCAGATCCCCAAGTGCACGGACCCCGACGACGGCAAGGTCTATCCCGAGACCGGCCCGCGGTACATGACGAACGAGTCCCTGGGCCGCGGCGGCCCCGGCTGCACGGTCGCCACCTGGGAGAAGCTCACCAACATCCACATCAACCACTTCATGATGGTCGACTTCGCGGGTGTGGTCTCCATGGCGGACGCCATCGGCGGTGTGCCGGTCTGCGTGGACAAGAACATCCATTCGCGCACCAGCGCGGGCAAGGGCTCGGGCCTGAAGCTGAAGAAGGGCACCACGGAGATCAAGGGCGAGCAGGCCCTTCAGTGGCTGCGCACCCGCTACGGCTTCGAGGGCGGCACCGACATCAGCCGCGCCAAGGCCCAGCACATGTACATGAACGCGCTGGTCCGCAAGCTCCGCGAGAACACCGGCCTGACCAGCCCGAACCAGCTCCGCAAGCTCGCCGACAAGGCGACGAGGGCGATCAAGGTGGACGACGGCCTGGGCGACCTCAAGGACCTGTACGACCTCGGCAACGAGCTCAAGAAGGTCTCGCCGAGCCGTACGACGATGACCACCATGCCGTTCGAGTACGTCGGGGCGCGCGTCATCCCCAAGCCGGGCGACGCCGAGCAGCTGTTCCGTCTCGTACGCGACGACATCCCGCTGGACGGCAAGGGCAAGAAGAAGCCGGCCAAGGAGAAGGCGTCGGACGACCCGGCGGCCGCGGACGACAAGATCGCGGTGCAGGTGCAGAACGGCACGCGCAGCGACGTGGAGCCGCCGGTCAGCGGCCGGGCGAGCACGGTGGCGCAGCTCCTCGTCGGCAAGGGCTTCGCGAAGGCGACACCGGACTCCGCGACGGCGCTCGCCGAGGAGAAGACGGTCGTCCGCTACCCCAGCAAGGAGCTGGAGGGCGATGCCCAGCGGATCGCCAAGGCGCTCGGGCTGCCCCTGAGCGCGGCGAAGAAGTCGACGGACGTCTCCGGGGTGACGCTGGTCGTCGGCGCCGACTGGCGCGAGGGTGACGCCCCGCCGAAGGCGAAGAAGAAGGACGACACGACGCCGGAGTCGGCGGACGCGCTCAGCGGGTCCGACAAGAAGGCGTGCATGAAGGTGGACCCGGCCTTCACCTGGTAGCCGCCCGGGGCGGGCGGAAGGCCCCGGACGCGCGAAGAGGGCCCCGGCACGCGCCGGGGCCCTCTTCGGCTGTGCGTGTCAGGCCTGCTGGGTCTCCCCGAGCACCGCCGGGCGGCGGGAGGCGATGACCTTCTTGGCGAGCGAGCGCGGGCTGGTGAGGAAGCCCCAGCCCCACGACATGTGCATGGTCGCGAGCGCCACCGGGATCCGCAGGCGCGCCTTCAGCGGCAGTCCCTTGCCGGCGGGGACGGAACCGGCGACTATCGCCGCGAGGTAGCCGCCGGGGACGACGAAGCCCCACGGGGTGAGGGCCGCGCCCACGACGACGCCCGCCGCGATGGCGCAGACCGCGGTCGGCGGCGCGAGGTAGCGGAGGTTGATGGAGCCCTCGTGGTAGCGGGCGACGACGTGGCGCCAGCGGCCGTAGTCCTTGTACTGCTTGGCGAGGGCCTTGACGCTCGGGCGGGGGCGGTACGAGACCTTCAGCTCGGGCGAGAACCAGATCAGGCCGCCGGCCTCACGGATGCGGAAGTTCAGCTCCCAGTCCTGGGCGCGGATGAACTCCTCGTTGTAACCGCCCTGCTGCTCCAGGGCCTCGCGCCGGAAGACGCCCAGGTAGACCGTCTCGGCCTGCTGGGCCTCGCCGCCGGTGTGGAAGGCGGCGTTGCCCACGCCGATCTTCGAGGTCATGGCGGCGGCGACCGCGTGCTCCCAGTCGTTCTGGCCCTCGGCGTGCATGATGCCGCCGACGTTCATCGCGCCGGTCTCCGCCAGGAGGCGGACGGCCGTCGTGATGTACCCCGGGGAGAGCGCGGCGTGGCCGTCGACGCGTACCACGATCGGGTGGCGTGATGCCTTGATCGCGGCGTTGAGCGCCGCGGGCGTGCGCCCCGTGGGGTTGGGGACCGTGTGCACCCGGGGATCCTCCGCGACCAGCTCCGCGGCGATCTCGTCCGTGCGGTCGGTGGAGGGGCCGAGCGCGACGACGACCTCCATCTCGCCCGCGTACTCCTGCTGAAGGATCGCGTGCACGGCCTCGCGCAGGTGCCGCTCCTCGTTGAGAACCGGCATGATCACGGATACGGCTGGAGGCTGCGCCTCGGACTTCGCGTTCATCACGCGTCACGTTACCGCGAATGGGGGACACGGGTGCGCGCCGTCCGGGTCGCTACCCCGGGCCGCATTTCGTATGGGCTTACGTTTCTCGGGTCACCGGCTCGTCCCCGCCCGCGCCACGGCCCGTCACGCGGAGGTGCTCCACACGTGCCCACACCGCCCCGCTCCCCCACTCCCCGACCGCGCCGCCCCAGCCCTCCGGCCAGAAGGCCCGTCCGGAAGGCGGGGCGGACCAAGCGGCCGCGGTGGGTGATGAGAGTGGTGACCGGGGTGTCGGTGGCGGTGCTCGTCGCGGCCGGCATCGGGCACTCCGTGGTCACCAGCCTCAACACGGGCATCAGGCGGGTCGACGCCTTCCGGGACATGAAGAACAGGCCCGCGCAGGGCAACGGCATGAACGTGCTGCTCGTCGGCACCGACGGCCGCGACAAGATCACGCCCGAGGAGAAGGCGAAGTACCGCCTCGGCGGCGCCCCCTGCCACTGCACCGACACGATCATGATCGTGCACATCTCGGAGGACCGGAACCGCGCCAGCGTCGTGAGCCTGCCCCGGGACAGCTACGCCGACCTGCCCGCGCACACCGACCAGACGACCCGCAAGAACCACCACCCGCACCCCAACAAGCTCAACGCGGCCTACGCGGAGGGCGGCCCGAACCTCACGGTGCGCACCGTCGAACACATGACGAAGGTCAAGATCGACCACTATCTGGAGGTCGACTTCCTCAGCTTCATGAAGACCGTGGACGTGCTCGGCGGCGTGGAGATCTGCACGACGCGGCCGCTGAAGGACGCGAACACCGGCCTCAGCCTGGGCGAGGGCACCCACCTCATGAACGGCGGCGAGGCGCTCCAGTACGTCCGCTCCCGGTACGTCGACGGGGCGTCCGACCTGGGCCGCATGCAGCGCCAGCAGCGGTTCCTCGCGGCGCTGATCGCCAAGGCGACGAGCGGCGGCGTCCTGCTGAACCCGGTCAAGTTCGGCGACGTGACGCGGACGCTGCTCGGCTCGGTGCGGGCGGACGGCGGCTTCGGCACGGACGAGATGCTGGAGCTCGGGCGGGCGATGAAGGGCTTCTCGCCGTCGTCGTCGGAGTTCACGACCGTGCCGCTGAGCCCCACGGGACAGGTCCTGCCGGGCATCGGCGCGACGCTGAAGTGGCACCCGGAGAAGTCCGCGAAGCTGTTCCAGGCGCTGCGCGAGGACCGGCCGCTCGCGCCGCACCGCGTCCGGGCCAAGGGCGCGCTGGTCGATGTCGCACCGCAGCAGATCCGGGTCCAGGTGGACAACGGCACCGGGGCGCCGGGGCTCGGGCAGCAGGTCGACGCGGGGCTGCGGGCGACCGGCTTCCGGACCACGGGGGTGCCGGGGAACGTGCCGGGCGCCATCGCGAAACCCGTCCCGCGGACCGTCGTCGCGTTCGACCCGCGGTGGGACCGGTCGGCGAAGACGCTGGCCACGGCGTTGCCGGGGTGTGAGCTGCGGCAGGTGCCCGGGCAGGGCGCGATGCTGAAGGTGATCGCCGGCAAGGACTTCAAGGCGGTGCGGCCGGTGCGGGCCGAGGACGTCCACGAGGGCGAGTTCGGGGTGGTCACCGGGGATCAGGTGGTCTGTCCGTAGCGGCGCGGCCGATCGCCTCAGTCGATCACTGAAGCCGGTCGCCTCAGCCGGTCGCTTCAGTCGTCGAAGCCCTCGGCGGCCCGTGCCTCCCGCAGCTCCTTGATCGCCCGGCGGCGGGCCAGGCGGTGGGTGCGGCGGATCTGGGCCTCCTGGTAGCGGCGGCGGTCGCGGTCCGTCTCGGGGACGACCGGCGGGACCGTGCGGGGCTTGCCGTCCGCGTCGACCGCCGCGAAGACCAGGTAGGCCGAGCCGACCTGCTGGGCCGGCGTCGACTCGTTCCACCGCTCGGCGAGGACCCGGACGCCGACCTCCATGGAGCTGCGTCCGGTCCAGTTGACCTGGGCTTTCACATGAACGAGGTCGCCCACGCGGACCGGCTCAAGGAAGACCATCTCGTCCATCGACGCGGTGACCGCGGGGCCGCCCGAGTGGCGTCCGGCGACGGCTCCCGCCGCGTCGTCCACCAGTTTCATGATCACGCCGCCGTGCACCGTGCCGAGGAGGTTGGTGTCGTTGTGGGTCATGATGTGGCTGAGCGTGGTGCGGGACGCCGAGGTCGGCTTGCCCGGAATCGACCCGGGGGTCCGGTCGTTTTCCCCCGGAATGGGCGCTGCCGAACGGGGAGCCTGGTCTGTCATGCCCTCCACCCTATGTCGGACGTATGTCCGACCCCTCGTCGGCCGCTTTGCATCAGCTCTGCAACAGCCCTGAACCGAATCCCCGACCGCCCTGTAAGGCGCGGCCCCCCAAGCGGCACACTGGGCCACATGAGCGATTGGCCTGACGATCAGGGTGGCGGCCGGGGATACGGCCGCGGCAGCGGGAACTCCCAGCCCGAGGGGGCCCGCGCGATGCGGCACGTCCAGCGCGGCCGGCCCTCGCGTCCGGCCGGTCCCCCGCCCGGCGGGGTCCCGCAGCAGCCGGCGTACGACGACGGGTACGGCGACCGGCAGTACGGCGACGGGCAGCCGTACGGCGACGCCCGCGACGAGGTCTTCGAGCCGCGCGCCCCGCGCCGGGACCCGTACGGCCAGGGCCCCGACAGCGCGTACGACAGCGGCTACAACACCGGCCAGGTCTACGGCCAGCCCACCGGGGGCAGCGGCGGCGGCACCGGACAGCCGCCGCGCGCCGCGCGTCCCGCGCCGAACTGGCGCAAGCGCATCAAGTGGGGCTCGATCACGATCGTCAGCGTGCTGGTGGTGACCTCCGTCGCCACGTATTTCTGGGCCGACTCCAAGCTCAAGCGCGAGGTCGACCTCTCCAAGGTCATCGAGCGGCCCGAGGGCGGCGCGGGCACGAACTACCTCATCGTGGGCTCCGACAGCCGCGAGGGCATGTCCGACGAGGAGAAGAAGGAGCTCCACACGGGCTCCGCCGACGGCAAGCGCACCGACTCGATGATGATCCTGCACGTCGCGGACGACGGCGGGAACACCATGATCTCGCTGCCCCGCGACTCGAACGTCACGATCCCCTCCTTCAAGGGCGCCGAGTCCGGCAAGCTCTATCCGAACCAGGGCCGCCAGACGAAGCTGAACGCCGCGTACGCGGAGGACGGCCCCGAACTCCTCGTACGGACCGTGGAGTACAACACCGGCCTGCGGATCGACCACTACGCCGAGATCGGCTTCGGCGGCTTCGCCAAGATCGTGGACGCGGTCGGCGGCGTCGAGATGGACATCCCCAAGGGCTTCAAGGACAAGAAGTCCGGCGCCGACTTCGAGGCGGGCAAGCAGACGCTCGACGGCCAGCAGGCCCTCGCCTTCGTCCGCACGCGGTACGCGCTGCCCGGCAGCGACCTGGACCGCACGAAGAACCAGCAGAAGTTCCTCGCGGCCCTCGCCAACCAGGCCGCGACCCCCGGCACGGTCATGAACCCGTTCAAGCTCTACCCGACGATGGGCGCGGGCCTGGACACCCTGATCGTCGACAAGGACATGGGCCTGTTCGACGTGGCCTCCATGTTCTGGGCGATGAAGGGCGTGACCGGCGGCGACGGCAAGTCCATGAACATGCCGCTCGCGGGCCAGAGCGGCGGCAACCTCCTCTGGGACAAGGCCAAGGTCAAGCAGCTCGTCGAGCAGCTGAACAACGACGAGAAGGTCACGGTTACCGGGTAGCCCGGATCGGCGGGTACCCCGAACGCTCCGTCCGCCGCGAAGCCGTGGCCGCTCCGTGCCACGGTTTATTCGAACTGCCACCCGCCGACGTCCGGAGCACCCGCCATGGCAGACCTGCAGGAGGAACTGAACACCACCGCCGAGGCGGGGGCGCTCGACCCGCCCCTCGTCCCGCCCGACCCGGAGCCCGGCCCCGAACCGCAGCCGGACCCCGAGCCGGTCCGGTGCGCCGACCCGGCCGATCCGGCCGAGCGGGCCCGCGCGCTGCTCGCCGCGCATCCGGTCGCCGACGGATACAGCGGCCTGCCCTGGGCGCTGCGCCGGCTCGCCTGGCACGACTTCGACACGGGCGACAGCGTCCTGGAGAGCGACGTCCCGCGGCTGCGCGGGGGCCGGGTCGGCGCGCAGTTCTGGTCCGTGCACGTGCCCGAGGGGCAGGCCACGGAGACCGCGGACGGCACCATCGGCGCCACGCTCGACCAGATCGACCTCGTGAAGCAGGTCGTCGCCGCCCACCCCGAGGCCCTGCGGCTGGCCCACAACGCCTCGGAGGCCGCCGACGCGCGCAACTGCGGCCGTATCGCCACCCTCATCGGCCCGGCGTGCGGCACCGCGCTCGGCGACTCCCTGGGCACCCTGCGCATGCTGCACAGCCTCGGCCTGAGCGTGGTGACCCTCTCCGGCACGGCGTGGGCGGGGGCGGGCGGGCTCACCCCGTTCGGCGAGGAGGTCGTCCGGGAGATGAACCGGCTCGGGGTCCTCGCCGACCTGTCCGGCGCGGCCGAGGTGACGGCGCGGCGGGTGCTCGCCGTCTCCAAGGCCCCGGTGGTCTTCATGCGCTCGGGGGCCCGCGCCCTGACCGACCACCCGGCGAACCTCACGGACGAGATGCTGGCCGCGGTGGGCGCCGCCAAGGGCCTGTGCCTGGTGCCGCTGACCGCTGAGCGGACCGGCCCCTCGGTGCGGGAGGTGGCGGACCACCTCGATCACGTACGCCGGGTCGCGGGGCCGGAGTGCGTCGGCATCTCCGGAACGTACGACACGTACGAGGCGCACCCGCACGGGCTCCCCGACGCGTCGAGCTATCCCCGGCTGATCGCCGAGCTCATCGAACGCGGCTGGCCCGAGGCCGAGTTGGCGCTGCTCACCTGGGGCAACGTGCAACGCGCGCTGCGCGGCGCGGACTTCACGGCGCGGGCCGCCCGGCAGCGGCGGTCCGCGTCGACGGCGACGAGGGACCGCCTGGACGGGTGAGCACCCCGCCCGCCCGCCGGGTCAGGGTCAGGGTCAGGGTCAGGGGATCTTGCAGAGGCAGAACGGGTGGCCCACCGGGTCCGCGTAGACGCGGAAGTCGCGCTTGCCGCCGTCGTCGTCCAGGTCGAGGGGGCGCGCGCCGAGCGCGAGCACCTTCTCCTGGGCGGCGTCGAGCTCCTCGGTGGTGCGGCCCGCGTCCAGGTCGAGGTGGACCTGCTGCGCGTTGACGTCGGCGCGCGGCCACTCCGGCGGGTGCAGGTCCTCGACCTTCTGGAACGACACCTTGACGCGGCCGGGCGTTACGAGGTCGACCCAGTCGCCGTCGTCCTCGATGGTGCCGCCGATGACTGCGGCGTAGAACTCGGCGAGGGCGCGTGGATCGGGGCAGTCAAAGACGACGTTGCGCAGGCGGGCGATGGGTTGCGTCGTGTCCATCTCGTCTCCTCGTGTCTCTCGTGCTCTCCCGGCACGTGTCGGCACCGGGGCGGAACGAGTGCCCACTCACCCCATCATCACCCCTATGCCCCAGGACGTCCCATCGCGCGGTAGGTCCAGCCGGCGGCCCGCCACGCCACGGGGTCGAGCGCGTTGCGCCCGTCGAGGAGGACGGGGGCCGCCGCCACGGAGGCGAGCTCCGCCGGGTCGAGCTCGCGGAACTCGCGCCACTCCGTCAGGTGCAGGACGACGTCGGCGCCCCGGACGGCGTCCAGCGCCGTGTCCGCGTAGCCGAGGGTGGGGAAGAGCCTGCGGGCGTTCACCATGCCCTTGGGGTCGTACACGGTGACCTGGCCGCCCTGGAGGTGGATCTGGCCCGCCACGTTCAGGGCCGGGGAGTCGCGCACGTCGTCCGAGTCCGGCTTGAAGGTGGCGCCGAGGACCGCGACCCGCTTGCCGAGGAAGGAGCCGCCGCCCAGCGCCTCGCGGGCCATCTCCACCATCTGGCCGCGCCGCCGCATGTTGATGGAGTCGATCTCGCGCAGGAACGTCAGGGCCTGGTCGGCGCCGAGCTCGCCCGCGCGCGCCATGAAGGCCCGGATGTCCTTCGGCAGACAGCCGCCGCCGAAGCCGATCCCGGCCCGCAGGAACTTCTTGCCGATCCGGTCGTCGTGGCCGAGGGCCTCCGCCAGCTTCACGACGTCGCCGCCGGCCGCCTCACACACCTCGGCCATGGCGTTGATGAAGGAGATCTTCGTGGCGAGGAAGGAGTTCGCGGAGGTCTTCACCAGTTCGGCCGTCGGGAAGTCCGTGACGACGAAGGGTGAGCCCTCCGCGATCGGCGTCGCGTAGACCTCGCGCAGCAGCTTCTCCGCGCGCTCGCTGCGCACGCCGACCACGATCCGGTCGGGGTGCAGCGTGTCCTGCACGGCGAAGCCCTCCCGCAGGAACTCCGGGTTCCAGGCCAGCTCGACCGCGTCGCCCGCCGGGGCCAGCTCGGCGAGGCGCGCCGCGAGGCGGTCCGCGCTGCCGACCGGGACGGTGGACTTGCCGACGACGAGCGCCGGCCGGGTGAGGTGCTTGGCGAGCGACTCGAAGGCGGTGTCCACATAGGACATGTCGCAGGCGTACTCGCCGTGCTTCTGCGGGGTGTTCACGCAGATGAAGTGGACGTCGCCGAAGTCGGCGGCCTCGGCCGGGTCCATCGTGAAGCGCAGCCGGCCGCTGGCGCCCTCGATGCCCGCGACGTGCTTGCCGAGGAGCTCTTCGAGGCCGGGCTCGTACATGGGGACCTCGCCCCGCTGGAGCATCTCGACCTTCTCGGGCACGACGTCGAGTCCCAGCACCTCGAAGCCCAGCTCGGCCATGGCCGCGGCGTGCGTGGCGCCGAGATAGCCGGTGCCGATCACGGTGATCTTGAGGGCCATGCGGTGCTCCAGGGGTCTGAGGCTTCAGTGCGCTGACCGAGCATAGTTCGCGCATGTCGAACCCTCTCACCGGGCATGATTCCCGCTGTCGCCAAGCTCACGTATCCCTCGCGCCGTGGGCGCCACTAAAATTTGGGTTACTTAACGGTAATTAGCATCCTTGGAGCGTGAGAGACCTTGGCCGGATCGGCTGATTTCGACCTGTACCGCCCGTCCGAGGAGCACGGCATGCTCCGGGACGCGATCCGCTCGCTGGCCGAGGCGAAGATCGCCCCGTTCGCCGCCGCGGTGGACGAGGAGGCCCGCTTCCCGCAGGAGGCCCACGACGCGCTCGTCGCCAACGACCTGCACGCGGTCCACGTACCGGAGAGCTACGGCGGCGCGGGCGCCGACGCCCTCGCCACGGTCATCGTCATCGAGGAGGTGGCCCGCGTCTGCGCCAGCTCCTCGCTGATCCCCGCCGTCAACAAGCTCGGCTCGCTGCCCGTCATCCTCTCCGGCTCCGAGGAGCTGAAGAAGAAGTACATGTCGCCGCTGGCGAGCGGCGAGGGCATGTTCTCGTACTGCCTCTCCGAGCCGGACGCCGGTTCCGACGCGGCGGGCATGAAGACCCGGGCCGTGCGCGACGGCGACTCCTGGGTGCTCAACGGCGTCAAGCGCTGGATCACCAACGCGGGCGTCTCCGAGTACTACACGGTGATGGCCGTGACCGACCCGGAGAAGCGCTCCAAGGGCATCAGCGCCTTCGTCGTCGAGAAGGGCGACGAGGGCGTCTCCTTCGGCGCGCCGGAGAAGAAGCTCGGCATCAAGGGCTCCCCCACCCGCGAGGTCTACCTCGACAACGTCCGCATCCCCGCCGACCGCATGATCGGCGAGGAGGGCACGGGCTTCGCGACCGCCATGAAGACCCTGGACCACACCCGCATCACCATCGCGGCGCAGGCCCTCGGCATCGCGCAGGGCGCCCTCGACTACGCCAAGGGGTACGTCAAGGAGCGCAAGCAGTTCGGCAAGCCGATCGGCGACTTCCAGGGCGTCCAGTTCATGCTCGCCGACATGGCGATGAAGATCGAGGCCGCGCGTCAGCTGACGTACGCGGCGGCCGCCAAGTCGGAGCGCGGCGACAGCGACCTCACCTTCCAGGGCGCGGCCGCGAAGTGCTTCGCCTCGGACGTGGCGATGGAGGTCACCACGGATGCGGTGCAGCTCCTTGGCGGGTACGGGTACACGCGGGACTATCCCGTCGAGCGGATGATGCGTGATGCGAAGATCACGCAGATCTACGAGGGCACGAATCAGGTTCAGCGCATCGTGATGGCGCGGAACCTGCCGTAGCCCGCAGACGCGTCTGCCTACGGCGGTTCTTACGCGGGTGCGGGCTTGTACTTGGTTGCTCGCGCAGTTCCCCGCGCCCCTTACGGGGCGCCCCTGTACGGGGCGCCCCGTCTCAGCCGTCCAGTTGGGCCAGCGTCGCGATCGACGGGCCCCTGCGGGACTGGACGTCGCGGGCGACGTCCTCCGCCGCGCCGAGGACCCGGACCGCGTTCTGCCACGTCAGCTTCGCCAGGTCGGGCTTCGACCAGCCGCGGGTCAGGAGTTCCGCGAGCAGGTTCGGGTAGCCCGCCACGTCGTCCAGGCCCGACGGGGTGAACGCCGTGCCGTCGTAGTCGCCGCCGATGCCGATGTGGTCGATGCCCGCCACCTCGCGCATGTGGTCGAGGTGGTCGGCGACCGTCGCCACCGTGGCGACGGGGCGGGGGTTGCGCTCCTCGAAGGCCGCGTGGACCTTCATGGCCTCCGGCGTCGTGTCCAGGTGGTGGAAGCCGTGGGCGCGCATGTTGTCGTCCGCGGCCAGGGTCCAGTCGACCGCGGCCTGGAGGACGAACTTCGGGACGAAGGTCGCCATCGCCACGCCGCCGTTGCCAGGCAGCCGCTCCAGGACGTCGTCCGGGATGTTGCGCGGATGGTCGCACACCGCCCGCGACGACGAGTGCGAGAAGATCACCGGCGCCACGGAGGTGTCCAGGGCCGCCCGCATCGTCGTCGCCGCCACGTGGGAGAGGTCCACGAGCATGCCCATGCGGTTCATCTCCCGCACGACCTCGTGGCCGAACGGCGAGAGGCCGCCGACGCCCGGCTCGTCCGTCGCCGAGTCCGCCCACGCGATGTTGTCGTTGTGCGTGAGCGTCATGTAGCGGACGCCGAGCGTGTGCAACGCCCGCAGCGTGGCCAGGGAGTTGTTGATGGAGTGGCCGCCCTCGGCACCCATCAGGGAGGCGATGCGGCCCTCCGACCTGGCCTGCTCCATGTCCGCCGCCGTCAGGGCGCGGGCCAGGTCGGCAGGGTGGCGCGTCAGCAACCGGTCGACGCAGTCGATCTGTTCGAGCGTGGCACTGACCGCCGCGTCGCCCGTCAGGTCCGTACGGACGTAGACCGACCAGAACTGCGCGCCGACGCCGCCCGCGCGCAGCCGGGCGATGTCCGTGTGGAGCCTGCCCGTCTGGTCGGCGGCGATGTCGAGGTGGCCGAGGTCGTAACCGGCCTTCTCGCGCAGCGCCCACGGCAGGTCGTTGTGACCGTCGGCGACGGGGAACTCGGCGAGCAGGGACCGTGCTTCTTCCAGCTTCTGCGGATGCGTCATACCCGCCACTGTGCCGGTCACTTCCCCGGACCGAAGCTGAATCCGGAACCCGCTCCCTCGACCTTGGCGCGCAGCCGCTTGCCCTTCTCCGTCGCCTGGTCGTTCAGCTCCTGCTGGAACTCCCGCATGCGGGCGAGGAGTTCGGGGTCGTGCGCCGCCAGGATGCGGGCCGCGAGCAGCCCCGCGTTGCGCGCGCCGCCGACGGAGACCGTCGCCACCGGGACGCCCGCGGGCATCTGCACGATGGACAGCAGGCTGTCCATGCCGTCCAGGTACTTCAGGGGGACGGGGACGCCGATGACCGGCAGCGGGGTCACCGAGGCCAGCATGCCGGGCAGGTGCGCGGCGCCGCCCGCGCCGGCGATGACCGCCTTGAGGCCGCGGTCCGCCGCCTGCTCGCCGTACGCGATCATCTCGTGCGGCATGCGGTGCGCGGAGACGACGTCGACCTCGAAGGGCACCTCGAACTCGTCGAGGGCCTTGGCGGCGGCCTCCATGACGGGCCAGTCGGAGTCCGAGCCCATGACGATGCCTACAACGGGTGCGGTCATTCGGTGATCGTTCCTCTGAGGTAGCCGGCTGCGTGGCGGGCGCGGTCGAGGACCTCGTCCAGATCGTCGCCGTAGGTGTTCACGTGACCGACCTTGCGGCCGGGCTTCACGTCCTTGCCGTACATGTGGATCTTGAGTTGCGGGTCGCGGGCCATGCAGTGCAGGTACGCGGTGTACATGTCGGGGTAGTCCCCGCCGAGCACGTTGGCCATCACGGTCCACTTGGCGCGCGGGCGCGGGTCGCCGAGCGGCAGGTCGAGCACGGCCCGCACATGGTTGGCGAACTGGGAGGTGATCGCGCCGTCCTGCGTCCAGTGGCCGGAGTTGTGCGGGCGCATCGCCAGTTCGTTGACGAGGATGCGGCCGTCGGGCGTCTCGAAGAGCTCGACCGCGAGGTGGCCGACCACGCCGAGCTCGTCGGCGATGCGCAGCGCCAGCTCCTGGGCCTCGCCGGCCAGGGCCTCGCTGAGGCCGGGGGCCGGGGCGATGACCGTGTCGCAGACGCCGTCGACCTGCTGGGACTCGACGACGGGATAGGCGACGGCCTGGCCGTGCGGCGAGCGGACGACGTTCGCCGCCAGTTCGCGCACGAAGTCGACCTTCTCCTCGGCGAGCACCGGGACACCGGCCCGGAAGGGGTCTTCGGCGTCCTCGACGGAACGTACGAACCACACCCCCTTTCCGTCATAGCCGCCACGCACCGTCTTCAGGATGACCGGGAATCCGTCGCCGCCGTCCTCCGCCCCCTCGGCCGCGAAGGCGGCCACGTCGGCCGGGTCCTTCACGATCCGATGGCGCGGGCACGGCACCCCGATCTCCGTGAGCTTCGCGCGCATCACGCCCTTGTCCTGGGCGTGCACCAACGCGTCGGGCCCCGGGCGCACGGGAATGCCGTCCGCCTCCAGGGCCCGCAGATGCTCGGTGGGTACGTGTTCGTGATCGAAGGTGATCACATCGCAGCCCCGCGCGAAGTCGCGCAGCGTGTCGAGGTCGCGATAGTCGCCGATCACGACTTCGCCGACGACCTGCGCCGCGGAATCCTGCGGGGTGTCACTGAGGAGCTTGAATTTCAGGCCGAGGGGGATGCCCGCCTCGTGGGTCATGCGGGCGAGCTGACCGCCGCCGACCATGCCGACTACCGGGAACGTCACGCCCCCAGGGTATCGGCCGGTATCGGCCACCCGGCAACGGCCGGATCCAGCGCCTCACGACGCCCGCCGTCACAGCGCGGGCACAGTCTGCGGGCGCCCGCGCGCGCCGGGGAGGCCCGCTGGTTAGCATGGCTGGGTCGACACGACCGAATCACCAATCCGTCGGCACGTACACGACCGGTACGGACAACCGGTACGGATGACCGGTACGCAATCGACGGGGGCTGGGGCGACACCATGACGGAACGGGGCGCGCTGCGCGTGCGGCTGGACCAGATCTGGCGTGAGGTCGCCAAGTTCGGGGCCGTGGGGGCGGTCGGGACACTGGTGAACTTCGGCGTCTTCAACCTGGTGCGGCACGTCACGGACCTGCATGTGGTGCGCGCGAGCGTCATCGCCACGGTCGTCGCCATCGCCTTCAACTACGTCGGGTTCCGCTACTTCACGTACAGGGACCGTGACAAGACCGGCCGTACCAAGGAACTCACGCTGTTCCTGCTGTTCAGCGGCGTCGGCCTGGTGATCGAGAACGGCGTGCTCTACGCCGCGACGTACTGGTTCGGCTGGGACAGCCGTCTCCAGTCCAACTTCTTCAAGTTCCTCGGCATGGGCATCGCGACGCTCTTCCGCTTCTGGTCGTACCGCACCTGGGTGTTCAAGGCGCTGCCCGCGCGCGAGACCGTCGCTCGTGCCGAATCGTTCCTGGAGACGTCGGGCGGCGACAAGACGGGCGAGCAGGCCGGCGAGAAGCCCGTGGTCCGCTAGCGGACCGTCTTGTCCTTCTCCTCCGCTTCGCCGGCCGTGCCCCTCGACGGCGGCGTACGCGACAGGAAGAGCCCGAAGACCGGCGGCTGCGTCTGAAGCATTTCGAGGCGGCCACCGTCCGCCTCGGCCAGATCCCGCGCCACCGCGAGGCCGATTCCCGTCGAGTTCCGGCCGCTGATGGTCCGCTCGAAGATGCGGGCGCCGAGGTCGGCGGGGACGCCCGGGCCCTCGTCCGTCACCTCGATGACCGCCTGGTTGCCGGTGACGCGGGTTCGCAGCGCGACCGTGCCGCCGCCGTGCATCAGCGAGTTCTCGATCAGCGCGGCGAGCACCTGGGCGACCGCGCCCGGCGTGCCCACCGCCTCCAGGTGCCGCTTGCCGGAGCTGACGATGGCGCGGCCCGCGCTGCGGTAGGCCGGGCGCCACTCCTCCAGCTGCTGCTTGACGACCTCGTCCAGGTCGAAGGCGACGGCCGAACCGGTGCGAGGGTCACGGGAGTTGGTGAGCAGCCGCTCCACGACGTCGGTCAGCCGCTCGACCTGGGCCAGCGCGATCGTCGCCTCCTCCTTCACCGTGTCCAGCTCGTCGGTGACGGTGATCTCCTCCAGGCGCATGGAGAGCGCGGTCAGCGGGGTGCGCAGCTGGTGCGAGGCGTCGGCGGCGAGGCGCCGCTCGGCGGTCAGCATGCGGCCGATGCGCTCGGCCGAGGAGTCCAGGACGTCGGCGACACGGTCCAGCTCCGGTACGCCGTACCGCTTGTGGCGGGGCCGCGGGTCGCCCGAGCCGAGGCGCTCCGCGGTCTCGGCGAGGTCGGTGAGCGGGGAGGCGAGGCGGTTGGCCTGGCGCACCGCGAGCAGTACCGCCGCGACGATGGCGAGCAGGGCGACGGCGGCGATGATCAGCAGGGTGCGGCCCACCTCGCGGGTGACCGCGGCCCTCGGCTCCTGGACGGTGACCTTCTCGCGCTGCTCGCCGGGGCGGGTGGCGCTGATGACGTCGCCGGTGGGGCGGGTGCCGATCTCGATGGGCTTGCGGCCCGGGATCTCGATGCGCGCGTACCGGTCCGTTGCGACCTGGTCCCGCAGGATGGCGCCGGTGATCTTCTCCTTGCTGATCAGCCGGCTGTCGACGATGCTGGCGAGGCGGAGGGCCTCGGAGTCGACGCGCTCCTGGGCGCTGCTGCTGATGGTCCTCGTCTCCACGATGACGAGGCTCACCCCGAAGACCGCGATCACGACGAGGACGACGGCGAGAGTGCTGTTGATCAGTCTGCGGCGCATTGCCCCAGTGTCTCGCGTGCGGGATGCCTTTCAGGGGCGCGGGGAACTGCGCGACCAGCCGTCGACGGCCCGCAGACGCGTCTGCCTCCGGCGGTACAACGGCGTCTGCGGGTTGTTCTTGGTCGCTCGCGCCGTTCCCCGCGCCCCTTACGGGGCGCTGCCGCAGTCTCCCTAGGGGCGCGGGGAACTGCGCGACCAACCACGAACGAGCCGCAGACGCATCTGCCTCCGGCGGATCAATGGCGGGTGCGGCTTTGGTCCTGGTTACTCGCGCCGTTCCCCGCGCCCCCTGGCCGGGGGAGACTGCGCGCACCGCCCCCGCAGGGGTGCCGTCAGCTTTTTTCGAAGCGGAAACCCACGCCTCGTACCGTCGCGATGTAGCGAGGATTCGCCGCGTCGTCGCCCAGCTTCTTGCGGAGCCAGGAGATGTGCATGTCGAGGGTCTTCGTGGAGGACCACCACGTCGTGTCCCAGACCTCGCGCATCAGCTGGTCGCGGGTGACGACCCGGCCCGCGTCGCGCACCAGGACCCGCAGGAGGTCGAACTCCTTGGCGGTGAGCTGGAGCTCCTCCTCGCCCATCCACGCGCGGTGCGACTCGACGTCGATGCGCACGCCGTGCGTGGCGGGCGCCTCCTTGTGCTCCGTGGCGCCGCGCCGCAACAGCGCCCGGACCCGGGCGAGCAGCTCGGCGAGGCGGAAGGGCTTGGTCACGTAGTCATCGGCGCCCGCGTCCAGGCCGACGACGGTGTCCACCTCGTCGGCCCGCGCGGTCAGGATGAGGATCGGCACCGTGAGCCCGTCGGCCCGCAGCCGGCGGGCCACCTCCAGGCCGTCCATCCCGGGCAGCCCCAGGTCGAGCACGACAAGATCCACACCGCCCTGAAGACCTGCGTCGAGAGCGGTCGGGCCGTCCTCGCGGACTTCGACCTCGTAACCCTCCCTGCGCAGGGCACGGGCCAGCGGCTCCGAGATGGACGCGTCGTCCTCGGCGAGCAGTACACGGGTCATGGGGTGATGGTAGTCCGCTGTGGACAACCCCAGGGAGGTGATCGCACAGTGGAGCGGCACGCCTGCGGCTATGGGCGGCGATTCTGGGAAACACCTTTGATTGTGCGTTGTTGGTTGCAGCGAAACCTGTGATCCATCTCTCAAGTCCTTCCATATGCCTCCCTGCGGTGTCGTATGGTGACCCAACGCCTCATGCACTACTCAAGGACCTTTGGCCCACTGTGCGGCCTTAGGTCTCTTTTATGTGCGGGCCAGTTCTGCTGGCCTTGAAAGGAATGACCTGTGGTCGGGCCCTGCGCGCGAGGATGCGCCCAGGGTGTGGATCCCGGAGTCACCGCTCCTCACCTCCCCGCGCGGGGGTGAGAACCTCCCCCGGGCGTGGGGCCGGGCGGTTCGACGACGGTGCCGACCGCCCCCCACCGGGCGCGCTCACGCTCCTGCGCACGCGTCCCGAACCCACGAGGATCGACCCATGGCGTCCAGCCTGACGAAGGACTCAGCCAGCACCCCTGGCACCGAGAAGACCTTCTTCGGCCACCCCCGCGGACTGGCCACACTGTTCATGACCGAGATGTGGGAGCGCTTCTCCTACTACGGCATGCGCGCCCTGCTCGTGCTCTACCTGGTCTCCGGCGGCGCCGACGCGGCGACCGGCAGCCAGGGCGGCGGCCTCGCGTACACCGCGGCGACCGCCACGGCCATCTACTCCGTCTACGTGGCCATGGTCTACCTCATGGCCATGCCCGGCGGCTGGATCGGTGACCGCGTCTGGGGCGCCCGCAAGACCGTCGCCATCGCGAGCTGCGTGATCGTCGCCGGTCACGTGTGCCTGGCGCTGCCGAGCTCGGCGATGTTCTTCGTCGGCCTGGCCCTGGTCGCGGTCGGCTCGGGTCTGCTGAAGGCCAACATCTCGACGATGGTCGGCCAGCTCTACAGCGACCCGAAGGACCTCCGCCGCGACGGTGGCTTCACCATCTTCTACATGGGCATCAACCTCGGTGCCTTCGCCGCGCCCTTCGCCATCGGCATCCTCGGCGAGAAGGTCAACTGGCACCTGGGCTTCGGTCTGGCCGCGATCGGCATGGCGCTCGGCGCGATCCAGTTCATGGTCGGTTCCCGGCACCTGTCCGAGGAGAGCAGCAAGGTCCCGAACCCGCTCTCCGCCGAGGAGAAGCGCGGCGTCGTCGTCAAGTCGCTGGGTGCCGTCGCCGTCATCGCGGCGTTCTACCTCGTCGTGGCCTTCACCGACGTCTACCGCCTGACCCTGAACTGGGCGCTGCTCCCGATCACCGTCGCCGGTCTGCTGATCCCCGTCGCGGTCCTCGTGAAGATCAAGCGGGACAAGGAGCTCAACACCGAAGAGCAGACCAAGATGACGGCGTTCATCTGGTTCTTCGTGGCCGCCGCGATCTTCTGGATGATCTTCGACCAGGGCGCGTCGACGCTGTCCCTCTTCGGTGACTCCCACACCTCCCGGGACATCTTCGGCTGGGAGATGCCGAACACGCTGTTCCAGTCGCTGAACCCGGGCTTCATCATGCTGCTCGCCCCGGTCTTCGCCGCCCTGTGGATCAAGATGGCCCGCAGCGACCGCGAGCCCAGCACCATCGTGAAGTTCTCCTTCGCCCTGGTGATGGCCGGCGCCTCGTTCTTCGTCTTCCTCGTCCCGATGGGCATGGCGACCGGCGACACGAAGGTCACCATGTGGTGGCTGGTGCTGATCTTCCTGATGCACACGGTCGCCGAGCTGTGCCTGTCCCCGGTGGGTCTGTCGCTGACCACGAAGATGGCGCCCGCGAAGTACGCCTCTCAGATGATGGGTGTCTTCTTCCTCGCCGTCACCGCGGGCGACAGCGTGACCGGCATGCTCGCCATCGCCGGCGTCGACCTCAACGGCCGGGGCATGGTCGCCCTGGAGGCCACGGCCGCGGTGCTCGCGGGCATCTCGGTCTACATGGCGCGCAAGAAGGTCAGCGGGCTGATGGGCGACGTGCGCTGACCCGTACCCACGGCAACGGTTGACTCGCTCGAACTGAGGGCCGCCGCACCACCCGGTGCGGCGGCCCTTGGCGTTTCTTCGGATGCGGGGGCGCGGGGCGGTGCAGCATCTGGTCATGGCCATGCGTCGTACGTTGCTGACCCTCGCCGTGTGCGGGGCGCTGCTCTCGTCCAGTGCCGCCGCCCGGGCGGTCCCCGAGCCGCCGCCGGGGCGGCTCTTCCACTACGGCGGCCATGCCCGCCAGAACGTCACCGTGTACGGCGACGGGGGCCCCGCGCTGATGATCGTGCACGGCGGCTACTGGTCGAAGGACACCGACTGGAGCGGCTGGGCGCGGTGGTTCGCGGCGCGCGGGTTCACCGTGTACGACACGGACTACCGGCTGACGTCCGACGCCGTCTGGCCCGCGCAGCGCGACGACGTGCACGCGGCGGTGCGCTGGGTGCGGGGCTTTCACGGCGGGGCCGCGCCCCTCGTCCTCGGCTCCTCGGCGGGCGGGCACCTGGCGCTCCAGGCGGGGGCGTACGGGGCGGGGCGTACGCGGGTACGCGGGGTGGTGGCGCTGTCCCCCGTGGCGTCGCCGTACCGCGCGTGGCGGGACGGGGCGGAGCGGGGGGCGTCCGCTGAGCGGCGGGCGCTGCGGAGGGCCGCGGAGCGGCTTGCGGGGTGTGTGCCCGGGCGGGGGGCGGGGCGCGGTTGTTCGGCCCGGTGGGACGACCTGACCGTCGCCTCGCACGCGTCCGGGGCGGAGGACGCGCCGCTGCTGCTCGTCCACTCCGAGGGGGACTTCGTGCCGCCGGTGCACTCGGCGGAGCTGGCGGGGGCGCAGCGGGGGGCGGGGCTTTCCGATGTGACGGTCCGCACGGTGGCAGGCCCCCTGCACGGGGGCCCGCTCCTCCGTGCCCCCGCCACGTCCCGCGCGATCCTCCGCTGGCTACGCTCCCACATCTGACGCTCGCGTCTGCCTACGGCGGTTTACGGGCGCCTGCGGGCCGCCTTGGCTCGCTCGCGCAGTTCCCCGCGCCCCTAAAAGCCCGCCCTCGCGTCTGCCTACGGCGGTTCACGGGCGCCTGCGGACCGCTTTTGCTTGCTCGCGCCCACGCGGCGGAGCCGCACATGTCACAGCCCCGCGCCCCTGACGGGGCGCTGCCGCAGGCTCCCCAGGGGCGCGGGGAACTGCGCGACCAGCCACCAACAAGCCACATAGGCTAACCGGCCCAAGCCCCGCAGCCGCGTCCGCCCCGGCGGTTACCGGGCGAGACTGCGGGGGCGCTGCCGCAGGCTCCCCAGGGGCGCGGGGAACTGCGCGACCAGCCACGGACAAGCCGCAGAGGCTGACCGGCCCAAGCTCGGCAGACGCGTCCGCCCTTCAGGGGCGCGGGGAACTGCGCGACCAGCCACGTGCGGGCCGCAGGCGCGTCCGCCCCCGCCCGGAGGGCTAGCGCAGGGCGCGCCGGCGCCTGGGGAGGAAGGTGAAGACGGCTCCGCCCAGGAGGATCACTGTGCCGGCGACCAAGCCAAGCGCCCGCAGCCCTCCGTTGTCATCGGCTCCCGTCTCCGCGAGGCCGCCGCCCGAGGAGGAGGAACCGCCCCCCGTCGCCGGGGAGCCCCCCGCCGTACCGCCACCGGAACCGCCCGGCTGGGCCGCCGTGTCCAGTTCCAGGGAGACGTCACTCTTGACCGGCGTGCAGGTCGTCGTCGTACCCAGTGCCTTGACCGTCAGCACACCCGGCGACAGCGTCGACTTGCCGTCCGCACCCGGCTTGTACGTACCGGTGAGGTCGGGGATCGTCATCGGGTCGCCGGACTTGATGGGCTCCTTGTTGGTGGGGCCCTCCACATGCACCGTGCCCTTGTCCGCGCCGCCCAGCACGACCTCCATCGACGGCTTCACCGAGTCCGCGGGGATGTCGGCCGGACTGTCCATGACGGACTTCTTGAACTGGACGGTCAGACCGTAACTACCGCCGTCCTTCTTGGCGTTGATCTGAACGGGCGAGGTGGCGTCCTTGTCACCGATCGGCGTCTTGCACTTGTAGGGCGTCTGCACTTCCTTGCCGGGGAAGTCGGTCTGCCCGTCACCACCACCGGAGGTGCTCCCACCGGCGGTACTCCCGCCGGAGGTGCTTCCGCCGGAGGTGCTTCCGCCGGACGACCCGCTCGTCGTACCCCCCGTACCGCCCGAACCACCCCCCGCTCCCGTCACCTTGATCGTCGCCCCCGCCTTCACCTGCTCCTTCGGCGTGCACTTCGTGTCGGTCGAGATCGGCTTGTTGACGTTGATGTCGTACGCGTCCGGGGTGAGCGTCACCTCCCCCGCCGCGGTCAGCTTCAGTCTGCCCTTCATGTCGGACAGGATCATGGGGCTGTTCTTCTTGATGGGCGGGTTCCTGCGCTCACCCGTCACCTTGAGGTCCCCGCTCTGGCCACCCGCCAGTTTGATCGTGCCGGTCGGCTGCACCGTGTTCTCGGCGAGGTCGAGGACATCCGGGTTGCTGGACGCGGCCTGCGTCGTCTTCCACACGATGTCGACCTCGTCGCCGACCTTCGCCGTGGCCGGCGCCGTGATCTCCACCTTGGTCGTGCCCTGCACGGGCGGCAGGTTGGAGATCGGCGGAGGGATGCACTCCGTCTTGTAGGCGACCTCGGCGACCTGGGCGGACTCGCCGGCCTCGGCGGCCCGCGCCGGTCCCGCGGTGAGCAGGATGCCCGCCCCGCCCAGCAGGAGCGCGACCGAGGCCGCGCCCGCTCTCCGTCGTTGCGTGATCACGTGTTTCCCTTCGTCGGACTGTCGTCGGACGGTGCGGAGAGCCGGCCTGCGGGTGCGCCGGGGTCTGTGTCGGGGGTGAACCAGGGCAGGGAAGCGGTCGGCGACCCGCTCGCGCCACTGTCCGGTGCGCCGGACCCGCCCGTACTCGGGCGTCCCCCGGTCGGTTTCGTACGAGGCGCGGGCCCGGCGTGCGACGTACGCGCGCCACCCGCCTCCCGCACCTCCCTGTCCGCGTCGACCGCCCCCTGCGGCAGCCTCAACTGCGGCAGGCGGGAGGTGAGTTCAGCGAACCGGCGTCGGGTCCGGTGCCGGCCGCCGCGCGAGACGCGGCGCCGGTTCGGGCGGAGCCGGTCGACGACCGCCATGCCGATGCGGAAGACGGCCGCGGGCACCACGACGCCGAGCAGGATCCAGAAGAGGGTGACGCCCCAGGGCCGGCCGACGCCCCACGGCTGCTCGGCCAGGACCTTGCCGCCGAACTTCAGCGAGACCAGATAGTCGCCGTGCGCGCCCGCCGACAGCTCCACCGGCAGCTTGATCTGCGCCTTCTTGCCGGGTGCGATGGTGCCGCGCCACTGCTGCTCCTCCCACTCCGGGGCGAACACGCCGTGGGAGGTGCCGACTTGGAAGACCGGGTCCTTGACGGGCGCCGAGCCGACGTTGCCGACGGTGAATTCGAGGGTGCGCTGCGGCGGGGCGCCGAACCAGGTCAGCACCCCGCTGGAACCCTCCAGACGGGTGTCGGTCAGGACGGAGAGCTTGCCGCCGCCCGCCTGTCGGGGCAGCGGCTTCACGGGGTGGCCCGCGACCTTCAGTACCGCGTCGACCTGCTGTTTCTCACCGGTCACCGTGGAGACGTGGACGACGCAGGGGCAGGGCTCGGGCGGCTCGGCCACGGGGAGCTTCTTGTCGAAGGCGCCGTTCTTGTCGGTGGTGACGGCCCGGCCCTCGGAGTTGGCGCAGGAGTTGGTGCCGCCGATGACGCCCTTGCCGGGCGCGGACTGGCCACAGACGAGCATCATCAGCAGGGCGTCCGGCCGCCAGCCCTCTCCCTTGACGGTGACCGATCCGCCCTTGCCCGCCTCGGACTTGGAGAGCTTCACGGTGGGCTTGTCAGCGGCGGACGCGCCGGACGGCGGCAGCAGGACGAGGCTGAGCAGCGCCAGTACGGCTATGCCGGCCAGTAAGCCGAGTACATCGCGTACGCCGCGTGCGCCGCGCACGAGACCGGCCACAGGTCCGCCACCGCTCTTCCCGCTCACAGTTCCCCTCCCGTCCCCGTCCCCGCCAACTCCCGCTCCGAATGCCCCTGTTCCTGTTCGGCCGTCGACCCGGGCGGCTCCTCCTGACGCCGTCTCCGTCTGCGTACGAGATGCACCGTCCCGCCCGCGACGGCGAGCAGCAGGGCGCCGCCGCCCGCCACCGCGCCCCACGGCACGAGGCGGGCCGAGGCCGTGGCCGTGTCGCGGGCGCCGCCCGCCGCCGTGGCCGTGAGCTCGACGTCGACCGCGTCGAGGGCCGGCGGGTCCGGCCACGGTTCGGTCAGGGAGATCCGGCGGCCGGGCAGGAGCTCGACCGGCAGTGTGCGCGCGGGGCGGTCGATGTGCGTGCCGAGCACACCCTCCGCGTGCACCGCGAGCTTCGGGGTCAGCACGGTGTTGCCGCGGTTGACCAGGTCGTACGTGATGCGCTCGGCGTCGGTGTCGACCTGGACGCGTTCGACGGTGAGCGCCGAGAGGGTGGGCCCGCCGACGCGCAGGTGCACGCGCACGCCCACGGTGCGGCCGCCGCCGCTCGCGACGATCGCCCCGGGGTGGTCGCCGGGCACCGCGTCCGCGGGCACCGTCAGCGTGAACGGCACCTCGGCGCGGGTGCGCGGCGGTACCTTCACCTGCCGCTTCGCGAAGGTGATCCACGCGCCGGTCTTCTTCGGCCGTTCCCTGGCCGGGGAGACGGAGAACGCGCCGGATCCGGTGTTGCGGGCGTCGGCGCCCCGCAGGGTGATCGTGCGGGGCTTCGGGCCGGGGTTGGTGAGGGACAGGGTGTCCTGGAGCACCGCGCCGGGGGCGCCCTCGGCGTAGAAGGAGGGCCGCCCGTCCTTCGCCGGACGCGTACCGGCGCCCGCGGAGGGCGCGGCGGACCAGTCCGCGGAGCCGCCGCCGTCCGCGTGCGCGGGGGCCGAGGCCGCCAGCACGAGGGCGGCCACGCACAGCGCGGCCCGCACGGAGGACGTCGTCAGCGACTTCGGCACCATGGTCGGCTCGGGCCGCTTCAGCGGCATCGGCGGCATCGGCGGCTCCTGATCCTCTGGCCCGTTCGGCCCGTTTCTCTCTCCACGTGCGCGTGGCTACCGCGAGCGCGCCGCCTGGTTCCTGCGGGTCAGCCAGAGCGCGCCCGCCGCACCCGCGAGCAGGACGGTGCCGCCGAGGGTGCCGAGGGCGACGGCGGAGTCGGCCGGACCGGTCTGCGGGAGTTCCGCGCCGCCGGACGCGGCACTGTCGGAGCCACCCGTCGTGCTGCCGGTGTCGGCCCCTCCGTCGGACCCACCGTCGGTGTCGGAGCCACTGCCGGACCCGCCGCCCGCCCCCTCGACATCCAGCTCCAGGGACGGCTTGGGATTGTTGGACGGCGTGCACGTGGTGGTCGTACCGAGTGCCTTGATCGTGAGGACGCCCGCCGTGAAGGTGACCTTGCCGCTCTTCTTGGGCGTGTACGTGCCCGACAGGTCGCTGATCTTGATGGGGGTGTTGGCGGGGATCGCCTCCGCGTTCGTCGCGCCGGACACCGGCACCGTCCCGCTCTCCGCGCCGCCCAGTTTGATCACCGCGCTCGGCTTCATCGCGCCCTTGCCGAGCTCGACGGGGCTGGAGGAGACGCCCTTCTGGAAGGACATGGTGAGCTTGTAGCCGCTGCCGCTCTTGACGCTCTTGATGTCGATCGGCGAGACGGCGCTCTTGTCCCCGATGGGCGTCTTGCACTGGTAGTTGACGTCCTGGACGGTGGCCTGCGCGGCGGGGGCGGCCAGCAGCACCGCCGAGCCGCCGGCCAGGACGGTGGCGAGCGCGAGCGCGGCCGGTTTTTTCGTGTGCGACACCTCGTTTGTCCCCTCATGCCGGTCGTGGCGTGCCGCGGTGCGGAGTTGCTCGTGTTACTGACGGCACATCAGATTGGGCGCTCAAGGTACGCCCGGGACGTTGTCGAGGGAAGACAGAAGACGCGCCGGATCGTGTCGATCCGGCGCGTGTACTAACCGTGGGTAACACCTAGGGGCCGAGGTCAGGCCAGGCCCACACATGCGCCGGGCACCGCCAAACAGACGCCTTCGGGCACCACAAAAACCGGGCGGGCATCAAGCAGCCCCACCCGGCGGAAACCGCCACAGGAACCAAGCGCGGGCGTCAGCCGAAATCCGAACGGACGCCGCACGGGCGGCTCACTACGCGGGCGCGCCCAGCTCCGCCCAGACCGTCTTGCCCGTGCCGCCGGGGCTCCGCACGACGCCCCAGTCCAGGCAGAGCCGCTGGACGATGAACATGCCGTGGCCGCCGGGCCGCCCCGCGCGGTGCGGCGTGCGCGGCGCGGGCTGCCCCGTGCCGCGGTCGGAGACCTCGATGCGCAGCACCTTGCCGTCACTGGAGAGCCAGAGCTCGTCGGGGCCCTCGGCGTGCAGGCAGGCGTTGGTGACGAGCTCGGAGACGACCAGGAGCACGTCCTCGGCGGCGGCGCGCCGGTCGGCGCTCTCCGCGGGCAGCCAGCCCCAGGCGTGGAGCGCCTCGCGCGTGTAGTCGCGCGCGAGGGGGACGATGCCGCTCGCCCCGTTCAGGCTCAGCCTGCGGACCTGCCGGGAGGGCGTCCCGGAGATCCGGTCCGCGGGAGCGTCCGCGACTGCGGCCTCGGAATCCGGGCCGCGGTCGCCCGGCGAGTAAGGCCGGGTGGTGCTCATCAGCGCTTCACCTCACCGACAAGAGGACTGAGGGCTCTGAACTCTGGACAAGTTGAGAACTCTGGGCGAGTAGGGGACATCGGCTGCTTGCCGTTCTGACTGTTGATTTCTCGGACCGCCATCGACGGATCCAGGTCTCTCCTGCCCGGACGAACCGTGAGAACACCCACTTCTTCGGCACGGTCCGTGTGACGCTGGTAACGCCGCGATCACGCAGAGGCAACTGACGCGTAACGGTCGCGTGTGACCAGCACTGATTCATGAGGACTCATTCGTCCAGAGCCGCTTCGAGCGTCTCGTGAAGCGTGAAAACCGCCTCGGCCCCAGTGATCTCGAAGACCCTGGCGACCACGGGCAGCATTCCCGCAAGGTGTACGCCGCCGCCCGCCGCCTCGGCCTTGAGCCGGGCTCCGAGCAGCACGTTGAGCCCGGTGGAATCACAGAACTCAAGGCGTGAGCAGTCGACGACCAGTCGTGAATAGCCGTCCGTAAGGCAGTTCTCAAGCGGCTCGCGCAACACGTCGGCGGTGTGGTGATCCAACTCACCCGCCGGGGTCACGACGGCACTCGTGCCCACCTTCCGGACTTCGACCAGAAGCCGGCCCCTGTGTGCACTGCCGACCGTCCCGCGGTCCATCGTCACTCTCTTCCGACCGTCGTGGCTATTGATGACGCCCCTGAACATTACGCCCTCCTGGCGGTCCGGGGTACCCGAACATCCCCCTGAATTCGGACATTTCGCCTCAGAACGCACTTGCGACCGGCACGCGGAAGCGGGTAGGGGTAGAAGAGACATCAATCGACACGGACGGCTTTGGAGGCGCCGCACACCGCAGTGCACGTATTGGCATCGGCAGCCATATGCCGAGAACGATGGAGGACACCATGTCACCCCGGCTCGACGAATCGCATACTGACCAGGCGACGTCGACACTCCCGCCGCACCACTCCGCCACCGACCTCCCGGGCCCCGCTCCCGTCCCCGTACCCGCTCAGCGCGGGTCCATACCCACCCAGGACGGACTCGAAGGCCTCGACGACCTCCCCGAGATCCCGCCGTACGACGAGGTGGGGCCGCTGGACGCGAGGGCCCTGTCCAAAACCCTCTTCGAGCGCCTCGAATCGCTCGAGGAAGGGACGCACGAATACGCGTACGTCCGTAACACCCTGGTCGAACTGAACCTCGCCCTGGTGAAGTTCGCGGCCTCCCGGTTCCGCTCCCGCAGCGAGCCCATGGAGGACATCATCCAGGTCGGCACGATCGGCCTCATCAAGGCCATCGACCGTTTCGAACTCAGTCGCGGCGTCGAGTTCCCGACCTTCGCCATGCCGACGATCGTCGGCGAGATCAAGCGCTTCTTCCGCGACACCAGCTGGTCGGTGCGGGTCCCGCGCCGCTTGCAGGAGCTCCGACTGGACCTCGCCAAGGCGGGCGACGAACTCGCCCAGCAGTTTGATCGCGCCCCCACGGTGGGCGAGCTCGCCGAGCGCCTGGGCATCTCGAACGACGAGGTCGTCGAAGGAATGGCCGCCTCCAACGCCTACACCGCGAGCTCCCTGGACGCGCAGCCCGAGGAGGACGACTCCGAAGGCGCCCTCGCGGACCGCATCGGCTACGAGGACCACGGCCTGGAGGGCATCGAGTACGTCGAGTCCCTCAAGCCCCTCATCGCCGACCTCCCCCCGCGCGACCGCAAGATCCTCTCCCTCCGCTTCGTCGCCAACATGACGCAGTCGGAGATCGGCGAGGAGCTCGGCATCTCGCAGATGCACGTGTCGCGCCTGTTGTCGCGAACGCTCGTCAAGCTCCGCAAGGGGCTGACGGTAGAAGAGTGAGCGCCACACCCGCGCCCCTCTTGAACGGCCCGGTGGGACCCGCCCCTTGAAGGAGGCGGGCCCCACTGCTGTGCCCCCTTCCGACGTGCAGCGGCAGCCGCCGCTCCGCTCGCAGGAGGCGTCATCGGTACGGTTACTCGCGCCCCGTACCGGGCAGCAGGCAGACCAACAACCCAGCCAGGGCGGCTCCGGCGGACTGTGCCTGGAAGTCGCCGACGGGCTCCCCGGCATCGTCCCCGTCCGGGACTCCAAGGTCACGGACGGCAAAGAGGGTCGGGGACCTACTTCGAGAAAGTTGCGAACCGGGTTGGCGCACGCCTCCTGCCACGCCCCGCGCGCCCTTTGTGCAGGCTCATCCGTCACGGGAATCGGGCACAACGGGCCTGGGTGCCGGGGGCGTATTGGCCGTCCAGGGGGGCGCACGGCACACGCATTCGCAACTTTTCCAAAGTAGGTGCCGGAGGGGGCTGACCGAGCCTCGACCGGGGCGCGCGCCCACGTTGGGCCGGGCCGCACCCGGCAGCGAGAGGTGACGGCCCAAGCGGCGAAGCCGGGGGCGGCCACCACGACGGTGGCGTCGGCTCACGTTGGGCCGGGCCGCACTCGGCGATGAAAGGGGATGGCCCCTCCAGAGAATCCGTAGACCCCACCCCTGGCCGGCCGGGGCAAAGTCAACGTGCGGTGGAGGGGCGGCAGTCAAGGGTGGAGCGGAGCGGAATCGGCGGAGCCGACGCGACCGAAGGGAGCGCCCTTTACTGCCGGCCCGGAACCGCCACACTCCGCAAAAACCGGGCGGCCCCGCCCACCATCAACGTCCCCGGCCATCACCCCTTTGGTCGAATTGATCCGCTTTTCGAACACGCCCTACGCTTTTCGGTGAGACAACGGCTGTCGCCGAGTGGGGACGTTGCGAGGGCTGGGGCGGTGGGCGGTCGTGGGCGTAGGCGTGGAGCCGGGGGAGGACGGAGCCGGGCAGGGCCTGCTGGGGCGGGAGGAGTTCCTGCGGGCAGTGCGGGCCCACCTGGAGCGGGCCCGCAGGGGGCAGGGTGGGCTGCTGTTGGTCACCGGCGAGGCCGGAATCGGCAAGACGGCTCTCACTGGGTGTGCGGTCCATGAGGCGAGGCAAGCGGGCATGGCCGTGTTGCGCGGATCGTGCTGGGGCGCGGACGGCACCCCGGGTTACTGGCCCTGGACACAGGTCATACGCGGTCTGCGCAGGGCCTTGCGGACGGAGGCGTGGGAGGCCGCTTCAGAGGCCGCGGGTGTGGTGTGGCAGGTGCTCCTTACTGGTGGCGGCCGAACGGAGAACGAGGACCGAACGGAGAACCAGGGCCGGGCCCGGGACGAGGGCCGGACGGAGAACGAGGGGCAGGCCCAGGACGAGAGCCGGGCCCAGGACGAAGGCCGGGCTCAGGAGTCACGTCGCACCGAAGACGAAGGGCGGGCCCAAGAGGCGAGCCGGTTCGAGCTGTTCGATGCGGTCACCACCATGCTCACCACCGCCTCCCACCACCACCCCCTCCTCGTCGTACTGGAAGACGTGCACTGGGCCGACCCAGCCTCGATCGCCCTCCTGGAGTTCGCAGCCCAGCACCTCTCCCTGGAACGCGTCCTGATCGTGGCGACCTGCCGCCTCGTCGAGGTCGAGCGGCCCGACCACTCCCTGCGCGACCGCCTCCGGTCGTTGACGGCACGGGCGACGACCCTCACGCTCACGGGCCTCTGCGCCGACGACGTCGCCGAACTGATGCTCCGTACGGTGGGCAGCGCACCGGACGGCAGGCTCGTCGCCGACGTACTGCACCGGACGGGCGGCAACCCCTTCTTCGTACAGGAGACAGCGCGCCTGTGGGCCGGCGGGCACGAGGTCAGCGGGACGTCTCCCGGGCTGCACGCCTCTCTCCGGCAGCGGTTGGACCTGCTGGACGGTGCCGTCGCCGACTGCCTGGGAGCCGCCTCCGTACTGGGACGGCGCTTCCGCACCGACACGCTGGCGAGCGTCCTGGGCGCCCCGCCCGAGGACGTACACCGGTGGTTGGATCAGGCCGCGGAGGCACGGCTCGTGGTGTACGAGTACGACTACCAATACAAGTACGAGTCCGAGTCCGAGTCCGAGCCCTCCGGAAAGGCATCCCGGAACGTCGTCTTCGAGCACGACCTCGTACGCGAGACCCTGTACGGCGCCCTCGAAACCCGGCACGTACGCCGACTGCACGCAGCCGCCGTCCCCGCCCTGCGAAGCACCACGGACGCCCAGGACGTGACCCTCCCGGTGGAGCTGGCCCGCCACGCCCACCTCGCCTTCGAGGAGCTGGACCGCGACGAGGCCGTGGAGCTGCTGCTGTCCGCCGCGCGCCATGCGGAGAACCGTATGGCGCACGAGGAAGCCGCCGGGCACTACGAGCGCGCCCTCGACCGCCTCGGCGACGCGGACCCCAGGCGCCGGGTGCTGCTCGGCCTCCACTTCGGGACGGCGCTCCAGATGCTCGGCGAACACGAGCGTTCCTGGCGGGTGTACGCCGACGCCGCCGCCCTGGCTCGCGGTCTGGGCGATCCGCTGCTGATGGGGTGGACCGCTCTGACCCTGTACGGCTCCGACGGCCGTGGCGACACCGCGCTGCTGAAGCCCCGCGCCCTGCGGTGGGCGTACGAACAGCAGGGCGCCACTTCCGGAGTGGATACGACAACAGGGGGCGGCGGTGAGCCGACCCTGTCGCAGTCCTCCCTGGCCCGGCACGTGGCGGCCGGCGTGATCGCCGGGGCCCGCGCGGCGGGCGACGACGACACGCTGCACATCGGGCTCTGGGCGCGCCTCCAGTCGGAGTGGGGGCCGCGGAGCGCGGGCGACCGGCGGGCCCTCGCGGAAGAGCTCGTCGCGGTCTCCCGGCGCCGTGGCGACCGGTGGACGGAGCACGTGGCGATGTCCATGCGCTGGGTCGCCGCCCTGGAGTCGGGCGACCCGCGCTTCATGGCGGACTTCCACGCCATGGTGGCCCTGGGCGCCGCCGACGGCTCGGCCCGCCTGCGGCTGCACACCGTGATCGACCACAGCATCGTCCACGCCCTGACCGGCAGGTTCGCCGAGGCCACCGAACTCCTCGAAGCGTCGGAGACGATGAGCACCCCCGGCGCCAACTACTACCACTACTTCGTCTCCCACCACCGGTGGAGCCTGCTCGTCCTGCGCGGCAGGTTCACCGAGGCCAGACAGCTCCTCGACACGCTGCGGGCCCAGCAGCATCCGTACGTCGACCTCGTCGAGGCCCTCGCCGACCTGGAGGCCGGGGAGCGCCGGGGCGTGCCGGTCCCCCGCCCCGGCGCGGGCGCCGGCGGCGACACGGTCCTCCACCACAGCGTCACCCCGCTCTGGCTGCGCTACCAGGCGCAGGCGGCCGCCGCGTCGGGTGACCCGGCGTGGTGCGACAACGCCCACGCGGCGCTCGTGCCGTACACCGGCCAGTGGCTGGTCTCCCTCTTCGGCTGGGACATCAGCGGGCCGGCCGCGCTCTGGCTGGGCGTCCTCGACGCCGCGCGGCAGCGCTGGGACTCGGCCGTACGCCATCTCACCGAGGCATGCCGGTCGGCCGACCGCATGCACGCGCTGCCCTGGTCGCTGCGGTCCCGCCTCGAACTGGCGGTCGCGCTCGCGGCGCAGGGCGGCCACGACGAGCGGTACGTGGCGGGTCTGCTCGGCGAGGCGGAGTCGCAGGCGCACGAGCTCGGCATGACGCATCTGCTCGCCCGCGTCGCGCACGTGGCGGGCGCCCAGCCGGCCGTCGGCCAGGTAATTACCCGCCGCGCGGATGCCGGTGGTACCGGCCCGGACAGCACACCCGCCGCGTACGAGTTCCGCCGCAACGGCGAGGTGTGGCGGCTGACGTACGAGGGCCGCACCGTCCACATGCCCGACGCGAAGGGCCTGCGCGACCTGCACTGCCTGCTGGGCCTGCCCGGCCAGGACATCCCGGCCGTCCGGCTGCTGAACCCGGACGACGACACCGTCGCCACCGTGCACGGCATGGGGGCCGACGACGTGCTCGACGACGAGGCCCGCAGCCGTTACAGACGGCATCTGGAGCGGCTCGACGAGGAGATCGACCGGGCGGTCGAGCAGGGGGACGAGCAGCGCGCGGCCGCCTACGACCAGGAGCGCGCCGACCTCCTCGAGGAGCTCCGCCGCTACGCGGGCCTCGGTGGCCGCCCGCGCCGCCTGGGCGACTCGCGCGAGCGCGCCCGGAAGAACGTCACCGGCCGCATCCGTGACACCTTGCGCAAGCTGGACCAGCGGCACCCCGAGCTGGCGGCGCACCTGCGCCGCACACTCTCCACCGGGACGATGTGCCGCTACACCCCGGACCGGGATCTCCGCTGGAAGCTGTGACCGTCCGGGAGCCACCCCACGACCGCGGCCGTCGCGGCCACCGCACACCGGTGTCCGCGACGGCCTGACCTGCGAAGGCCTTACCTGCGAAGGCAGGGTCACAGTTGCTGCCAGTCGAGCCAGGTGCTGCCGGGCTGGTGCTGCCAGCGGTGGTGCACGCCGCCGGGGTTGTTGGCGAAGATCTCCAACCGGCCGTCCCGATTGCGCAGAGCCCGGATGAAATAGCCCCCGCCGCCGAAGTCCTGCCAGGTCCGCCACGCCCCCGACGCGTCCACCTGATAGTTGTGCTGCACCATGTCGTCGTTCATGGCGAAGACTTCGATCCGCTCGTCGTGCGACTCCACCACCGCAAGCCGCGCACCCGCCGGACCACCCAGCGGCTGCCACTCGTGCCAGTCACCGGCCGGCACGTTCTGCCAACGGTGATGCACGCCCGAGGAGTTGGTCGCGAACACCTCCAACCGGCCGTCGCGGTTCTTCGCCACGTCCAGATGCTCTCCGCCCAGACCGAAGTCGACCCACTCCCGCCACGTCCCCGCCAGATCCGTCTGACACGTGTGCCGGAAGATGTCGTCGTTCATGGCGAACACCTCGATCCGCCCGTCCGACGCCGGAGCCGCCGCAAGCCGCGCACCCGCCGGGCCCCCCAACGGGCGCCAGTCGTGCCACGTACCGCCCGGCGCGTTGTGCCAACGGTGGTGCACACCTCCGGCGTTGGAGGCGAAGACCTCCAAGCGGCCGTCATGATTGCGCCCGACCGCCAGGTGATCGCCTCCCCCGCCGAACGCGTACCAGTCGGCCCACTCCGCCGACACCTTCGCCTGATAGCGGTGCATGAACGTGTCACCGTTCATCGCGAACAACTCCAGACGCCCGTCCGGCGACGCCGCCAGCGCGACCGTCGCCGACGCGGGGCCACCGAACGCCCGCCAGCCCGACCACGCACCCCCCGGCTCATGCTGATACGTGTGGTAGATCTGATCGACCGCCGCATGGAACGCCTCCACACGGCCGTCCGCCGACATCCCCACCGCAAGGCGCTGCCGCCGGTCCGGTTTTCCCGGGCCGACCGCCTCCTTCGCCTCGTCGAGCAGCGCGCGGGCCTTGCCCTCGGCCTGGTCGTACCGGTCGGGGAACGCGGACCGCTGCACCCTCTGGGCCGTCTGCCCGGCCGTCAGGTTCGGGTGCTGCTGCTCGACGCGGATCGCCCGCGTGAAGAACTGCTCGGCGGCGTACGGCACGTGCATGATCTGCTGCGGTGTGCCCCAGCCCTGGCTCGGGCGCTGCTGGAAGACGCCGAGGGAGTCGCGGTCGCCGCAGTCGAGGTTGTTCATGTGGGACTCGACCCAGCCGGCTTCGAAGCCGGCCAGCATCACTTTGTCGGACACGCCCAGATCGCGGCCGACGGTGTACACCGTCTTGGTGACCTCCAGGTCTCGGTCCGGGGGTACGCGGCAGGGTGCCATGGGAGTACTCCTGTCTGTGTGAGGGTCTGCGTGAGGGGTTGCCGAGGAAGGTGAGGCCGGGGCGTCACAGTTGCTGCCAGTCGAGCCAGGTGCTGCCGGGCTGGTGCTGCCAGCGGTGATGTACGCCTCCGGGGTTGTTGGCGAAGATCTCCAACCGGCCGTCCCGATTGCGCAGAGCCCGGATGAAGTAACCGCCCCCGCCGAAGTCCTGCCAGGTCCGCCACGCCCCCGACGCGTCCACCTGATAGTTGTGCTGCACCATGTCGTCGTTCATGGCGAAGACTTCGATCCGCTCGTCGTGCGACTCCACCACCGCAAGCCGTGCGCCCGCCGGACCACCCAGCGGCTGCCACTCGTGCCAGTCACCGGCCGGCACGTTCTGCCAACGGTGATGCACACCGGACGAGTTGGTCGCGAAGACCTCCAACCGGCCGTCGCGGTTCTTCGCCACGTCCAGATGCTCTCCGCCCAGACCGAAGTCGACCCACTCCCGCCACGTCCCCACCAGATCCGTCTGACACGTATGCCGGAAGATGTCGTCATTCATGGCGAACACCTCGATCCGCCCGTCCGACGCCGGAGCCGCCGCAAGCCGCGCACCCGCCGGACCACCCAACGGGCGCCAGTCGTGCCACGTACCGCCCGGCGTGTTGTGCCAACGGTGGTGGACGCCGTCCGCGTTGGAGGCGAAGACCTCAAGGCGGCCGTCGTGGTTCTTGGAGACGGCCAGGTGGTCCCCGCCGCCGCCGAACGCGTACCAGTCGGCCCACTCCGCCGACACCTTCGCCTGATAGCGGTGCATGAACGTGTCACCGTTCATGGCGAACAGCTCCAGGCGTCCGTCCGGTGACGCCGTGAGTGCGAGAGCCGCCGACGCGGGGCCGCCGAACGCCCGCCAGCCCGACCACGCACCCCCCGGCTCATGCTGATACGTGTGGTAGATCTGATCGACCGCCGCGTGAAACGCCTCCACACGGCCGTCCGCCGACATCCCCACCGCGAGCCGCTGCCGCCGGTCGGGTGCCGAGGGGCCCTGCCACCAGCTCGTCTCCTTGCGGGCGCCGGCCCAAGAGAAGCTGAAGTGGATGTGGTTGGTGTGCGGGTTGGCGCCCCGGTAGGGCTGCCAGCCGGCGTTCGGGCGGTTGGCCATCCAGATGCGCCGGTTCCAGATCATGTACATGATGCCGAAGCGGCGGGCGAGTGCGTGCGGGTTGCCGTGCCGGTCCGTGGCGAGCAGCCAGTTGATGAGGTCGTCGGCCAGATGTTCCTGGCCCTGCACGTTCACGCCCCAGTCCCAGGCCCGCCCCTCCTTGTGCTCGCTCTGGCCCCCGCTGCCGCAGGCCCTGCTGATCCCCATGTTGGTCGTACCGGGGTAGGCGGCGAGGATCAGGTCGCGGAAGCCGATCAGGCCGGGCTTGGCCTCGGGGTCGCAGTCGCGCTGCGGTTCGTAGGGTGCGTACGGGTCGATGTCTGGACCGAATTCGGGTGCGGTGGGTGCCATGTCCGGCTCCTCGGGTCGGAGCCCCTCGCCCGGTGCGAGGGAGCGTCGTACCCGTAGGGCGCGTGATGGGAACGCGCGGCCGCCAGACGCGATCACGCGCCTGCCCCGTGGCAGGGCGCGGGCCCGCCCGACCGGACCCACGCCTCGTTCAGGTCGTCCTCGGTGCGTCCGCGCGCCGGGACAGGCACCCACGAGGAAGGCTTCCGTCGTGATCCATCGCAGAGTCGTGCTCCATCGCCGAGCCGTGATCCATCGCCGAGCTCCCCACCGGGCGGCCGTCGCGCTGACGGCCACCGCCCTGACGTTCACCGCGCTGCTGTCCGCCCCACTCACCTCCACCACTTCCACGGCACAAGCGGGCCCGCGCACCGGCGAGATCGTGCGCACCGACTCCGGCCTCGTGCGCGGCGCCCGGTCGGGCGCGCACCGCGTCTTCCGTGGCATCCCCTACGCGGGCGCCCCCAAGGGGCGCCACCGCTGGGCGCCGCCCCGCCCCGTACAGCCGTGGAAGGGGGTCAGGGACGCCACGAAGCCCGGGCCGCTGTGCCCGCAGGTGCCCTCGGCGTACGCGCAGATCTCCAGCACCGAGGAGGACTGCCTGGTCCTGAACGTCACGACGCCCCCGGCCGGGGACCGGCACCCGCGCCGGGCCGCGCCCGTCCTCGTGTGGATCCACGGCGACGGTTCGGTGGGCGGGGGCGGCTTCTTCGACGGACGCCGGCTGGCCGGGCGCGGCCTGGTGGTCGTCACCGTCAACTACCGTCTCGGCGTCTTCGGCGGTCTCGCCCTGCCGGGCCTGCGGGGGTCGGGCACCTTCGGCCTCCAGGACCAGCGTGCCGCCCTCACCTGGGTGCGCGACAACGCGCGGGCCTTCGGCGGCGACCCCGGCAACGTCACCGTGGCCGGGGTGTCGTTCGGCGCGTCCGCCGTGGCCGGGCATCTGACGTCGCCCGCCTCCAAGGGCCTGTTCCACCGTGCCGTCATGGCGAGCGGTGAGGCCTTGATGGACATGCCGGCCGGCGCGATGGGCCCCGGCGTGCCGGGCTATCCGTGGTACGTCTGGCGGGCGGGCCGGGAGATGGAGGACATCACCACCGAGATGACCTCGACCCTCGGCTGCCGGGACCGCCGTCCGCGGCGCACGCTCGCCTGCCTGCGTGCCCTGCCCGTCAAGAAGATCCTTGAGGTGCCGCACATCATGAACGCCTTCCAGGCGTTCGGATACGGCAACGCCACCCTGCCCGAGCTGCCCCCGAAGGCCCTGCGCGCCGGCCGTTTCCACCGCGTGCCCGTCCTGTCGGGCGGGACGCTCGACGAGCACCGGACGTTCGTCGGGATGCTGTACGACGCGGTGGGCAGGAAGTTCACCGAGGCCGACTACGGGCGGGCGCTGCGTACCGCGTTCGGCGGGCGGTCGGCGCGGCGGGTGCGGGCCGAGTACCCCACGGCCGCGTTCCCCTCCCCCGCGCTGGCGTGGGCCACCGTCGTCACGGACCGCATGTGGGCGCGCGGTACGCACGCCCAGCACGAGGCGCTGGCCCGCCATGTCCCCGTGTACGCCTACGAGTTCGCGGACCGGGACGCGCCGATGTTCCTGCCGCTGCCCGGCGACTTCGACTTCGGCGCCTTCCACGCGGGCGACATCCCGTACCTGTTCGAGGACGAGACGGCCGAGCCGCGGTTCAGCCCGGCCCAGCGGCGCCTGTCGGCCGCGATGAGCGGGTACTGGGCCGCGTTCGCCCGCACCGGCGCGCCGGGCGCCGCCGGGCCGCCCGCCTGGCCGCCCTACCGGCCGGACCACCCTGTGCACCGGCCGTACACCCAGTCACTGGCACCGCACCGGATCGGTCCCGTCGACTACTACCGTGAGCACAACCTCGCCTTCTGGGACCGCGAGGACCCAGGAGGACTGAGGAGGGCTGAGGCCGTCGGCGGGGCATCAACCCTGTGCTGCGACGCGCCTGCCCCGCTGCCACACCTCGCCGACCAGCGGCACCCCCGGCCGGTACGCCAGGTGGACGTGGCTCGGGGCGTCGAGGAGGGCCAGGTCCGCGCGGGCGCCCTCGCGGACGACGCCGATGTCCGTGCGGCGCAGGGCCGCCGCGCCGCCCGCCGTGGCCGACCAGATCGCCTCGTCCGGGGTCATGCCCATGTCCCGTACGGCGAGGGCGATGCAGAACGGGACCGAGGACGTGAAGGACGAGCCCGGGTTGCAGTCCGTGGAGAGGGCGACCGTCGCGCCCGCGTCCAGGAGGCGGCGGGCGTCGGGCCACTCGGCGCGGGTGGAGAACTCCGCGCCGGGGAGCAGCGTGGCGACCGTGTCGCTGTTGGCGAGGGCGTCGACGTCCGCGTCGGTGAGGTGTGTGCAGTGGTCGGCGCTCGCCGCGTCCAGCTCGACGGCCAGTTGCACGCCGGGGCCGTACGAGAGCTGGTTCGCGTGGATGCGGGGGTGCAGGCCCTTCGCCCTGCCGGCCGTCAGGATCGCGCGGGCCTGGTCGCCGTCGAACGCGCCCTTCTCGCAGAACACGTCGATCCAGCGGGCGTGCGGGGCGCAGGCGTCCAGCATGGGGCCCGTGACCAGGTCCACGTAGGCCGCGGGGTCCTCCGCGTGGTCCGGGGAGACGATGTGCGCGCCGAGGAACGTGACCTCCTCGGTGTGCTTGGCCGCGATGCGCAGGGCGCGGGCCTCGTCCTCCGTGGTCAGGCCGTAGCCCGACTTCGTCTCGAAGGTGGTCGTGCCCTGGCGGAGGGCCTCGCGGAGGTAGTGGGTGAGGTTCGCTTCGAGTTCGGTGTCCGTGGCGGCCCGGGTCGCGGCCACCGTCGTGCGGATGCCGCCCGCCTCGTAGGTGCGGCCCGACATGCGGGCGTTGAACTCCTGGGTGCGGTCGCCCGCGAAGACGAGGTGGGAGTGCGAGTCGACGAAGCCGGGGATCGCGGCGCGGTTCTCGGCGTCGTACGTCTCGTCGGCCGCCGGGGCCTTGGCCGCCGGGCCGACCCAGGCGATGGTCTCGCCGTCCAGGACGACGGCCGCGTCCGTGAGGAGGCCGAGGGGGGTGCCGTCGCCCTGGGAGGGGTCGTTCGTGACGAGGGCGGCGATGTTGGTGATGAGGGTGGTGGGCATGGTGCCTCCGGGGAGCGGCTGGAAAGGGCCGGGTCAGGGCAGCGTGTCAGTCTCTGAGCGCCGCGATCGCCTCCGTCAGCGCCGACGGTACGTCGGGCACCGACACGTGGGCACCGTCCCGCACCACATGGCGGCCCCCCACCACCGTGTGGCGGACGTCCGCCGCCGTGGCCGCGAACACCGCCGTCTCGGCGGCCAGGCGCGGAAGTGGGCCCGCCGTGCGGACCGAGTCGAGGGCGAGCGTCGTGAGGTCGGCGAGCGCGCCGCTCTCGATGGCGCCCGCGTCCGGCCAGCCGAGCGCCGCGTGCCCGTCGGCCGTCGCCGCGCGCAGCAGTGCCGCCGCCGTCCAGTGGCCGCGCGTGTGCGAGCGGAGGCGTTCGTTCAGCTCCATGGCGCGGGCTTCTTCGAGGATGTCGATGACGGCGTGGCTGTCGCTGCCCAGGGAGAGCGGGCTGCCCGCCCGCTGGAGGTGGAGGGCGGGCCCGATGCCGTCCGCCAGGTCGCGTTCCGTCGTCGGGCACATGCACGTGCCCGTCGTGGTGGAGCCGAGGAGGCCGATGTCCTCCTCCGTGAGGTGCGTGTTGTGGACGCCCGTGGTGCGGGGGCCGAGGACGCCGTGGTCCGCGAGGAGCTGTGTCGGCGTGCAGCCGTGCGCCTCCAGGCACGCGTCGTTCTCCGCCGTCTGCTCGGAGAGGTGGACGTGCAGCGGTGCCCGGCGGGCCGCCGCCCACTCCGCCACGGTGCCCAACTGCCCTGCCGGCACCGCTCGTACGGAGTGGATCGCCGCTCCGATCCGGGCGTGCGCGCGGTCCTTCAGGGACGAGACGCGCTCCGCCCACGCCTCCGTCGTACCGTCGGAGAAGCGGAGCTGGTGGCGGTTGGGGGGCTTGCCGCGGTCCTCGTCGAGGAGGCCCGACGCCACGTACGCCGTGTCGAGGAGCGTGATGCGGACGCCCGCGTCGGCGGCGGCCTGGATCAGCGCCTCGCCCATCGCGTTGGGGTCGTCGTACGGGGTGCCGCCGGGCGCGTGGTGGAGGTAGTGAAACTCCCCCACCGTCGTGATGCCCGCCAGCGCCATCTCCGCGTACACCGCGCGGGCCAGTGCGTGGTACGACTCCGGCGTCAGCCGGTCCGCCACCGCGTACATGACCTCCCGCCACGTCCAGAACGTGCCGGAGCCGACCTGCACCGTGCCGCGCAGCGCGCGGTGGAAGGCGTGCGAGTGGGCGTTGGCCAGGCCGGGGAGCGTCAGACCGCGCAGCACCGTCGCGCCGGGCGGGGGCGCCGCGACGTCCTTGCGGACGGCCGTGATCCGCTCGTCCGTCACCTCCACCGCCACGCCCGGCTCCACATGGGTGCCGAGCCAGGCGTGCTCCAGCCAGTACGTCGTCACGTGCACGCCAGTCCTTCCAGTACGTCGGCCAGTGCGGTCACCCCGGCCAGGCAGTCGTCCTCGGCGGCGTGTTCGGCCGGGGAGTGCGAGACGCCCGTGGGGTTCCGTACGAACAGCATGGCGGTCGGGATGGAGCCGGACAAAATACCCGCGTCGTGTCCCGCGCCCGTGCCGAGGACGGGGAGGGGGCGCTCCGCGCGGGCGCCGAGGATGGCGCCCAGCTCGTCGCGGAGCGCGTCCTCGAACTCGATGACCGGTGTGAAGGACTCACGGACGACGTCGAGGTCGATGCCGTGCCGGTCCGCGTACTCGCGGGCCGCCTTCTCGATGCCCGTGACGACGGTGTCGAGGGTGGCCTGGTCGGCGGCGCGGGAGTCGAGCCAGCCGCGGACGAGGGACGGGATGGCGTTGACGCCGTTCGGCTCGACGGAGATCTTGCCGAACGTGGCGACCGCACCCGCGAGCTCGGCCTCGCGACGGGCCGCGAGGACCGTCTCCGCGTAGGACAGCATCGGGTCGCGGCGGTCGACGAGGCGGGTGGTGCCCGCGTGGTTGGCCTCGCCGCGGAAGTCGAAGCGCCAGCGGCCGTGCGGCCAGATGGCGCTCGCGATGCCGACGGGGTCGCCGCTCAGGTCGAGGGCGCGGCCCTGCTCGACGTGGAGCTCCACGAACGCGCCGATGCGGGCGAGGCGTTCGGGGTCGGGGCCGATGTTGTACGGGTCGTAGCCCGCGGCCTCCATCGCCCGCGGCAGCGTCACGCCGTCGCCGTCCGTGAGCTTGTGCGCGGCCTCGACGGTGAGCTGCCCCGCGGTGAGCCGCGACCCCACGCAGGCCAGTCCGAAGCGGGCGCCTTCCTCGTCGCCGAAGTTGACGATGGCGAGGGGCTTGGTGAACTCGGCGCCCCGCGCGCGCAGTTCGTCCAGTGCCGCGAACGAGGAGACGACGCCCAGCGGGCCGTCGAAGGCGCCGCCGTCCGGGACCGAGTCCAGGTGGGAGCCCGTGACGACGGCTTCGCCGGCCGCCGGGTCGCCGAGCCAGGCCCACTGGTTGCCGTTGCGGTCCAGTTCGTAGGTGAGCCCGCGGGTATCCGCCTGCGCCTTGAACCAGGCACGGCAGTCCGCGTCGGCGCGTGTCCAGGCGTAGCGGCGGTAGCCGTGACTGCCCGCGTCGCGGCCGATGGGCAGCAGCTCCGCCCACATGCTGTGGAACGAGGAGGTCACGCGTCGCCACCCTCGCGCATGGGAACCCGTACACCCTTCTCGTCCGCCACCGACTCCGCGATGTCGTACCCGGCGTCCACATGCCGGATGACCCCCATGCCGGGGTCATTCGTCAGCACCCGGCGGATCTTCTCGCCGGCCAGCTTCGTGCCGTCGGCGACCGAGACCTGGCCCGCGTGGATGGAGCGGCCCATGCCGACGCCGCCGCCGTGGTGGAGGGAGACCCAGGAGGCGCCGGAGGCGACGTTCACCATGGCGTTCAGGAGGGGCCAGTCGGCGATCGCGTCGGAGCCGTCGAGCATGGCCTCGGTCTCGCGGTACGGCGAGGCGACGGAACCGCAGTCCAGGTGGTCGCGGCCGATCGCGAGGGGGGCCTGGAGCTCGCCGCTCGCCACCATGTCGTTGAAGCGCTCGCCCGCCTTGTCGCGCTCGCCGTAACCGAGCCAGCAGATACGGGCGGGCAGGCCCTGGAAGTGCACGCGTTCGCCCGCCATCTTGATCCAGCGGTGCAGGGATTCGTTCTCCGGGAAGAGGTCGAGGATCGCCTTGTCGGTCTTGTGGATGTCGGACGCCTCGCCGGAGAGCGCCGCCCAGCGGAAGGGGCCCTTGCCCTCGCAGAAGAGGGGGCGGATGTAGGCGGGGACGAAGCCGGGGAAGGCGAAGGCGCGCTCGAAACCGGCGAGTTGCGCCTCGCCGCGGATCGAGTTGCCGTAGTCGAAGACCTCGGCGCCCGCGTCCATGAAGCCGACCATCGCCTCGACGTGCTTCGCCATCGACTCGCGGGCACGCGCGGTGAAGCCCGCCGGGTCCTTCGTGGCGTACGCCTGCATCTCGTCGAAGGCGACGCCGCTCGGCAGGTACGAGAGCGGGTCGTGGGCGGAGGTCTGGTCCGTCACGATGTCGATGGGCGCCGACTCGGCGAGCATGCGCGGCAACAGGTCCGCGGCGTTGCCGAGGAGGCCGATGGAGAGCGGGCGGCGGGCGTCGCGCGCCTCGACGGCCAGCTGGAGCGCGTGCTCCAGGGAGTCCGCCCGCACGTCCAGGTACTTGTGCTCGATGCGGCGCTCGATGGCGCGCGGGTCGCAGTCGATACAGATCGCGACGCCGTCGTTCATGGTGACGGCGAGCGGCTGGGCGCCGCCCATGCCGCCGAGTCCGGCGGTGAGGGTGATCGTCCCGGCCAGGGTCCCGTTGAACTTCTTCGCGGCGACGGCGGCGAACGTCTCGTAGGTGCCCTGGAGGATGCCCTGCGTGCCGATGTAGATCCAGGAGCCCGCGGTCATCTGCCCGTACATGGTGAGGCCGAGCTGCTCCAGGCGGCGGAACTCCTCCCAGTTCGCCCAGTCGCCCACCAGGTTGGAGTTGGCGATCAGGACGCGCGGCGCCCACTCGTGGGTCTGCATGACGCCGACGGGGCGGCCGGACTGGACGAGCATCGTCTCGTCCTGCTTGAGGGTCGTGAGGGTGCGCACCATCGCGTCGAAGGAGCGCCAGTCGCGGGCCGCCTTGCCGGTGCCGCCGTAGACGACGAGCTTGTCGGGGTGCTCGGCGACCTCGGGGTCGAGGTTGTTCTGGAGCATGCGGAGGGCGGCTTCCTGCTGCCATCCCAGGGCGCTCAGTTCCGTACCGCGCGGGGCCCGTACGGGGCGGGGTCCTGACATGGCGATGCCTCCTCGAAGCTGTGACCTTGTTATTCACATCCTGAGGTTCTGAATAGGGCTAGTCAATAGCGAACGAATGCGCGGGTACGCCAGCGGGGGTCCGGCCCGGATGATTGGCTGGATCACATGGCTCACGACGAGGACGAAGCACAGCGGACCCCCGACGACTCACCGCCGACCCAGGTCCTCCGCACCGGCGCCGACACCGCCGCCCGCCGCGACCAGGCCGTCCGCGCCGCGGTCGAGCAGGGCCTCGTCGGGCCCGCCGCACCCGTCGTGGGCCTGCTCGACGTCGCCGGCATCCGGGCGAGCGCCGCCGCCCTGCACGCCGCCTTCGACGCCGTCACCCCGCCCGGCACGCCCGTCCTGCACGCCTTCGCCGTGAAGGCGACGCCGCTCGTGCCGGTCCTGCGGCTGCTGCGCTCGGCGGGGATCGGCGCCGAGGTGGCGTCCCCCGGCGAGCTGGCCCTCGCGCGCGCCGCCGGGGTACCGCCCGCCGACACCGTCCTCGACTCGCCCGCCAAGACCCCGGCCGAACTGCGCGAGGCGCTGGCGCTCGGCATCGCCGTGAACGCGGACAACCCGCAGGAGTTGGCCCGCATCGACGCGCTGGCCCGGTCGGCGCCGACCGGCTCGCCCGTCGGCATCCGCGTGAACCCGCAGATCGGCGGCGGCGCGATCGGCGCCCTGTCGACGGCGACGGCCACCTCCAAGTTCGGTGTGCCGCTGCTCGACGAGGGCGCGCGGGACTGGGTGGTACGGGCCTGCCTCGACCGGCCGTGGGTGACCCGCCTGCACGCGCACTCCGGGTCGCAGGGCATGCCCCTGGAGATGATGGTGCGGGGCGTCGGAGCGGCGTACGAACTGGCCGAGGAGATCAACGAGCGCGCCGGGCGGCGGCAGATCGACACGATCGACATCGGCGGCGGGCTACCCGTCAACTTCGGCTCCGACGAGGAGACGCCGACCCACGCGCAGTACGCGCGGCGGCTCAAGGCGCGGGTGCCCGGGCTGCTCGACGGGCGGTACGGCATCGTCACCGAGTTCGGCCGCTCGCTGCTCGCCAAGCACGGCACGGTGCTGGCCCGCGTCGAGTACGCGAAGCGGGCGGGCGGGCGGTCCATCGCCGTGACGCACGCGGGCGTGCAGGTGGCGACCCGGACGGTGTACGCGCCGGCGTCGTGGCCGCTGCGGATCGCCGCGTACGACGCGAAGGGGCTGCCCAAGAGCGGGCCCGCCGTCGGGCAGGACGTCGCGGGGCCGGCCTGCTTCGCGGGTGACCTGCTCGCGGAGAACCGGCCGCTGCCGCTGCTCGAAGCGGGGGATCATGTGGCGGCGCTGGACACCGGGGCGTACTACTTCGCGCAGCACTACTCGTACAACAGCCTTGTGCGGCCCGGCGTTTACGGCTTCTCCGCGGACGGCGGGGCGGTGCGCTTCGCGGTCGTACGGGAGCCGCAGACGCTGGAGGACATCGTGGCGGAGTCGGGCGGCCGCACGGAACGCGACGCCCTCCACCACCTCTGACGCACCGGCCCCCTTCGCGGGAGGCGTCTGCGAAGTCGCCGCCCAGGGGCGCGGGGAACTGCGCGAGCAACCCAAAACCACCCGCACCCGCCAAGCAACCGCCGCACGCAGACACGTCTGCGGGGCCCGGACCGTACGCCCCCGCAGGCCCGCTGTGGCTGGTCGCGCAGTTCCCCGCGCCCCTAAAAACAGCCGCACCGGGCCCGGCGGCCCCGTAAGGGGCGCGGGGAACTGCGCGAACAACCCAAGATCACCCGCACCCGCCAAGCAACCGCCACAGGCAGACACGTCTGCGGAGCCCGGACCGTACGCCCCTACAGGCCCGCTATGGCTGATCGCGCAGTTCCCCGCGCCCCTGGGCGGCACCTTCGGGAGCGTCCCCCGCAAAGGGGGCCGGAACGCTCTGAGGTTGCTCAAGTCGCGCTTAGTGATCTGGGTCACGGGCAGACCCTCGTCCAGTCCCGATCCAGTCCCGAACCCCGGGGGAGGGCCCTGTGACGACATCGGACACGTCCGCCACCGCAACACCACCGGCCGGAGAGCCGGCGCTGCACCGCGCCATCGGTCCCAAGCTGCTGATCCTCTTCGTGATCGGCGACATCCTCGGCACCGGCATCTACGCCACCACGGGCAAGGTCGCGGGAAAGGTCGGCGGCGCGCTGTGGCTGCCGTTCGCGATCGGGTTCGTCGTGGCGATCCTGACGGCGGCGTCGTACGTCGAACTGGTCGGCAAGTACCCGAAGGCGGCCGGTGCCGCGCTCTACGCCCAGAAGGCGTTCAAGACGCCGTTCCTCACCTTCATCATCGCGTTCATGGTGATGTGCTCCGGGCTCTCCTCCGCGAGCGCCGCCGCCCGGGCCTTCAGCGGCGACTATCTGGGAGAGCTGACGGACGACGCGCTGCCGCCCACCCTGATCGCCATCACCTTCATCGTGCTGCTCGCCGCGCTGAACATGCGGGGCGTCTCGGAGTCGGTCAAGACGAACGTCGTCCTCACCCTCGTCGAGCTGACCGGCCTCGCGATCATCCTCGCGATCGGTGTGTACGCGGTGCTGACCGGGGACGGCGAACCCTCGCGCCTCACCGAGTTCGAGACGGGCGACGGCACCGGATACGCCCTGATGACCGGCGTGCTCGGCGCGACCGCGCTCGGCTTCTTCGCCTTCGTCGGCTTCGAGGACTCGGTGAACATGGCCGAGGAGACGAAGGACCCGGTCCGCACCTTCCCGCGCGCGATCTTCATCGGCGTCGCGGTGACCGGCACGATCTACGTCCTGGTGGCGCTGGTCTCGTCCCTGCTCGTCGACCACAAGACCCTGGAGGGGTCGAGCGGTCCCCTCCTGGAGGTCGTCAAGGCCGGCGGCGTCGACTTCCCGCACAAGCTGTTCGCCCTGATCGCCCTCTTCGCGGTGACCAACTCGGCCCTCATCAACATCATGATGGCCTCGCGGCTCTGCTACGGCATGGCCAACGAACGCATCCTGCCCCGCGCCATGGGCCGCGTCCTCGCCAAGCGCCGCACGCCCGTCGTCGGCATCGTCTTCGTCTCGCTGCTCGCCATCGGCCTGGTGTCGACCGGTGAGATCGAAGGGCTCGGCGACACCACGGCGTTCCTGCTGCTGTGCGTCTTCGCGGTGGTCAACGTGGCGGTCCTGGTGCTGCGCCGCGACCCCGTCGAGCACGAGCACTTCCGTACGCCGACCGTCCTGCCGGTCCTCGGCGCCGTCACGGCCCTGGTCCTCGCGAGCCCCCTCGCGGACCGCCCCGCGGAGGTCTACATCCGCGCCGGCGTCCTGATCGCCATCGGCGTCGGCCTGTGGGGCGTCAACAAGGCGGTGCTGAAGGCGCGCGGCGAGGAGTGAGACTCCTCAGCGTCGCGCGGCCGCCGTCGTCGTGCGGCGGGCGCCGCCCGGGGCCGCGTCGCCCGCCGCGATGCCCGTGCTGCGGTAGCCCTTGACGGGCCCGCCCGCGGGGGCGCCCGCGCGCCGGCCCAGCCAGTCGACGCGCACCCACAGGAGTACGTCGTCGTCGCGTTCGCGGCGGCCGATGCGCGCCGCCTTCGCCCACAGGCCCGCTCCCGCGCCCGCGAGGGCCGCGCCGCCCGCGACGGGGACGGCGAAGGCGGTGCCGAGGGCGGCGAGGAACGCGGCGGCGAGCCACCAGCGGTGGCCGCGCCGCCAGTTCCGCACGGTCACGGACCGGCTCTGCAACACGTCGTACTTCCCGGCGCGGGTCGCCTCGCGGGCGAGACCGTCGTAACGCTTTCCGCGGGAGTACGCGACGACGACGGCCACGATGATGAGGAGGGCGGCGCCGGTGAGGACGCCGATACGCCGCCCGGTGAGCCCGTCCGGCAGCGCCCCGACACCGGCGGCCACCACCCCGAGCCACCACAGGGGCGCCGCCCCGGCCCGTACGACCACCGGCACCCTCGCCAGCCCGTGCCCACCGCGTCCCACGTCGCCTCCCGCGCCTCCCGCCGTGCTTCTTCGGCGGAGGAGGCTAGCGCCGGAATATGAGGAGAGGGTGAGAGCGGGGCGCCCGCCCCGGCGGGGTCACTCCACGAACAGCCCCCGCTCCGCCGCCCGCACGTCGAACTCCTCCAGGCGTGCCTGCGCGTCCGGGAGGCCGTCGCACATCGCCTCCAGGAGAACCCGGCCGAGCAGCATCGGCGCGCAGGCCGTGTCGAAGGCGAGGCCCGTGCCGACCGCGGCCGGCAGGAGGAGGTCGGAGTGGGCGGCCACGGGGGCGAACGCGGAGTCGGCGACGGTGACGACCGTCAGGCCCGCCGACCGGGCGTGGGCGAGCGCGTCGACGACCTCGCGGGGGTGGCGGGGCAGCGCGAAGCAGAGGAGGGCGGTGGCGCCCGCGCGGACCGCCGCGTCGAGGCGGTCGGCCAGCATCGTGCCGCCCTCGTCGAGGAGCCGCACGTCGGGGTGGACCTTGGCGGCGAAGTACGAGAAGCCGTACGCCTGCGAGGCGGCGGCCCGCAGGCCGAGGACGGGCAGGGGCCGGGAGGCGGCGAGGAGCCGTCCGGCGCGCTCCACGGGCTCCGGGTCGGCGAGGGCCTCGGCGAGGTGCCGCAGGTTCTCGATCTCCGCCTCCACGGCCTGCTGGTACTCGTTCGCCAGGGCCTTCGCCGACGTCTCGGGGGGCGCCACGTCCCGCAGGTGCCTGCGCAGGGCCGGGTAGCCGTCGAAGCCGAGGGCGACGGCGAAGCGGGTGACCGAGGGCTGACTCACCCCGGCGAGCTCGGCAAGCTCCACGCTGGACAGGAAGGGCGCGTCGGCGGCCCTGCGCACCATGCAGTGCGCGATGCGCCGCTGGGTGGGTGTGAGCCGGTGGCCCTCGAAGAGCACTTGCAGTCGCGCGGCAGGGCTGTCAGTCATGCCGTCCCCCTCAGGATGTCCGTACCCGCAGTCGTTCCGGCGCCGAGCTCCGACCGGAGCCGGGTGAACCGGTCGGGGAGTCCCGCCGCCGCCGTCACATCATGCGTCAGCGGCCGGTCCGCGATCTCCGCTTCGAGCACGGGGTCGGCGAGTGCGGAGCCGGCGAGCGCGACCGCTTCCCGCTCGCCGGCCACCGCGTCCGCGATGCGAGACGACTGCACGCGCATTCCCTCCTCCGTACCGAAAACTATTGACAACTTATTCAGACAGCGAGAACTCTGCATGACGATATGCAGCCGGGCAAGGCGGCGTGCCCGTCCTCGCGCCCAGCTCCGGGACGGGCCGAAGGAGATGCGTCATGGCAGCTGAGGACCTGGTGGAGCGGCGCTCCATCGACGTCGTCCCGGACGACGAACGGCACGGCACGGCGTTCAGCCAGTTCACGCTCTGGCTCGGCGCCAATCTCCAGATCACCGCGGTCGTCACGGGCGCCCTCGCCGTCGTCTTCGGCGGCGACGTGGTGTGGTCGCTCGTCGGCCTCGTCCTCGGCAACCTGCTGGGCGGCGCGGTGATGGCCCTGCACTCGGCGCAGGGCCCGAAGCTCGGCCTGCCGCAGATGATCCAGTCGCGGGCCCAGTTCGGCGTGAAGGGCGCGGTCGTCCCGCTGCTCCTCGTCATCCTCATGTACGTCGGGTTCTTCGCGAGCGGCAGCGTCCTCGCGGGCCAGGCGACGGCGGAACTGACGCACACGGACGACACCACGGGCATCGTCGTCTTCGCCGCCGTCACGGCGGTCATGGCGGCGGTCGGCTACCGCGTCATCCACGCGCTCGGCCGGGTGGCGAGCGTGATCTGCGCGCTCGCGTTCGTCTACCTCGGCATCCGCCTCGTCGACCGCGTGGACATCGGCGCACTGTTCTCGGACGCCCACTTCGACCTGCCGATGTTCCTGCTCGCCGTCTCGCTCTCGGCGTCCTGGCAGCTGGCGTTCGGTCCGTACGTCGCGGACTACTCGCGCTACCTGCCGCGTACGACGTCGGCGAAGGCCACGTTCTGGTGGACGCTCTCGGGGTCGGCGCTCGGCTCGCAGTGGTCCATGACGTTCGGCGTGCTCGTGGCGGCGAGCGCGGGGGACGCCTTCCTCGCCAACCAGGTCGGCTACGTCGTCGGCCTCGGCGGCACCGGCCTGATCGCCTCCTTCCTCTACTTCGTGATCGCCCTCGGCAAGCTGACCATCAACGTGCTCAACACCTACGGCGGCTTCATGTCGATGGTGACCAGCGTCAGCGGCTTCCGGGGACAGAAGGTCGTCGGGCCGCGCGGGCGGGCCGCGTACATCGCCGTGATCATGGTGGCGGGCACGGCGGTGGCGCTGCTCGGCAAGGACAGCTTCCTGGCGTCCTTCAAGGACTTCCTGCTGTTCCTGCTGACCTTCTTCACGCCCTGGTCGGCGATCAACCTGGTCGACTACTACCTGATCTCCCGCGAGCGGTACGACATCCCCGCCCTCTTCGACCCGCACGGCCGCTACGGCGCCTGGCGCTGGGACGCGCTGCTCGTCTACGGCGTGGGACTCCTCGCCCAGCTCCCGTTCCTGGTCACGCACTTCTACACGGGTCCGCTGGTCGACCCGCTGGGCGGCGCCGACATCTCGTGGCTCGTGGGGCTCGTGGTGCCTGCGGTGCTGTACTGGTCCCTGGCCAGGCGGAACCCGCCCGTCCCTGGGGCCGGCGCCCCGGCGGAAAGGGGGGTTAGCCCCAGCGCCAGCGAGGCCACCGCGCCGTAACGTCAACGGTTATGGAAGCCCGTGACGCGGAACTCAAGAAGGAACTCGACGCCACCCTGCACGCCCGCAGGGAGCTCGGCGAAGAGTACGACTCCGCCTTGGTCGACTCGTTCCTCGGGAAGGTCGAGCAGCGTCTGGACGGCACGATCGACCGCCGCCTGCGCCGCCACCTGGCCGAGCAGCAGATGGTCGTCGCCCGGGGCGCCCGCTCCCCCGGCAGCCCCGTCGACTCCTGGAGCGAGCGCTTCGGCTTCGGCGTGATCTCGCTGGTCCTCGCGATCCCGCTCTCGGCGATCGCCGCGGTGAATGCCGGGCTGACCGGCCTCTTCGTCTCTTGGGCCGGCATCCTGGGGGTGAACGCGGTGCACGGGCTGCGCGGCACGTCTTTCGTCCGCCGCCGCGAGGACCACCGCTCCTCGGAGTGGGACGCCTGACTTTCTTCGCCTGCGGGCCGGTGGGGGCTGGTAGCGCAGTTCCCCGCGCCCCTGGGTAGTCCTCCTCGCCGCCCGCCGAAGCGTGGGCCTTCAGGGGCGCGGGGAACTGCGCGAACAACCCCCACGCACCCGCAGACGAGAAACCGCCCAACCCAGCGGAGCGTCAGCGCGGGGACCGCCGCACCCCCGGGCCCTGCCCAGGGGGCGGGACGACGGCGGTCCCCGCGAGGAACGCGGACCGGGTCAGAGCCGGCCCGCATCCGGGCGTCCGTGGAGGTCCGGGAGCCGCTCCGGAGTTCCTGACGCCGACAACGACCAATGTGCCGCAGCCGTGTTAAGCCGGTGCTGCGCGCACATGACACGCGCGTACCGCTTCGGAGAAGTTCCTCACCGACTCACCGGGACCGCTGCCTCACTGGGACTGCTGCCCCGCGAGGAACGCGAGCAGGTCCTGCCGGCTCACGACACCGGTCGGCTTCCCCTCGACCAGGACGATCGCCGCGTCCGCGCCACCGAGCACCGACATCAGGTCCGCCACCGGCTCACCGGAGCCGACCTGCGGCAGCGGGTCCGACATGTGCTTCTCCAGCGGGTCGGAGAGCGAGGCGCGCTGCGTGAAGAGCGCGTCGAGCAGCTCCCGCTCCACGACCGAGCCGATGACCTCGGCGGCCATCACGTCGGGGTGGCCCGCGCCCGGCTTGACGATCGGCATCTGCGAGACGCCGTACTCGCGCAGCACCTCGATGGCCTCCCCGACGGTCTCCTCGGGGTGCATGTGGACCAGCGAGGGCAGCTCGCCGCCCTCCTTGCGGCCCAGCACGTCGCCGACGCGCGGCTGGTCGCCGGCCTCCTCCAGGAAGCCGTAGTCGTTCATCCACTCGTCGCTGAAGATCTTGCTCATGTAGCCGCGGCCGCTGTCCGGCAGCAGGACGACCACCACATCGTCCGGACCGAGCCGCTCCGCGACGCGCAGCGCCGCCACGACGGCCATGCCGCAGGAACCGCCGACGAGCAGCCCCTCCTCCTTGGCGAGCCGCCGGGTCATCTGGAAGGAGTCCTTGTCGGACACGGCGATGATCTCGTCGGTGACATTGCGGTCGTACGCAGTGGGCCAGAAGTCCTCACCGACGCCCTCGACGAGGTAGGGCCGCCCGGAGCCGCCCGAGTACACGGACCCCTCGGGGTCGGCACCGACGACGGTGACCTTGCCGCCGGAGATCTCCTTCAGGTAATTGCCCGTGCCGGAGATGGTGCCGCCGGTCCCGATGCCCGTCACGAAGTGGGTGATCCTCCCCTCCGTCTGCTCCCACAGCTCGGGGCCGGTGGAGTGGTAGTGGGAGAGCGGGTTGTTCGGGTTGCTGTACTGGTCGGGCTTCCAGGCACCGGGCGTCTCGCGCACGAGCCGGTCGGAGACGTTGTAGTACGAATCCGGGTGCTCGGGGTCGACGGCGGTCGGGCAGACCACCACATCGGCGCCGTACGCGCGCAGCACGTTGATCTTGTCGAGGGACACCTTGTCCGGGCAGACGAAGATGCACTTGTAGCCCTTCTGCTGGGCCACGATGGCAAGCCCGACGCCCGTGTTGCCGGACGTCGGCTCGACGATCGTCCCGCCGGGCTTCAGCTCCCCGCTCTGCTCGGCCGCCTCGATCATGCGCAGCGCGATGCGGTCCTTCACGGAACCGCCGGGGTTGAAGTACTCGACCTTGGCCAGGACGGTCGCCTGGATGCCCGCGGTCACGTTGTTGAGCCTCACGAGCGGGGTGTTGCCGACGAGGCTGATCATCGAGTCGTGGAATTGCACCGTTGTCTCCGGGCTGCGATGTAGTGCGACGAATTGGTGCGGTCAGCCTAGGGCTTCTCGCGAAACCCTGAGGGGCCTCCTCATCCGTTCACCTCCGCTTGCGATTGGCCGACCGTGCTTACGGGGCAATGAGTGGATGTACGGCCGTACGAACCGGTACGGCACGAGGAGGTGGCTGTAGGGCATGTCGAGGGCGAGGGTGGCGCGGCGGATCGCCGCGGGCGCGGCGTACGGCGGCGGCGGCATCGGGCTGCTCGGGGCCGCCACGGTGGGCGTGGTGCTGGCCGAGGTACAGCTGGCGAAGCGGAACGTGGGCAATGGCGGGCACACGGATCCACCGCGGGCGGACGGCCGGTACGGCGGGGCGTTCGCCCGTCCCGCCCGCGCCGATTCCCCCGAACCGGTGCGGTTCGCCATGCTCGGGGACTCCACGGCGGCGGGGCAGGGCGTGCACCGGGCCAGGCAGACCCCGGCGGCGCTGCTCGCCTCCGGCCTCGCCGCGGTCGCCGAGCGTCCCGTCGACCTGCGGAACGTGGCGCTGCCGGGCGCCCAGTCGGACGACCTGGACCGGCAGGTGACGCTGATCCTGTCGGACCCGACCTGGGTGCCGGACGTCTGCGTGATCATGATCGGCGCGAACGACGTGACGCACCGGATGCCGCCGACGCGGTCGGTGCGCCATCTCTCCGCCGCGGTGCGCAGGCTCCGTACGGCCGGTGCGGAGGTCGTCGTCGGCACCTGCCCCGACCTGGGCACGGTCGAGAACGTCTACCAGCCCCTGCGGTGGCTGGCCCGGCACGTCTCGCGGCAGCTGGCCGCGGCGCAGACGATCGGGGTGGTGGAGCAGGGCGGGCGGACGGTGTCGCTGGGCGACCTGCTGGGCCCCGAGTTCGCGGCGCACCCGCGCGAACTCTTCGGCCCCGACCGCTACCACCCCTCCGCGGAGGGCTACGCGACGGCGGCGATGGCAGTGCTCCCCACGCTCTGCGCGGCGCTCGGCCTGTGGCCGGAGGAGGACCGCCCGGACGTCTCGCGCCGCGAGGGCTTCCTGCCGGTGGCAACGGCTGCGGCCCAGGCGGCCTCGGAGGGCGGCACGGAGGTCACAGCCGCGATGCCGACGGGCCCGCGCGGCCCTTGGGCCCTCCTCAAACGCCGACGCCGCCGCCGCATCAACGCCCCGGAACCGTCGCCGCTCCCTCACTGACCACCTGCGGGCCGGTGGGGGTTGCTCGCGCAGTTCCCCGCGCCTCTGGGTGGTCCTCCGCCGCCCCGCCCGTTCACGGCTACCTGCGGGCCGGTGGGGGCTTGTCGCGCAGTTCCCCGCGCCCCTGGGTGGTCCTCCTCGCCGCCCGCCGAAGGGTGGGCCTTCAGGGGCGCGGGGAACTGCGCGAGCAACCCCCACCGGCCCGCAGGCGGAGAACGCACCCCCACCCGCCCAGGGCCCCGCGGCCTGAGCGCCCGCTTAGAAATGCGGCCCGCGTCACACCCCCGACCCGATGACCGATAGCGATACGTGCAGGTAACTTCCCAGAGAGCCCTGACCCACCCCACCCTTCGCCTCGTCACTGGAGCGTCCTGATGCCCGAAGCCGTGATCGTCTCTGCCGCCCGCACCCCGATCGGCCGCGCCTTCAAGGGCTCGCTGAAGGATCTGCGTCCGGACGACCTGACCGCCACCATCATCGAGGCCGCCCTCGCCAAGGTGCCGGAGCTGGACCCGAAGGACATCGACGACCTGATGCTGGGCTGCGGCCTGCCCGGTGGCGAGCAGGGGCACAACCTCGGCCGCATCGTGGCCGTGCAGCTGGGCATGGACCACCTGCCGGGCTGCACCATCACCCGGTACTGCTCCTCGTCCCTCCAGACCTCCCGCATGGCCCTGCACGCCATCAAGGCCGGCGAGGGCGACGTCTTCATCTCCGCCGGTGTGGAAATGGTGTCGCGGAGTGTGAAGGGGACCAGCGACGGGCTGCCCGACACCCACAACCCCCTCTTCGCCGACGCCGAGGCCCGCACCGCCGCCGTCGCCGAGAGCGAGGGCTCCACGTGGCACGACCCGCGTGAGGACGGGCTCATCCCGGACGCGTACATCGCGATGGGGCAGACCGCCGAGAACCTCGCCCGCCTCAAGGGCGTCACCCGTCTGGACATGGACGAGTTCGGCGTCCGCTCGCAGAACCTCGCCGAGGAAGCCATCAAGAATGGTTTCTGGGAGCGGGAGATCACCCCTGTCACCACCCCGGACGGGACGGTCGTCAGCAAGGACGACGGGCCGCGCGCGGGCGTCACCATGGAGGGCGTGCAGGGCCTCAAGCCCGTCTTCCGCCCCGACGGCATGGTCACGGCGGGCAACTGCTGCCCGCTGAACGACGGCGCCGCCGCCCTCGTGATCATGAGCGACACCAAGGCCCGCGAGCTGGGCCTGACCCCGCTCGCCCGCATCGTCTCCACCGGCGTCACCGGCCTCTCCCCCGAGATCATGGGCCTCGGCCCGGTCGAGGCGTCCAAGCAGGCCCTGCGGCGGGCCGGGCTCACCATCGACGACATCGACCTCGTCGAGATCAACGAGGCCTTCGCCGCGCAGGTGATCCCGAGCTACCGCGACCTGGGCATCGACATCGACAAGCTCAACGTCAACGGCGGCGCCATCGCCGTCGGCCACCCCTTCGGCATGACGGGCGCCCGCATCACGGGCACGCTCATCAACTCCCTCCAGTTCCACGACAAGCAGTTCGGCCTGGAGACGATGTGCGTCGGCGGCGGCCAGGGCATGGCGATGGTCATCGAGCGCCTCAGCTAGGCAGCCAGGGTCTGCCACCGCGGGCCCCCCGGGTCCCCAGGTCCCACAGGCCCCTGGATCACTTCGTGACCCAATCTCCCCCAGGATGTGACCTATCTCCTGGGGGAGATATATCTGCCCAGCTCAGCACGGGTGTGCGGTGATACACCGGGCCGAAAGACCTGTCCATTTCGTGACGTAATGCACTGACAGGCGGATCGTGCAGGCTTCAAGCTGATGTAGGAAGTCGGGGGTCGACTTGGAACCGGGAGTACGTCAGTGAGCGCCTTGCCCCTTGCCCTGCTGCTCTCCACGGCCGCTGCCACGGCCGTGGGCGTCGCCGCCCTGCACGCCGTGCACGGCCTGCGCAAGCAGCTCGCCGAGATCACAGCCCTGCACGCCGAGCAGGCCGACAGGCGTGCCACGAGCGGCGCGCAGCCGACGGTGCCGGCCGCCCGCGCCACGGTGGACACCGACGAGATACGCGCGGCCGTGACCGAGGCGCTCGCCGAGGAGCGGGAGCGGGAGCTCGCCGAGGCCCGCGCCTTCTGGGCGGCCCAGGAGGCCCGTGACGGCTCCGAGGGGCCCTCGCTGCTCAGTGGCCTGCCCGGCATCCCCGACAGCATCGCCGACGAGCTGTTCCTGCCGCGCCAGGCCGACTTCGCGGGCCTGGAGTCCGACAGCCTGGAGCCGGTGGCCGAGCCCTTCGCCGACCCGGCGGGGACCGACGAGTTCGCCGGCGGCACTCCCCTGGACGGGGTGCACGGCGGGGACTCCCCCGAGCTGGCCGCCGCCCGCCGCCGCCACCCCTCGCACCCGGACTTCGTGCCGGTGCAGACCCCGGCCCCCGACGGCGCCCGCGGCGACCACGAGCGCACGGTGGAGTGCCTCGAGGAGCTCGCCGCCGCCCGCACCGCACTCGCCGACGTCCGGCCGGGACCGCTGGGCACCCTGGACGTGTACGTCTTCGCGGACGGTACGACGCTGTGCATGACGCCCGGCCACCGCGAGACGGCCGAGCTCCTCGCCGCGGCCCTGCGCGAGGGCAGGACGCCGTTCCTGCTGGGCGGCTCCGGCATCTCGGGCGCGTACGCCCTGACCTTCGAGTGCGGCACCGAGAACATCTACATCCTGGCCGACCGCGTCATCGCGTCCGTCTGAGGCGACGGGGGGCACAGGGCGGGCCCCGGAGGGCCGCAAGAGGGCCCTTAGACTCCCGCCCGCTTCTGCGCCTCCTCCACGAGGCGCAGCACCCGCTCCAGCTCCTCGGCGTCCGTCAGGACGAGGGCCAGGTCCCGGCCGGCGACGGTAATCTGGTCGGCGGCGGCGAACATCCCGGCGTCCGGCATCTCCCGCGGTGGGGTCCCCGGCTCCTCGATGCGCTGTGCGAGCACCGCCAACTCCCTGGCCAGAGCGAGCGCTTCGGTCGCCGCGCCGCGTTGCAGCCGGCTCTGTGGCGCGGCCCGCAGGCGGTCGGCGAAATGGTCCACTGCGGCCGTCAAAGGCGTCGTATCGAGCACCCCGCGACCCTATGTGCCTTTACGGGACTGTTGCCAACGCCCCTGCACTCAGGCACGGTGTCGTGAAGGACGGAACACATCGCGACGCGTCCGGAGGCGCCGATGTCACAAGTCTTCTCCGAGGAGACCCACCGCAACCTGCTCGCCCGAATCCCCCATTGCACCGGTCGTGAAGTCTCCGACTGGCTCCGCGCCGTGGACGAAGGACCCTCTCTCTTCCGCTTCGAGGAGAAGGTCAGCTGGCTCCGCGCCGAACACAATCTCGCGTACGGCCACGCGAAGGCGATCATCCACGAGTACGACCTCAGGCGGGCCGCCCGCAAGTTCCTCTGACCCCCACCCACACGGCGAAGGGCCCGCGGACCGTCTCCGGTCCGCGGGCCCTTCGGTTCAGCTGTCAGGCGCTGTCAGCCGTCTCAGTCGTTGCCCGAGAAGATGGCGATCAGGCGCAGGAACTCCATGTAGATCCAGACGAGCGTCATCGTCAGACCGAACGCGGCGAGCCAGGCCTCTTCCTTCGGGGCGCCGTACGCGATGCCGTCCTCGACCTGCTTGAAGTCCAGGGCCAGGAAGCAGGCGCCGAGCAGGATGCCGACGATGCCGAACGCGATGCCGAGGCCACCGCTGCGGAAGCCGAGACCGTCACCGCCGCCGAAGACCATGAACAGCAGGTTCACGGAGGTCAGCAGCAGGAAGCCGAGGGCCGCGGCCATCACGAAGCCGTAGAAACGGCGGTTGACGCGGATCCAGCCCGCCTTGTAGGCCACGAGGACGCCGATGAAGACGGCCATCGTGCCGAGCACGGCCTGCATGGCCGCGCCGCTCGCGATGCGGTTGTCGACGACGCTGGAGATGACGCCGAGGAAGACGCCTTCCAGCGCGGCGTACGCCAGGATCAGCGCGGGCGAGGCCTTGCGCTTGAAGGCCTGGACGAGGCCGAGCACCATCGCGACGAGGCCGGCGCCGATCGCGATGCCGTACGACTTGCTGATGTTCGCGTCGTCCACCGGCAGCAGCGCCCAGGCGAGCGCGGCCGTGACCACGAGCGTGCCGAGCGTGGTCGCGGTGCGCATGACGACGTCGTCCATCGTCATGCGTCCCGCGGTGGTCACGGGCGCCTGGGGGGCGCCGTGCTGCGGGTCCTGCTGGGCGTACGGATTGGTGGCGTAGGGGTTGGTGGCGGGGGCCTGCTGGCCGCCCGCGTACGGATTGCCCTGCGCGTACGGGTTGCCCTGCTGGGTCTGGGTCGCGGCTGCGGGTCCCCCGGCCTGCGGCTGCGCGCCGAAGCCGGCGAAGCCGTTGTCGCGGCTGAACCCCCGTCGCGAGAAGACCGGGTTACTGCTCCTCATTTCACTCCTCCATGGCCACCGTGTGTGGCTTTGCCTCAAGAGTAATGCGTAGGCAAAGGGATGGACCTAGTGCTTGGGGAGGATCTTTCCCTCTCTGTGAGGGAGAACGCTCGACCCGGGGCGTACTGTTCCCGGATCGGTACCGTTCCGCCGCCCGGGTGACCCCGCGGGCCGGGGGGAGCGGTGCCGCCGGCACCTTCACCAATCAGCGGATGTGCCCGGAGCCGGACTCGAACCGGCACGCCCCCGAGGGGCAGCGAGGTTTAAGCTCGCCGTGTCTGCATTCCACCATCCGGGCAGGCCATGGGCTCCGCGTCGAGGCTTCGACCCTATCGGGAGGCATCCCCCGAACAGCGGAAGGACAGCCCGATGTTGTCTTATTTTATTGACGTCTGAGGGTGCATCAGCCGTTGTCACGGTCCGTTGGTACATGCCGGAGGCCTGTACCCGGGCCCGGCCGGGCTCGTGGGCCTCTGCGCGGAATGACGGAATTTAGCCCTCCCGACGTTCCCGGTCCCGCTTTCTCCTCCTTTCCGCATCGGGGACGCACGTCATACCCAGGTATGACAGGACGCCCTCAAGTCCGACTCGAGATGGCCCCGGGAACCGGAACAGGGGCTGACTACAGGGCGCTGATCGGCAAGGACGATGGAGTACGTCCCCACTCGTCGTCCCGACAGGAGCACCACCCCGTGACCACCACCCCCTTCGCCACCCGCGCCACCGCCGTGGCCGCGCGCGCCACGGAACTCTCCAAGGTGTACGGACAGGGTGAGACCCAGGTGGTCGCCCTGGACCGGGTCTCCGTCGACTTCGGGCAGGGCGAGTTCACCGCGATCATGGGCCCCTCGGGCTCCGGCAAGTCGACCCTGATGCACTGCGTCGCCGGTCTGGACAGCTTCAGCTCCGGCTCCGTGCGCATCGGCGACACCGAGCTGTCCACGCTCAAGGACAAGCAGCTCACGAAGCTCCGCCGGGACAAGATCGGCTTCATCTTCCAGGCGTTCAACCTGCTGCCGACCCTGACGGCCCTGGAGAACATCACGCTGCCGATGGACATCGCGGGCCGTAAGCCGAACCGCGAGTGGGTCGAGCAGGTCATCGAGATGGTCGGCCTCTCCGGGCGGCTCAAGCACCGGCCCACCGAGCTCTCCGGCGGCCAGCAGCAGCGCGTGGCCGTGGCCCGCGCGCTCGCCTCCCAGCCGGAGATCATCTTCGGTGACGAGCCGACCGGAAACCTCGACTCGCGCTCCGGCGCGGAGGTCCTCGGCTTCCTCCGCAACTCCGTGCGCGACCTCGGGCAGACCGTCGTGATGGTCACCCACGACCCGGTCGCCGCGTCGTACGCGGACCGCGTGATCTTCCTCGCGGACGGGCGCGTCGTCGACGAGATGCACCGGCCGACCGCGGACGGGGTGCTCGACCGTATGAAGCACTTCGACGCGAAGGGCCGCACGAGCTAGTGGCCGCTCGGCCTCGGGCGGCTCCCCTGCCGCCGTCGAGGTCCGGCATTCGTCGGGACTGCGGGCCGCTCGTGGCTTGTCGCGCAGTTCCCCGCGCCCCTGGGAGGCCCCTGCGGGGCACTCCCCCCTTCACTTCACCCTGGACTCACACCCATGTTCCGTACCGCCCTGCGCAACGTGCTCACGCACAAAGCCAGGCTGTTGATGACCGTGCTCGCCGTCATGCTCGGCGTCGCCTTCGTCTCCGGCACCCTCGTCTTCACCGACACCTTCGGCAACGCCTACAAGAACAAGTCGGCGAAGAGCTTCGACCACGTCTCCGTCGCCATCACGTCCGACAGCGGCTACTCCGGCGACGACGGGCACGGTCCCAAGCAGAAGCCCGAGCTCACCGACTCCCTCCTGAAGAAGGCCGACGGGCTGCCCGGCGCCGGTTCCGTGCTCGGCGCCGTCTCGGGCTTCACCGCGCTCGCCGACAAGGACGGCAAGCTGGTGGGCGGCGAGTGGGGCACCACCGGCGCCAACTACTTCCCGGGCAAGGACGGCAAGGACCCGCGCTACGACTTCACCGAGGGCGCCGCCCCGAAGTCCGCCGGTGACATCGCCCTCGACTCCCGCACCGCCGGCCGCACCGGCTACAAGGTGGGCGACTCCGTCCGCTACTCCACCGACGGACCGGTGCGCACCGCGAAGGTCAGCGGCATCTTCGACACCGACGAGGGCAGCGTCGTCGCGGGCGGCAGCCTGGTCGTCTTCGACAACGAGACCGCGTTCAAGGCGCTCAACAAGAACCAGTACGACGAGATCGACGTGAAGGCGGCCGCGGGCACCTCCGAGGCGGCTTTGGAGAAGTCGGTCGAGAAGATCCTGCCCAAGGACTCCTCGACGATGACGGGCGGCGAGCTCAAGGACCAGCAGGACAGGATGATCGAGGAGCAGACCAGCTCGATGAGCCAGGTCCTGCTGATCTTCGCCGGCATCGCGCTCTTCGTCGGCATCTTCATCATCGCCAACACCTTCACCATGCTGGTCGCCCAGCGCACCAAGGAGCTCGCGCTCATGCGGGCCGTCGGCGCCTCGCGCCGCCAGGTGACGCGCTCCGTGCTGATCGAGGCCTTCCTCGTCGGCATGGTCGCCGCCGTGAGCGGTTTCGCGCTCGGCATCGGTGTGGCCGTGGGCCTGGAGTCCCTGATGAACTCCGCCGGCGCCTCGCTGCCCGACGGACCGCTCGTCATCGCCCCGACCACGATCGTCGTGGCGCTGCTCATCGGCGTCGTCGTGACCATGCTGGCCGCCTGGCTGCCGGGCCGCCGTGCCGCGCGGATCCCGCCGGTCGCCGCGATGAACAGCGTCCACGCGACGCCGACCGTGCGGGGCCTGGTGGTCCGCAACACCATCGGTTCGCTCATCGTCGCGCTCGGCGCGGTGATGCTCTTCATGAAGGACAACTACGTGAAGTCGGGCGGCGCGGGCGTCATGCTCGTCGGCGTCATCGTCCTCACGCCGCTGCTGTCCCGTCCGTTCATCGCCGCCTCGGCGCCGCTCCTGAAGCCGTTCGGCGTCACCGGCAAGCTGTCGCGCCTCAACTCGGTGCGCAACCCGCGCCGCACGGCCTCCACGGCCGCGGCCCTGATGATCGGTCTGACCCTCATCACCGCGATGACCGTGGTCGCCACCTCGATGAGCACCGCCATCAACAAGATGGCCGCCGGCGCCATGAAGGCCGACTACAGCGTCTCCATGGCGAACTTCCAGCCGCTGACCCCCGAGGTCCGCGAGAAGCTGGACAAGCTCCCGCAGGTCGAGGCGACCACTCCGCTGCGCAGCACCTACGGCGAGGTCGACGGCGGCTTCGTCTCCATCTCCGGCGTCGACCCGAAGACCTTCGGCGAGCTGGTCGGCCTGGACTTCACCAGCGGCTCGGTGGCCGGCCTGAAGTCCGGCGGCGCGCTCGTCGACGCGGACACCGCCAAGGACAAGGGCCTCAAGGCGGGCGACACCTTCCCGATGAAGTTCGACGACGACGGCAAGAAGGTCGAGCTGAAGGTCGCCGGTGTCTACGAGGGCAACGAGATGCTCAACGGCCTCTTCGCGCCGACCTCCGTCGTCGACCCGCACCTGACCAAGGTCGTCGACAAGCAGGTCCTGGTGAAGATGGCGGGCGGCACCTCCGACAAGGCCGAGGACGCCATCATCGACGCCCTGGGCGACAACCCGGCCATCACCGTCCAGGACAAGGACGCGATCAGCAACCAGGTGGCGGGCGCCATCAACATGATGCTGAACATGCTCTACGGCCTGCTGGCCATGGCCGTCCTCATCGCGGTGCTCGGCGTCATCAACACCCTGGCCATGTCGGTGTTCGAGCGGAAGCACGAGATCGGCATGTTGCGGGCGATCGGCCTCGACCGCGCGAAGGTCAAGCAGATGGTGCGCCTGGAGGCGGTCATCATCTCCCTGTTCGGCGCGGTGCTCGGCATCGGGCTCGGCCTCTTCATGGGCTGGGTCGCGGGCGGCACGATCTCGAACAGCGTCTCCACGTACTCCATGGAGATCCCGCTCGGCCGGATCGTGATCTTCCTCGGGATCGCGGCCCTGGTCGGTGTCCTCGCGGCGATGTGGCCGGCCCGCAGCGCGGCGAAGCTGAATCCTTTGATGGCCATCAAGAGCGAGTAGCTCCCGCGGGGGGTACGGGCAAAGGGCCCCGGCGAGGAATCTCGCCGGGGCCCTTCGGCGTGCCGCGTGTCGCCGCTGCGCGGCTCGTCCTCAAACGCCGGACGGGCTGGATGTCACCTCCAGTCCCTGGACCTCAGCGGCAGCCCCGAGGTGCCGCTCTCGGGGGTCTTCACCGCGAGGACTTGGTTGACGCCGATGCGGTTGTGTTCGAAGGCCAGTGCGGAGGCGGCCATGTAGAGGCGCCAGATGCGGGCGCGGCCGGGTGAGGTGAGCTGCTGTCCCTCCGCCCAGCGCGCCTCCAGGTTCGCGACCCAGCGGCGCAGGGTGAGGGCGTAGTGCTCGCGGATGGACTCCAGGTCGCGCACCTCGAAGCCGGCCTTCTCCAGGAGCGCGACGGTGGTGCCCACGGGCGCCAGCTCGCCGTCGGGGAAGACGTACGCGTCGATGAACTCGTCCACGGAGTACGCCGTTTCGTCGGCCTGCGGGCGGCGCGCGATCTGGTGGTTGAGCAGCCGCCCGCCGGGCCTGAGGAGGGCGTACAGGTCGTGGGCGTACTCCAGGTAGCGTTCGCTGCCGACGTGTTCGGCCATGCCGATGGAGCTGATGGCGTCGTACGGTCCGTCGCGCACGTCGCGGTAGTCCTGGACGCGGATCTCGATCCGGTCCGTCAGGCCCTCCTCGGCCACCCGCTTCCTCGCGTAGGCGGCCTGCTCCTGGGAGAGGGTGATGCCCACGACGCTCACGCCGTGCTCGCGTGCCGCGTGGATCGCCATGGAGCCCCAGCCGCACCCGACGTCGAGCAGCCGTATGCCGGGCCGCAGGCCGAGCTTGCGGGAGACGAGTTCGAGCTTGTCGCGCTGGGCGTCCTCCAGGGTGCCGTCGGGCGACTCCCAGTAGGCGCACGAGTAGACCATCGACGGGCCGAGGACCAGCTCGTAGAAGTCGTTGCCGACGTCGTAGTGGTGGCTGATGGCGCGGCGGTCGCTGCCCTTGGTGTGCAGGTGGAGACGGCCGTGTCTGCGCATCTCCTCGGGCGGCGGCGCGGGCGGCAGGAAGGGGGCGGAGAGGGCGAGCAGGGAGCGGGCCGCGGCGCGGAACGCCGGGTCGCGCAGGGACTGCCGCAGGCTCCTGGCGCCGTCGTCGCGCTCCCAGATGAACTCCGCCATCGTGTCCAGGGCCCGGTAGAGATCGCCCTCGACGTCCAGGTCACCGGCGACCCAGGCGCGGGCGAGGCCCAGCTCGCCCGGCTTCCACAGGAGGTGGCGCAGGGCGCGGCGGTTGCGTACGACGAGTGCGGGGGCGTCCGGGGGGCCCGACTCCGACCCGTCCCAGGCGCGGATTCGTACCGGCAGCGGGGCTCCCGTGAGCTGCTCGGCGAGGGTCTTCAGCCGCTGTGCGGCGTCCTGCATGGCGCACACCTCCGTGGATGGGGCATCCCTTGTTGTGACAATGAGGGAAAATCCCGGAACGGTCCAACACCATGGCAACGCCGCGGGGGCCGGGCGCAGTCCCGTCGCTCCGTCACGGTACGGCAAAATAGATGCCCCCGGCATCTATTTTTTCGCCGACATGCCGCCGCCGACATGCCGAAGGGGCCGCCCGCACCACGGATGGCAGGCGGCCCCTACGGGGTGTATCGGTGACGCGAGGTCAGGAGGCCTTCGCCCGCTCCTCGGTCTTCGCCGCGGGGGCCGGCTCGGCGGCCACCGCGGGCTTCGGGGCGGGCTTGGCCGCCTCGTAGAACTCCTCGCGCGGGGCCTCCAGAGCACCCAGGGAGACGACCTCGCGCTTGAGGAACATGCCGAGCGTCCAGTCCGCGAAGACGCGGATCTTGCGGTTGAACGTCGGCATCGCCATGCCGTGGTACGCGCGGTGCATGTACCAGGCGAGACGGCCCTTGAGCTTGATCTTCATCTTGCCCATGACGATCATCGCGACGCCCTTGTGCAGGCCGAGACCGGCGACCGCACCCTTGTTGGCGTGGCTGTACTCCTTCTGCGGGAAGCCCCGCATGCCGGAGATCACGTTGTCGCCGAGGACCTTGGCCTGACGCAGCGCGTGCTGGGCGTTCGGCGGGCACCAGGCGTTCTCGTTGCCGGCCTTGCGGCCGACGACGTCCGGCACCTGGGCGTTGTCGCCCGCGGCCCAGATGTAGTCCGTGCCCTGCACCTGGAGCGTCGTCTGGGTGTCCACGTGGCCGCGCGGGCCGAGCGGCAGACCGAAGCGGGACAGCGCCGGGTTCGGCTTGACGCCCGCGGTCCACACGATCGTGTTCGAGTCGACCTCGAGGCCGTTGTTGAGGACCACGTGGCCGTCCACGCAGGAGTCCATGCCGGTCTTCAGGTAGACCTCGACACCGCGGCCTTCCAGGTGCTCCTTGCCGTACTGGCCGAGCTTCGGGCCGACCTCGGGGAGGATCTTGTCCGCGACGTCGACGAGCACGAAGCGCATGTCCTCGCGCTTCACGTTCTTGTAGTACTTGGCCGCGTCGCGGGCCATGTCCTCGACCTCGCCGATGGTCTCCGCGCCCGCGAAGCCACCGCCGACGAAGACGAAGGTCAGCGCCTTGCGGCGGACCTCCTCGTCGGTCGTGGAGTCAGCCTTGTCCAGCTGCTCCAGGACGTGGTTGCGCAGGCCGATGGCCTCCTCGATGCCCTTCATGCCGATGCCCTGCTCGGCGAGGCCGGGGATCGGGAAGGTGCGGGAGACCGCGCCCATCGCGATGACCAGGTAGTCGAAAGGCAGCTCGTAGGCCTCGCCGACGAGCGGCGCGACCGTGGCGACCTTGCGGTCCTGGTCGATGGTGGTGACCCGGCCGGTGAGGACTTCCGCCCTCGGCAGTACGCGCCGCAGCGGTACGACGACGTGCCGCGGCGAGATGCTGCCTGCGGCGGCTTCGGGGAGGAAGGGCTGGTAGGTCATGTACGAACGGGGGTCGACGACCGTGACGGTCGCCTCTCCGAAGCGCATCTTCTTGAGAATGCGCCGAGCTGCGTACAGGCCTACGTACCCACCGCCTACTACGAGGATCCTGGGACGCTCCGTGGTGCTCATGCCATCGAGTATCCACCCGCCCGGCGGGGGTCGCTCGTGCGCCCCTTCACAAGCATGCCAAGGGCCTCTGCTACACTTCGCCGCCCACGTGACCGAGGTCATGGTGTCTGTGGGGAACCACGATGCCACACGAGTCGTTGTGCACCCCTTGTGAGCTGCACTCCGAGGCCCCTTCCGGCCCGATTCGGAACCCCTCGCCGCACTCCGGTCACCCGCACGAAACATCCCGGCCACGAGCCCGGCCCTTCGAAAAGCCCCCTTTTGGCGGCCCGAGACCGTCGAACCGCGCCCAGCAGGGGCTTTTTCCTTGTGAAGAACTTCACGAACTTTCTGGTCACCCGGTTGCACCACAACATGTCGCGCGGCGGCGGTCCGTGGGCCAGCGTGTTTGGTGACCGCACCAGCAACATTTGGAGGGCTCATGCGTATCCGCACTGCTCTGGTGGCCATAGCCATGGCTGCTGCCGCTGTACTTGGTAGCTCCGGCACCGCAGCCGCGAACGACCCCGACGGCTCCGACAGCCAGTTCGGGCTCAATCTCCTCTGCGGCATTGGCGTTCTCGGCATTGGTGTCTGCGCGAACGAGACCCAGTAGGCCGGAACTCACGCCTCCGAACGCCCCGCCGCTCCCCTGCGGCGGGGCGTTCCGCATGCCGGCACCGGGCGAGGAGGTGACCCGGTCAGGCGCTCTTCCGGCCTGCTTCGATGTCCTCCGCCACTGCGTAGGCGATGCCGTCGAGGATGTCGTGCTCGCTCACCACGACCTCGCGCGCGCCGGTCCTGTCCATGATCGCCAGCAGGACCAGCGCGCCCGCCGCGATGACGTCGACGCGGCCCGGATGCATCACCGGGATCGCGGCGCGCTCGTCGTGCGTGGCGTGCGTGAGACGGTCCACGATGGCGCTGACCTGCTCGTACGAGATCCGGGAGTGGTGGATCGCCGCCGAGTCGTACGTGTCGAGACCGAGCGCGATCGCGGCGACCGTGGTCACCGAACCCGCCAGGCCGACCAGCGTGCCGGCCTCCTTGAGCGGCACCGTGCGCTCGGCCAGGTCGAGGGCGGCCTCGATGTCGGCGCGGATCGCGGCCAGTTGCTCGGGCGCCGGCGGGTCGGTGACGACTCCGTCCCGTACGAGATGCCGCTCGGTCATGCGGACGCAGCCGACGTCGACGGAGCGGGCGGCCCGCACGTGGTCCGTGCCGACCACGAACTCCGTGGAGCCGCCGCCGATGTCCACGACCAGGTACGGCTCGGCCAGGTCGGCACGGCCCGTCAGTTCCCTGGTGGCGCCGGTGAAGGAGTACTCGGCCTCCTGGTCGCCGGAGATGACCTCCGGCTCGACGCCCAGGATGTCCAGGACGCCCCGGACGAATGCGTCGCGGTTCTCGGCGTCGCGGGAGGCGGAGGTGGCGACGAAGCGGATCCGCTCGGCGCCGTGCTCCTTGATGACGGCCGCGTACTCGCGGCAGGCCGCGAAGGTGCGGTCCAGGGCCTCCTGCGCGAGGCGGCCCGTCCTGTCCACGCCCTGGCCGAGCCGGACGATCGTCATCCGCCGGTCCAGGTCGACCAGTTCGCCCGTGGCCGGGTCGGCGTCCGCCACCAGGAGGCGGATCGAGTTCGTGCCGCAGTCGATGGCGGCGACCCGGGTCACTCGGCGCCCTCGGCGGCGTCGGCGCACGGCGTGACGCAGGGGCCCTTCGCCCACCACTCCGGGAGCATCGCGATGGCCTCGTCGCCCAGCGGGTTCACGCCGGGCCCCGCGGCCAGGGAGTGCCCGACCAGGACGTGCAGGCACTTCACGCGGTCCGGCATGCCGCCCGCGCTCGGGAAGCCCTCCAGGACCTCGATGGCGTCACGGCGCGCGATGTAGTCCTCGTGCGCGGCGCGGTACTGCTTCGCCAGCTCCTCGTCCGTCGTGAGCCGCTCCGACATCTCCTTCATGACGCCGTTGGCCTCCAGCGTGCCGATCGCGGAGGCGGCCCGCGGGCACGTCAGGTAGTACGTCGTCGGGAAGGGCGTCCCGTCCGGGAGGCGCGGCGCCGTCTCGACGACGTCCGGCTGTCCGCAGGGGCAGCGGTGCGCGATGGCCCGCAGGCCGCGCGGCGGGCGGCCGAGCTGCTGCTTGAAGGCCTCGACGTCGGCGTCGGTGGGCTCGGTGCGCGGGGTGCTCGGCGGGGGCGTTTCCATGCCTGTCTTTCATGTCGGTACGGGTCGGGGACGGATCGGAAGTCAGTCGCCGGGGCGGTCGGCCTTGTCGACGCCGTCCCAGACGTTCGAGTACCAGGGGCGCGCGGCCGCCCCCTGGTCGGTGCGGCGGCTGCGCGCCGCCGCCGGGTCGATCACCGTGAAGCCGGTCTCACCCGGCATCACGTAGTGCAGGCGGTCGCGGATGCGCTGCTCCGCGTACGCGTCGTCCTGCCAGCGGGCCTTCTCGTCGCGGAGCTTCTCGACGTCCTCGCGGTGCTCGGCCTGCTGTCTGCGCAGGTCGTCGATCTCGGCGCGCTGCGAGACGTACTGCCGCATCGGGTACGCGAGCGCGACGACCAGCGAGCAGAGCACGAGCGCGAGGAGGGCGGCCCGGCCGGTGAGCCGGGAGCGGCGCGCCTGGCGCTTGGTCTGGGAGCGGTAGACCCGCTCGGCGGTCTGCTCGCCGAGCAGCCGCAGCCGGGTAGCCGTGGAGAACCGGTCCTTGGTCCCGGCCTTGCCCATGGTCCCGCCTCCCCGGCGCAGCGCCTGCACGTACGTACGTCCCCGCACACGGTACGGGACCGGGTGCGGGGACGTACGTAACTACGTGGCTGCGAAAGGTCAGCCCTCGCTGTGCTTACTGGTCCGCAGAGCGGAACCGCGGGAACGCGCTGCGGCCTGCGTAGACCGCCGCGTCGTCGAGGATCTCCTCGATGCGCAGGAGCTGGTTGTACTTGGCGACGCGCTCGGAGCGGGCCGGGGCGCCGGTCTTGATCTGGCCGCAGTTGGTGGCGACGGCGAGGTCGGCGATGGTGACGTCCTCGGTCTCGCCGGAGCGGTGCGACATCATGCACTTGAAGCCGCTGCGCTGGGCCATCTCGACGGCGTCCAGGGTCTCGGTCAGCGAACCGATCTGGTTGACCTTGACGAGCAGGGCGTTGGCCGAGTTCTCCTCGATGCCGCGGGCCAGGCGCTCCGGGTTGGTGACGAACAGGTCGTCGCCGACGAGCTGCACCTTGTCGCCGAGCTTCTCGGTGATGACCTTCCAGCCGGCCCAGTCGTCCTCGAACAGCGGGTCCTCGATGGAGACGAGCGGGTACGAGGCGACGAGCTCCTCGTAGTACTCGGTCATCTCGGCGGCCGAGCGGTCCTTGCCCTCGAAGGAGTACGTGCCGTCCTTGTAGAACTCGGACGCGGCGACGTCGAGGGCGAGGGCGATCTGCTCACCGGGGACGTAACCGGCCTGCTTGATGGCCTCCAGGATGAGGTCGAGCGCGGCGCGGTTGGAGTCCAGGTTCGGGGCGAAGCCGCCCTCGTCGCCGAGGCCGGTCGACAGACCCTTGTCCTTCAGGACCTTCTTGAGGGTGTGGTAGACCTCGGTGCCCCAGCGCAGCGCCTCGGAGAAGGACTCCGCGCCGATCGGGGCGATCATGAATTCCTGGATGTCGACGTTCGAGTCGGCGTGCGACCCGCCGTTCAGGATGTTCATCATCGGGACGGGCAGCAGGTGCGCGTTGGGACCGCCGAGGTAGCGGAACAGCGGCAGGTCGCTGGCCTCGGAGGCGGCGTGCGCGACGGCGAGGGAGACGCCGAGGATGGCGTTGGCGCCGAGCGAGCCCTTGTTGTCGGTGGCGTCCAGGTCGAACATGGCCTGGTCGATCAGGCGCTGCTCGGTGGCGTCGTAGCCGACGAGCTCCGGGCCGATCTGCTCGATGACGGCGAGGACGGCCTTCTCGACACCCTTGCCCATGTAACGGTTGGGGTCTCCGTCACGGAGTTCGATGGCCTCGAAGGCACCGGTGGAGGCACCGGACGGAACGGCGGCACGACCGGTGCTGCCGTCGTCGAGGCCGACCTCGACCTCGACCGTGGGGTTGCCTCGGGAGTCCAGGATTTCCCGGGCTACGACGACGTCGATGGACGGCACGAGCATCTCCTTCTGGGATGTGACGCGGTTACGCGAGCCGCTTCGGCCCTGCGTCTCCTGAGCCTAACCGGCTCCGGGCCTTCGGCCAGCCGACCGCCCGTCCCCTGGGACGGCACAAAGGCCATATGGCCCGGAAACAGGGCGTAAGACCATGTTCTCTACTCGCTAGTAGCGAACATGGAGGGGCGGAAGCGGCGCAGCGGACGGGTGCGGACATGGCCCCGCCCCGGTGCGTACGGGGGATACGCGCACCGGGGCGGGGAGCCCGTGGGGACGGGGGGTACGGCCGTGCGTCCGCCGAGGCACGGCCGTGACCGGCCGGGTCAGCTCAGGTGGAGCTGCTGGCCCGGGTAGATCATGTCGGCGTTGTCGATGATGTCGCCGTTGAGCTTGTAGACCTTCTGCCAGCCGCCCTTGACGTTCTTCGCCTCGGCGATCTTCGACAGGGTGTCGCCCGTCTTGACCTTGTACTCGCCGTCGCCCTTCTTGACCGTCTTGCCGGTCGGGGTCTCGACGGTCTTCTTGGACTCGGTCTGCGGCGCCGGCTGCGGCTTGGGAGCGGCCTGCTTCGGCGCGGCCTGCTGCTGCGGAGCGGCCTGCTGCTGCGTCTGCTGCGGCTGCGGCTTGCTCTGCTGCTGCGGGGCCTGCTGCTGCGAGCCGCCGCTGCTGGGCGACGCGCCCGAGAGGCCGACGCCGCAGCTCGGCCAGGCGCCCTTGCCCTGGCCCGCGAGGACCTTCTCGGCGATCTCGATCTGCTGGGCCTTGGAGGCCTTGTCGGCGGTCGGCGCGTACTTCGTACCGCCGTACGCGGCCCAGGTGGAGGCGGAGAACTGCACACCGCCGTAGTAACCGTTGCCGGTGTTGATGGACCAGTTGCCGCCGGACTCGCACTGGGCGACGGCGTCCCACTCGGAGGTGGTGGCGGCGGAGGCCGAGCCGGCCGCCATCAGCGGGGCGGCGACGGCGGCGCCGGTCACGCCGACGAGCGTGGCGACGCGAGTGGCCTTGGACGGACGACGGTGCTTGCCCTTGCCGGAAAGCAGCATGAGTTGATCCCCTACACCGACGCCTGCGAGGTGAGCTGTCGGGTTCGGGCCGATGTGGTTGCCCGGTCGCTCTCTCGCGAGTGCGACTTCACCCCTAGCCGTTTCCGGCACTTACCTTGGGTCCCCCGCTCCTGCCCACGGCGCTCTTGAGCGACGACTGTTCCCGTCCGGCCGTTGGCAGGATTCGGCGTACCGACCGGCGGGGCTCACCAGTGGCGAGCGGTCACGACCGTAGACACGCTCCCCACTGAATTTCAAAGACGATCAGGGCTTCTGAGACCCATCTCTCACTCGCGCCAAACCGGACAACACACATCAAGTCGCCCGCCGACGCATCGTCAATTTCCGTTACTTTTCGCCCACATCGAGGCTCTGACCGGGGAGGATGAGGTCCGGGTCGCCTCCGACGGTCTTCTTGTTCTCGCTGTAGAGCTCGTGCCATCCGCCGTCGACCCCGAAGTCGTCCGCGATGACCGAGAGGTTGTCCCCGGAGCGCACGGTGTACGTCCCGTCGGCGACCTTGGCGGAGCGGTCGCCGCCGCGCGAGGCGTGCCGTCCTGGACGGTCCCCGGCGCTGTCGCTCTCGTCCGCGCGGTCGCCGCGGTGGCGGCCGGAGGAGGAGCCGTTGGGGTCCGTGGCGTCGTCGGCCGGGTCGGTCGACTTCTCGGACGTGGGCGAAGTGGTGTCCTCCTGGCCCGACTTGCCGGACTCGCCCTTGCCGTCGGCCTCTTCGGCGTCGCCCTTGCCGCCCTTGCCGCCCTTGCCGCCCTTTTCGCCGGACTCGCCGTGATTCTTCTCTCGTGAACTGCCGCCGGAGGCAGGCGTGTCGCTCGCGTCGTCGGAGGACTTCCCCCGGCCGGTGGACGGGTCGTCGGACGGCTTGTCCGTCTCCGTCTTCCCGGGAGCCTTGGAGTCCTTGGAGTCCTTTGAGCCCTTGGAGTCCTCGGCGTCCTTGGAGCTGTCGGAGTCCTTGGAGCCGGTCGAACCCTTCGGGTCGTCGGAGGGCTTGGGGGCGACGGGGCCGCCCGGGTCGACGTCCGCCGCGGCACCGTCCTGGCTGAGCCCGGCGATCGGGGCGCAGCTCGGCCAGGCCGCGGTGCCCTTGTCGTCGAGGATCTTCTCGGCGACGGCGATCTGCTGCGAGCGGCTCGCCTGGTCGGCGCTGGTCGCGTAGTCGAGGCCGCCGTACGCCTCCCACGTCTCCTGCGAGAGCTGGAGGCCTCCGTAGTAGCCGTTGCCGGGGTTGGCGCTCCACGCGCCGCCGCTCTCGCACTCGGCGAGCTTCTCCCACGTGGTGGTCTCGGCGGCGCTCGCGCTGGTGGCGCCGAGCAGTGGGATGGCGATGGCTGATCCGGTGACTCCTGCCGCGACGATGAGGGCCGGGGCCTGGCGGGGGCGTCGGTGACGGCCATTGCCGGAGAGCATGCGGGTGCCTTTCGGGAGACTTCAGCGACGACTTGGGCGCCCGGGGCGCTCAAGTCGTCGTGAACGTAGCCGCAGTCGAACGCTTGTCACAAGTCGATGCAGCGGAGATCACGCGAACATCACAGTCCTGATGGCTCGTCAGTGGGGTGTGTGCCGGGCACCGTTTTCTGTGCGGTTGTGAACTCCACGGGCAACGTGCGCAGTCCTCGCATGATCAGCCCGCCACGCCACCGCAAATCCGCGGGATCGGCCGCCAATTGCAGGTCGGGAAGGCGGCGCAGCAGCGTCGCGAGTGCGGTGCGGCCCTCCAGCCGGGCGAGCGGGGCGCCGAGGCAGTAGTGGATTCCGTGCCCGTAGCCGAGGTGCTGATTGTCACGGCGGGAGAGGTCGAGGGTGTCCGGGTCGGCGAACCGGGCGGGGTCGCGGTCGGCGGCGGCGAGGACGACGAGGACGGGGTCGCCGGCCGCGATGTCCTGGCCGCCGATGCTGAGCGCCTCCGTCGCGAACCGCCAGGTGGCGAGCTCGACGGGCCCGTCGTACCGCAGCAGCTCCTCGATGCCGGTCTCCAGGAGGCCGGTGTCGCCGTCGTCCAGCGCCCGCTGGAGCCGTGCGCGCTGCTCGGGATGGGTGAGCAGCGCGTACACGCCGTTGCCGATGAGGTTGACGGTGGTCTCGAACCCGGCGAAGAGGAGGATGAAGGCCATCGCGGCGGCCTCGTTCTCGGTGAGGTGCTCGCCGTGGTCGGAGGCCTTGATGAGGCCGGAGATGAGGTCGTCGCCCGGTTCGAGGCGCTTGCGGTGGATCAGCTCGGCGAGGTAGCCGCGCATCTTCTTCACCGACCGCGCGACGCCGCCGCGCGGGCCGCCGCCGTGTCGGATCATCATGCCCGCCCAGTCGCGGAAGTCGTCCTGGTCCTCGCGGGGGACGCCGAGCAGGTCGCAGATGGCGTAGATGGGCAGGGGGAAGGCGAACTCGTGGATGAGGTCGGCGGTGCCCTCCTGCGCGAACCCGTCGATGAGCCGGTCCGTCAGCTCCTGCACCCGCGGTGCGAACTCGGCGACACGGCGCGGCGTGAACGCCTTCGCGACGAGGCGGCGCAGCCGGGTGTGGTCCGGCGGGTCGATGTTGAGCAGATGCGTCATCAGCTCGGCCTTGCGCTCGCCCGGAATGCCGGTCTTGCCCTTGGCGTGGGCGGGCTCGGCGTGGTGGGCCGGGTTCTTGCTGAGCCGCTGGTCGGCGAGGGCCTGCCGGGCATCCGCGTACCGCGTGACCAGCCATGCCTCGACCCCACTGGGCAGCCGCTGCCTGCTCACGGGCTCGTGCTCGCGCAGCCAGGCGTACGCGGGGTAGGGGTCGGTGGCGAACTCCCAGGTGAAGAGCTCGGGCTGCGGGGACGCCCCGGGTACGGGGCCGGCTCCTGCGGGGCAGGTGGCGGGCGGCTGGTCGTGCATGCGGTGACCGTATCCCCAGGAGGAGCCGGAACTCCTCCTGGGCCCGGCCCGGCCCGCGCGGGTCCGGAACGGGGGTCGGAGGGGCCGGCCCTGCGGGCGGCAGCGGGGCAAACCCTGCCCAGGGCCCCATGCCCGGGGCTCCATGCCCTGGGCGCCAGGCGCAAGACCAAGTGCAGGACCGAGGCCTGGCCGCGAGACCGGCCCGTTGGGCGGGGCGGTGGCGGGCGTATTTCGTGTGCGGGGCGGGAGGTGCTAGTCCAGGTGGGGGTCCGGGGGGTGGGTGGAGAGGGGGCCTGTTGGGCGGAGGGGGCCCTTCAGGCGGCGGGTGGCCGAGGGGTCGCCCTCGGCTTCGGCGATGCGGAAGTAGTGGACCGCCAGGTGCTGGTGGACCTGGCCGAGCAGCGCGGCCGTCCCGGGCTCGCCCGCCTCGGCGGCGGCCGTGAGATAGGGGAGCGCCTCCTCGTACGCGACCCGGGTCGCCAGCAGGTGGCCGAGGCGGCCGGCGGCCCGCGCGTGCCCGCGGTCGGCGGCCTTGCGGAACCAGTCCTCGGCGGCCGCCGTGTCCCCCTCGTCCCCGGCCAGCAGGCCGAGCCAGGCCATGGCGTCCGCGTCCCCGTCCGCGGCGCGCGGCGTGAGGGCCAGCCGGAAGGCGGCCACCAGGCCGCGCAGCTCGGCCGGTTCGTGCGGCTCCAGATCCTCGTACGCGCGCCGCCACACGCGGTCCGGCACCGGCGCCGCCAGGTCGGAGCGGGCCGCGTCCGCGATCAGCGAGCCGTACGCCCGCCAGGTGCCGGGCCACTCCCCCGGTACGAGCAGCCCCGTCACGCCGTGCCGGGGCGCGGTGGCCCAGGCGAGCGCCTCCTCGAACGTCTCCTCGGACTTCGCATCCGTCGCGCCGGGGCCTTCCAGGTCGTACTCCTCCTGGACCTGCCTCAGCAGTTTCGGCGTGACGCCCCGCGTCAGCCCGCACCGCGCCAGGTCGATCGCCGCGCGCACCAGGAGGTGGCCCAGCAGCCGCGTGCCCACGCGGCGCGCCCTGCGCCACTCCTCCCACAGGTCCGGGCCGAGCGCGAGGAACTCCGTGACGCCGAGGGCCCCGCGCCAGCGGACGGCGTCCGCGAACCGCGGGTCGTCGACCGTCGCGAGCCGCGCCAGCTCCGTCTCGCTCCACTCGGTGGGGACCTCCACGGTCTGCGCGACGCTCAGGACGCGGGCGGCCGGGTCGTGCCCGAAGCGGTGTCTGTCGTACGCCTCGTCCCGCATCGTCGCGAGGACGAGGACGCGGGCATGGGTGAGCTCCGCGAGGACGCCGGGGGTGCCGGGCTCCGTGAGGTGGCCGTCCAGGTCGTCCAGCCACACCACGTGGGTGCCGGCCGCCTCCCGGCCCCTGAGCTGGTCCGGGAGGCCGCGCAGCTCCGCTCCGCCGCCCGCGACGAAGACCCGGGTGTCGTCGGGGACACTCGCCCGCAGCGCCGCCCACGCCGTCGAGGTCTTCCCCGACAGGGGGCCGCCCGTGACGATGACGAGGCCGCCGTAGTGCGCGGCGTGCTTGAGGAGGACGGACAGCTCGTCGTCGCAGTCCCGGGTGACGTAGGGCGGCAGGGCCGTCGCACCGGGGAACCGGCGGGTGGGGCGCACGCCGAGGCCGAGGCGGCGGAGCCCGTCGAGGCGCGGCCAGCCGTCGGCTGCGGCGTGCCGGGGCGCGGGCGGTGTGGGCGGCGTGGGCGGTGCGTTGACGGTGACCGAGCCGATGGAGTCGGCCTGGACGACGGTGGCTTGGGTGCCGCCGGTGACGGAGTTCCGCGCGCCGGGACCGGACGCCGGCGCCCCGGCCTCCTTCTCCTTCCCGCCCTCGAGCTGGGCGGCGGAGTACCAGGCGGGCGGTGTGTAGTCGATGGCGAAGTCCCCGGTGAAGTCGGCTGCCTCGGTGGCCTCGGCCGTGTCGGGCTCGCCGCCCGTGACGAGGGCGGCGTCGGCCACGATGACGCGGAGGCGGTCCGCCCGAAGTCCGCCGCCGGTCCTGAGGCAGTCGTACAGCACCCCGCACCAGAATCGCCGCAGTGTGCCCGGGTCACCGACCTGCGCGATCACCTGCGTCCTGTCGATGTCGAGCTCGTTCTCACCGGCCCTGGCCCGCGACTGCCGGAAGTACTCCCCGAACTCCTTCCTGACCCACAGCCAGCGGCCCCTGCGATCCCACATCGCCCCCACGAGGACATCGGCCGCCTCGGCGGCCAGCTCCTCCAACTCCGTTGCCACACAAGCCCCCACGCCGTCGTACCGCCCTGGGGAACAACGGTACTAAGCACCCGCCCCCTCGGCCGCCCGCACCGCGTCCCGGTAGGCCCGCGCCGCCACGCGGAGCGCCGCCTCCGGGTCGACGCCCGCGGCCTCGGCGCGCAGGGCCAGCGCGAGCAGTTCGTAACCGACGCCCTCCCCGGCGGGCACCGTCACGTCGAGGCCCGCCGTCCGCGCCCGGGACGCCAGCTTCGCGGCCAGCGCGAGGCCGGGCTGGCCGAGCGGGATGCCCTCGGTGACCGACGTGCGCTGTTTCTCCTGCGCCTTCGTGCGGAGCCAGTGCGCCTTCACGTCCTCCGGCGTGTCCGCCGAGTCGTCGCCGAAGACGTGCGGGTGGCGGTGGATGAGCTTCTCGACGATGCCGCCCGCGACGTCGTCGACGGAGAACGGGGCCTCGGCGTCCTCCTCGGCGATCCGCGCGTGGAAGACGACCTGGAGGAGGACGTCGCCGAGCTCCTCGCGCAGCTCCTCCCTGTCGCCCTCCTCGATCGCCTCGACCAGCTCGTACGCCTCCTCGATCGCGTACTTCGCGAGGCCCTTGTGCGTCTGCTGCGAGGACCACGGGCACTCGTCCCGGATCTGGTCCATGACCTGGACGAGGTCGAGCAGGCGCGCGCCCGGCAGGTCGTACGAGGCGGGGAGGAGCTCCAGGTCCGGCATGGCGACGCGGCCGGAGCCCGCGAGCCGGGCCAGGCCGTCCGTGAGCGCCCGGTCGCCCTCGGCGGTGGCGACGACCAGGACCGTGCGGCCGCCCGCGCAGGCGTCGACCAGCTCCTGCGCGCCGGGCGCGGCCTGCTCGACGCGCACGCCCGCCTCGCGCAGATAGGGCAGCTGCGGATGGGAGGCGTCGGCGCACAGCACCTCGTCCGCGGCGTGCAGCGCCTGCCAGGCGGGCCAGGACAGGAGGCCGGGCGCGACCCGGTGGCTGGTGGTCAGCAGGATGACGCGGCCGGCGGGCGCGTCGGCGGAGTCGGCCGGGGGCGTGGTCTCGGTCTCGTTCACCCGTCGAACGTAACCCAGCCCGCCGACACTCCCCCGCCGTCCCCTCTCCTATGACCCCTGTGCCTCCTACGCCGGCTGTTCCTCCGTCGGCGCCTTGGCGTCGGTGACCTCGCGCACCCACGGCGTCTTGGCGTCCGTGCGCTTGTTCTTGTCGACGTCCCATGCGCCGTAGCGCGGGTTCAGGTCGATGTCGAGCTTCTTGGAGGCGGCCGACAGGGCCTTCCAGAACACCGCCTGGCCCTCGGGCGACTGCATGTCCGCGTCCAGCTTCTTCGCGAGCTTCTGCGCCTCGATCTCGGTGCGCAGGCTGTCGTCGAGGCGGGCAGGGGCGACGCCGTACTGCTGGAGCCAGGCCTGCTCAAGGGCCTTCTTGCCGCCCTCCTGCTGCTCCATGGCGGCCCGCATGGTCTGGATGTCGCGGCGCGTGACGCTCACTCCGGCGTCGGCGGCCGCGCGGTGCAGGACCTTGTCGAGCACCATCGTGTGCAGGGTGCTGCGGGTGAGAGCGCCGGACTTGGCGATGGCCTGCGAGTACTGCGCGTCGTCGGGGATGGCGGCCCGCTGCGCCTCGCGCACCTCGTTCACCCGGCCCTCCAGCTGCGCGACGGTGATGCGGTCGCCGCCGACGACGGCCGCGGCGCCCGGGTGCGCCTCGCTGCCGCAGGCGGTGAGGAGGGGGGCCGCGGCGATCGCGGCGGCGGAGAGGATGAGCGCGGTGCGACGGCTGTTGCGGCGGTGCAAGGTGGGCCTCCCGTTGGAGATTGTGCGGCGGTGCACAAAGTCTTGCGGTGATCGATGGTAGGCAGTGGCCGTCGTCTCGGCCAGCCATTCGACACCTATTCGACCAACGATTTCCCGGGAGTTGAGGCACCCCATACGCCCGCCGCCCCGCCGTTCGGACCTATCCGCGCACTTGTCCGAGCCACTGGAGCGTGCGCCGGATCTCCGCCGGGAAGGGGTGGCCGGGGCCGTGCAGCAGCTCCGCGTCGTGCAGGAGCCGGGCCAGCGTGTCGTGGGCGGCGTGCCGGTCGCCGAGGGCGAGGAGCAGCTGGCCGATGCGGCGGCGGATCTCCAGGGACTGGTGGCGGTCCTCCGTCGCGTACTGGTTCTCGTAATAGGGAAGGAGCGCGCGGTACTCGGCGAGGGCCGCGGCCGGTTCGCCGAGCTGCTCCAGGCACTGCGCGGCCTCGTAGCGGAACTGGAGCGAGTGCGGGTCGGCCTGGCCGGACTCGGCGGCGCGCTCGTCGGCGAGGCGGCGCAGTTCGGGCAGGGCGCGGCGGTACTGGCCGTCGTCCATGAGCGTGGCGGCGTACTGCTTGCGCAGGGTGCGGACGACGGGTGAGTGCTCGCCGTGCTCGGCGGCGGCGGCCGGCAGGATCGCACCGAGGATGTCGACGGCCTGCGTGATGCGGCCCTCGCCGAGGAGCCGCTTGACGTCCTCGACGGCGCGGGCGAGGTCCTGCTGGGGCGGCGCCCCGGGCGTCCCCGGCGGTTGTGCCGGCATGTCGGGGGCGGGCGCGGGCGTCGTCGCGCGGTCCGGCCACGGCGCGTGCGGGCGCAGGAAGGGGCGGGTGGGGTCGAGGGGGTGGCCGGCGGGGACGCCGCGGGCGGGCAGCAGGGGCGCCAGCTCCTCGTACACCTCCTGGGCGCTGGAGTGCCGGTGCTGGGGGTCCTTGGCGAGCAGCCGCAGGACGAGGGTCTCCAGGGCTTCGGGTACTTCGGGGCGCAGGCGGCGCACCGGCAGCGGTGGTTCGTAGAGGTGGCGGTGGAGGACGCCGAGCGCGGTGGATCCGGAGAACGGCACGTCGCCGCTGAGGAGTTCGTGCAGCAGCACACCGAGGGCGTAGAGGTCGGTGTACGGGCCGACGGCGCCGCCCATGGCCTGTTCGGGGGACATGTAGGCGGGGCTGCCGATGGGGGAACCGGTATGGGTGAGGCGGGTGGTGTCGGTGTCCATGACCGAGGCGATGCCGAGGTCGAGGATGGAAACGGTGCCGTCCTGCTTGACCATGACGTTCCGCGGCTTGAGGTCGCGGTGCACGATCGGCACGGCGTGCACCGCGGAGAGCACGGCGCACAGCTGGGCGGCGACGGCGACGGCCCACTGCCAGGGGTAGGGGTCGTGCTCGGCGAGGTGGTCGCCGAGGTCGGCGCCGTCGACGTACTGCATGACGAGGTAGAGGTCCTCGCCCTCGCTGCCCGCGTCGTGCACGGTGACGAGGCCGGGGTGGTCGACCTGCGCGGTGACGCGGCACTCGCGCACGAAGCGGCGGCGCAGCTCCTCTGCCTCGGCGCCCGCGACCCGGTCGGGCCTGAGCAGCTTCACGGCGACGCGCCGGTCCAGGCGCTGGTCGTACGCCGTCCAGACCTGGCCCATGCCGCCCTGGCCGATGAGCGTGGCGAGTTCGTAGCGCCCGGCGACGACGCGCACGGTCAGCTACCGCCTTCCCGCTTGCGCAGGTAGTCGCTCAGCTCGTCGAGCTCGGCCCTGACCTGGTGGATGCGGGCGGGGGCGGGGCGCGCGGGCGGCGGGGTCTGCTGGAACGGCGGGTGGCCGAGCTGGGTGGGCTGCGCGTGGACCGGTCCTGGCGCGGCCGGGCCTGGCACGGCCGGGCCCGGTGCGGTCGGGGCGGGCGGCTGCGGGTAGCCGTACGAAGGCTGCGGCTGGGGCTGCGGCTGGACGTGGCCGGTGAACTGCGGCTGCCGGTGCGGGCTGAAGTGGCGTATGTCCGCGACGAGGTAGTAGGCGACGGCGGCGAACATCGTGGAGAGCATCACGATCATGCCGGCGCTGCCGGGGCCCTGGAACTCCTCCTTGCCCGGGTCGACGCCGATGAGCACGAGAGCCAGGATGTCGAGGGCCGTCACGACGCCGAGGACGACCCAGTCGTACGACTTGCGGGTCACGAGGGCGAGCCGGAGCATCGCGGCCCACGAGAGGAGTCCGCAGGACAGCACCGCGAGCACCACGAACAGCACGCGCAGCGTGACATGCGTCCCGCTGGTGGGGGGCTGCGGTGGCGGCGGCGCGTAGCCCTGGCCGTGCATGGCTGCTCCTGGTGCCCGGTGAACGGATGGTCGAGGGTTCGAAGCGTATAGGCCGTCCGGCACGACCGGTCCCGGGTGTACCGAACCGTTGTCGTACTGGTCACTTGTCCTGGCAGTCGTACCCGCTTCGTACCGGCAGTCGTACTGGTCACGCCGTCCCGGGCGGAAGGGTTCCCTCCGTCAGACCGTCGTGCATCCCGCGCACCAGCCGGTCGCCGAGCCCGGCCGCGTGGCGCAGGGCGTCCTCGAAGTCGGCGAGCCGCCGGAAGCGTTCGCTGTAGCCGCGCTGTCCGGCGAGGGGCAGCCGGGGCAGCTGGAGGCGGCGGACGTCGAGCCGGGCGGCGGTGGAGGCGTAGCTGCTCGCCTGCCGGTGGTTGGCGGTGCCGCGCAGGAACCCGGCGAGGAACCACGGGTCGAGGGCGGCCGGGTCGGGGCGGAGCAGGGCGAGGCCGCGGCCGAGGGCGGCGCCCGCGGTGGCCTCGTCGATCACGCGGGCCGCGGCGCCGCCGCCGAAGACCGGGACGACGACGTCGCCGGGTTCGGTGCGCACGGGGTCGTCGTCCGGCTGGCCCTCGTGGGCGGTGCCGGAGGGGGCGGCGCCGGTGAGCACGTCGTGGTCGGTGAGGACGGGGGCGCCCGCGGCTCCCGCGCCGGTGCCGGTGTGCAGCGTCAGGGCGCCCGCGCGGGCCAGTTCGCCGACGGTGGTGAGCGGGGGGCGTGCGGTGTCGGCGGCGGACGGGGCCAGGTCGTCCGGCGGCGGCATGAGGTCGGTGGCCCGGCGCAGCGCCTCGCCCAGGCCCTTGCGTACGGTCGCGAGCTCCGTGCCGTCGCCGGCCTCGGCGGGGGGCGGCAGCCTGCGCGCGGGGGCCAGGTCGACCTCGTCGTCGAGGAGTTCGAGCACGGGGACGCAGCGGGCCGCGCCGGGGCGTTCGTCGAGGGTGCCGTGCCGCTCGACGTGGTGCCAGATGTCGAGCACGGCGTCCTGCACGGCGGGCCAGAGCTGCCGGTCGCGGCTGTCGGCGGCCGGCAGGCCGGCCGTCTCCACCAGCAGCAGCTCGGGCGCGGGCCGCGCCGCGGGGTCGGGCCTGCGCAGCACCCAGAGGTGCAGGGGCAGGTTGTACGGGGGCGCCGCGCCGGCCGGCAGGGCGATGACGGCGCGGAGCGCGCCGCGGCGCAGCAGGTCGGCGCGGATGCGGCGGCCCGAGCGGCGGGAGGCGGCGGCGGGCGGCATCAGGAGGACGGCGGTGCCGCTGTCGGCGAGGCGGGCCAACGCGTGCTGGACCCAGGCGAGTTCGGACTCGGAGCGGGCCGGGAAGCCGTACTCCCAGCGGGCGTCGTAGGCCAGTTCGTCGTGGCCCCAGTTGCGTTCGTTGAACGGCGGGTGGCAGAGCACGGCGTCGGCCCTGCGGCCCTCGTGGGCGTCGGCGCGCAGGGTGTCGGCGGCGGCGGTGCGCACGGTCGCGTCGGAGTGCAGGGCGAGCCGGAGCGCGGTGAGGGCGGCGAGCTCCGGGGAGCTGTCCTGGCCGTACAGGTACTGGTCGGGGCGGGGCGTGACGGCGCGCAGCAGGGCGCCGGTGCCGCAGGCGGGGTCGAGGACGGTGCGGGCGGGGGCCCTGCTCTCGGCGATCCGCGCCATCAGCTCGGCGGGCCCCGCCGGGGTGAGCGTGTACTGGCGGGGGTTGGCATCGGTCTGCCGGCCGAGCAGGAACTCGTACGTCTGCTTCGCGCCGAGCTCGGCGGCGAGCTCGGCGACGCCGCGCAACAGCGGGGCGGACGGCAGGAGTTCGCTGGGTTCGGGGACGCGGACGGCGCGCCCGCGCCGCACCCCGAGGCGCGCCGCCACCACCTCGTCGAGCTCGTCCGGCAGGAGCCGCGCGAGACGCTCGTCCGACACGGCGCTCACCGCGAGCCAGGCGGACGGCTTGTCGCGGATCAGGAGCAGGGCGCAGCCGGCGTGCAGGAGGGCGGTGACGGGGCCCGCGGGGTGCCCGGCGAGCTGCTGCCAGACGCGTTCGCGGAGCGGGACCTCGACGAGCTTGCCCTGGCCGCGCAGCCACCGCTCGACCTCGGTGAGGGCGAAGGAGGGGCTGGTCTCGGTGCCGCCGACGGGCTTGGGGAAGTCGCCGTGCCTGCGGCGCCAGTTGCTGACGGCGGCGCGTCCCACCCCGGCAAGGCGGGCGATCCCGGCGGCGGTGACTTCGGTCGCGTCGTCCCGCGGCGTCATCTGGCAGCTCCCCTCGTGCGCGGGGTCAGTCGCGCGTCGTGGCGCGGGGTCAGTCGCGCGGGGTCGAGCATACCCACGGGCTCCGCCGCACGGACCGCTTCACGGCGTTAACTCAAGATCTCCCGATACCCGTGTTGACTCGGTTCACAAGGAACTGCTCTGATGTCCCCACCGAACAAGTTCCCTGGGGGGATTTCATGCGTCACCGTCACGAGCGTCACGACCGTCACCACGCGCGCCGTACCGCCGCCGTCGCCGCCTGCCTCGTCGCCGCGGCCGCCGTCGGCCTCACGGCCTGCGGCTCCGAGAAGGACGACAAGCCGAAGGAGCCCTTCGCGGGCATGTCGGGCACCGAGATCGTCGACAAGGCCGTCAAGGCGACGAAGGGCGCCGAATCGCTGAAGCTCGCGGGCGAGGTCTCGGACGACGAGACCGGCCTGATGAAGATGGACCTGGCCCTCGACACGTCGGGCAAGTGCGCGGGCAAGCTGGCGGTGGGCGACGAGGGTTCGTTCGACCTGATCGTCCCCGGCGACAAGACGGTCTACGTGAAGTACGACGAGAAGTTCCTGCGCGCCCAGAGCAAGGGGCAGCCGAAGGATGAGACGGACGCCGTGGTCGACATGCTCGCGGGCAAGTGGGCGAAGACGAAGGCGTCGGGCGCCGACGCGAAGGACATCGCCGGCATGTGCGACGTCGACGAGCTGCTCAGGGACTTCGAGGGCATCAACTCCAACGCCCGCAGGGGCGCGACGACCACCCTCGACGGCACCCCCGCCATCAAGATCAACGCTCACGACTCCGCGGACAAGTACACGATCTACGTCGCCACCGAGGGCAAGCCGTATCTGCTGAAGATCGTCGACAGGGGCGCCGCGAAGCCGGAGTACCTGACGTTCGGCGACTACGACAAGCCCGTGAAGACGGCGCCGCCCGCGGGCAAGGTCATCGACATCGACAACCTGGGCAGCTGACGTCGTCGGCCACTGGCTGTTCAGAGCGTGTGCCGCACCCACACGTTCGGCTCGACGTACACGCCGTAGCCGCGCGCCGGTTCGCAGTGGACCGGCACCAGCGCGCCCGGCACCTCCACAGGGCCCTCCTCGTCGAACGGCAGCCCGGTCCACTCCCGCCATTGGGCGGTCGACCCGGACACCGTCATGGAGGCGTGCGCGACCTTCTCGATGACGCCGCCCGCCCGCACGTGCACCCGCAGCCACGGGTCGTGCGGCAGGCCGTCCTCGCGGGTGCGGTACGCGTACTCGTCGATGAGTGCGGCCGGTTCGAGGTGCTTGGCGTTGGGCCGCACGGGCGCGACGACCTCGGCGAAGCCGCGGGCCCGGGCGTTGTCCCGCATGGCCGCGAGCATCCGCCCGGACACGCCCTTGCCGCGCGCCGTCTCGTCGACGGTTATCTCGATGGCGCTCACGGTGTCGGGGGCCTTGCCGTGCCGCAGGTCGGAGAAGGCCCACAGCAGCACCTGGTCCCAGCCTCCGTCGGGCAGTCCGCCGTCGCCGCGGGCGCGCAGGGCGAGCGGCACGCTGAACGCGCGGGCCACGACCCTGCCGGGCGCGCCCGCGCCGCTCCCCTCGGTGGCGACCAGGACGTACTCCGGAAGCTCCTTGACGATCCTGCCGATCAGCGACCAGCCGACCGGGTCGTGCAGGATGAACTCCGGCCAGTCCTCGGCCATGTGCCAGAGCGGGTCGGCGAGGTGGGGCCGCTCGGCGAGCGTCGTGATCTTGAGGTCCATCCGCCGGACGGTACGCATTCTGCGGGGCGGGCGGTATTGGTTTTCCTGCGGCGCGTTATGGGTGGGGGCAGCGCCCCGTCAGGGGCGCGGGGCTGTGTCATATGCGGCTCCGCCGCGTGGGCGCGACCCCTGGGGCCCCGCAGGGGCCCTTCCAGGGGCGCGGGGAACTGCGCGACCAGCCCCCACGGCCCGCGGCGGCCAACGGACCGGGGCCCCGCAGACGCGTCTGCCCGCGGGGGGCTCATCGGCGGCTGCGGGCCGCCTTGGGCTGGTCGCGCAGTTCCCCGCGCCCCTGCGGGGCGCCGTCCCCCGGGCTAGCGGGCCCTGAAGCGGGGCGGGGCCTCTGTCGGGGCCGGGCCCGAGGGGAGCGGCTCGTCGGGGCACCCGGCGAGTACCCTCCGCATCGCATCCCGTTCCGCCGCGGTCACCCACACCCCGTACTTCTTCTTCACGGCGACCTGCCCGGCCACATACGTACAGCGGAAGGACTTGTTCGGCGGCAGCCACGTCGCCGTGTCGCCGTCGCTCTTGCCGCGGTTGGTGCCCGCGTCGACCGCCAGGAGGTTGAGCGGGTCGTTGGCGAACGCTATGCGCTTGCTCGGCTCCCAGCGGGCCGCGCCCTTCTGCCAGGCGTCCGAGAGCGCCACGAGGTGGTCGATGTCGACCTGGCTGCGGCCGCGCCGGAACGTCACTTCCCTGCCGGTGTACGGGTCGGGTGCGAGCTTCCCGGAGACCACCCGGCACTCGCCGCCCTGGTACCGGACGTCCTTCAGGTCCCGCTTGAGGACGTCGTCCCGGGTCGGGCAGTGGTTGGAGTCGGTGTCGGCCCACGGGCTGCCGAACCTGTCGCGGTCGTAACCGGCCTTGGGCGCACGGCCCTTGACGGTGAGCGCGTCGACGGCGGCGAGCGCGGACCCGGCCTCGGCGCCGGCCCCCGCGCCGCCATCCGCCCCGCCCTCGGTGCCGGCCTCGCAGCCGGTCAGGAGCGCGGGGACGGTGACCAGCGCGAGCAGGGCCGAGGTCGTACGCCGGTTCACCGGACCACCACCGTGTCGCCGAGGGCGACGTGCGCGGGCGTCACGACGTCCGTGTGGATGCCGATGCACATGCCGCGCGCTTCGGTGAGGGTCTTGAGGACGCGGTTGTCCACGGGGAGGCCTGCCTGTGCCTGGGTGACCATCACGCAACGCTTGACGCGCTTGACCCCGCGCAGCCGCAGCGGCTCCGCCCCCTCGCCGCCGCCGATGACGATCTCGCGGCCGATCCAGCTCTCCTCGATCCAGGGCTCCTCGGTCTCCACGACGATGTTCTTGCGCAGCCGCCGTACGTCGACGGGGTCGGCGTCACCGAGCAGGTCGCCGAGCGCGCGCAGCGAGGCGGTGCCGACGAGGGAGACGGCGGAGACGTCCTTGTGGCCCTCCGGCTGACTGTCCGGCCCCTCGCGGACCAACTCGACGCCCTCGCCGAAGCGTTCGGGGATGCGGGGGTCACCGGGGCGCAGTGTGGCGCCGTCCGGCGCGGTGATGACGGGCAGCCCGTCCTCGTCGTACGTCACGTGGTGTTCGAGCAGTCCCGGGACGCGGCGGAAGCGCGCGTGGTTCTTGCCGCTGCCGAGCTTGCCGTCGGCGTGCCGCAGGGCCCACAGCCGGTCGCCCGCGACGCCGCGCTCGTGCACCTCCAGCCGGTCGTGCTCCTCGCCGAGCATCGACTTCACCGGATAACGGCGCAGACCCACGACCTTGAGCGTCACGGCGCTCCCTCCTCCCCTGGGCGGACTCCGGCGCCCACCACGGTAACGGCCGTGAGAATATCTCCTGTTCACTCACGTATCAGGAGATTCATGCGCAAGCGTCTGCCCCGGTCCCGGCTGGTCGTCCTGCTCGCCGCGGTCGCTCTCGGCACCACGGCGTGCGGCTCGTCCGACGCCCCGTCCTCCTCTCCGTCCACTCCGTCCACTCCGTCCGCGAGCGCGCCGCCGTCGGTGAGCGCGTCGCCCAGCCCCGAGGGGCGCGGACTGAAGGGCCCCGCGGCCGCCTTCTTCCTGAAGACGCTGCGGAAGAACTATCCGGACCTCGACCACATCAAGGACGACGCGCTCGTCGCCGAGGGCGATGCCCTGTGCACCGTCCGGGGAGCCGCGCTCGGTGAGCAGTTCACCGAGTCCACGCGCCGGCTCGGCACCACCAAGAAGCAGACGTCCCGCATCATGGGCGCGGCCCACGCCCTGTGCCGGGACAAGGAGGACCAGCTGTTCCAGGACTGACACGGCGACGGACGCGGCGACGGACCGTGGCGAGCGACGTGACGGACGACGTGGCGGACGATTACCTCCGCGGTAATCGACCGCTCTCCGCCTCCCCGGCAGGATCGGACACATCAGCCGAGAGCCGCACCCCGAGGAGGGCCCATGAACGCCACGAGCACCCACACCGACACCGCCGCCCGGACCCGCGCCGTCGTCGAGGAGTTCCTCCAGGCCCGGCTCTCCGGGAACACCGGGCGGATGGTGGAACTCTTCGCCGACGACGTGGACTGGCTGCTCGCCGAGAACCCCGTCGTCCCGTGGATCCGCCCCCGCTCCACGGGCGCCGAGTGCGCGGCCCAGGCCGCGGAGATGGCCGAGCACACGGTCGCCGAGGACGCCAGGGCCTCCCTCGACACCTTCCTCGTCGACGGCACCGACGCCGTCCTGTTCGGCCACCTCTCGGGCACGGTCCGCGCCACCGGCAAGTCCTTCGAGGGCCCCTTCGCCCTGCGCCTCACGGTGGAGAACGGCAGGATCACCCGGCACCACCTCTACGAGAACAGCCTCTCGATCGCCGAGGCGTGCACGGCGTGACCCTGCCCAGCGGTCAGGAACCCAGGATCGACGTCAAGAACTCCCCGACCCAGCCCAGCAGTTCCCGCCCGACCAGCGGCTTGCCGCCCACCTTCGCCGTCTTCGGGCGCGGGACCAGGATCTGGTTCGCGGTCGGCTTGATGACCGTTCCCGGGTAGAGGCGCTTGAGGCGGAGTTCCTGGGACTCGCGGAGGTCCACCGGGGCGAAGCGGATGTTGTTGCCCTGGAGGACGATCTCGCTCACGCCGCACGCGCGCGCCAGCATCCGCAGGCCCGCCACCAGGAGGAGGTTCTCCACCGGTTCCGGCAGCTTGCCGTAGCGGTCGGTGAGTTCTTCGCGTACCGCCTTGATGTCCTCCTCCGTGTTGGCGGAGGCGATGGCGCGGTAGGCCTGGAGGCGCAGGCGCTCGCCAGGGGCGTAGTCGTGGGGGACGTGCGCGTCGACCGGGAGCTCGATCTTGACCTCCAGGGGCGGCTCCTCCTCCACGCCGCCCTCCAGGGACGCGCGGTAGTCGGCGACCGCCTCGCCGACCATGCGGACGTACAAGTCGAAGCCGACGCCCGCGATGTGGCCCGACTGCTCGCCGCCGAGGAGGTTGCCCGCGCCGCGGATCTCCAGGTCCTTCATCGCCACGTACATGCCCGCGCCCATCTCCGTGTGCTGGGCGATCGTGGCGAGGCGTTCGTGGGCCGTTTCGGTCAGGGGCTTCTCGGGGGGGTACAAGAAGTACGCGTAGCCTCGTTCGCGGCCTCGGCCCACCCGGCCGCGCAGCTGGTGGAGTTGGGAGAGGCCGAAGTTGTCGCCGCGCTCCACGATCAGTGTGTTCGCGTTGGAGATGTCGATGCCCGACTCGACGATCGTCGTCGAGACGAGGACGTCGAACTTCTTCTCCCAGAAGTCGACGACCACCTGCTCCAGAGCCTGTTCCGACATCTGGCCGTGGGCCGTCGCGATGCGCGCCTCGGGGACGATGTCGCGGAGCCGCGCCGCCGCGCGGTCGATCGACTCGACGCGGTTGTGGATGTAGAAGACCTGGCCCTCGCGGAGCAGTTCACGGCGGACGGCCGCCCCGATCTGCTTCTCCTCGTACGGGCCGACGAACGTCAGGACCGGGTGGCGCTCCTCGGGCGGCGTGGTGATCGTCGACATCTCGCGGATGCCGGTGACCGCCATTTCGAGCGTACGGGGGATGGGGGTGGCGGACATCGTCAGGACGTCGACGTTGGCGCGGAGCTTCTTCAGCTGCTCCTTGTGCTCGACGCCGAAACGCTGCTCCTCGTCGACGATGACCAGGCCCAGGTCCTTGAACTTGGTCTCGGAGGAGAACAGGCGGTGCGTGCCGATGACGATGTCGACCGAGCCGTCGCGCAGGCCCTCCAGGGTCGCCTTCGACTCCGTCTCCGTCTGGAAGCGGCTGAGCGCCTTCACGTTGACCGGGAACTGGGAGTAGCGCTCGGAGAACGTGCCGAAGTGTTGCTGGACGAGGAGGGTTGTGGGGACGAGGACCGCCACCTGCTTGCCGTCCTGGACCGCCTTGAACGCGGCGCGGACCGCGATCTCCGTCTTTCCGTAGCCGACGTCGCCGCAGATCAGGCGGTCCATCGGGACCGTCTTCTCCATGTCCTCCTTCACCTCGGCGATCGTGGTCAGCTGGTCGGGCGTCTCCACATAGGGGAAGGCGTCCTCCAGCTCGCGCTGCCAGGGCGTGTCGGGCGCGAAGGCGTGGCCCGGCGCGGCCATGCGGGCGGAGTACAGCTTGATGAGGTCCGCGGCGATCTCCTTGACCGCCTTCTTCGCGCGCGCCTTCGTCTTCGTCCAGTCGGCGCCGCCGAGCCGGTGCAGGGTCGGGGCCTCGCCGCCGACGTACTTGGTGATCTGCTCCAGCTGGTCCGTGGGGATGTAGAGCCGGTCGCCGGGCTGGCCGCGCTTGGCCGGGGCGTACTCCACTACGAGGTACTCGCGGGTGGCGCCCTGGACGGTGCGCTGCACCATCTCGATGTAGCGGCCGACGCCGTGCTGCTCGTGGACGATGTAGTCGCCGGACTCCAGGGTCAGCGGGTCGATGGTCTTGCGGCGGCGGGCCGGCATGCGCTGGCCGTCCTTGCCCGCCGCCTTCTGGCCGGAGAGGTCGGTCTCGGTGAGGACGGCGAGCTTGAGGGCCGGGTCGATGAAGCCGTAGTCGATCGAGCCGCAGGAGACGTGCACCAGCGAGGGCGTCAGCTCGCCGAGGTCGCCGTCGAGGCGGGCCGCGATGCCCTCGCCGCCGAGGACCTCGACGGTGCGGGCGGCGGGGCCGTGGCCCTCGGTCACATAGACGGTGCGCCAGCCGTCGGCGAGCCAGCCCTTGGTGTCCGCGAGGGCCTTCGCGGTGTCGCCGCGGTACGTCTCCGGGGCGTGCATGCCCAGCTTGAGCGTGTCCGCACCCAGGTCCTCGTCGGCGGCGAAGGGGCTGACCGACCACCACATCATGCCGAGGTCGCGCGCGTGCTCCCGGACGTCCGCGATGCCCCACAGCGACGCGGCGTCCACGTCGATCGGCGCCTCGCCGCCGCCGGCCGTCGCCGCCCAGCTGGCCTGCAAGAACTCCTGCGACGTCGCCACCAGGTCCGCCGCGCGCGTCCGCACCCGCTCCGGGTCGCAGACCACGGCCATGGAGCCCTTCGGCAACACGTCGAGCAGCAGCTCCATGTCGTCCACCAGGACCGGGGCCAGCGACTCCATGCCCTCGACGGCGATGCCCTCGGCGATCTTCCCGAGCAGCTCGCCGAGCTCGGGGTGGACCTGGGCGAGGGCGGCGGCCTTCTCCCGCACCTCGTCGGTGAGCAGCAGCTCGCGGCAGGGCGGCGCCCACAGGCCGTGCTCGGCGACTTCGAGCGAGCGCTGGTCGGCGACCTTGAAGTACCGGATCTCCTCGACGTCGTCGCCCCAGAACTCCACGCGGAGGGGGTGCTCCTCGGTGGGCGGGAAGACGTCGAGGATGCCGCCGCGCACGGCGAACTCGCCGCGCTTCTCGACCAGCTCCACCCGGGAGTACGCCGCTGCCGCAAGGGCCGCCACGACCTCGTTCAGATCGGTGCTCTCGCCCGTGCGCAGCGCCACGGGCTCCAGGTCGCCGAGCCCCTTGACCTGCGGCTGGAGCACGGAGCGGACCGGTGCGACGACCACCGAGACCGGGCCGGTCTCCGGGTCGTCCGTGCTGGGGTGGGCCAGGCGGCGCAGCACGGCGAGGCGGCGCCCGACCGTGTCGGAGCGGGGCGAGAGGCGCTCGTGCGGCAGCGTCTCCCACGACGGGTACTCCGCGACGCCGTCCGGCGGCAGGATCGTGCGCAGCGCCGCGGCCAGGTCCTCGGCCTCGCGGCCGGTGGCCGTCACCGCGAGGACGGTGCGGCCGGACTCGCGGGCCAGCGCCGCCACCGCGAAGGGCCGGGCCGCGGGCGGGCCGACCAGGTCGATGTGCGTGCGGTGGCCGTCGGCCGCGGCCTTGACCGCCTCGGCGAGGGCCGAGTCCTTGACGACAGCGTCGAGCAGACCGTGCAGGCTCATGGAAGGCTTTCCGTCCAGGTACCGGGGTGAGCCGGAGTGGGTGGGCAACGCGAACCGCCCGGCACGTCGCACGGGCCGGGGGTCTCCAGCGTACGACCACGGGGTGATCGTCGCGGCATGGCAGGGGCGGCCCCGGCGAGCCCCGGCGGGCGGCGCGCCGCGCGACCTGCCGCACAATGACCGGAAAACCGCCACCCGAAAATTCTTTCCCCACCGTGTAAACCGGACGCGTGTCCCAGGCGTAATGCCTTCGAGAACCATGCGCCGCACGCACCAGGAGACCACTTGACCGACGAGGAGTTCGAGGCGTTCTACGCGCACTCCGTGCGACCGCTGGTCGGGCAGGTGTACCTGATGACGGGTGATCTCCACGAAGCGCAGGACGTCGTCCAGGAGGCCTTCGTCCGCGCCTGGGCGCGCCGCGGCCGCCTGGAGCGTGACGCCGGGCCCGAGGCGTGGATCAGGACCGTCGCCCGGCGGCTCGCCGTCAGCCGGTGGCGGCGGCGCGGGCGGGCCGCGGACGCCTGGCGGCGCCACCACGGCGAGCGGGCGGGCACCGTGCCCGAGCCGGAGCCTGGCACGGTCGCGCTGGTCGCCGCGTTGCGGCGGCTGTCCGAGCGGCAGCGGCGGGTGGCGGTTCTGCACTACGTGTGCGACCTGAGCGTGCAGCAGATCGCCGCGGAGACCGGGATCGCGGCCGGGACCGTCAAGTCCCACCTGTCCCGTGCCAGGGCGGCGCTCGCGCCGCATCTCGACGACGCGCCCGCCGACGACGCGCCCACCTCGGAGGAGCACCGTGCCTGAGCCCCACTCCCCGGCCGACGACCGCCTCGCCGTCGCGCTGAAGCGGGCCGCCGCGTCGGGCGGCCGGCTCGCCTCGCCGGTCCCGGCGGGACAGGTCTCCGCGCGCGGCGCCCGCCGCAGGCGCCGGAGCTACGCGGTGGGCGCGGTGCTCGCCGTGTGCCTGGTCTCCGGGGGCGCTGCCGTCGCCGCGCTGCAACTGGGCCGCGGGGACGGGCCGGTGGGCCCCGCGGTGCCGCCGAGCCCGACGAAGTCGGCCTCCCTGCCGGAGTCGTCCGCCTTCGCCGACCGGTCGCCCTCCCCCGGGCAGAATTCGACCCCGCCGCCGGGGACGCCGTCCCGGATGCCGTCGACGTCGCTGGCGCCGACCGGCTCGTCCACGCCGACCACACCGCCGACCGCCACGAAGGGCTGAGTCGTCCATGCACGCCGCCACCGCACGGGGCTCCGCCCCGGACCCCGCTCCTCAAACGCCGGAGGGGCTGGATCATTCGGCCCTCGACGGGCTCATACCGGAGCGGGACCGGACCGCCCCCGCCCGCGACCGGGCGGGACGCCTCTGGGACCGCGCCCCCCATCTGCTCGCCGCCGGCCTGTTCCTCGCGTACGCCGTCGTGTCCGTCAGCCGGTACCGGCGGATGGAGACGCGCTCCTGGGACCTCGGCATCTTCGAGCAGGCCGTCCGCGCATACGCGCACCTCCAGGTGCCGGTGGCCGACCTCAAGGGGCCCGGCGCGAACATCCTCGGCGACCACTTCAGCCCGGTCACCGCCCTCCTCGCGCCCGCCTACCGGCTCTTCCCCTCGCCCGTCACGCTGCTCGTCGCGCAGGCGCTGCTCGTCGCCGTCTCCGTCGTGCCGGTGACGCGGGCGGCGACCCGGCTCCTCGGGCGCGGCCAGGGGCTCGCCGTCGGCGTCGCGTACGGCCTGTCGTGGGGCGTCCAGCGCGCCGTCGACTTCGACTTCCACGAGATCTGCTTCGCCCTGCCGCTGATCGCCTTCTCCCTCGAAGCGCTGCTGCGGCAGCGGTGGCGGGCCGCCCTGCTCTGGGCGCTGCCGCTCGTCCTCGTGAAGGAGGACCTGGGCGCGACCCTCGCGGCGATCGCCGTGGTCGTGGCCATTCGGTGCCGCCGCACGGACCCGAAGGCCCTGCGGTTCGCCGTCGGTGTCGCCGCGTTCGGCGCGGTCGCCACCCTCGTCACCCTCACCCTGGTCATTCCCGCCTTCAACTCGGTCGGCGCGTACGACTACTGGGACAAGGTCGGGGAGGCGGGCGGCGCCGGGGTCCTCGACGGCGCGGACACCAAGCTTCGCACCCTCGCCTGGCTCCTTGTCCCCACCTCCGGGCTGCTCGCGCTGCGCTCGCCGCTGCTCCTGGTGGCGCTCCCCACGCTCGGCTGGCGGTTCCTCTCCGGCGACGACCACTACTGGGGCACCGACTGGCACTACAGCGCCGTCCTGATGCCCGTCGTGCTGCTCGCCTTCGCCGACGCCGCCGCCACCGCGCGCCGCGACCGGCGGCCGTGGCTGCGCCGGTACGCGGACCGGCTGCCGGCCTGCGTCGCCGCGGCCGCGCTCGCCCTCACCACGTCCCTGCCCCTCGCGGGCCTCACCGAGTCGTGGACGTACGAGAAGAGCGAGCGGGTCACCGCCGTGGAGCGGCTCCTCGACCGCGTCCCGGACGGCGCCACCGTCGAGGCGAACATCGGCCCGATCAGCAGGCTGACCTCGCGGACCCGCGTCTTCTGGGTGGGCGCGGCCGAACCGGTCGTCCCCCAGTACATCGCTCTCGACGTCCGCTCCGGCTGGACGAAGGACCCGGTGGGGTACGCCCGCAAGCTGCACCCGGACGCGCGGTACGTCGCGGAGGACGTCGCGTACGGGTACGTGCTGCTGCGCAGGGAGTGAGCGCCCGTATTCGAGAGCCGCGGGAACACCACCGGCCCCGGCGGGTGCGCTGTGTGCGCGCCCGCCGGGGCCGGTCTCCCCCGCACCCCCGTGGCGGTGGCTATTCGGTGGCGATGGCGTTGAGGACGTTCATCCGGCCGGCCCGGAAGGCCGGGACCAGGGCCGCGAAGAGGCCCACGAACGCCGATCCGACGAAGACCGCGATGATCGTCGGCCACGGGATCTCCAGGACCTTCAGGCCCTCCAGGGCGAGGAGCTGCTGGGCCGTCGCGCCCCAGCCCATCCCCAGGCCGAGGCCGAGGAGGGCGCCGAAGAGCGCGATGACCACGGACTCCAGGCGGATCATGCGGCGCAGCTGGCGGCGCGAGAGGCCGATGGCCCGCATCAGGCCGATCTCGCGGGTCCGTTCCACCACGGAGAGGGCCAGGGTGTTCACCACGCCGAGGATCGCGACGATGATCGCGAGGCCGAGCAGGCCGTAGACCATGTTCAGGAGCTGGCCGACCTGGTCCTTCAGGGTCTGCTTGAAGTCGGTCTGGTCCATCACCTTGTACTGCGGGTACGCCTCCAGGGAGGCCTTCAGCGAGGTGTACGCGGCGTCCTCGTGGCCCTTGTCGGCCGTGGCGAACATGATGTCGTTCTGCGGCATCCGGTCCGCGGGGACGTAACTCTCCAGGGTCGTGATGTTCAGGTACATCGCGCCGTTGTCGACGGTGCCGTCGTCCTTGGTGACGGCCGCGAGCCGCAGCTTCGCCGTCTTCCCGCGCTCGAAGGCGATCTTCAGCTCGTCGCCGACCTTCAGGCCGTGCTTGTCGGCGAACTCGTCGCCGACCGACATGGCGTTCTTCCCGTACGCGGCGGACAGTTCACCGGCGACCGTCTCGCGGCGCAGGTCCTTGGCGTACGTCGGGTCGGCGGCGCTCAGGCCGACGTCGTCCACGACCTTGCCGTCGGGCGTGGTCATGTCCGCCTTGATCTGCTTGTAGCGCGTGATGTGGCCGATGTGGTCGGCCTTCTCCAGGGCCTTCTCGGCCTTCGGCGTGATGGAGATGCCGGGCTGGGTGGGCTGCACGATGAAATCCGCGCCGACCGACTTGTCGAGCTCCTCCGTGGCCGACGCGACCATCGAGGAGCCGACGACGGAGAGGCAGGCGACCAGGGCGAGGCCGATCATCAGGGCCGCGCCGGTGGCGCCGGTGCGGCGCGGGTTGCGCAGGGCGTTGCGCTCGGCCATCCGGCCGACCGGGCCGAACGCCCGCAGCAGCACCGCGCTGATGACGCGGACGACGCCGGAGGCGAGCACGGGGCCGATGACGACGAAGCCGATGAGGGTGAGGACGACACCGCCGCCCAGGTAGAGGGAGCCTTCCTTGGCCTTGTCGGCCTGCGCCGCGGCGTAGAGGGCGAAGACACCGGCGCCGGTGAGGACCAGACCGATGACGGCGCGCAGTGCGCTCGCCCGGCCGTCGGCGGGGGTGCCCGCGTCGCGCAGCGCGGCCATCGGCGAGACCTTGCCGGCCCGTCGTGCGGGGAGGTAGGCGGCGAGGACGGTGACGACGATGCCGAGGACGAGGCCGACGACGGGTGTCGTCCAGGCGATGGTGAGGTCGCTGGTGGAGAGCTCCATGCCCATGCCGGCCATGAGCTTCATGAGGCCGACGGCGAGGCCGATGCCCGCGCCGACGCCGAGGACCGAGCCGAACACGCCGAGCAGCAGCGCCTCGACGAGCACCGAGCGGTTGACCTGCTTGCGGCTGGAGCCGATGGCGCGCATCAGGCCGATCTCGCGGGTGCGCTGGGCGACCAGCATCGAGAAGGTGTTGATGATGAGGAAGATGCCGACGAGGAAGGCGATTCCGGCGAAGCCGAGCATCGCGTACTTCATGACGTCGAGGAAGCTGCCGACGTCCTTGCGGTTCTCGTCCGCGGTCTCCTTCTGCGTCCTGATGTCGTACGCGGCCCCGTCGAGGGCGGTGGCGACCTTCGCCTTCAGCGCGGCGTCGCTGACGCCCGCGTCGGCGGTGAGGTTGACCTGGGTGAAGCGGCCGGTGGCGCCGAGGAGTTCGCGCTGGGAGGTCGGGGTGTCGAAGTAGAAGACCGCGGCACCGGGGTTGGTCACCTTGAAGGTGGCGATGCCGGAGATCTTCGCGGTGTGGTCGCCGGTGGCGGCGATGGTGCGCAGCTCGTCACCGATCTTGAGGTCGTGCTTGTCCGCGGTGTCGGCGTCGACCATCACCTCGGTGGGGCCGCGCGGGGCGTGGCCGGAGGTGATGTCCATGGAACGCAGGTCGTTGCGCGTCCAGTTGCCCGCGATGGTCGGGCCGCCGTTGGTCGGCCCCATGTTCTTGTTCCTGTCGTCGACGACGGTCACGCTCTGGCTGCTGACGGCGCCTTCGGCGGACTTGACGCCCGCGACCTTCCCGGCCTCCCGGACGACGGAGGCGGGCAGCGACTCGGGCCTGCCGCTGCGCGGCGTCTCGCCCTCGTCCTTCGCGGACTTGGGGGTGACGGTGACGTCGGCGGAGGTCGCGGCGAAGAGCTTGTCGAAGGTGGTGCTCATCGTGTCGGAGAAGACGAGCGTGCCGCAGACGAACGCCACCGACAGGACCACGGCCACGGCGGAGAGCGCCATGCGGCCCTTGTGCGCGAAGAAGTTGCGCATCGAGGTCTTGAGGACGGTCATGACGTACGACCCCGGGCGTCGGAGGAGGGGGTCTGGGGGTGTCCCCCAGAAAAGCGCAGCATGCGGTCGAGGACCTGGTCGGCGGTGGGGTGGTGCATCTCGTCGACGATCCGGCCGTCGGCGAGGTACAGGACGCGGTCCGCGTACGAGGCGGCGACCGGGTCGTGCGTGACCATCACGATGGTCTGGCCGAGGTCGGTCACCGAGCGGCGCAGGAAGCCGAGCACTTCGGCGCCGGCGCGGGAGTCAAGGTTTCCGGTCGGCTCGTCGCCGAAGATGATCTCGGGCCGGGAGGCGAGGGCGCGGGCCACGGCGACGCGCTGCTGCTGGCCGCCGGAGAGCTCGGTGGGGCGGTGCTTGAGGCGCCCGGCGAGGCCCACGGTCTCCACGACCTGGTCGAGCCAGGCGCGGTCGGGCTTGCGGCCCGCTATGTCCATCGGGAGCGTGATGTTCTCGATGGCGTTCAGCGTCGGGAGGAGGTTGAACGCCTGGAAGATGAAGCCGATGCGGTCCCGGCGCAGCTGCGTGAGCTTCTTGTCCTTGAGGCCGGTGATCTCGGTCTCGTCGAGGTAGATCTGCCCTTCGCTGACCGTGTCGAGGCCCGCGAGGCAGTGCATGAGGGTGGACTTGCCGGAGCCGGAGGGGCCCATGATCGCGGTGAACTGCCCGCGGGCGATGTCCACGTCGATGCGGTCGAGCGCGACGACGCGGGTCTCCCCGCTGCCGTACGCCTTCACGACCTGGCGCGCCCGTGCCGCCACGGCCGTACGCCCTCCAGTGCCCCCGTGCCTGGGTGTGGTAACAGCCGTTGTCACGGTACGTCTCCTATGTCGGTCATGCGGTGGGTCGGGCGCGTTCGCCGTGCGAACAAGTCTGGTGTCACTGGGCGGTCCGGCGCGCTGGTGCTCAGCGCAGTCTTCTCCGGGGGAAAACCCCACCCCCGCCGGTGCGGTGCGCCGTAGAGCGCCGGTGCGGTGCGCCGTAAAGCCAATCTAAGGACCGGCCGGGGCCCGCTCATCCTCCGGCGGGACGAACGCTCCCCGGTCCGTTGTACGGAGGTTCCCCTAGGGGATCTCCACCCGTCGGTGGAGATCGCCTCAGGGTCGCCGCCCCCTGCCCCGCATGCTCCCCGGGTGAGAAAGTGGCCCGCAGCAACCGCGTGCAGGGGGAAGGAAGTTCCGTGGGCACCCAGGAAGCGATACGGGGCAGGGGCGCGGTCGTCGCCGCGCTCATGCTCGCCATGGCGCTGGCCGCCGTCGACTCCACCATCGTGTCGACCGCCGTCCCGCAGATCGTGGGCACGCTCGGCGGCTTCTCGATCTTCTCCTGGCTCTTCTCCGGCTACCTCCTCGCGGCCACGGTGACCCTGCCCGTCTACGGCAAGCTCTCCGACACCTTCGGCCGCAAGCCCGTGCTCATCGCGGGCTGCGTGCTGTTCCTCCTCGGCTCCGCGCTCTGCGCGCTCGCCTGGAACATGGAGTCGCTCATCGCCTTCCGCGTCGTCCAGGGCCTCGGCGGCGGCGCCATACAGGGCACCGTGCAGACCCTCGCCGCCGACCTCTACCCGCTCAAGGAACGCCCCAGGATCCAGGCCAAGCTGTCCACCGTGTGGGCCACTTCGGCCGTCGCGGGGCCCGCGCTCGGCGGTCTCATCACCGCGTACACGGACTGGCGCTGGATCTTCCTGATCAATCTGCCCATCGGCGCGGTCGCGCTCTGGCTGATCGCGCGCCACCTGCACGAACCCGAGCGGGAGAGCGTGCCGCGCGGCCGCGTCGACTGGCCGGGCGCGCTCGCCGTCTTCGCCTGCGGGGGCACGCTCCTGACCGCGCTCGTGCAGGGCGGGGTCGCCTGGGACTGGCTGTCGGCGCCCTCCCTCGCCCTCTTCGCCGCCGGTCTCGCCCTGATCGGCGTCGTCGTCCTCGTCGAGCGCCGGGCCGAGGAGCCGATCATCCCCGGCTGGGTCTGGCGCAGGCGCACCATCGCCGCCGTCAACCTCGCCCTCGGCGCACTCGGCCTGCTGATGGTCGCGCCGACCGTCTTCCTTCCCACGTACGCGCAGTCCGTGCTCGGACTCGCCCCCGTCGCCGCCGGATTCGTGCTCTCCGTGATGACGCTGAGCTGGCCGGTCTCCGCCGCGCTCAGCCAGCACGTGTACCGCAGGATCGGCTTCCGCAACACCGCGGTCACCGGCATCTGTGCGGCCGCGCTGATCCTCTTCACCTTCCCGCTGCTGCCCTACCCCGGCTCCGCCTGGCAGCCCGCCCTGCTCATGCTGCTCCTCGGCGCCGCGCTCGGGCTCTTCCAGCTCCCCCTGATCGTCGGCGTCCAGTCCACCGTCGGCTGGGCCGAGCGCGGCACGGCCACCGCCTCCGTCCTGTTCTGCCGCCAGATCGGCCAGACGCTCGGGGCGGCCCTCTTCGGCGCGGTCGCCAACGGAGTGCTGAGTGCGCGCCTCGACGGAGCCGGCTCGCTCGACTCGGTGGCGCGCATCCTGGACGACCCGGGGTCGGTGGCCGACCCCGAGCCGCTGCGGCGGGCCGTCGACTCCGCCGTCGACGCGGTCTACCTCGGGGCGGGCTGCGCCGCCGTGCTCGCCCTGCTCGTCCTGCTCTTCCTGGCACCGCGGCGCTTCCCCGTCCTCAAGGACGCGCAACTCGTCCCTCAGCAGGAGCAGTTGTCCCCCACGCAACAGACCGACTGACCGGATCCCCGAAAACCCCGCACGCCACCCCTACCTACAAGTAACGTCTCGCTCCCCTCGCTCCCTGCGGCCCGCACCACGGACCGCAAGCCGCGCAAGGAGAACCGGGATGACCCACCCCCCGTACGACGCCCCCGTCCCGCCCCCACGGCCCGAGCCCCACCACCCGCAGCCCCACCTCACCTACCCCTGGCAGCCACCGCCCCCACCGCCACCCGCACCCCGCCGCCCCCGCCACCCCGCTCCCGGCCGCCACAGCGACCTGCGCAAGCTGCGCGGCGCCTACCGGCGCCGGCGCAGGCTCGCCACCCTCACCGCGCTCGGCTACTTCACGCTCTTCCTCGCCCTGTCCGCCTTCGCCCCGTCCCTGATGGCCCGCGCCGTCTCCGGCGGCCTCACCACCGGGCTGCTGCTCGGCCTCGGCCAGCTCCCCGTCATCTGCCTCGCCCTCGTCCTGTACGAGCACACGGCCCGCAGGCACATCGACCCGCTGGCCCAACGGCTGCGCAGACAGCGCGAGCCGGCGCCCGCACCGACGGGCGGAGAACCCGCATGAGCGACCAGGCGCAGACCATGTCCCTGGTCGCCTTCACCGTCGTGGTCACCCTCACGCTGCTGCTCTGCGTCCTGACCGGACCCGACCGCGACGACCTCGACGAGTTCTACACCGGCTTCGGCGCGCTCTCCCCGATGCGCAACGGCCTCGCCATCGCCGGCGACTACATCTCCGCCGCCACCGTCCTCGGCACCACCGGCGTCATCGCCCTCCTCGGCCACGACGGCGTGGTCCTCGCCCTCGGCACGGCGCTCTCCCTCACCCTCCTGATGTTCCTGCTCGCCGAACCCCTGCGCAACGCGGGCCGGTTCACCATGGGCGACGTCGTGGCACGCCGCATGCCGGGCCGCGCCGCCCGCGTCGCCGTGTGCGCGGCCACCCTGGCCGCCCTGCTCCCGCTCATGCTGGTCCAGCTGGCCGGCGCGGGCGACCTCCTCGCCTTCCTGCTCGGCTTCTCCGACGACGGCCTGAAGACCGGCTGCATCGTCGCGCTCGGCGCCCTCATGATCAGCTACGCGGCGATCGGCGGCATGAAGGGCACCGCCCTCATCCAGATCCTCAAGATGGTGATGCTGCTCGGCTCCGGCGCGGTGATCGCCGTACTCGTCCTGCGCCGCTTCGACTGGGACGCGGGCGCCCTGCTGGCCGCCGCACAGCGCGGCAGCGGGGCGGGCCCGGCCTTCCTCCGGTCCGGCCTTCAGTTCGCCGACAGCCCCAACCCCCGCCTGGACATGATCGGTTCGGAGCTGACGGTGGTGTTCGGCGCCGCGGCGCTCCCACACGTCACCATGCGCATGTACACGGCCCGCAGCGCCCGCGAGATACGCCGCTCCATGTCCTGGGCGGTCTCGTCGGTCTCCCTCTTCGTCCTGATCATCACCGTCGTCGGGTTCGGCGCGACCGCGCTCATCGGCGGCGCGGCCATCGCGGAGGACGACCCGCAGGGCAACACCGCCTTCCTGCTCGGCGCCCGCGCGGCGTTCGGCGCCCACACCTCGACGGCCGAGACACTGGTCTTCACGACGGTCACCACCGCGCTGTTCCTGACGCTGCTCGCCTCCGTCGCCGGCATGATCCTCGCCTGCGCCAACTCCCTCGCCCACGACGTCCTCGCCCACGGCCGCGCCTGCTCGCCCCGCCGCGAGATGACACTGGCCCGCGCCTGCGCGCTCGCCACCGGCGCCCTCGCGATCGCCCTCGCGGTCCTCGTCAAGGACCACAGCTTGCAGCCCCTGGCCACCCTCTCGTTCTGCCTGGGCGCCTCGGCCCTCGCCCCGGCCCTCGTCTACAGCCTCTTCTGGCGCCGCTACACGCGCACGGGCCTGCTCTGCACCCTGCTCGGCGGCACCCTCGGCGCGACGGTCCTGATGACGGGCACCAACCTGGTCTCCGGCAGCCCCGGCGCCGCCTTCCCGCACCACGACTTCACGTGGTTCCCCTTCACGACGACCGGCATCGCCTCCATCCCGCTCGGCTTCCTCCTCGGCTGGCTCGGCACCCGCCTCTCGGACCGCGACGAGGCGCAAGAGCACCGCAGGCGGTACGAGGCGGTGGAGGGCCGGATCCTGGCCGGGCGGAGAGAGAGGAACGAAGGAGGGGACGTCTAAGGGGTCTCCTCCGCCGGCGCCCGGCCCGTCAGGGCGGCGAGGCTGCTGCGTACGTGATCCATGTGCGCCCGCACCTCGTCCCACTGCTCGCCGTGCTCGCGCAGCACCCGCTCCGTGTCGCGGGCCAGCCGCTCCTCGACCAGGACGGCCTCCGCGACCAGCTCCGCGCCGTGCGCCTCCGCGTCCTCCTGCCGGTGCCGCGCGGACTCCTCCGCCTCGGCGAACGCCCGCTTGGCCGCGGCGAGTTCGGCCTCCGCGGCGGCGAGCCGCTCGGCGTCCCGCGCGTCCGACGCCGACTCCCGCTCCGCGATCTCCCGCTCGGCGGCCTCCCACCGCTCGCCCTGCTCCTTCTCCTGCTCGGCGAAGAGCGCCTCGCACCGCTCCCGCATCTCGCGCAGCACGGCCAGCGCCTCGCCGCGCCACGCCTTCACGTCCTGCCGGGCGGAGATCCGGGCCTCGTCGGCCGTCGCCCGGTCGGCGAGGAGCCGCTGCCGCACCCGCTCGTCCGTCTCGGCGCCCACCTGCTCGGCGTGGGCGCGCGCGGCCTCCCGCACCTCCCGCGCCCCGGCCTCGGCCGTCTCCGTCACACGCCGCGCCTCGGCCTCCGCGGCCTCGCGCAGGTCGGCGGCCTCCGCCTCGGCGAGGGCCAGGATCTGTCGGGCGCGCTCACCCAGCGTCTCGTACGTCTGAGGGGCCAGCCGCGACACCGCGTCCCGCAGGTGCTCGGCCTGCGCCTCCATGTCCTTGGCGAGGACGGTCAGCCGCGCGGCCCGCTCCCACGCCTCGTCCCGCGCCCGGGAAAGACCCGCGGCGTACGCCTCCACCTGCTCGGGACGGTAGCCGCGCCCCCGCACAGTGACGAAGCCGTGCGGCGACGACGGTGCACTGCTGCTCATCCTTGGACCACCTCTCCGACGCCCACTCACCCCACCCTGTCAAGGATGCGGCAAATGACGCCAGAAGTCGGAATCGGGGCGACATTCCCCGCCGCCCACGCCCCGAATGGGTGAGGCGCCCGCCCCGGACTCCGGAGCGGGCGCCTCGCGCGCGGAGCGCTACAGCAGGCCGTCCCACATCTGTTCCAGGAGCACCGACCACCAGCTCTCCGGCGACGCGAGCGCCGCCCCGTCGAGCGCGGCCAGCTGGTTCTGGAAGTCGACGGTCCAGCGGCCCGCCTGCTCCTGGTTGAGCCCGAAGCGCAGCCGCCACATCCGGCCGAGCAACGCCATGCAGCGCGCGAACTCGGGCAGCCCCGTGTTCACGAACTGCGGCGGCACGGGCGCGCCGCCGGGGCCGGCCTCCACCGGCACCGCCACGATGTTCGCCGTGCCGTACTGCACGCACAGCGCGCGCCCGAAGTCGCTGCCCATCACCAGGTACGAGCCCGCGTCGGACGCTGGCTGCACACCCCGCTCCTGCGCCAGCTCCGCCAGCGTCGGCACCGGGCGCCCCGGCTGGGCCTGCGCCCAGAAGAACGGCCCGAAGTCGACGGGCAGGCCCGCCACCACGAGGGTGTGCGCCACGATGTCCGGCACGCCCTGCCGCGACACGGCCCGCTGGTCGAACCGGAAGATGCCGGGCCCGAAGGCCGCGGCCAGCTCCTGCGCGACGCCCTCCGGCGGGATCGGCGGAGCGGGCGGCATCTGCTGCAACGGCGCGCGCACCGGCGCCGGCCTGGCGGGCCCGTCCGCGACCTGGTGCAGCTCGCCCTGGTGGGCAAGGAGCTGCTGCATGCCCTGGCGACGGGACGCGTGGTCCCTGCCGTACGGGGCGATCGACGTGATCCGCGCCTGCGGCCAGGTCTCGCGGATCATGCGGGCGCAGTACGCACCCGGCAGCTCGCAGGACTCCAGCTCCGTGTGGAGTTCGAGCACCTGCTGCGGCGGCACGTTCATGCCGCGCAGCTCGTGCAGGATCTGCCACTCCGGGTGCGGGGTGCCGGGCGCCGAGCGCCGGATGAGCTGCTGCTCGGAGCCGTCGGCCGCGCGGTACCGCAGTACGGCCTGGTAGCCGGGGCCGACGGTCGGCTGCCCGGTGGGCTGCTGCGGGTAGCCGTACGGCTGGCCGCCCGGCATGCCGGGCGCGCCGTGCATCCCCCGAGCGCCGGGGCCGGGGTGGCCCGGCGCGGGCGGCGGAGGCATGCCGGGCACACCCGGGCCGCCGACCGCGGGACCGGCCAGCATCGTCGCGGCGTGGTGGACGCCGCCGCCGGGGGGCGGCGGGGTGCCGGGGCCGGCGGGCGCGCCGGGAGCGCCCGGGGCGCCCGGGGCGCCGGGAGCTCCGGGCGGGCCGGGGGGACCCGGGGGCTGCGGGGCACCTGGGGCGCCGGGGGGACCCGGAGGCTGCGGGGCGCCCGGGGCTCCGGGGGGAGCGGGCGGCTTGAGCCCGCCGGGGCCGCCCATGCTCGGGTCGGCCAGCATCGTGGCCGCGTGGTGCACACCGCCCGGGGGCGTACCCGGAGCACCGGGGGGACCGGGAGGCTGGGGCGCGCCAGGGGCACCCGGAGCGCCCGGAGCGGCGGGGGGAGCCGGCGGCTTGAGCCCGCCGGGGCCGCCCATGCTCGGGTCGGCCAGCATCGTCGCCGCGTGGTGCACACCGCCCGGGGGCGTACCCGGAGCGCCGGGGGCGGCGGGAGCGGCCGGTGGCTGCGGGCCGTCCGGGCCGAGCGAGGAGACGAGCTGCGTCGGAACGTAACCGCCTGCGGGAGTGCCGGGGGCGCCGGGCCCCGAGGGCGGCGGCGTACTACCGGCGGGCGCGCCGGGCGCACCCGGCGGGGCGGGAGGCGGCGGCGTGCTCGCCCCGCCCCCGCGGGGGCCGTGCGGCGGCGCCTCCGCCTTGCTGGTGGCGGCGTCCGCGATGTTCTCGGCGCCCGGGGCGCCGGGGGCCTGCGGGTATCCGTAGGCGGAGGCGCCGGGGGCCTCGGGGGCGCTCGGCGGCGGAGGCGGCGGCGAACCGGCGGGCGGCTGCGGCGGGGCGGCCGGCGGACCGGCAGGAGCACCAGGGGCCGAAGCGGCCGGGGCACCAGGAACCGAGCCAGCCCCGGCACCCGGAGCACCCGGAGCACCCGGAGCACCCGGAGCCACGAAACCACCCGGCGCCGAAGCCGAGTCCGCCGGAGCACCAGGAGCCGCAGCACCCGCATCCGAAGCCGAGTCGGCACCGGCACCCGGGCCACCCGGAGCCGGAGCACCCGCCCCCGGACCCGCAGGGTCACCCGGCGTCGGTGCGTCCAGTGCCGGGGCGATGGCCGCACCCGCCCCCGGACCCGCAGGGTCACCCGGCGTCGGTGCGTCCAGTGCCGGGGCGATGGCCGTCGCCGGAAGGTGACTGCCCCCGTGCATCAGGGCCGTCTTGGCCTCCGGGGCGACACCCGGCGGGGTGTCGTGCTCGTCGAGGCCGGCCAGCGGCGGCGCGAACACCGTCGCGGGCAGCGGCACCGAATGGTCCTCGCCCGCGTCGGAGTTGGTGTCCGTACCGGCCCACGGGGTCGCCCCCGCGGGCACGCCCGGCGACGTGGCGGGCAGGCTGTCGTCGCGCTCGGGCACGTCGTCCTCGTCGGAGGCGGCGGCCGCGGGCCACGGCGTACCACCACCCGGCGCTACGGGCGCGGCGGGAGCGGCAGGTGCGGCGGGAGCGGCGGGAGCGGCAGGCGCCTCGGGCAACCCGGGCCCGGAAACCGGAAGTTCCTCGGCCGCCGACGACTCCCCGGGCCCCCCGGATTCCCCGGCCCGACCGGTTCCCCCTGCCTCGCCCGAAGCCGAACTCCCCGCCGCCGAACGGCGGTCCGGGATGCCCATCTTGTCCGCCGCCTCCTGGAGCCACTCCGGAGGCGTGAGCAGGAACGACGTCTGGTTCAGGTCGACCCGCTGGGGGGGCGCCGGCACCGCGTCCTGCGGCGCCGCGTCCGGCAGGCCGTACTCCTCCTCGTACCGGCGAATCACCTCACCCACCGGCAACGCGGGCCAGAGCGTGGCGTCGCCGCTGTCCCGTGCGATGACGAGCCGCTGCCCGCCGCCGTCCGACACCGGACCGTGCTCGCGGTCCTCGGCCCACACGACGAACCCGAGGTCGAACTCCCGGACCCGCACCTCGCGGTGCTGATAGCCCGGCACGTCGCCGTTGATCCACTCCTCGGCGCGCTCCTGCGCCTGCGCGAAGGTCACCACTGTTGCGTCACTCCTCACCCGGCACGGGGACGGCGTGCGCGAAGCCGCCGTCCACCATCAGGTTCGCCACGGTCTCCAGCTCGGGCGGGTTGCCCGCGAGCCGGGACAGGAACACGTCGAAGTCGTCGCCGCACGGCAGCAGCAGCCGCCGCACCCGCTCGGCCGGCGGCCACCCCGCCGCCTCCGAGACGTCGCGCGCGTCGTCGTACGCGCAGAACCACACGGAACCGACCCGGTCACCCTTGACCTTCACGGCGAGCAGACCGCCCTGCACGAAAGCGACGCCCAGGTAGTCCTTGGTCAGGTGGTCGCGCAGACACTTGTTCACGTACACCAGGTCGTTGACCGCGGCCTGGTCCCGCACCGTGAAGAACGGCTGGTCCACCAGCAGCCCCAGCTCGGCGTCGAGGGCCGCGCCGACCGGCGCGCAGCCGCCCGCCGCCTTCAGGAAGGAGCGGTAGGCGCCCGGCAGCCGGTAGCCCAGGTCCTCCTCGACGCCCTGCACCTGCTGCTCGGTCACCGCGACCGAGGCCTTCGGCAGGCCGAAGTGCGCGGGCCGCGTCTCCTGCAACGGACGCGTGCCCCTCTTCTCCTGGTCCACGGCCGTCGTCGCGATCCCGCCGTGGTGCCGCAGCAGCGCCTTCACCTCGACGGGCACCAGTTCGAGCCGGCGGCTGTGCGCCGCGTGGTGCCAGGTCCAGCCGTGCGGGGTCGCCACCGCGGGGATCGTGTCCCACAGTTCGTGGCCGGCCGCGGCCATCGCCGCGTTCGCCGACACGTAGTCCGTCAGGCGGAGTTCGTCGACGCCGAAGCCCTCGGGGGGCTCGGCGATCTCCGCCGCGGCGCGCGCGTACGACGAGAAGTCCGGGAACCCGTGCTCGTCCACCCGCACCCCTCTGGGGTGGCGGGCGGCGCGGACCGGGTCCGGAAAGTGCACGACCTGCCCGGCGTAGGCCGCGTTCGGCGGCGCGGACTGCTGCCCCAGCCGACCTGTCGTCATGGCGGTTGCCCCCTGCGGCACTGTGGAAGGTTCTGGTTCTGGTCCTGCGATGTCGACACAGCCTATGCGCAAGAACGGCACCGGTCACCGGGCCTCCGGTTCCATGACCACCAGCCACCGGACGGTCACCGTGCGACGAATCCCGACGGAAAGCCAGGCGTGTCGCAGTGCCCCAGCTTCCGCACCACCCGCCCCATTTGGCAGGCTGTCCCCCGCAACGCGGGGGCGTGGCACACGCGGTGACCGCCGCGAGCAGGGGGAGGGAAGAGCACGATGCAGACGGCACAGAGCGGCATGTCCGGCCACACGCTGTCCACGACGGCGGGCACCACGACGCACGACACCACCGCACGGGGGCACGCTCCGGCGAGCCGCCCGACCGCGGGGGACCCACGGGCGGGCGGCTCGCGGGCAAGTGACACACGTGCGGGTGACGTACGCGCGGGAGACCCGCGGGCGGGCGACCCCCGCGTCGGCTGGAGCGCCACCGCCGCCCACGCGCCCATCCTGCGCCAGCGCCGCGACGGCATCCTGCCCACCGTCGCCGCCGCCCTCTCCGTACGCGGTCAGACCACGCTCACCTGCACCGCCCGCCGCGGCGACGAGCCGCCCGCGCTCCACCCGCTCGTCCAGGACTTCCTCGACGCCCTCACCAGCGGCCAGCGCGAGCGCTTCACCGGCCGCTGCGCCGAGGCCATCCTGATCTCCCGCCACCTCACGGCGGCCGACGCGAGCCGCTCCAAACGCGCCTCGCGCAAGCCCATGACCAACGGCGAGGCCCGCAAGGCCCTCAAACACGCCAAGCTCACCACCCGCCGCATCCGTGAGGACGGCGACCCGCTGCACGGCGCCTTCGCCCAGCCCTGCCGCTCCTGCACCGCCCTCACCGCGCACTTCGGCGTCCGGGTCGTCGACCCCACGACGAGCGACGCCTGACCGGCGCCCGGCCGGCCACCCCCCACGACCGCCCGCACGACCGAACGAGGGCCACCCGATGCACCCCGAACACCCCGCCACGGCCACGTCACCCGCCGCCGGCGGCAGCACCCGCTTCCCCGTCCCCGTCGATGCCGCCCTCCGCGCGGCCGGCTGGCGCCCCGGCCGCTGGGACATAAAGCAGGCCGAGATCTGGGCCGACGCCCTGCGCCGCCACACCTCACCGGCCGGCCACCGGCACACCGTCTTCCCCGCGGCCGTCGAGGCCTGGGCCGAATTCGGCGGCCTGCACATCACGCCGCAGGGGCCCGGCCGGCAGATAGCTCCCGCCACGGTGCACCTCGACCCCATGTACGGCCTGCACCTCGCCCGCACCCTCGGCGACCTCGGCCGCGCCCTCGGCACGGAGCTGTGCCCCATCGGCGAGGAGCCGGAGAACCAGGCGCTCCTGGCGATCGACGTCGAGGGCCGCGTCTACAGCCTCGACCACAGTGGCGACTGGTTCCTCGGCGCCCACATCGACCAGGCCCTCGCCACCCTCGTCACCGGCGCCCAGCCCACCCGCCTCTCGGCGACCGCGGGTCTGTAGGGACTACCCCGTACGAACACTCGTCGGCGCCGCCGCGGTCCCCTATCCCGCGACCGCAGCCGCCGCAGGCAGCACCGCCGAGACGCGGAAGCCGCCGCCGTCCGTCGGGCCCGAGACGAAGACCCCGCCCAGGCCCGTGACCCGCTCCTTCATCCCCACCAGGCCGTTGCCGCCGCTCGGCAGGCGGGCGTCCGCCGAGCCGTCCGGCTCCGGCGGCGGCTCGTTCTCCACCTGCATCGCGATCTCCGCGCCGCGGTAGGCGAGCCGCACATACGTCTTCGCGCCCGCCGCGTGCTTGTGGACGTTGGTCAGCGCCTCCTGCACCACCCGGTAAGCGGTCTGCTCCACGTCGGCCGAGCAGTCGCGCGGCTCGCCCTGCACCGACAGGTCCACCGCCATGCCCGCCGCCCGCGACTGGCCCACCAGCTCGTCCAGCTCCGCCAGGCACGGGCCGTCCTCGTCGACCGCGCGGGACGCCGCCGCGGCCGCCGCGAACCCCACGGCGGCCAGCGGCAGCGGCTCGGCGGGCTTCGCGCCCTGCGCGCCGTCGCTGGTCCGCAGCACGCCGAGCATCTGCCGCAGCTCCGTCAGCGCCTGCCGGCCCATGTCACCCACGAGTGCCGCGTTCCGCACGGCCTTCTCCGGGTCCTTGCGGGCCACCGCCTGGAGCGCCGCCGCGTGCACCACCATCAGGCTCACCCGGTGCGCGACCACGTCGTGCATCTCGCGGGCGATCCGGGTCCGCTCCTCGTTCCTTGCCCACTCGGCCCGCTCCTCGGCCCGCTCGGCGAGCAGTTGCAGCTCCCGCTCCAGGCTGTCGGCCCGCTCCCGCATGCCCTCCACGAGACGGCGCCGCGCGCCGACGTACAGCCCGAGCAGCACCGGCGGCGCGGTCACCCCTATCGCGGCGGTCACCGCGAAGAACGGAATGAACTCGCTGCCGATCGACGGGCTGCCCTCCGCCATGTCCTGGTTGGCCCGCACCAGCGCGACGATCAGCGTCCCGGCCATCGACATGCCGGCGAGGGCGCCCGTGATGCGGCGCGGCAGCTCGGAGGCGGCCAGGGTGTAGAGGCCGACGACCGTCAGCAGGACGCCCATCTGCGCGGGCGTGATCGCGATCGATATCAGTACGACGGCGACGGGCCAGCGCCGCCGGATCAGCAGCGCGGCACCCGCGAGCACGCCGAAGGCGATTCCCACCGGCACGGGCAGCCCCGCGTCCCGCGCGAAGGCGACTCCCTCCGCTCCGCACTCCGCCGCGGACAGCGCCGCGAGCCCCGCGTCCAGCGCGGCCCCGCGCCACCGCTCCCACCACCACGGCCCGGTCATGGCCGTGGTGCGGTCGTCCCCCGTCGTGGTCATGTCTTCCAGCGTACGGGCGTTCCGCCCCGGTTTTCCGGTGAGTTTCCCGCTCGGTGATCCAGCACACGCCCCGCTCGACCGAAAGCGAAACGCACCGTTATCCCTAGAACTGTTGAAGGCTTTACGGTTCCACCCCGGAATGCCCCGTTCCGGACCGCCGGGGCATCGATCTCCACCGTCGCGTCAAAGGGGGTCGGTACGGCATAGTGTGGGGTGCCGACTCGGCGGCCTGACGAACTGTCCGGTTTAGTCGAGTTTTATCCCCCATGGTGTAATCAGGCAGCACTGCGGTTTTTGGTACCGTCTGTTCAGGTTCGAATCCTGATGGGGGAGCAGTTTTCGCAGTTTTTGCCGGGTCCTGACCGCCGAGGTCGGGACCCGCCCTCATTTCCACCCCACAACGCCCCGGTATCCTGCGGTTGTCCTCCCCAGAGGAACCCCAACCCATCCGAAGCCGAAGGGCATCCCCCGTGAGCGCAACCTGCCCGGCAGCCGTCGTCGTCCTCGCAGCGGGTGAGGGCACCCGTATGAAGTCGGACCTGCCCAAGGTCCTGCACGAGATCTGTGGCCGTTCCCTCATCGGGCACGTGCTCCACGCCGCCTCCGCGCTCTCGCCCGAGCAGCTCGTCACCGTCGTCGGTTTCCAGAGCGAGCAGGTCAGGGAGCACCTGGGCGCCGTCGCACCGCAGGTCCGCACCGCCTACCAGGCCGAGCAGAACGGCACGGGGCACGCCGTCCGCATCGCCCTGGAGGAGCTCGGCGGCCCGGTCGACGGCACCGTCGTGGTGGTCTGCGGCGACACCCCGCTCCTGACGGGCGCGACGCTGCGCAAGCTCGCCGCAGTCCACAGCGACGACGGCAACGCCGTGACCGTGCTGACCGCCGAGGTGCCGGACGCGACGGGCTACGGCCGCATCGTCCGCGACGCCGCGAACGGCGCCGTCACGGCGATCGTGGAGCACAAGGACGCCACCGAGTCCCAGCACGCCATCCGCGAGATCAACTCCGGCGTCTTCGCCTTCGACGGCCGCCTCCTCGCCGAGGCGCTCGGCAAGGTGCGCACGGACAACAGCCAGGGCGAGGAGTACCTGACGGACGTCCTCGGCATCCTGCGCGAGGCCGGGCACCGGGTGGGCGCGGCCGTGGCGGACGACCACGAGGAGATCGCGGGCATCAACAACCGCGTGCAACTGGCCCAGGCCCGGCGGACGTTCAACGACCGGCTGCTGACGGAGGCGATGCTGGCCGGCGTCACCGTCATCGACCCGGCGTCGACCTGGGTGGACGCCACGGTCACCTTCGAGCGGGACGCCGTCGTGCACCCGGGGACGCAGCTGCACGGCGCCACGCACGTGGGCAAGGGCGCCGAGGTGGGCCCCAACACGCGGCTGAAGGACACCACGGTGGGCGCGGGCGCCCGGGTCGACAACAGCGTGGCGGACCACGCCGAGATCGGCGAGCGGGCGACCGTCGGCCCGTTCGCGTATCTGCGGCCCGGCACCCGGCTTGGGACCAAGTCCAAGGCGGGTACGTATGTGGAGATGAAGAACGCGACGATCGGCGAGGGCGCGAAGGTGCCCCACCTGTCGTACGTGGGGGACGCGACCATCGGCGAGTACTCCAACATCGGCGCCGCGAGCGTCTTCGTGAACTACGACGGCGAGGCGAAGCACCACACGACGGTGGGGTCCCACTGTCGTACGGGTTCGGACAACATGTTTGTGGCTCCTGTCACGGTCGGGGACGGCGCGTACACCGCCGCGGGCTCCGTGATCACGAAGGACGTGCCGGCCGGTTCGCTGGCCGTCGCCCGGGGCCAGCAGCGGAATATCGAGGGCTGGGTGGCCCGTAAGCGTCCGGGGAGCGCGGCCGCGAAGGCGGCGGAGGCGGCGTCCCGGGAGCCGGCCGGCGAAAGCTGACCGGAAACAGGTGCGCCTGACACGGCGTACCGTGATAGTGCACATTCGGCCGACTCGACGCACCGGGACGCGTGAGTACGGCAGCGGGAAGAACTCTCTGAGGAGACAGTGCTGTGACCGGGATCAAGACGACCGGCGAGAAGAAGCTGATGCTCTTCTCCGGCCGCGCCCACCCCGAGTTGGCCGAGGAGGTCGCACACAAGCTGGGTGTCGGCATCGTGCCGACGAAGGCCTTCGATTTCGCCAACGGCGAGATCTACGTCCGCTACCAGGAGTCGGCACGCGGCGCCGACTGCTTCTTGATCCAGAGCCACACCGCTCCGATCAACAAGTGGATCATGGAGCAGCTGATCATGATCGACGCGCTGAAGCGCGCGTCGGCCCGCTCCATCACGGTCATCGTGCCGTTCTACGGTTACGCGCGGCAGGACAAGAAGCACCGCGGGCGTGAACCGATCTCGGCACGTCTGATCGCGGACCTCATGAAGACGGCGGGTGCCGACCGCATCCTCACGGTCGACCTGCACACCGACCAGATCCAGGGCTTCTTCGACGGCCCGGTCGACCACCTCTTCGCGCTGCCGATCCTCGCGGACTACGTGGGCGCGAAGGTCGACCGCTCGAAGCTGACCGTGGTCTCCCCCGACGCCGGCCGCGTGCGCGTCGCCGACCGCTGGTGCGACCGCCTCGGCGCGCCGCTGGCGATCGTGCACAAGCGCCGCGACAAGGACGTCGCGAACCAGGTCACCGTGCACGAGGTCGTCGGTGAGGTGAAGGGCCGCGTCTGCGTCCTGGTCGACGACATGATCGACACGGGCGGCACGATCTGCGCCGCCGCCGACGCCCTCTTCGCGCACGGCGCCGAGGACGTCATCGTGACGGCCACGCACGGTGTGCTCTCCGGCCCCGCCGCGGACCGCCTGAAGAACTCGAAGGTCAGCGAGTTCGTCTTCACGGACACGCTGCCCACGCCGAGCGAGCTGGAGCTCGACAAGATCACGGTGCTCTCCATCGCGCCGACGATCGCGAACGCGGTGCGCGAGGTCTTCGAGGACGGTTCGGTGACGAGCCTCTTCGACGAGCAGTAGAGCGCCCGGTAGAAGATCCTTTTGGTGCGGCCTCCGTCGCCGAGTAGACTGCTGAAGTTGCTCGGCGAGGGAGGCCGCACTTTTCTGTGTGGCTGTCCGTTATCGACGCGCTCTTCGTAGCAGGCCGTTCGTGGCCGGGTGACCGATTCTTTCCCGTCACTGCATATACGAGGAGTGCACATGTCCGAGGTGAAGATCACCGCCGAGACCCGTACCGAGTTCGGCAAGGGTGCCGCCCGCCGTCTGCGTCGCGCCGACAAGCTGCCCGCCGTCGTCTACGGCCACGGCACCGAGCCGGTCCACATCGCCCTTCCGCACCACGACACCCTCATGGCGCTGAAGACCTCGAACGTCCTGATCAACCTGGACATCGACGGCCGCAGCGAGCTCGTCATCCCGAAGGCCGTCCAGCGCGACGCCCTCCGCATCGGCATCCTCGAGCACGTCGACCTGCTCATCGTGAAGCGCGGCGAGAAGGTCACCGTCGAGATCCCCGTCCACACCGAGGGCGACCTGGCGCCGGGCAACAACCTGCTCGAGCACGTCCTGAACACCCTGCCGGTCGAGGCCGAGGCCACCCACATCCCGGAGTCGGTCACCGTCTCCATCGCGGGTCTGGACGCCGGCGCCTCGGTCCTCGCCAAGGACATCCCGCTGCCCTCCGGCTCCACGCTGGCCGTCGAGGAGGACACCGTCGTCCTCCAGGTCCTGGCCGCGCAGGCCGAGGAGGCCCCGGCCGAGTCCGCCGAGGGCGACGCGGCCGCCGAGGCCTGAGCCTCGCGACGCACGTTCGGCACGGCAGCCGCCGCTCCCTCGGGGGGCGGCGGCTGCCGCGTATGAGGTCATAAGACGCGCGCAGGACCGCGTATGAAGGAGACATGCACGTGACGACCGACGCCAGCGCCCCCTGGCTGATCGCGGGCCTCGGCAACCCGGGCCCCGAGTACGCCATGAACCGGCACAACGTGGGCTTCATGGTGGCCGACCTGCTCGCGCACCGCATGGGCAGCAAGTTCAAGCGGGCCGGGAAGGCCCAGGCGCAGGTGGTCGAGGGCCGCGTCGGCCCGCCCGGCCCCGCGAGCCGCCGGGTGATCCTCGTGAAGCCGATGTCGTACATGAACGTCTCCGGCGGCCCGGTGACGGCGCTCCGCGACTTCTACAAGGTCCCGACGGAGCACATCGTCGCGGTCCACGACGAGCTGGACATCGACTACGGCACGCTGCGCCTGAAGCTGGGCGGCGGCGACAACGGCCACAACGGCCTCAAGTCGATGACGAAGGCGATGGGCCCCGACTACCACCGGGTGCGCTTCGGCATCGGACGCCCGCCGGGCCGCATGCAGGTCGCGGACTTCGTCCTGAAGGACTTCTCCTCGACGGAACGCAAGGAACTCGACTACTTCGTGGACCGAGCGGCGGACGCGGTCGAATCCTTGCTCACGGACGGCTTGGAACGCGCCCAGAGCACATACAACTCCTGACCCCGCTCAGGCTGCGTCGCCGGGCGAGCTGGTGCCGCTCAGGGGCGCGGGGAACTGCGCGACAAGCCACAACGAACCCGCACCCGACACACCACGAACAGGACCCCGCACCGCCGAAGCGATGCGGGGCCCTGTCACATTCGGCCGAGGGCAACTCAGCCCGTGTTGCGCAGCCCCGCCGCCACACCGTTGACGGTGAGCAACAAGGCCCGCCCGAGCAACGGATCAGGCTCCGCGCCAGCGGCAGCCGCATCGCGCTGCCGCTTCAACAGCGCGACCTGAAGATACGAGATCGGGTCGAGATACGCGTCGCGGATCGCGAACGTCTGCCGCAACGCCGGGTGCGACCCGAGCAGTTCACTCTCCCCCGTGACGCGCAGCACCTCCCGCACCGTCAGCTCGTGCTCCTCCTCGATCGTGTCGAAGACGTGCTTGAGCTCGTCCGGCACGAGCGTGTCCACGTAGTGCCTGGCGATCCGCAGGTCCGTCTTCGCGAGCGTCATCTCGACGTTGGAGATGAAGTTGCGGAAGAAGTGCCAGTGCTCGTGCATCTCGTCGAGGACGGTGTCCAGGCCCGCCTCGCGCAGCGCCTTGAGGCCGGAGCCGACGCCGAACCAGCCGGGCACGATCTGCCGGGACTGGGTCCAGCCGAAGACCCACGGGATGGCGCGCAGGCCGTCCAGCGAGACGCCAGAGCCGGGACGTCGCGACGGCCGGGAGCCGAGGTGCAGGTCGGCGAGCTGGTCGACCGGCGTCGACGCGAGGAAGTACGTCGGCAGGTCGGGGTCCTCGACGAGGCGCCGGTACGCGGAGTGCGCGGCGTCGGAGACGACGTCCATGGCGGCGTCCCAGCGGGCGAGGGCCTCGTCGGACTGGCGGGGGGCGGTGTGCAGGGCGGACGCCTGGAGCGTCGCCGCGACGGTCAGTTCGAGGTTCTCGCGGGCCAGTGACGGCACGAGGTACTTGTCGGAGATGACCTCGCCCTGCTCGGTCACCTTGATCTCGCCCTCCAGGGTGCCCCAGGGCTGGGCGAGGATCGCGTCGTGCGAGGGGCCGCCGCCGCGGCCGACGGTGCCGCCGCGGCCGTGGAAGAGGCGCAGCCGGACGCCGTAGCGGTGGGCGACGTCGCGCAGACGCCGCTGGGCGCGGTGGATCTCCCACTGGGAGGTGGTGATGCCGCCGAACTTGGAGGAGTCCGAGTAGCCGAGCATGACCTCCTGCACGTCACCGCGCAGGGCGACCAGCCTGCGGTACGACGGGTCGGCGAGCATCTCGTCGAGGATGACGTCGGCGGCGCGCAGCTCGTCGGTGGTCTCCAGGAGCGGCACGATGCCGATCTTCGCCCAGCCGGCGTGCAGGTCGATGAGGCCGGCCTCGCGGGCGAGGACGGCGGCGGCGAAGACGTCGTCCGCGCCCTGGCACATCGAGATGATGTACGACTCGACGACCTCGGGTCCGAAGACTTCGAGGGCCTTCTTGACGGTGAGGAAGACGCCGAGGGTCTTCTCGCCCGCGGCGTCCACGGGCGCGGGGGACGGGCCGAGCGGGCGCCGGGACCTGAGCTCCTTGGCGAGGAGCTTCTGGCGGTACTCGCGGGGCATGTCCGCGTACCGCCAGGACTCCTCGCCGAGGCGGTCGAAGAGCTGGCCGAGCGCGTGGTGGTGGGCGTCCGCGTGCTCGCGTACGTCCATGGTGGCGAGCTGGAGGCCGAAGGCGGCCAGCGTGCGGATGGTGCGGTTCATCCGGCCGTCGGCGAAGAGGGCGCCCTTGTGCTCGCGCAGCGAGGTCTGGATGAGGGTGAGGTCTTCGAGGAGTTCGCTGGTGCCGAGGTAGTCGCGGCCCGGCTCGTGCGGGGTGCCCTTGGCCAGGCGCTGCTTGGTGTTCTCCAGCTTCTGCCGGATGCAGGTGGCCTTGAGGCGGTAGGGCTCCTCGGCGTTGAGGCGCTTGTAGCGGGGGCTGATCTCGGGCAGCCGCTCCAGGTCGCCCTGGAGGGAGGCCTTGAGCTCGTCGGTGGCTCCGGTGTAGCGGATCGAGTTGGAGAGGAAGCCGCGCAGCTCGTCGATCATGTCGAGCGCGTCGTTGATGCCGTGCTCGTGCTGGAGGATCAGGACGTCCCAGGTGACCTGGGGCGTCACGTTCGGGTTGCCGTCGCGGTCGCCGCCGATCCAGGTGCCGAAGCTGAGGGGCCGGGTGCCCTCGGGCAGCTGGACGCCGACGCGCTCCAGTTCGGCGGTGAGGTCTTCCAGTACGTCCCCGACGGCGCCGGCGTGCAGCTCGTCGAGGTAGTAGATGGCGTTGCGGGCCTCGTCGGCGGGTTCGGGGCGGACGACGCGGAGCTCGTCGGTCTGCCAGACGAGGTCGATGTTCTCGGCCAGTCGGGTGTCGTGGCGGCGCCGGTCGGACTCGATGACCGGGGTCTCCAGGAGCTCGGCGACGCGCCGGAGCTTGTTGAGCACGGAGCGGCGGGCTGCCTCGGTGGGGTGCGCGGTGAAGACGGGGCGCACGTTGAGGTGCTGCACGGTCTGGCGCAGGTGCTCGGGGTCGGCGTCCTTGAGGCGGTCCGCGGTGCGGGCGAGGAGGCCGCCCTCGGCGGCGCGCCGGGCGCGCAGCTCGCGGCCGCGGTGGACCTGCTCGGTGACGTTCGCCAGATGGAAGTACGTGGAGAAGGCGCGGACCAGCTTGGCCGCGGTCTCCAACTCCGTGCCGCCGAGGAGCTTGGCGGCGGCCTCGCCGTCCTCGCGCGTCAGACGGCGGACCTTTTCGACCAGTTCGAGGAGTTCGGGACCCTCCTGGCGTACGAGGGTCTCGCCGAGCAGGTCGCCGAGGCGGCGGATGTCGGCGCGCAGCTCGGCGCTGGCGGTGCTTGTGGCCTGCTGGCCCTGGTCGTCGGCACTGCTCACAGGTGCGGCTCCTTGCAGTGTTGAAGCGCTTCAAGACTGGGAGGGGTTCCGGTGGGGAACCGGGGAGATACAGAGCGGACCGCGCTGTCCGACCGTCTCCAAGGATAGGTGTCACTTCGGGCACGAAGCTCGCGGCCTCTTGCCGCGGAGCCCCGCACTGCCATACTTACGTCGCCGTAGGTTACGGAACCGTAGGTAACGTGGTGTCGCAGCCGCTGCGGGAACCGTGCCCGTGCACTCTCCCACCCCCATCCCTCGACCCCATAGGGGACGTGCCCATGACGACAACCTCCGATGCGTACTCCGACGCCGATGTGATCGAAGACGCTCCGCGGGCGGCCGGCCCTGCCGGTTCGGCCGCTCCGCCGCCCCCGGCGACGCTGGGCGGCGAGCGGAAGCGTTCACTCGAACAGATCGCCCTGCTCCTCTTCATCACCGTCCCGTTCCTGGCCCTGGTCGCGGCGGTGCCGCTGGCCTGGGGCTGGGGAGTGAGCTGGCTGGACCTCGGCCTGCTCGTCTTCATGTACTTCCTGGGGTGCCACGGCATCACCATCGGCTTCCACCGCTACTTCACGCACGGCTCCTTCAAGGCGAAGCGGCCGCTGCGGATCGCGCTCGCGGTGGCCGGGTCGATGGCGGTGGAGGGCCCCGTGGTGCGCTGGGTGGCCGACCACCGCAAACACCACAAGTTCTCCGACGCGGAGGGCGACCCGCACTCCCCGTGGCGCTTCGGCGAGACCATCCCGGCCCTGATGAAGGGGCTGTGGTGGGCGCACATCGGCTGGATGTTCGACGAGGAGCGGACGTCGCAGGAGAAGTACGCGCCGGATCTGGTCAAGGACCCGGCGATCCGCCGGATCTCGCGGCAGTTCCTGATGTGGACGGTCGTGTCGCTGGCCATCCCGCCGGTGGTGGGCGGCCTGGTGACGATGTCGTGGTGGGGCGCGTTCACGGCGTTCTTCTGGGGTTCGCTGGTCCGCGTCTCGCTGCTGCACCACGTCACGTGGTCGATCAACTCGATCTGCCACGCGGTGGGCAAGCGGCCCTTCAAGTCGCGTGACCGCTCGGGCAACGTGTGGTGGCTCGCGGTGCTCTCCTGCGGCGAGTCCTGGCACAACCTCCACCACGCCGACCCGACGTCGGCGCGGCACGGCGTGATGAAGGGCCAGATCGATTCGTCGGCGCGGATCATCCGCTGGTGCGAGCGGCTCGGCTGGGCGTACGACGTGCGGTGGCCGTCGCAGGCGCGCATCGACTCCCGCCGCCAGCCGCAGGCCACTGACGCGGCATGATGGACGACGTGGCGACCGACTCCAGCAATTCAAGCCCTGCCGGCAAAGAGAAGCAGCCCCGGCGTACCCGCCGGACCCGGATGACGGGTGCCGAGCGCCGGGAGCAGCTTCTCGACATCGGTCGCACGCTCTTCGCCGCCAAGGGGTTCGAGGGCACGTCGGTGGAGGAGATCGCCGCGAAGGCCGGCGTCTCCAAGCCCGTCGTGTACGAGCACTTCGGCGGCAAGGAGGGGTTGTACGCGGTCGTGGTGGACCGCGAGATGCGGCAGCTCCTGGACATGGTGACGGGGGCGCTCACGGCGGGACACCCGCGCGAGCTCCTCGAACAGGCCGCGTTCGCCCTGCTCGACTACATCGAGACGTACACGGACGGCTTCCGCATCCTGGTCCGCGACTCGCCGGTGGCGCAGTCGACGGGCACCTTCGCCTCTCTCATCTCCGACATCGCGACGCAGGTCGAGGACATCCTCGGCCAGGAGTTCAAGGGCCGCGGCTTCGACCAGAAGCTGGCGCCGCTGTACGCGCAGGCGCTGGTCGGCATGGTCGCGCTGACGGGCCAGTGGTGGCTGGACGCGCGCAAGCCGAAGAAGGCGGAGGTGGCGGCGCACCTGGTCAACCTGGCGTGGCACGGGTTGGACGGGCTTGAGCCGAAGCCCCGTCTGATAGGTCACCGGAAGAGCTGACGTCGTCGCCCTGCTGGGCCTGCGCCTCGCGTCCGCAGGGCCCCGCCGCTCCGCGGCGGGTTTCCCCACCCGCCCGCCCTCACTCCTCGTCCGGCTCCAAAAACTCCAAGCGGTTGCCCACCGGGTCCTGCGAGTAGAAGCGGCGGTGGCCGGGGCGGTTGTCGTCCCAGGCCACCTGGGCGCCCCGGGCATCGAGGCGTTCCGCGTACGCCTCGATGCCGGTCACCCGCAGCCCGGGGTGCGCCTTCCGCGCGGGCCGGAAGTCCTCCTCGATGCCGAGGTGCAGCCGCACGGCCCCCGCCTCGAACCAGCAGCCGCCGCGCGCCGCGAGCGCCGGCGGCTTCGGCACCTCCCGCATGCCGAGCACCCCGCAGTAGTACTCCCGCAGCCGCGCCTCGCTGCCCGGTGGGGCCGCCAGCTGGACGTGGTCGATCGCCGTGAGCATCAGGCGTCACCGGCCCTGCGGGCCACCGCGAACACCCGCCGGAACGGGAAGACCGTGCCGTGCCCCGTCGCCGGGTACGCCGTACGCAGCAGCTCGCGGTAGTCCGCGAGGAACGCCTCCGTCGCCGCCGGGTCGTCCGCCAGGGCGGTCAGGACCGGGCGCAGGCCCGTGCCCTTGACCCAGTCGAGGACCGGGTCGTCGCCCGTGAGGAGGTGCTGGTACGTCGTCTCCCAGGCGTCGACCTCGCAGCCGAGGTCGGCGAGGCGGGTCAGATACGCCCCCGGCGGGAGCACCGCGTCCCCGTGGCGCAGGACGTCGCCGAGGCGACCGCGCCAGCGGGCGGACGAGGCGAGGTCGCGCATCAGGACGTGGCTCGGGGCGTCGAAGTTGCCCGGAACCTGGAAGGCGAACGTGCCGCCGGGCGTCAGCGCCTCGATCCACACGGGGAACGAGTCGGCGTGGCCCGGCACCCACTGAAGGGTCGCGTTGGAGAGGATCAGGTCGTACGTGCCGGGGGCCGGGGCCCACTCCGTGGCGTCGGCCGGGGCGAAGTCGAGGCGGCCGCCCCCGGCGGTGGGACCGGCGAGCCGGGCGGCGCGGGCCAGCATCTCCGGTGAGTTGTCGAGGCCGGTGATGTGCGCGGTGGGCCACCGCTCGGCGAGGAGCCGGGTGGCGTTGCCCGGCCCGCAGCCGAGGTCGGCGACGCGGGGCGGCCGGCCTTCGGCGGGGAGCTCGGGCACGCGGGCGAGGAGGTCGGCGAAGGGGCGGGACCGGTGGTCGGCGTGGCGGAGGTACTGCTGCGGGTCCCAGGTCGGGGCGGCTGCGGTCATGGAGCGGGCCTCCTCGGGTGACGGGGGTCTGACGTCATCCTGAACCCCAGGTATCTTGACGTCAAGAGACTTCACGTCGACAGACCCCCTACACTGATCGTCATGGAGGACGAGGTCGATCGGCTGGTCGCAGCGTGGCGCCGGGAGCGCCCGGACCTCGACGTGGAACCGCTCGAGGTGCTCAGCCGCGTGAGCAGGCTCGCGCGCCACCTCGACCGGGCCCGCAGGCTCGCGTTCGCCGAGCACAATCTGGAGCCCTGGGAGTTCGACGTCCTGACGTCGCTGCGGCGGGCGGGCGCGCCCTACCAGCTCTCCCCCGGCCAGCTCCTGACCCAGACGCTCGTGACGTCCGGCACCATGACGAACCGCATCGACCGCCTCGCGAAGAAGGGCCTCGTGGAGCGCCTGCCCGACCCGAGCGACCGGCGCGGCGTCCTCGTGCGCCTCACCGCCGAGGGCCGGGACCGCGCGGACCAGGCCCTCGCCGGCCTCCTGGCGCAGGAGCGGGCGATCCTCGCCGAGCTCTCCCGCGCCCAGCGCGGCGAGCTGGCCGGGCTGCTACGCCAGTTGACCGCCCCGTTCGACAACATCCCCGGCTAGGTCGGCCGGGCCGACGCCCGCGCGCCGGGCAAGAGCCACCGCGGCGAGGGTGGAGTGCACGCCCAGTTTCCCCAGCACGTTCTGCATGTGGGTGCGCACCGTGTGCGGGGAGAGGAAGAGGCGCTCGGCGACGGCCTTGCGGCCGAGCCCCGCCACCATGCAGCGCAGCACCTCGCGCTCGCGCGGGGTCAGGGACTCCACGAGGCGCTCGGACTCGGTGCGGTGCTTGCGGGCGGCCGTCAGCTCGCGCAGGACGCCGGTGAGCAGGGCGGGCGGCAGATGGGTCTCGTCCCGCAGGACGCCGCGTATGACCGTGAGCAGCCGGGACAGGGAGCAGTCCTTGGCCACCCATCCCGACGCGCCGGCCTGGAGCGCGAGGGCCGCGCGGCGCGGGTCGTCCTTCTCGGCGAGGACGACGGTGCGCACGGCGGGCTGGCCGGAGCGGACGCCGGCGACCAGGGAGATGCCGTCGACGAGCCCGTCGGCGCCGCCCTCCTGGACGGGGGCGGCGACGGGGGTCCCCCCGGCCCTGGCGAAGCCGAGGGTCTGGGGGAGTGCGCCCTGCATCGCGTTCGCGGTGCTGCCGAGGTCGGCGTCGACGAGCAGCACGTCGTATCTGCGGCCCTCGGTGACCGCCCGCTCCAGGCAGCGCAGCGCGGCGGGACCGCTGCCGGCCGCGGAGACGTCGACGTCGGGCTCGGCCGCGAGCGCGGCGGCCAGCGACTCGGCGAAGATGCGGTGGTCGTCGACGACCAGGACTCGAATGCGAACCACAGAAACCCCCTTCCCCGCGCTCCCGCAAGGAGCTGGGGATACCCCGTCATCGGAGAACGGCTGGTGCGGGTACGGCGCCCGGTACGGGGATCGACGCAGTCGCACGGCCGCCGCCGTGCTGTGACCGCCACCCCCACGCCGGGCGTCGTACCCGACTGTCTCGCCCCCTGATCAGTGCCGGCCCCCACCGGCACTGCCCTTCAGAGTAGGGCCGGACGCCCGGAGCGGAAGGCGATTTGCAGAACTGATTGGCCGACGCGTTTATGGTGAGCCGTATGTTTCGTATTGAGACGGGAGTCGACAAAGAGCGGCTGGGTCTGCTCCATTCACGGCTGCGCGAGACGAACACGGCGGCATCTCCCGAGCTCCGCGCCCTGCGCGAGACCCGCGACGACCTCGAACTCCCCCTGGCCCTCTGGGCGTTGGACGAGGGCGGCGAACTGGCGGCGGGGCTCGCCGCGCACACCTGGGCGCGCTGGCTGCATGTGAACCACCTCTGGGTCGACGAACGCCACCGCGGCGCGGGCCTCGGCTCGCGCCTCCTCGCGGAGGCGGAGCGGGAGGCCCGCGAGGACCGCGGCTGCCTCAACTCCCGTGTGGAGACCTGGGACTTCCAGGCCCCCGGCTTCTACCGGAACCGGGGGTACGAGCTGGTGAGCGTGATCCCCGACTACCCCGAGGGCGTCAAGGAGTTCACGCTCACCAAGCGGCTCGCCTAGGGACTTCCGGCCGCACAGGGCCCCAGGCTTCCCGGCGCGCCCCCGCCGAGGCCACCGCCGGGAAGATCCGCGGTGCCGTGTGGCCCGCCGCGGCGAAGGCGTCCAGGACCGCCTTCGTCACCGTTTCCTCGTCCGCCGACTCCACCAGGACGACCGCCGAGCCGCCGAAGCCGCCGCCGGTCATCCGGGCGCCGAGCGCGCCCGCCGCGTTCGCGGTGGACACCACCAGGTCCAGCTCCGGGCAGGAGATGCGCAGGTCGTCGCGGAGCGAGGCGTGCCCGTCGGTGAGGACGGGCCCGATCGCGCGGACGTCGCCGGCGGCCAGGAGCGCGATGACCTGCTCGACCCGGTGGTCGTCCGACACGACGTGCCGGACGTAGCGGCGGACCTTGTCGTCCGTCAGTTTGCCGAGGACGGCGGGGAGTTCGGCGTAGGGGACGTCGCGCAGGTGCGTGACTCCGAGCGCCCGCGCGCCCGCCTCGCACCCGGCGCGCCGCTCCGCGTAGGCGCCGTCCCCGAGGGCGTGCTTCACGCGCGAGTCGACGACCAGGAGCCGCAGCCCCTGTGCCGCCAGGTCGAAGGGGACCTGGCGTAGGGAGAGGTCGCGGCAGTCCAGGTGCAGGGCGTGGCCCTCGGTGGCGCACGCGGAGGCCATCTGGTCCATCACGCCGCACGGCACGCCGACGAAGGCGTTCTCGGCACGCTGGGCGAGGACCGCCAACCTCGGTGCGTCCAGGCCGAGTTCGTACAGGTCGTTCAGGGCGAGGGCCGTGACGACCTCCAGGGCGGCGGACGAGGACAGGCCCGCCCCGGTCGGCACGGTCGAGGCGAGGTGGATGTCGGCGCCGCCCGAGACGTCGTGGCCCGCGTCCCGCAGCGCCCACGCCACGCCCGCCGGGTAGGCGGCCCAGCCGCCCTGGCCGTACCGGGACAAGGGGGTCAGCCCGGCCACGCGCAGCTCGGCGACCGGGGCGTCGATGTCGGCCGAGTGGAGCCGCAGGACGCCGTCGGTGCGGCGCGCCACCGCCGCGACCGCGGTGTGCGGCAACGCGAGCGGCAGCACGAAGCCCTCGTTGAAGTCGGTGTACTCGCCGATGAGGTTGACCCGGCCCGGTGCCGACCAGACACCCTCCGGCTCGTACCCGTACAGTTCGGCGAACTTCCGCGCCACATCCATCAGTTACCCCTCGATCCCGGTCGGGTCAGCGCCGGGCGAACGCCCAGGCGTCGGCGACGATGCCCGCGAGGTCCGCGCGGGACGGCTGCCAGCCGAGCTTCTCGTGTGCGGTGGCGGCGGAGGCGACGAGGACCGCCGGGTCGCCGCCGCGGCGCGGGGCGAGCACCTCGGGGATCGGGTGCCCGGTGACCTGGCGGACGGTCTCGATGACCTCGCGGACGGAGAAGCCGTTGCCGTTGCCGAGGTTGCAGATGAGGTGCTCGCCGGGGGTGGCGGCCTCGACGGCGAGGAGGTGCGCCTCGGCGAGGTCGGCGACGTGGATGTAGTCGCGGACGCAGGTCCCGTCGGGGGTCGGGTAGTCGTCGCCGAAGACGCTGATCGCCTCGCGCCTGCCCTGCGCGACCTGGAGGACGAGGGGGATGAGGTGCGACTCGGGGTCGTGGCGCTCGCCGCAGTCGCCGTAGGCGCCCGCGACGTTGAAGTAGCGCAGGGAGACGGCGGCCAGGCCGTGCGCGGCCGCCTCGCCGGAGATCATGTGGTCGACGGCGAGCTTGGAGGCGCCGTAGGGCGAGGTGGGGGCGGTGGGGTCGGTCTCCGTGATGGGGGTGTTCACGGGCTCGCCGTACGTCGCGGCCGTGGAGGAGAAGACGAGCCTGCGCACGTCGGCGTCGCGCATGGCGGCGAGCAGGGCCATGGTGCCGCCGACGTTGTTGTCCCAGTACTTCTCGGGCTTGACGACGGACTCGCCGACCTGTGAGAAGGCGGCGAAGTGCAGCACGGCGTCGTAGGAGGAGTCCAGCCACTTGGCGGCGTCGCGGATGTCGCCCTCGATGAAGGCCGCGCCCGAGGGGACGCCCTCGCGGAAGCCGGTCGAGAGGTTGTCGAGGACCGTCACCTCGTGCCCGGCCTCGATCAGGTGCTGGGCCACCACGCTTCCCACGTAGCCCGCTCCACCGGTGACCAGGTACTTACCGCTCATGAACTCGCTACCTCTCGCAGTCGCTGGGCCGCGGCTTCCGGCGGCACGTCGTTGATGAACACGCTCATGCCGGATTCGGAACCCGCGAGGAACTTCAGCTTGCCCGAAGTGCGGCGAATCGTGAAAAGTTCGAGGTGCAGGGCGAAGTCATCACGATTGATCCCCTCATATCCGTCGAGCGTGCTGAAGGGTGCCTGGTGCCAGGCGGAGATGTAGGGGGTCGGGGTCTGCCCGGTGCCGAAGATCCGGTCGAAGCGCTTCAGGAGTTCCAGGTACACCTGGGGGAACTCCGCGCGCGCGGCTTCGTCGAGCCCGAGCAGGTCGGGCACCCGGCGCCTGGGGTAGAGGTGCACCTCGTAGGGCCAGTGCGCGGCGTACGGCACGAAGGCGATCCAGTGCTCGCCCGCCAGGACGACCCGCTCCCCCGCGCTCTCCTCGGCGACGATGTCGTCGAAGAGGTTCAGGCCGCCGGACGTCTCCTTGAACGCGGCGAGCGAGCGGAGCATCAGAGCCGTGCGCGGGGTGACGAAGGGGTACGCGTAGATCTGCCCGTGCGGATGGCCGAGGGTCACGCCGATCTCGGCGCCGCGGTTCTCGAAGCAGAAGACCTGCTCGACGGAGGGCAGGTGGGAGAGCTCGGCGGTGCGGTCGGTCCAGGCCTCCAGGACGAGACCGGCCTGCTCGGGGGTGAGGTCGGCGAAGGACGCGGCGTGGTCGGAGGTGAAGCAGACGACCTCGCAGCGGCCCGCGTCGCCCGCGAGCGAGGGGAAGCGGTTCTCGAAGACGACGACGTCGTACGAGGAGTCGGGGATCTCGCTGAGCCGGTCCCCGGCCGAGGGGCACAGGGGGCACTCGTCGGCCGGCGGGTGGTAGGTGCGGCCCTGGCGGTGCGAGGCGATGGCCACCGCGTCGCCGAGAAGGGGGTCCCGGCGGATCTCCGACGTCGTGGCGACGGGCCCGAGCGGGCGCCGGTCGGCCGCCTCGCGGACCGCGTCGTCGCGCAGGTCGTAGTAGATGAGCTCACGACCGTCGGCGAGACGGGTCGAGGTCTTCTTCACGTCCGGGGCTCCTCACCACCCATCCAACAGAACCGAACACAAACAAACCACACCACGACAGGACCGTCAACGCTCGATCACAATCAAACAAAGAACATCAACAGAACTGTTCAGTTCTTGCGGTGAGCGGCGTAGGTTCCCGTCTGATCCGTTCGCGCAACGAAGCGAGTTCACATGCAGTCCCCCACAACAACCCTGGCCGAGGGGCTTCGGCTGCCCACCAACGGCCTCGACTACGCGATCCTGGCGATCTACTTCGCCGTGGTCCTCGGCATCGGCTTCGCCGCCCGGCGCTCCGTGAAGACCAGCCTCGACTTCTTCCTCTCGGGCCGCTCCCTGCCCGCCTGGGTCACCGGTCTCGCCTTCGTCGCCGCGAACCTGGGCGCCACCGAGATCCTGGGCATGGCCGCCACCGGCGCGCAGTACGGCGTCGCGGTCGTCCACTGGTACTGGATCGGCGCCATCCCCGCCATGGTCTTCCTCGGCCTGGTCATGATGCCGTTCTACTACCGCAGCAAGGTCAGGTCCGTCCCCGAGTTCCTGCTCCAGCGCTTCGACAGGTCGGCGCACCTGCTCAGCTCGGCGCTCTTCGCCTTCGCGGCGATCCTCATCGCGGGCGTCAACCTCTACGCCCTGTCGATCGTCGTGGAGGCGCTGCTCGGCTGGCCGCAGTGGGTGGCGATCGTCGTCGCGGGCCTCTTCGTGCTCGCGTACATCACGATCGGCGGGCTCTCCTCGGCGATCTACAACGAAGTCCTCCAGTTCTTCGTGATCCTCGCCGCGCTCATCCCGATCTGTGTCATCGGCCTGAAGAAGGTCGGCGGCTGGGACGGGCTCACGGGCTCCATCGAGCAGCAGCACGGCGGCAACTTCATGACCGCGTGGGGCGGCACGGGCATCGGGGACGCCAACCCGCTCGGCGCCAACTGGCTGACGATCGTCCTCGGCCTCGGCTTCGTGCTCTCCTTCGGCTACTGGACGACCAACTTCGCCGAGGTGCAGCGGGCGCTCTCCGCGAAGAACCTCTCCGCGGCCCGGCGCACCCCGCTGATCGCCGCCTTCCCGAAGATCTTCATCGTCTTCCTGGTGATGATCCCGGGCCTGGTCGCCGCCGTCCTCGTGCCGAAGATAGGCACGCCGGGCTCGGACCTGACGTACAACGACGCGATCCCCTATCTGATGCAGGAGCTGCTGCCCAACGGCGTCCTCGGCATCGCGGTCACCGGTCTGCTCGCCGCGTTCATGGCGGGCATGGCGGCGAACGTCTCGTCCTTCAACACCGTGTTCACGTACGACATCTGGGCGAAGTACGTGGTCAAGGGCCGCGAGGACGGCTACTACCTGCGCTTCGGGCGCCTGATCACCGCGATCGGCGTGCTCGCCTCGATCGGCACGGCCTTCATCGCCTCGTCGTTCTCGAACATCATGGGGTACCTCCAGACCCTCTTCTCCTTCTTCAACGTCCCGATGTTCGTGGTCTTCATCATCGGCATGTTCTGGAAGCGGGCCTCGATGAAGTCCGGTGTGTGGGGCCTGGTCGCGGGCACCACCGCGGCGATGGTCAACTACTTCTGGATCTACAAGCAGGGCGTCGTCGACATCCCGACCGACCAGGGCGCCAACTTCGTCTCGGCGATCGTCGGCTTCGTCGCGGGCGCCGTCGTGATGATCGTCGTCACGCTCTTCACCGCCCCCAAGCCGGAGGCCGAACTGGCCGGGCTCGTCTACGGCACGGCCTCGCCGGGCCTGGAGGGCGCGGACGACGAGGACGCCGCGGCGGGCGACGACGCCTGGTACCGCAAGCCGGCCCTGCTCGGCTGGGGCGCCGTCGTCCTCGCCGCCGCCTGCTACCTGCCGTACTCGCTCTAGCCCCGATCGGAGGACCGAATACCGTGTCCGACCTGCACAAGCACGTCTCCGACCTGGAGGCGAAGTCCGCGACGGCGGCCCGCCTCTTCGACATCCGGCGGATCATCGGCGGCCTGTTCGTCGTCTACGGGATCATCGTGACGATCGCCGGGATCACCGCGTCCGACGCCGATCTGAAGAAGGCCGAGGACATCAACATCAACCTCTGGACGGGCCTCGGCATGCTCGCCCTCGGCCTCTTCTTCCTCGGGTGGCTTTGGCTGCGCCCGACGGTGGCGCCCGCCCAGGAGCCGGAGAGCGACTGACGTCCCGTGCGGGGCCCGGGTTCACTGCGGTGGTTCGGGCCCCTTCGGCGTGTCCGCGCTGTTCGCGTACATCGTGGCGGGACGCTCGGCGCGCTCCAGGAGACCCGTGCGCGCGGCGAGCGCGGCGGCCTCCAGGCGTGAGCCGACGCCGAGTTTCATCAGGACCCGCTGCACATGCGTACGCGCCGTGCTGGGCGCTATCCCCATCCCGGCGGCGATCAGCCGCGTGTCCTCGCCGTCCGCGACCCGCACCAGGACCTCGACCTCGCGGGGCGTCAGCATCTGGAGCAGCCGCTGGCCCTCGTCGTCGGGCTGGGCTGCCGGGTTGAGCAGCTCACTGAAGGCGCCTTGCAGCAGCTGGGGCGCGACGGCGGCCTCCCCGGCGCGCGCCTTCATGATGGCGCGCTCCACTCCTTCGATGCGCTCGTCATGGCGTACGTAACCGGAGGCGCCGGAGGCGAAGGCGGCGGCTATGCCGCGCGGGTTCGGCACCGGGCCGAGCACCACGACCGCCACCTGCGGACGGTCCCGCTTGATCTTCACGACCGGGTCGAACATGCCCGGCTCGGCCGGCGTGGCCGTGCCCAGGAGACAGACCTCCGGGGCCCTGCTGATGACCAGTTCCGCCGCACCGGCGGCGGGCGCGGCGGCGGCGAGCACCCGGTGCCCGCGCAACTTCAGCGCCGAGGCGAGTGCCTCGGCGAGCAGTCGGTGATCGTCGACCACCATGAGCCGCACACCCATAGCAACCCCCCACTTCCCCGCGGGCCCCCCGACCCTTCATCCCCCGGAAGCTACACGCTTGTTCGACGTTGCGCGCCCCCTACCCGTCAGAAGCGGCCCGGAATGCCGAAATCCCTGCCCTTCGGGGGCGCGGGGAAGTACGGAGGGGTATACGGACGGCGGCGGCCGCCCCCCGCCTGGTGCGAGGGGGCGGCCGCCGCCGTCCTGAATGACCCGTCGCGGGCTACTTCGCGACGAAGCCGAGCGCCACGAACTCCTTCTCGTCCTTCGAGTAGGGCTTGCTCAGCAGCTTCTTGCCGAGGAACAAGTGTCCGTTGGCGTAGAGGAGTTCGTTCGACTTCGGGACCATGCCGCTGATCGCGTCGGTGACCGCTTCGGAGCCCGGGGTCTCCAGGAGCTTGGTCTCCTTCATCGTCTTGCCGTCGAGGGACACGACCTGGGCGCCCTTCTGGTAGCCGTGCGCCTTGTACGCGAGGACGTTGCCGCCGTCCATGCGGATCGGGAAGATCTCGCCGTTCTCACCGGCGACCGCGCGGTCGCTGGTGGGCTTTCCGGTGGCCAGCGAGAAGGAGACGATCTCGTTGGTGCGGTTGTAGCTCTCGCCGGCGCCGTCGTGCTGGCGCGTCGGGACGTACAGCCGGTCGTTGCCCACGGTGATCGCCTTGCAGTCGTTCACCATGTTGACGCCGCAGTCGTGGTCGTACTTGCCGTCCTCCAGGGAGATCTTGGAGCGCAGCTTGCCGTTGCTGCCGATGGCGAAGACGTCCGTGACACCGGACGCGGTGATCTCGGTGGTGTCCTGGCCGAAGACGACCGGGTTCGTCGAGATGATCTTGGCGTTGTCGATGCCGTCGGCGAGCGGATACGTCCACTTGTCGTCGCCGGTCTTCGGGTCGAGGAGCTGGACCTTCAGCCGCTCGTCGCCGTACGTGCCGCACTTGCGGACCGCGACCAGCTGGTCACCGCCCGCGTAGCCGACGTCCTCGCACTTGCCGACCTTCGGCTTCCACAGGGACTTGCCCTCGACGTCCCAGGCGGCGCCGCCGCTGGAGGTGCCCGCGCCCGCGGCGATCGTCGTGCCCGAGATGGTGACCTCCTTGAAGGTCGCCTTCACGCCGTTGGTCTCGACGCTCTCGGTCCAGAGCTTTTTCCCGGAGTTCAGGTCAATCGCGGAGACGTTGGAGCACTGCTCGTAGTCGCCCTTCTTGTTCCGCTTGGCCTCCTCGGTGACGACCGCGACGACGCCGTCCTCGGTGACCTCGGGCGACATGGCGCAGGTCATGCCGGAGAGCGGGACCGTCCACTTCTTCTTGCCGGTGTCCGGGTCGTAGCCGTTGAGCTCGTTGACGCCCGCCTTGGCGTAGACGTCGTCGGTCAGCACGGAGCCCGTGGCGTTCCAGATCTGGTCCTTGGGGACCTCGGGCTGGGGCAGCTGCATGAGGACCTTGGCGGAGGTGTTGGCCGGCGCCTTCTCCTTGGCCGGGCCCTGGTCCGGCGTGGTGCCGCCCTGCCCGCCCTTCTCCGAACCCTTGCCGCCCTTGCCGTCCTTGCCGCCGGACTCCTGCGCGGTGTTCTTGGAGTCGTCGTCCTTCGTCGAGGCGTAGTAGACCCCGCCGCCGACGATCAGCGCGATCGCGGCGGCCGCCGCGACGATGATCGTCAGCTGGCTGTTGAACTTCTTGCCGCCGCCGGGGCCGGAACCACCGGGCTGCGGCTGCGCCGGCATGGTCGGCGGCTGCTGGTAGCCCTGCTGGTACGGCTGCTGGTAGCCCTGCTGCTGGTACTGCGGCGTGGCGGGCTGCGTCGGGTAGTTGTAGCTCTGCGGGGGCTGGGGGGCCTGGGGCGCCTGCGGGTAGCCGTAGGTGGGCTGGCCCGTCGGGGGAGCCGGGGGTGCCAGGGGTGCCGTCGGCGGAGCCGCGGGCGGGGGCGGCGGCGGCGTCGTCTGGGGATAGCCGTACGACGGGTCGGGGGCCTTGCCGAAGCCTCCGGGCGGAGGGTCCTGCGGGGCGCCGAAGCCGCCCTGCGGGGGCTCGTTCGGCGGCTGCTGCGGTGGCTGGGGCGGCTGGGTCATGACGTCGTCTATTCCTTGGGGACGAGAGCGGTGGGGACGAGAGCGGTGGAGCGGATGACTGGGTGGAGCTGCGTATGAGGGCGCGTCACTTGCCGTAGGCGAGCATCAGCTTCGCCTGGCCGGAGGAGCGCATGATGCTGGTGGTCGAGATGTAGAAGCGCCCGTCCACGTAGTCGACGTCCTTCGAGTAGAAGCCGCTCTCGATCCGCGAGGTGCCCTTCGGGTGCTGGAGAAGGGTCTTGGGCTTGTGCGAACCGGACGTCGCGATGGAGACGACGCGGCCGCCGGAGTCGTACGACGGAGTGACGTAAGCGATCAGCTCGCCGTTCTCCATCTTCAGCGGGAGCATCGTTTCGTCCAGCGGCGACTTGGCGCGCCAGGACTCCTTGCCGGTGGCCAGGCTGATCGCGACGACGTCGTTCGCGCCGCTCTTCGCGCTCGTCGGCAGGTAGAGGTGCCGGTCGTCGACGGCCACGCCCAGGCAGCCGCCCAGCTGACGGCTGAGGACCGAGGTGTCGCACTCCGGCGCGAAGCTGTCCTTGGTGATGACCTCGGAGCGCGTCTTGTCGCTGTTCTCCTTCAGCACCGTGATGTTGAACTGCTTCTTGTCCTCGTTGCTGAGGTACACGATCGTCGGGCTGGCCGAGAAGACCTTGCCGATGCGCCAGCCCTTGGGGAACTTCTTCGTCCACAGGGCGCGGCCGGTCTTCGGGTCGAGCTGCTGGAGCTCGTCGTGCGCGCTGGGCGTGCTCGCGCCGCAGGACAGGGCCATGAGGAGCTTCTCGCCGCCGACGAAGCCGTTGGGGAAGCAGGTGCCCTCGTCCTTCTTGTCCGCGACGTAGAGCTTCTTGCCGTCGCTCATCCGCAGCGCGGTGCCGGACTGGTCGCGGCCGACCATCAGGACGTCACCGACGAGGACCAGGTGGCTCTTGAGGGCGAAGTCGAAGAGACCTTCCTCCTTGACCGGCTTGCCCCAGCCCTTCTCGCCGTTCTTCAGGTCGATGACCTGGAGCTGGTTGCACTTGGCGTCGCTCTTGGTGCCTTCCTTGTACGCCACGACGATCCTGCCGTCGTCGGTGGCCGTCTGGGTCGCCGCGCAGATCTTCTGCGGGAACTCGATGGCCTTCCAGGCGGTCTTGCCGGTCCCCACCTTGTAGGCGAGGAGCTGCTTGTACGCGGCCTTGACCACGGTGTCGCCGTACACCCACATGCCGGGGGCGTCGCCTCCGGAACCGGGCACCTTCGGCGCCTCCTTGTACCAGAGGACCTTCGCCTCGCCGGCCTGCCGGCCTTCGTTGAGGTCTTCCTTGCCCTCGTGGCCGTCGCCGTCGCCGGTGCCCGGGTTGACCGGTGCGGAGACGGTGGGCTTCGGGTCCTTGTTCTTCGCCTCGGACTTCTTCCCGCCCTCGTCGTCACCGCTGACGACGGCCCAGGTGACACCGCCCGCGACGAGCAGCGCGGCCACGGCCGCGGCGCCGACCACCACGAGCTTGTTGCGCTTGCCGCCGCCGCTGCCGCCGGGCGGGGTGCCGGGTGCGCCGGGGCCCGCGGGAAACTGGGGCTGCGTCGGCGGCTGCGGGTACCCGTACTGCGGCTGGCTTCCGTAGGGCCCTGCCTGCTGCGGCTGGCCGTACGGTCCTGGCTGCTGCGGCTGGTTGCCGTACGGGCCCGGCTGCTGCGGCTGGCCGTAGGGGCCGGGCCGGGCGGGCTGGGTCGGCTGCGAGTACGGGTTGTCGGCCCCGGCCGGCGGGGTCTGCGGGTAGCCGTAACCGGGCTGGGGCTGCGGTGGCTGCCCCGGTGGTTGCGGCGCTCCGCCCTGCCGCGGATCCTGCGGAGCTCCGAAGCCGCCGGACGGCGGCTGGTTGGGCGGCTGAGTCATCAGCGCTTCCCCCTTCACTGATTTTCGGCACGCCAAGTGGTGCTCAGGGCAGCCTTTCTATCACCCTGTCCCCGTACCACACGGGGCCGGTCCAGCCCCTGTTCCCAAGGGAGGACCGGCCCGTGATGCGTCCGTTACGCGAGCTCCACGGGAGCTCTACGCGTCCTCCGCCAGCTCCAGCCAGCGCATTTCCAACTCTTCGCGCTCGCCGATCAGTTCGCGGAGCTCACCGTCCAGTTTGGCCACCTTTTCGAAGTCCGTGGCGTTATCGGCGATTTGGGCGTGCAGCTTGCTCTCCTTCTCGGAGATCTTGTCCAGCTGCCGCTCGATCTTCTGCAATTCCTTCTTGGCGGCGCGGGCGTCGGCGGAGGAGACGGTCTTCGCCGCGGCCTGCGCGGGCGCGGTCTGGGCGGGCGGCTGTGCGCTCGCGGTCTCCGCCATCCGCTGCCTGCGCTCCAGGTACTCGTCGATGCCGCGCGGCAGCATCCGCATCGTGGCGTCACCGAGCAGCGCGAACACCTTGTCCGTGGTGCGCTCGACGAAGAACCGGTCGTGCGAGATGACCACCATGGAGCCGGGCCAGCCGTCCAGGACGTCTTCGAGCTGCGTCAGCGTCTCGATGTCGAGGTCGTTGGTCGGCTCGTCGAGGAAGAGGACGTTCGGCTCGTCCATGAGCAGCCGCAGCAGCTGAAGCCTGCGCCGCTCACCGCCGGAGAGGTCGCCGACCGGCGTCCACTGCTTCTCCTTGCTGAACCCGAAGGTCTCGCAGAGCTGCCCCGCGGTCATCTCCCGACCCTTGCCGAGGTCGACGCGCTCACGCACCTGCTGCACGGCCTCCAACACCCGCAGCGTCGGCTTCAGTTCGGCGACCTCCTGCGAGAGGTAGGCGAGCTTCACGGTCTTGCCGACGACGATCTTCCCGCCCGCGGGCTGCACGTCGCCCGCGCTGCGCGCCGCGTCCGCCATGGCCCGCAGCAGCGAGGTCTTGCCCGCGCCGTTCACCCCGACCAGACCGACGCGGTCGCCGGGACCGAGCTGCCAGGTCAGATGCTTGAGCAGCATCTTGGGCCCCGCCTGGACGGACACGTCCTCCAGGTCGAAGACGGTCTTGCCGAGCCGCGTCGTCGCGAACTTCATCAGCTCGCTGGTGTCCCGCGGCGGCGGCACGTCCGCGATCAGCTCGTTGGCCGCCTCGATGCGGAACTTCGGCTTGCTGGTGCGGGCCGGGGCGCCGCGCCGCAGCCAGGCCAGCTCCTTGCGCATCAGGTTCTGCCGCTTGGTCTCCTCGGTCGCCGCGATGCGCTCGCGCTCCGCCCGCGCGAAGACGTAGTCGGAGTAGCCGCCCTCGTACTCGAAGACGGAGCCGCGCTGCACGTCCCACATGCGGGTGCACACCTGGTCGAGGAACCAGCGGTCGTGCGTGACGCAGACGAGCGCCGAGCGACGCGCCCGCAGATGCCCGGCCAGCCACGAGATGCCCTCGACGTCGAGGTGGTTGGTCGGCTCGTCGAGCACGATCAGGTCCTGCTCGGCGATGAGCAGCTTGGCCAGCGCGATGCGGCGCCGCTCGCCGCCGGAGAGCGGGCCGATGACGGTGTCGAGCCCCTGCGGGAACCCCGGCATGTCGAGCCCGCCGAACAGCCCGGTCAGCACGTCCCTGATCTTGGCGCTGCCCGCCCACTCGTGGTCGGCGAGGTCCCCGATGACCTCGTGCCGGACGGTGGCGGCGGGATCCAGCGAGTCGTGCTGCGTCAGCACGCCGAGCCGCAGCCCGCCGTTGTGCGTGACGCGGCCGGTGTCGGCCTCCTCCAGCTTGGCGAGCATCCGGATCAGGGTGGTCTTCCCGTCGCCGTTGCGCCCGACGACGCCGATCCTGTCCCCCTCGGACACGCCGAGTGAGACGCCGTCGAGCAGGGCACGGGTGCCGTACACCTTGCTGACTGCCTCGACATTGACCAGATTGACGGCCATTTCTCTCCTGACAGGGGGGATCGATCGATCCTCCAGCGTAGTCGCCCACGGGGGCGTGCCTCCGGCCTGCCTGCGGGTACCGGCTCGCTCACTCTTTGTGATGACGGATCAAGGAACCCCCGGCTACCGTTGAGGCACAGGCCGAAGAATCCCGCCCATGGGAGGAACCATGACCGCCGAGTCCGTTCAGCAGCACGGGCGCTGGCCGGTGCCGCCGCCGACCGGCTTCACCGTGGACGACCTGTTCACGCTGCCTGATCTCCCGCCGCACACTGAGCTCATCGACGGGAGCCTGATCTTCATGAGTCCGCAGAGCTACCTCCATCTCCTGTCGATCAAGCTCCTGGAACGCGGTCTCGAGCAGACTCTGCCGTCGGAGCTGAAGGTCGTACGCGAGATGAGCGTAGTGATCGACAAGCACAACGTCCCTGAGCCCGACCTCAGCGTTGTCCGGGCTTCCGCTGTCACCGATGACCGTCTGAGCCGCTTCCCGGTGCAGGACGTGCTGTTGGCCGTCGAGGTCGTGTCCCCGGAATCGGAGTCCCGCGACCGCACGACCAAGCCCCAGAAGTACGCCGCGGCCGGGATCCCGAACTTCTGGCGCGTCGAACAGACCGGGACCGGCCGTAGGCTCCTCATCCACGTCTACGAACTCGACCAGATGACCAACGCCTACATCCACATGGGCGTCCACCGCGACCAGATCAAGGTCGGCAAGCCCTACGACATCGACATCGACCTCACCGCCATCGACGTGCTCTGACCCGTCCTCCCGCCCGCTCCACCAGCAGCCACCCCGCCAGCGCCATCGCCACCGCCGCCGGCGCCGTCACCTGGACGGCGATCAGCATCGCCGTACGCCCTTCCAGCAGGCCCCCGAAGCCGACCATCGACAGGCCCAGGACCCCGAAGAGGCAGAGCGTCACGCCGAGTGCCGCGGCCGGGCCCGAGGCCTTGCCCGGAGCGGCCGGTCCCGCCGGCCCCGGACGCTCGAAGCGGCGGAAGAGGGCCACCAGCGCCGCCGTCAGCGCCGCGGCCGCCCCCATCCGCAGCGGCACCTGCGCCCACCACCCCGCGCTCGCGGGCTCCGGCAGCGGGACGTCGAGGGCGAGCAGCGCCCCGTACACGCCGAGCATCGCCGTCAGATGCCAGAGGAACGCCGTCATGGAGACGCCGTTGGCCGCGACCACCCCGCGCCACACGCGCGGCCTCGCCAGCCACCGCGTCGCGGGTGCGCGCAGCAGTTCCACGGCGCCGACCAGCCACATGCCGTGGCAGAGGAGGGCGAAGGTGGGCGGCGCCATGTTCGAGACGCGTTCGCCGGGCATGCCGACCATGGAGAGCGGATAGGGGCCGAGGGCCACGAGCAGACACGCGCCTGTGAGACCCGCGCCCGCCAGGACGTACGGCATCCGCAGCCTGCCGTCCGCGCGCAGGAACCCCAGCTGGTGCACGGCGAGCCAGACGACGGCGAAGTTCAGGAACTCCAGATACGGCACGCCGAGCGCGAAGCGCGCCACGTCCACCGCGCCGGCCGCCGCCACGAGCGCGCCGAACGCGCCCCACCCCCACCGCTCGTGCAGCCGCAGCAGCGGCGGGGTGAAGGCGACCATCGCGAGGTAGACGCCGATGAACCACAGCGGCTGCGCGACGAGCCGCAGCGCGACATCGAGCAGCCCCCCGCCCCGGCCGCCCAGTTGCAGCAGCAGCGCGCCCGCGCCCCACACCCCTATGAACACCATGGTGGGCCGCAGCAGCCGCTGGAGCCTGGCCCGTACGAACGCCGAGTAGACGGACCGCCCCTTTGACCGTCGGCTCAGGGAGCGGTACGACAGCGCGTGCGAGAACCCGCCGACGAAGAAGAAGACGGGCATGACCTGCAACGCCCACGTGAGGAGCTGGAGCTCGGGCACGACGGCGAGGAGGTTGCCGACCTCGGCACGGCCGTCGTCGCCGACGGTCACGGCGGCCATCAGCCAGTGCCCGACGACGACCGTGCCGAGCGAGGCGACGCGCAGCAGGTCGACGTACCGGTCACGCCCGGCGGGCGTCTGCTCGGCGAGTTCGCGAACGCTTGATCCCATGTACGTACGGTCGCGTGCCGTCGTACGCCGGGGTCAGCGCGCCCGTACTCAGATCCGTACCTGAGTACCTAGAGCAGGGTGGCTCCCGGAGCGGGCGATTCGGCGACCCGCGCCGCACGGCACGTACCGGACGTGAGCAGCGCGTCCGCCACGCGCCGCGCCGACTCGGCGTCCGCCGCAAGGAACGCCGTGGTCGGACCCGACCCGGATACCAGCGCGGCGAGAGCCCCCGCGTCGGTGCCCGTGGCGAGGGTGTCGCGGAGCGAGGGGAAGAGGGAGAGCGCGGCGGATTGCAGGTCGTTGCTGACGCTGTCGGCGAGCGCCCGGACGTCACCGTCCCGCAGGGCGGCGAGCAGTGCGGGCGAGGCCTCGGGGGCGGGCGCGACAGGGGTGAGCCGGTCGAACTCCCGGTACACGGCAGGCGTGGACAGCCCTCCGTCGGCGACGGCGAACACCCACCAGAAGCCGCCGCCCACCTCCAGCGGCTCCAGCTTCTCGCCGCGCCCGGTGCCGAGCGCGGCGCCGCCCACGAGGCTGAACGGCACGTCGCTGCCGAGCTCGGCGCAGAGGTCGAGCAGTTCGGCGCGGTCGGCTCCGGTCCCCCACAGCGCGTCGCAGGCCACGAGCGCGCCGGCGGCGTCGGCGCTGCCGCCCGCCATGCCGCCCGCCACGGGGATGTCCTTGTCGATGTGCAGGTGCACGTCGGGGGCGATGCCGTACCGCGCGGCGAGCAGTTCCGCCGCCCTGGCCGCCAGGTTCGTACGGTCGAGCGGCACCTGGTCGGAGCCGGGTCCCGAGCAGGTCACCCGCAGTGTGTCGGCGGGCGTGACGGTGACGTCGTCGTAGAGGCCCACGGCGAGGAAGACGTTGGCGAGGTCGTGGAAGCCGTCGGCGCGGGCGGCGCCCACGGCGAGCTGGACGTTGACCTTGGCGGGTACCCGGACGGTCACACTCACGCGGCGGCCTCCTTGTGCTCGGCGATCCGGGCGAACTCCTCCACGGTCAGCGCCTCGCCGCGGGCCTGCGGCGAGACCCCGGCGGCGACCAGGGCCGCCTCCGCGGCGGCGGCGGATCCGGCCCAGCCCGCGAGGGCGGCCCGCAGCGTCTTCCTGCGCTGCGCGAAGGCGGCGTCGACGACGGCGAAGACCTCACGCTTCGAGGCGCTGGTCTTGATCGGTTCGGCGCGGCGCACCAGCGAGACGAGACCCGAGTCGACATTGGGCGCGGGCCAGAAGACGTTGCGCCCGATGGATCCGGCGCGCTTCACCTCCGCGTACCAGTTGGCCTTCACGGACGGCACGCCGTAGACGCGCGAGCCCGGCCCGGAGGCGAGCCGGTCGGCGACCTCGGCCTGCACCATCACGAGCGTGCGCTCGATGGTCGGGAAGGTGTCGAGCATGTGCAGGAGGACGGGCACGGCCACGTTGTACGGGAGGTTGGCGACGAGGGCGGTGGGCGCGGGGCCCGGCAGCTCCCGCACGAGCATGGCGTCGCTGTGCACGAGCCCGAAGGAGCCGGCCTTCCGCGGAAGGCGGGCCTCCACCGTCGCGGGCAGGGCCGCGGCGAGCACGTCGTCGATCTCGACCGCGGTGACGTGGGCGGCGGTCTCCAGGAGCGCCAGGGTCAGCGACCCGAGGCCCGGTCCCACCTCCACGACGACGTCGTCCGGGCGGACCTCCGCGGTGCGGACGATGCGCCGTACGGTGTTGGCGTCGATGACGAAGTTCTGGCCGCGCTGCTTGGTGGGGCGTACGCCCAGGGCAGCGGCCAGTTCGCGGATGTCGGCGGGGCCGAGGAGGGCGCCGTGCTCAGTGCTCACGCCCCCAGGTTACGGTCCCTGGCCCCTGGGCCCCGCACGGTCCACCCGTTGCCCGGCCCCGGGGCGGGGGGTGGGTGGGGCCGGGGTGCCCCCGTCTCCCCGCGCCCCTCCAAACAACCCCGCCGCTCCGCGGCGGATACCTCCCACCCACCCACCCGTTTGCCCCGCGACGTCCAGCGGGGGTAGGGGCGGGGTGGGTGGGACTGCCCCACGATGTTCTGCGGGGGTAGGGGCGGGCGGGTGGGACCGCACCGCGACGGACGGTGTGCGGGGGTAGGGGCGGGTGGGTGGGTGTGGCCCGGGACGTCCTGCGGGGGTATGGGGGCGCGGCCCCCACCGGCCGGGCAGGCGCACGCGCTCCCGAGGGGACGTGGGGGTATGTGCGAACGGAGCACCGAGCCAGCAATAGCGCCTTTGGACTTGAGGCGCGGCGCAGGGATGGCGAGTACGCACATACCCCCGCGGCCCCGCCCCACAGACGAGCAGGAGGCGCGGAGACGGCAACCCGCACCCCACCCACCGCGCCCCGCCCCACAGACGGGCCAAAGGCGCGGACCCCGCGCGCTCAGTCGTGGAGGTGGCGGCCGCAGTGGGGCCACGGGGCGGCGCCGCGTTGGACGTACAGCTTTTTTGCGCGGTACGTCTGTTCCGCCGCCGGCGCGTCCTGCGGGCGTCCCGAGCCGCCCAGCCCCTGCCAGGTCCGCGTGTCGAACTGGTAGAGCCCTCCGTACGTACCGGAGGAGTCCACCGCCCCGGGCCGCCCGCCCGACTCGCACCGCGCGAGCGAACCCCAGTCGAGACCCTCCGCCCCGGCCACCGCCGTGGGCCGCTGCTTCGTGCCGACCCTCACGATCCGCTTCTGCGGCTCCCGCACCACCTCGGACCCGACCCGCCGCGGCCGCTGCCTGACGCCGTTGACGCTCCGCACCGTGTATGTGACCCGCCTGACCCCCTGCTGCCCCGCCTGCGCCACGACCTCCGTGCCGCGGAACAGCGACGGGTCCTCCGTCCGCTCCACCTCGAAGGGGATCGCCTCCTCCCGCACCTCCTTCGTCCCCGTGACCCGCATGACGGTCACGGTCTGCCCGTCGCGCGGAAAGCTGTCGGGATCGACCGACGTCGTGTCCTGCCCCCGCAGCGTCACCCCGGACTCGGCGACGGCCTCCCGCACGGTCGCCGCGTTCGTGCGGAGGGTCCGCTCCCGCCCGTCCGCCATGATCGTGACGGTGCGTTCCGTACGGACGTCGAGCGCGAGCCCGTCCCGGCCGATGCGGCTGCCGCGCGAGGCCGACAGATGCGCGCCCTCCGCCCGCACCCCGAGCTGCCGCAGCGCCCCGTCCACGGTCCGCGCCGTGGTCCACACCCGGCGGCGCTGCCCGTCGAGGGTGAGGTGGACGGGCCTGCCGTAGCGGACGGCGACCTCGTCGCCGCTGGCGAGGGCGGTTCCGGACGCGGGCGCGACGATGTCGTGGGCGCCGACGTCCACGCCTTCGTCGGCGAGGAGTTCACCGACGTCGTCCGCGAAGGTGTGCAGCGTGCGGGGCTTGCCGTCGACGATGAGCTGCACGGCCTTGTCGTTGGCGACGAACGCGGAGGTGCCGCCCGCGAGGCAGGCGACGACGAGGGCCTGCGGCAGCAGCCGCCGGATCACCTCGGGCTGCTCGGCGGCCCCGGACCTGGATGCCCTGAACCCCCTCTTGCCGCGCCCGGCCCGCCGCGCCCTCGCCCGCCCTCCGCCACCCGCGGGCACCGAGGGGGCCGACGGGACCGACGGGGCCGACGGGGCCGATGGGGACGCGGCCACCTGCCGCGGCAACGTGGCGGCCTCCGCGTACGCCACCTGCGCCACCTGTGCCACCTGCGCCACGTCGTACGACGCGTCCTGCCACTGCCACCCATCGATCTGCGGCTGGCCATACGGCTCGTATGGCGCATACGTCTCGTACTGCGAGTTGCTCACGCCGACGCTCCAGGGATACGTACCGGGCGCACAGAACCTAGCGGAGCGACCGTCACTCTCCAAAGCAGCGCGACTACTCCGCGTCGCGGCGTTGACAAATCCGAGCAAGCACGAGCAAGCACGAGCAGGCCCGAGAAAGCCCGAACAGGCGTCAGTAGCCGAACGCGCGCGCCGTGTTCGAGGCGATCGCCGTGGCCATGGCGTCCTCGTCGATGCCGCGGACCTCGGCCATGGCCCGCAGCGTGACCGGAACGAGATACGGCGCGTTGGGCCGTCCGCGGTACGGCGCGGGCGTCAGGAACGGCGCGTCGGTCTCGACGAGGACCAGGTCGAGGGGGGCGACGGCCAGCGCGTCCCGCAGCCCCTGCGCGTTCTTGAAGGTGACGTTGCCGGCGAAGGACATGAAGTAGCCGTGCTCGGCGCAGATCCGGGCCATCTCGGCGTCACCGGAGTAGCAGTGGAAGACGGTGCGCTCGGGGGCGCCCTCCTCCTTCAGGACGCGCAGCACATCCGCGTGGGCCTCGCGGTCGTGGATGACGAGCGCCTTGCCGTGCCGCTTGGCGATCTCGATGTGCGCGCGGAAGGACCGCTCCTGGGCGGCCATGCCCTCGGGCCCGGTGCGGAAGTGGTCGAGGCCGGTCTCGCCGACGCCGAGCACGTGCGGCAGCGCGGCGAGCCGGTCGATCTCGGCGAGCGCCTCGTCGAGGGCCGCGTCGCCGCCGGGCTCGCGGGCGCCCTGCCGGGACCAGCCGTCGGGGTCGCCGAGGACGATGCGGGGCGCTTCGTTGGGGTGGAGGGCGACGGCGGCGTGCACGCTGTCGTGGGCGGCGGCGATGTCGGCCGCCCACTGGGACCCGCGTACGTCGCAGCCGACCTGCACGACCGTCGTGACGCCGACGGACGCGGCCTTGGCGAGGCCCTCCTCCACCGTGCCCGACTGCATGTCGAGGTGGGTGTGGGAGTCGGCGACCGCCACCCGGAGCGGTGCGGGCAGGGGCGGCGGTACGTCGGCGTTCTTCGAAGGCATGCTCCGATCCTACGAATCCGCTCCGGCGAACCGCCCCTCCGGTGCACCTCGGCCCCTTGAGCCTGTCCCTTGCGGGTACTACTGCCCCTTGCGGTGCTGGAAGGGGTGCAGCAGGTCGGCGAGGTGCCAGTGGTGCCGCTCGGGCCCGGGGGCGACCGGATCCACCGGCCCGGCCGGCTTCCCCACGCCCCTGGCGGCGTCCTCGCGCTGCCGCCGCATCATGTCGAGGACGGACGACACCTGCCCCGCCCGCATGATCCGCACGACGTGCCCACCGCAGTTCAGGCAGGTGGGCCGGGTCAGCGGCGAGGGCACGCGGGCGCCGTCCGCCCGGTACGTCACGAACTCCTGGCCCGCGCCGTCGACGTGGTGCTCGATCTCGTAGGACTGCTCCCAGCCGTGTCCGCAGCGCATGCAGGCGAATGCGTAGGACTCGTGCACGACGTTCAACGCCGTCGGCGACACATTCATCGCCGTGGGCGGGGCATTCGTCGCCGTGGGCGCGACATTCGTCGCGGTCGTCGGGTGGCCGGTGTCTGCGATCTCACTCATGCCAGCTGCTCCTCTTGCCCGAGGGACAAGCACTGTGCGTCCCTTCGACCAGTGGACGCCTTTCCCGGAGCGAGCGCATCAGACCTGTCGAGCATTGGAGCCGATTTGGCCTCCTCTTAGGAAAGAGGCCCGAAAGCAGCCTGGTGCGCGGTCCGCGCTTTGCTTTTCACGATAGTCCTTTGCCTGCCGATGGGCTGCCCCGATCCGCATTCTTTGCCGCGACGACGGCATCGAAGACCTCGCGTTTGGGCAGGCCCGCTTCGGCGGCGACCGCGGCGATCGCCTCCTTGCGCCGCTCGCCCGCCTCCTCGCGCACCCGCACCCTGCGCACCAGCTCGTCGGGGGTGAGTTCGGCGGCGCTCTTCTCCGGGGCGCCCTCGACGACGACGGTGATCTCGCCGCGCACGCCGTCCGCCGCCCACTCGGCGAGCTCCTTCAGGGAGCCGCGCTTCACCTCTTCGTACGTCTTGGTCAGCTCGCGGCAGACCGCGGCCCTGCGCTCCTCGCCGAACGCCTCGGCCATCGCGGCGAGCGTGTCGTCGATGCGGTGCGGGGCCTCGAAGTAGACGAGCGTGCGCCGGTCCTCGGCCACCTCCCGCAGCCGCGAGAGGCGCTCGCCCGCCTTGCGCGGCAGGAAGCCCTCGAAGCAGAAGCGGTCCACGGGCAGCCCGGACAGGGCGAGTGCCGTGAGCACGGCGGAGGGGCCCGGCACGGCCGTCACCCGCACGTCGTGCTCCACGGCCGCGGCGACGAGGCGGTAGCCGGGGTCGGAGACGGACGGCATGCCCGCGTCCGTCACGAGCAGCACCCGCGCGCCGCCCGTCAGCGCCTCGACCAGCTCGGGCGTGCGCGCGGTCTCGTTGCCCTCGAAGTACGAGACGACGCGGCCGCCGACCTGCACGCCGAGCGCCTGGGTGAGCCTGCGGAGGCGCCGGGTGTCCTCGGCGGCGACGACGTCGGCCGCCTCCAGTTCGGCGGCGAGCCGCGGCGGGGCGTCGGCGACATCGCCGATGGGGGTGCCCGCGAGGACCAGGGTTCCGGGGGAATCTGCGCTTCCTGTCACGGATCCATCCTCGCAGGGCCCACGGACGGGACTCGCACAGTCTGGTTCCCTACGATGGCGCGGTGACCAGTACCGCGTCTTCCCCGGACACCCGCGGGGGCCAGGCAGCCGAGGAGCAGCAGCCCCCGTGGCAGCGGCGGCTGCGCAGATTCGGCCATGCGGCGCGGCCCAGAGCGGACGTCAGGGCGCGCCTCGTGCCGCCGTACGCGGAGCCGAGCCCCCGTCTGTGGCTGACGCTCGGTCTGTCGCGGACGGCCGCCGACCAGGTGGTGCGCTGGTCCGGCTGGGTCGGTCCGCTGCTGATCACACTCGTCGCCGGGGTGACCCGGTTCTGGAACCTCGGCAGCCCGAAGGCCGTGATATTCGACGAGACGTACTACGCGAAGGACGCCTGGGCGCTCATCCACCGCGGCTTCGAGGTCAACTGGCCGGAGAAGATCAACGACGACGTCCTGCGGCAGGGCGGTGACATCGCGATCCCGCACGACGCGGCGTATGTGGTGCATCCGCCGGTCGGCAAGTACGTGATCGGGGCCGGCGAATGGCTGTTCGGCTTCGACCCGTTCGGCTGGCGGTTCATGACGGCGGTGCTCGGCACGCTGTCGGTGCTGATGCTCTGCCGCATCGGGCGGCGGCTGTTCCGCTCGACGTTCCTGGGGTGTCTGGCGGGCGCGCTGCTCGCGGTCGACGGCCTGCACTACGTGATGAGCAGGACCGCGCTGCTCGACCAGGTCCTGATGTTCTTCGTGCTCGCCGCGTTCGGGTGCTTCCTGATCGACCGGGACAAGGCGCGGGCGAGGCTGGTGGCGGCGCTGCCTCCGGACGAGGACGGCGTCGTACGCCCTGACGCGCACATCGCCGAAACCCTGCGCCTGGGATGGCGGCCGTGGCGGTGGGCGGCCGGGCTCTGCCTGGGCCTCGCCTTCGGCACGAAGTGGAACGGCCTGTACGTCATGGTCTTCCTCTGCCTGATGACCGTGTTCTGGGACGTGGGCGCGCGCCGGGTGGCGGGGGCGGCGCGGCCCTACCGCGCGGTGCTGCGGCGGGACGTGCTGCCGGCGTTCGTGTCGACGGTGCCGGTGGCGCTCGCCACGTACGTCGTGTCGTGGCTCGGCTGGATCCTTTCGCCGACGGACGGCACCGGCGGCTACTACCGCAACTGGGCGGCGACGGCGGGCAAGGGCGGCGACTGGACGTGGCTGCCGGACTGGGTGCGCAGCCTGTGGCACTACGAGCACGCGGTGTACGAGTTCCACGTGGGGCTCTCCTCGCCGCACACCTACCAGTCCAACCCGTGGAGCTGGATCGTCGACGGCCGCCCCGTCTCGTACTTCTACGAGTCGCCGCTGCCCGGCAAGGACGGCTGTCCGGCCGACACCACGGAGAAGTGCGCCCGCGAGGTCCTCGCGCTCGGCACGCCGATGCTGTGGTGGGTGGCGGCCTTCGCGCTGGTGTACGTCCTGTGGCGGTGGGCGTTCCGCCGCGACTGGCGGGCGGGCGCGATCCTCTGCGGGGTCCTCGCGGGCTATCTGCCCTGGTTCTTCTACCAGGAGCGGACGATCTTCTACTTCTACGCGGTCGTCTTCGTGCCGTTCCTGTGTCTCGCGGTGGCGATGATGATCGGCGCGCTGCTGGGCCCCACGGGGTCGAGCGAACGGCGCCGGACGGTGGGGGCGGCCGCGTCGGGAGTCGTCGTCCTGCTCATTCTCTGGAATTTCATCTACTTCTGGCCGATCTACACCGGCACCGCGATCCCGATCGATTCCTGGCGTTCCCGAATGTGGCTGGATACCTGGGTGTAATGGACACCTTCGGATAACGGCAGTCCCTTTCACCACTCCGTCCGCTTAAGGTTCATGGCGAACCTGGGGAGGGGAGCGCACCGTGCGCAAAGGGGTCAAGATCGCATTGGTCGGCGGGGTATTCACCGCCATGGTGGGGGGCGCCGGATATGGCGCGTACAACCTCGTCACCGGCGTCACCGGGGACGGCGGCTCGCCGGGATCCGGTCCGGTGGCGGTGAAGACCGGCCCGCCGACGAGCGACGAGGTCAAGGAGACCACCCGGAAGTTCCTCGCGGCGTGGGCCGACGGCGACGCCCGGGAGGCCGCGGACTACACGAACAACAGAGAGGCGGCCGCGGCCGCGCTGACCGGTTTCCGTGAGGACGCGCACCTGACGAAGGTGAAGCTGACGCCCAAGCGGGCGTCGGGCGCCCGCGTCCCGTTCTCCGTGTCGACAACGGTGTCGTACAAGGGAAAGAGCAAGCCCTTCGCGTACGACTCGCAGCTCACCGTCGTCCGCGGCAAAACCACCGGGCGCGCCCTCGTCGACTGGTCGGCGGCCGTCGTCCACCCGTCCCTGGAGAGGGGCGACACGCTCGTGACGGGTGAGGCCAAGACCCCGCCCATCCAGGCCGTGGACCGCGCGGGCACCGTGCTGCGCCCGAAGGACTACCCCTCGCTCGGTCCGATCCTGGACAAGCTGCGCGCGAAGTACGGCGACAGCGCGGGCGGCAAGCCGGGCGTGGAGCTGTATGTCCGGCACGCGGACCCCGGCGACACGGACGCGGGGGCCCGCACGCTGCTCACCCTCGCCAAGGGCAGACCGGGCAAGCTGCGCACGACGCTCAGCGCGGGCGTGCAGAAGGCGGCCGAGCAGGCGGTGCTGCGCAGTGACGAGTCGTCGGTGGTGGCGGTGAAGCCGAGCACCGGTGAGATCCTCGCGGTCGCCAACAACCGTAAGGACGCGTTCAACGCGGCGTTCGAGGGCCGGGTGATGCCCGGCTCGACGATGAAGATCCTCACGGCGGCGATGTTCCTCGACAAGGGCGTCACCAAGGCGAACGGCCCCGCGCCGTGCCCGGCCACCGCGACCTGGCAGAGCCAGACCATCAGCAACCTGAAGGGCATGGTCCCGAACGAGTCCGCGACGTTCTCGGAGAGCTTCGCGCGCTCCTGCAACACGGCGTTCGTGAAGCTCATCGACGAGGACGGCATCACCGACTCCTCCCTCACCGAGGAGGCGCGGAACAACTTCGGCCTCGGCGGGGACGACTGGCAGGTCGGTGTCACCTCCTTCGACGGCTCCGTCCCGGCGTCGGCAGGACCCGACCGCGCGGCGAACGCCATCGGCCAGGGCAAGGTCGAGATGAACCCCCTGAACATGGCGTCGGTCACGGCGACGGCGATGACCGGCGCCTTCCGGCAGCCGGTGATCGTGCCGAAGTCCCTCGACGACCGCGAACTGGCCACCGCCCAGGGGCTGCGCGCCTCCACCGTCCAGCAGCTGCGCCAGATGATGCACCGCACGGCGGTCAGCGGCACCGGCGCGCGGGCCATGGCGGGCCTCGGCAGCGACATCGGCGCGAAGACCGGGTCGGCCGAGGTCGACGGCCAGGAGAAGTCGGACAGCTGGTTCACCGGCTACCGGGGCGATGTCGCGGCCGCCGCGATGGCGCAGGGAGGCGGGCACGGCGGAGACGCGGCCGGGCCGATCGTGGCGGCGGTGCTGGGCGCGGGATGAGCGCGGGATGAGCGCGGGATGAGCGCCTGTGGCGGCGCTACTCGAACATGCCGGGCTGCGTGAACATGCCGGGCTACTTGAGCATGTCCGCCGCCTTCACCCGCTGGAGGTGGATCACGACGTCGTGCGTCTTCGCGAGCCGGACCTTCGCGGCGTTGCCGTTCCAGGGGTAGGTGGCGCCGATGTTCTTGACGGTGCGCGGCGCGGCGAGCCAGGCGCCGGCCGGGTCCGGGGCGTTGCGCAGGTCGACCACGAAGTCCCGGTACCGCACCCGGTCGAGGGTGTGCTCGGTGGTGCCGGGCGCGGCCGGGCCGACGCTGAAGCGGTGGACGCCGCCGTCCTGGCCGAAGGCGTTGAACGAGCCCTGGTCGAAGGTGAGGCCGACGCTCAGGTAGTCGCGGCCCAGCTGCTCGCGGAGGAAGTCGCCCTGGGCCTTGGGGTGCGTGTTGGGGACGTAGGTCTTGAGGGCGACGTGGCTGTTGTGGGCCGAGAGCAGGATCTTGTCGCCGGTCTGCCGCTGCCACCAGGCGACGTTCTCCGCCATGACCTTGTCGCGGTACCGCATGCCTTCGGCGACGGCCTTCGGGTCGTCCCAGTCGAAGGCGTACAGCGTGGTCATCTGGTGGATCGCGGTGGCGTGCTGGACGGCCCAGGCGTGCGCGTCGGTGTCGCCGCCCCTGCCGGTCCGCTGCTTGAGCAGCTCCACGGCCCGGCCGGTCCGCTCGGCGAGCTCCTTGCGCTCGGCCAGCGGCTTCGCCAAATATTCGTCGACGTACTTCCCGGAGTCGGTGGTGGGCCGCAGGCCCCGGTACAGCTCGGTGAGGCGCGCGCTGAGTTCGGGACGTTCCGCGGCCGCGTAGGCGCTCACCTTGTCGTACAGCTCGGCACCGGCGAATCCGTTGTCGTCGCCGACGAAGCGGACCGGGTCGTGCGGGTGCTTGATGTTGTACGCGCGCATCCACTGGATCAGGTCGCGGTACTCGGCGGTGTTCCAGAACTGGTAGCTGCCCTGGAACTCCTCGTCCATGATCTGCTTCAAGTCGCCCTCGCCGCGCAGGACATAGGCGTCGAGCCGCAGTCCGGTGCTCCAGGAGGCTTCGAGGGCGAAGGCCCGGAACCCCTTCTTCTCGACCAGGTACTGGAAGGTCCGGTGCTTGAGGGTGAAGAACTCGTGCGAATTGTGGGTGGCCTCGCCCAGCCCCACCACCCGGGCGTCGCCGACCATCCGGCCGAACGGACGCAGGTCGGCCAGGCCGCCGCGGGGCTCGGTGGTGCGCAGCGGGTGGGCCATGCGGTTGAGGGCCGCTTCGGGGGAGCGGAACGCGGCGGGCGCGGTGTGCGCGGCGTCGGCGGAGAGCTGTGCGGCGGGGGCGGGCGGGGTTGCGGCGGAGGCGGCCGGGGCGACGGCCAGGGTGGCGCCGAGCGGGACGAGGAGGGCGGCGAGCAGGGCCTTGTGCGTGTTCATGGGCCTCACTCTCGCCGTGCGGGGGTGCCCCGGACCATCCGGTGCGCCCCCTGATCGGCCCGGGAGTTAGCTACACCTGTCGGGGCGCGGACCCGGGACCCTGGTACTGGTACCGACGCCGGTACCGACGCCGCTCCCGGTACCAGTACGCGTCGGGTGGTGGGTGGCGGGTCGAGTCGCCCGGTCGGGCGAGGAAGTGGTCAAGGGCGTCTCCGTACGCCTCTATGGTGGCCTTCCGGTGACGAGCCGGGGGTTCTGGTGAAGAGCCGGGGGTTCTGGGGAACTGCGGAGGGTTTGTGGGCAAGCGAAGGCGCGCCACCGAGCGCAAGAGCGTCGGCGTCGGAAACGTGCGCATCGGCGGCACGAAGCTGCACCCGGGTGTGCTCGGTGGAGCGGCGGCCGTGGTCGTGTGCGGCGTGGGGGCCGCCGCGTTCGCGCTGTCCGGCGGCTCCGGTTCCGGTGGTGACGGCTCGACCGTGGACGAGAAGCCGGTGGCCTCGGGACCGCCGACGGCCGCCGAAGTCCGCACCACCGCGCGGGCCTTCCTCACCGCGTGGGCGAAGGGCGACGCGGCGCGGGCGGCGGCGCTCACGGACGACCGCGCGGCGGCGAAGAAGGCCCTGACGTCCTACCGCGAGGATGGCCACCTCACGGAGACCCGCCTGACGCCCGGCAAGCGGTCGGGCGCCGAGGTGCCCTTCAAGGCGGCCACCACCGTCTCGTACAAGGGAAAGAGCAAGCCCTTGTCGTACGAGTCCGAACTCACCGTCGTCCGCAGGAAGAGCGACGGCAGGACGCTGGTCGGCTGGCGCCCCTCGGTGCTGCACCCGGAGCTGAAGCAGCCGGGCGACCGGCTGGTCACCGGTGAGGCGGGCGACCCGCCGATCAAGGCGGTGGACCGGGACGGCGCGGAGCTGACCGCGGCGAAGTACCCGTCGCTGGGCACGGTTCTCGACGGACTGCGGGAGAAGTACGGCAAGGAGGCGGGCGGCAAGGCGGGGGTGGAGCTGCGGGTGGTACGGGCGGACGGCACAAAGCCCTCCAAGTCGTCGAAGTCCTCAGTGGTCTCCTCGAAGGGGGACGACGCGAAGTCGGTGCCCGACAAGACGCTGCTCACGCTCTCCCCCGGCACGCCGGGCACGCTGAAGACGACGTTCAGCGGGTCGCTTCAGTCCGCCGCCGAACGGGAGACGGCCAAGCGGAAACGGGCGTCCGTCGTCGTACTCAAGCCGAGCACCGGCGAGATCCTGGCCGCCGCGAACTCGAACCCCACGGGCTTCAACACGGCCTTCCAGGGCTCGCTGGCCCCCGGCTCCACGATGAAGGTCGTGTCGTCGTCGATGCTTCTGGAGAAGAAGCTCGCCGGGGTCGACAAGAAGCACCCGTGCCCCAAGTACGAGACGTACGGCGGGTGGAAGTTCCAGAACGACGACAAGTTCCAGATCAAGAACGGCACGTTCAAGGCGAGCTTCGCGCGGTCCTGCAACACGGCCTTCATCAGCCAGGCGAAGAAGCTCGACGACGACTCCCTGACCAAGCAGGCCCAGGAGGTCTTCGGGCTCGGCCGTGACGACTGGTCGATCGGCGTGCCGTCCTTCGACGGCGCGGTGCCGGTGCAGAGCGACGCCCAGATGGCGGCCTCGCTGATCGGTCAGGGCGGTGTGCGCATGAACCCCCTCAACATGGCGTCGGTCGCGGCGACGGTGAAGTCGGGCACGTTCAAGCAGCCCTACCTGGTCTCCCCCGACATCGACGACCGCACGCTCGCGACGGCACCGCGCAGGATGTCGGGCGCGACGGCGGCGGCGCTGCGGGAACTGATGCACTACACGGCGGTGGCGGGCACGGCGGCCGAGCCGATGCGGGGTCTCGGCTCCGACATGGGGGCGAAGACCGGCTCGGCGGAGGTCGACGGCCAGAAGAAGCCCAACGGCTGGTTCACCGCGTACCGCGGCGACCTCGCGTCGGCGGCGGTCGTCCAGCAGGGCGGGCACGGCGGGGACTCGGCGGGGCCGGTGGTGAGGGCGATGCTGCGGGCGGGGGGCTGATCCGGATCAGCCCCCCGGCACGCGATACGACGCGTCCGCAATGCGGATACCTGGTCGCGTGCCCTCTACACGGGCCGCTAGCGTGCGGGGCATGAGCGCAACAGCACCCGAACCCCCCAAGGCATCCGAGGCATCCGACGCGCACCCCCGATTCGCTGAGGCCCTGCGTGACCTGGGCCTCGGCGAACTGCTCCCCAAGGTCCGCCGTTTCCCGGAGCAGACGCGTACGGCGGCGGAGGCCGCCGCGGCCATCGGCTGCGAACTCAACGAGATCTGCAAGTCGCTGATCTTCGCCGCGGACGGCGTGCCGGTCCTGGTCCTGATGGACGGCGCGTCCCGGGTGGACCTGGAGCTGGTGCGGCGCGAGCTCGGCGCGGAGAAGGTGACCCGTGCCAAGGCCGACGTCGTCCGGCAGAGCACGGGCTACTCGATCGGCGGTGTGCCCCCCTTCGGCCACGCCACGCGCACCCGCGTCCTCGCGGACCGCTCGCTCCTCGACCACGACGTGGTGTGGGCGGCGGCCGGCACGCCGTACGCGGTCTTCCCGATGGCACCCAAGACGCTGATCGCCCACGCGGGCGGCACGCTGGTGGACGTGCGCGAGCCGGCGAAGTGACCGCGTGACCCCGCTGGTCGCGGCGGCCGTCCTGCTCGCCGCCGTCACGCACGCGAGCTGGAACGCGATCGCCCACCACATCACGGACAAACTGGTCGGCTTCACGCTCATATCCGGCGGCGGCACGCTGATCGGCCTGCTCATGGCCCCCTTCGTGGCGATTCCCGACGCCGGGGCCTGGCCCTACCTGCTCCTCTCCGCCGCGATCCACGTCGGCTACTACGCGCTGCTCATGAAGTCGTTCAAGCTCGGTGACTTCGGCCAGGCGTACCCGATCGCGCGCGGCACGGCGCCGCTGGTGGTCACCGTCCTCGCGGCGGTCTTCGCCGGCGAGGTCCCCGACGGCTGGCAGGCGGCGGGGGTCGCGGTGTCGTGCGCGGGCCTGACGGGCCTCGCGCTGTGGGGCATACGGGGTTCGGGCCGCCGCCCGGACTGGACGGCGATCGGCGCGGCCCTCGCGACGGGCGTCTCCATCGCGGCGTACACGGTGGTGGACGGCCTGGGCGTCCGCGCTTCGGGCTCCTCGCTCGGCTACATCGCGTGGCTGATGATCCTGGAGGGCATCACGGTCCCGCTCTACGCGGCGTACCGCTGGCGAGGCGAACTCCTCCCGCGCCTGCGCCCCTTCGCCCTCGTCGGCCTCCTCGGCGCGGCCCTCTCGGTCTCGGCGTACGGCCTGGTCCTCTGGGCCCAGACGAAGGCGGACCTGGCCCCGATCTCCGCACTGCGCGAATCCTCGATCATCGTCGGCGCGGCGATCGGAGCGGTCTTCTTCAAGGAACGGTTCGGGGCGCCGCGGTTGGTGGCGGCGGGGTTGATGGTGGCGGGGATCGGGTTGATGCTGCACGCGGGGTAGTTCCGACAGCGGTTCGGCGGTTCGGTGGCTCGCCACCTGCCGCACGGCGGGGCGGTAATGGTGACGCGCGATGAGCCGTTACGGGCGCGCGTGTCGTCTCCTGAGTCCCCGTCACGTACTGCGACGGGGAGGCTGATCACGCGAGGACGGGCAGGGCCGCGCAGCGGCGGCAGGCTCGGGCCGAGGTTGCCACGACGGCGTGGGAGGCGGCTGCCAGGGCTCCGGCGGCGGTGAGCAGGGGCCAGTTCGTCGTCAGGGCGGCGGCCGTGGCGAGGGCGAGGGTCGCGACGGCCATCGCGGCGCTCGCGGTGGTGCCGGTCCAGGCGACGACCAGGGGCAGCCGGTACGGGGTTCGGTGCGGGGGCCGGTGCGGAGTGGGGAGTCGGCGGGCCAGGGGGCCCGTCGCGGCCAGCGTCGCCGCTGCGAGCAGTGCGGCGGCGGTCGCGACGAAGGCGAGGTGGACGGCCAGCAGTTGGGGGGTCCGTGTGAGGTGCCAGGGGGTCGGCCCGCCCCCTGCCGTGCGGGCCAGGTACCAGCAGGCGACCAGGAACGGCGCGGTGAGTGCGACGGTTCTGGCGGTGTGCCGGGCCTGTGCGATGGTCAGTTCGCGCTGACAGGCGGGGACGAGTTCGTCGACCGTCCCGAACTCGCGGATCGCCCGGCGGGCGGCCTCCTCGTCGTCCGCGCCCGCGTCCGCGTGGGCCGCGGCCGTTTCGACGAGGCCGGTGCGCATCTCCTCGACCAGCCGGGACTTGGCCTTGGGCGGGCCGTGCAGGGCGGCGGTCAGTGCCGTGATGTGCTCGGCGATGGGGTCGGCCGTCCGCGAGCGGCCTGCGGCCGGGCTCATGTGGCGAGTCCGGGAGCCGTGCCGGGGTTCAGGACCGAACCGATCGCTGCCGTGAACTCGCTCCACGCCGCCCGTTCGCCGGCGAGGGTGGCGCGTCCGGCGTCGGTGAGTTCGTAGGCCCTGCGGCGTCGTTCGCCGGCCGCCGACTCCCAGCTGCTGCTGAGCAGGCCGAGGCGCTCCAGGCGGTTCAGTGCCGGGTAAATCGTGCCCGTACGCAGTTCGAGTACGCCCCCGCTGCGGCGCTGCACCGCCGCGATGATCGCGTACCCGTGCAGCGGGCCCGGTTCCAGCACGGCCAGCAGCAGTCCGTCGAGGTGCCCTCGCACCGCATCCGCCTTCATGAGTAGGCAGCCTACCCAAAGAAGGCGTTGGCAGTGTATGTATTGGCAGCCAACGCAATTGCGTTGTTCCGTACTGGAGGCCTCGCCGTGACCAAGTTCCTATTGTCCGTGCACGTCCTCGTGGCGATCCTGGCCGTCGGGTCGATCACCGTCGCCGCGTCGATGTTCCCGCGCTATGCGTTGCGGGCGGTGGGTGGTGGGGAGCTAAGTGGCGGTGGGGAGCCGAGCGACGGGGAGAGGTGGGGTGACAGCGGGCGGGCCGCGGGGATCGCCGCGCTGCTGCACCGCGTCTGCCGTGCCTACGCCGTCGCCGGCCTCGCCGTCCCCGTGTTCGGCATCGCGACGGCCATCCAACTGGGCGTCCTCACCGACGCGTGGCTCATCGCGTCGCTCCTCCTGACGGCGGTCGCGGCGGGGCTTCTGGCGCTGGTCATCCTGCCCCGGCAGCGGAGTCTGCTGGAGCTCGCGGACGGTGCGTCCCGGTCCGCCGCTCCGGAGGCGGCGCGTCCCGCCACAGCCCGGCTCGCGATGCTCACCGGCATCTTCAACGTCCTCTGGGCGACGGTCACCGTCCTCATGATCGTCCGCCCCGGCTCCACGACGGGGGCGTGACCGGCATGCTCACCCTGCGCACGCTCCGTATCGCGGCAGCCGCGGAGGCCGCCTCCCTGGCCCTCCTCCTGACCAACCTCTTCACCCTCCACGCCGGTCCGGTCTCGTCGCTCCTCGGCCCGTTGCACGGCACGGCGTATCTCGTCGTGATCGCGGCCACGTGGATGCTTCCGGCGGCCGTCGCGCACGACGCGGGCGCGTCGCGCGCCGCCCGGTGGCTCGCCCTGGTCCCGGGGATCGGTGGTCTGCTGGTCCTGCGGCGGCTGAAGGAACCACAAGAACCCCGGAGGGCCGACCTGCCCTGAGCTGCCCTGATCGGTTCCGGCCCCTCGGCAGCCATCGGTTACTGTCACCGAAACCATGGATGATCGCGGGGGCGAGGGCAGGGGCGGTATGAACGGACGGTGGTACGCCGTGCTCACCGTGAACCTGCTGCTCGGTGTCCCCGCCGTCATCCCGATCTGGATGCTCTACTACGTCGTCGCGACCTGGGCGCACCCCGCACCGGAAGAGAACGACGGCCTCGCCGTCGTCCTCCTCGTCTTCGGACCCTTCGTCGTCCTTGGCGGGTTCCTGTGGTGGCTGGCCAACCGCCCTCTCGCCATCCGCACACATATGCGTCCGGCCCTGTACTGGGCCGTCTGCATCCTCGGCACGCTCGCACCCACGGTCGCGCTTGTGGGCATCAACCCCTGAGCAGGGGCCGGCGCCACGAATGAGGCGTTGCTCCTCCGTTCCTCCCGCCCAGCGGCGCGGGTTGCCGCAGCAGGCGCGGGAAGCTGACTCCGCTCTGGGAGCGCGGGACATGACGGGGCGGGGCCACCCTGTCGGGTAGGCGCAAGGGCTGCCCGCAGCCTCGGCGGGAGCGGGCGAATGTCGGCGCGACGGGAGCAGGCGCCACCCGACGTTGCGGGCGACGCCCCTTGGCCCGGGGCCTGCCCCCAGCCTCGGCGGGGGCGGGTGGGTGGGTGGGGAGCTGGCGGGGCCCGGCGGCGGACGGCGCGGTGGGAACTGGCGGGGCCGGGCCGAGGGCGGTGCGGTGGGGCTGGAACCGCGCAGCCAGTGACGGTGCGGGGTGGACTGGCAGCACGCCGGGGCGGCGCGGTGCGGGGCGGTGCCGGCGGCTGCTGGGGGCACGTGCCGGGGCCCGGGGCCCGGGGCCTGCCCGCAACCTCGGTGGGGGCGGGTGGGTGGGAAGCTGGCAGGGCCCGGCGGCGGACGACGCGGTGGGAAATGGCGGAACCCGGCGGCGGACGGGGCGGTGGGGGAACCCACGGGGCCCGGCGCCGAGGCCAGCCCCCGCACCCCCGACGAGTACGAGTACGACGCCCCCAAGCCGGCCCCACAAACCACCCCCCACCCCCTACAAAACCCCCCGAACCGCCCCCACCAACGCCTGGGCCCGCGGATCCGCCGTGACCCCCTTCGTCATGCCGTTCGTGACGTAGCCGAAGGCCACGCCCGACTCCGGGTCGGCGAAGCCGAGGGCGCCCCCGCGGCCGGGGTGGCCGAAGGAGCCGGGGCCGAGGAGCGGCGAGGCCGCGCCGTGCAGCATGTAGCCGAGGCCGAAGCGCGTGCCGACGACCAGGACGCGGTCGGGCCCCGCCGACGCCTCGCCCCGCGCCAGCGAGACCGTGGAGGCGTCGAACAGCCGCCGCGCACCCGGCGCCGCACCGATCAGCGCCGCGTAGAAGCGGGCCAGCCCGTCCGCCGTCGCGATGCCGTTGGAGGCGGGCAGGGCCGCCGCCCGGTAGGCCGGGTCGTTCTCGTCCGGCAGGGGGTCGATCGCCCCGAACGCACGACGGGTCAGCGACCCGGGATCCGCGTACGCCTCCGCCACGTTCCGCTTGGGGCGCATGCGGAGCCCGCCCGCCCCGGCCGGCGCCGGTTCGACGGGGCCGAGGCGGCCGACCCGCGCCGCCTCCGCGTCGGGAACTCCGACCCACAGGTCGGCGCCGAGCGGCCGCGCGATCTCGTCCGCGATCCACTCGCCGACGGGCCGGCCCGTCACCCTCCGCACCAGTTCGCCGGTGAGCCAGCTGTACGTCTGCGCGTGGTAGCCGTGGTCCTCGCCGGGCTCCCAGAACGGGGCCTGCGCCGCGACCACCGCGGCGGCGAGGTCCGGGTCGAGCGCCTCGGACGGCGTGAGCGGGCGGTCCAGGGCGGGCACCCCTGCGCGGTGCGCGAGCACGTGCCGGACCAGCACGCGCTCCTTGCCGCGCGCCTTGAACTCCGGCCAGTACGAGCCGACCGGCGCGTCCAGATCCAGCTCCCCGCGCTGGTGGAGGAGGAGCAGCGCGGCCGCCGCCACCCCCTTCGTCGCCGAGCGGACGACCTGCGCGGTGCCGGGCTCCCACGGCGCGTCCCCCGCCGCGAGCTCCCCGTCGACGTCCTTCGTTCCGCCCCACAGGTCCACGACCTTGCGCCCGTCGCGGTACACGGTCACCGCCGCGCCCCGCTCCCCGCGCTCGTCGAAGTTGCGTACGAAAGCGTCCCGTACCGGCTCGTAACCGGCCGCCACCGTGCCGCGCACCCCAGCGGCCCCACCCACGACGGCTCCACCTATGACCTGACTCATGACAAGGTCAACCCTCCCCCCACCCCGTCGATTCCCTACCCGCGAGCCCTCACCGTCTTCGGATCGAAGCCGAAAGGCAGTTCCAGGCGGTGGGCGCTCATCAGGTCGCCGTCGCAGAGCAGCTCGCCCGTCGGGCCGTCCGCCGCGATGACGCCGTCGCTGAGGATCAGTGCGCGCGGGCAGAGCTCCAGGGCGTACGGCAGGTCGTGCGTGACCATCAGGACCGTCACGTCCAAGGAGCGCAGGATGTCGGCCAGTTCGCGGCGCGACGCGGGGTCGAGGTTCGAGGATGGTTCGTCCAGGACCAGGATCTCCGGCTCCATCGCGAGGACCGTGGCCACCGCCACCCTCCTGCGCTGCCCGAAGGAGAGGTGGTGCGGCGGGCGGTCCGCGAACTCGGCCATGCCGACCCGCGACAGGGCCTCGTGCACCCGGGCCGCCAGCTCCGGCCCCCGCAGCCCCGCCGCCGCGGGCCCGAACGCCACGTCCTCCCGCACCGTCGGCATGAACAGCTGGTCGTCCGGGTCCTGGAAGACGATGCCGACCCGGCGCCTGATCTGCGCCATGTGCTCCTTGCCGACGGGCAGCCCGGCCACGGTGACCGTGCCCGCGCCGCCGGTCAGAATGCCGTTGAGGTGCAGCACGAGGGTCGTCTTGCCCGCGCCGTTCGGCCCGAGCAGGGCGACGCGCTCGCCACGCGCGACGGTGAAGTCGACGCCGAAGAGGGCCTGGTGCCCGTCCGGGTAGGCAAAGGCGAGGCCGGATACCTCCAAAGAGGCGGTAGCAGTCACAGGATCCATCCCAACAGGCATACGACCAGTGCGGTCAACGGCAGGGTCAGCGCGTACGTCCACTGCGCCCGCGAGGCCGTCACCTCGTCGATGACCGGCATCGACCCGGAGTAGCCGCGGCTGACCATGGCCAGGTGCACCCGCTCGCCCCTCTCGTACGAGCGGATGAAGAGCGCCCCCGCGGACTTGGCGAGGACGCCCCACTGGCGCAGCCCCCGGGCCTCGAAACCGCGCGACTCCCGGGCGATCCGCATGCGGCGCATCTCGTCCGTGATCACGTCGCCGTAGCGGATCATGAAGGAGGCGATCTGGACCAGCAGCGGGGGCAGTCGCAGGCGCTGGAGGCCGAGGAGCAGGGAGCGCAGCTCGGTCGTGGCGGCGAGGAGCACGGACGCGGCGACGCCCAGCGTTCCCTTGGCGAGGACGTTCCAGGCGCCCCAGAGTCCGTCGACGCTGAGGGAGAGGCCGAGCACGTCGACGCGCTCGCCCCGCGCGACGAACGGCAGCAGCACGGCGAACGCCACGAACGGCACCTCGATCAGCAGCCGCTTCAGCAGGAACCCGGCCGGTACGCGCGCGGCGTACGCGACCGTGCCGAGCAGGACCGCGTAGAGCCCGAAGGCCCACATCGCCTCACGCGGCGTGGACACCACGACGAGCACGAAGCAGAAGACCGCCGTGAGCTTGGTGTGCGGGGGCAGCGCGTGCACCGGTGAACTGCCGTGCCGGTAGAGCCGGTGGGCGTGGCCCGCGCCCATCAGGCCTGCTCGGAGGGGGTGGGCTCGGGGACGGCCGCCGGGGACGTGTCACTCGTACGACGCCGCCGCAGCGTCCAGAAGACCGCCGTCCCCGCGACCACCGTGACGCCCACGCCGATCACGCCCGCGAGGCCGCCGGAGAGGCGGGCGTCGGTGATGTCCTCGACGCCGTAGTCGGCGAGCGGGGAGTCCGCGGTGGCGTGTTCCTCCGTCTTCTTGTCGATGCCCTTGTCGTGGGCGACCTTCTCCAGGCCGTCCGGGTCGGCCGAGGCGTAATAGCTGACGAAGCCCGCGAGGACGAGGGAGGCGACGATGCCCGCGATCCAGACCGGCCGTGTCGAGCGGGCGGCGGCGGCCGGGGCGGGGGCGGCAGCCGGGGCCGGCGCGTCCACCAGCTCCCCGCCGACCCGCAGTTTGAGCCGCTGCGTCAGGCCCCGCGCCCCGTACACCAGGTCGGGTCGTACGGCGATGACGGCGCCGACCGTGAGCGCGGTGATCGCGGCCTCGCCGATGCCGATGAGGATGTGGACGCCGACCATGGCGGTGGCGACCTTGCCGATGGAGACGTCCGTCGTGCCACCGATGGCGTAGACGAGGGTGAACGCGATGGCGGCGGCCGGCACGGACAGCAGCGCGGCGACGAAGGAGGCGACCGTGACGGAGCGGCGGCCGCGGGGCAGCACCTTCACCAGGCCGCGGAAGGCGAGGTAGGCGACGACGGTCGTGACGATCGCCATGTCGGAGATGTTCACGCCGAGCGCGGTGAGGCCGCCGTCGGCGAAGAGCACGCCCTGCATGAGCAGGACCACGGAGACGCAGAGGACCCCGGTGAAGGGTCCGACGAGGATCGCGGCGAGCGCGCCGCCGAGCAGGTGTCCGCTGGTCCCGGCCGCGACGGGGAAGTTCAGCATCTGCACGGCGAAGATGAACGCGGCGACCAGACCCGCGAGCGGCGCGGTCCGCTCGTCCAGTTCACGCCGGGCGCCCTTGAGGCTGACGGCCACGGCGCCCGCCGCCACGACCCCGGCCGCGGCGGAGACCGGGACATTGATGAACCCGTCGGGGACATGCATGCGCGCGCTCCTGGGCAGGCGCCCTGGACAGGGCGGAAGGCTCGTGAACCGTTCAAGGATAGTGCGTTGTTGCAAACGGTTTGCAAGAGCGCGAAGGTCCCGAATCGGCTACGCACCCCCGCGCGCCCCCACCGCGCCCGCCACGCCGGGCCTCGTCCACGCGGCCGAGCGTCCGCACGTCCGGACATCCCGCGCCACACGCCCACCGCCGACCACCCGGCCGCCCGCCCACCCGCGGCGAATTACCGTACATATGGGACATTGGTGAGGAAGTGCCCGTAGGAATGAGGAGTCCAGCGATGCCCGCAGTCGAGCAGTACGCACGCGCCCACCTCGTCACGGACTCCTCCGAGGGCCACCGCGCCGTCTCCGTCGTCCTGCGCTACGACCCGGAGGTCGACCCGGACACGGTGCGGATCTGCCTCCCCGGTTCCCCGCACCGCCTCTTCGCCCGGCGGCTCCTGGAGCGGGGGCTGCGGGCCCCGGTCACCGCCGGCGAGGTGCACGTATGGCCGTGCGGCCGGGTCCAGACAGTCGTGGAGTTCCACGAACGCGACGGGGTGACGGTCGTGCAGTTCGACGCGTCGGCGCTGATCCGCTTCCTGCGTCGTACTCACACGACCGCCACCCCGGTCACCCGCTAGGGCCTGTGCCCGGCAGAGGTCAGACGCGCACCGGCTCCCGCTCGGCGCCCGCGTCCCGCTCGGCCGCCGTGCGCAGGCCCTCGCCCTCCACGTCGACGTTGGGCAGCGCGCGGTCCAGCCACTTCGGCAGCCACCACGCCTTCTTGCCGAGCAGCGCGAGGACCGCGGGCACCAGCGCCATGCGGACCACGAACGCGTCGAAGAAGACGGCGATCGCGAGGCCGAAGCCGATCATCTTCACCATCTGCTCGCTGGAGCCGATGAACCCCGCGAACACCGCGATCATGATGACGGCCGCCGCCGAGACCACCCGCGCCCCGTGCCGGAAACCGGTCACGACCGCCTGGGCCGGGCGCTCCCCGTGGACGTACGCCTCCCGCATCCGCGTCACGAGGAACACCTCGTAGTCCATCGCGAGGCCGAAGACGACGCCCACCATGAAGATCGGCATCATCGACATGATCGGGCCGGTCTGCTCGACGCCGAAGAGCGAGCCGAGCCAGCCCCACTGGAAGACCGCGACGACCGCGCCGAGGGCCGCGAGGACCGAGAGCAGGAAGCCGAGGGCCGCCTTGAGCGGGACCAGGACCGAGCGGAAGACGACGATCAGGAGCAGGAAGGCGAGACCCACGACCAGCGCCAGGTAGGGCAGCAGCGCGTCGTTGAGCTTCTGGGAGACGTCGATGTTCATGGCCGTGGTGCCGGTGACCATGATCTCGGCGCCGGAGTCGGACTTGATCTGCGCGCCGGTGTCGCGGATCGAGTGGACCAGGTCCTCGGTCTCGATGCCGCTGGGCTTGGAGGACGGCACGACGCTGATGATCGCGGTGTCCTTGGCCTTGTTGTACATCGGCTGGGCGACGGCCAGGACGTCGTCGAGCTTGGAGATCGTCTTCTTGATCTCACCGGCGGCCGCCTCGGGGTTCTCGGCGCCCGTCAGGTCGCCGACGACCATCAGCGGCCCGTTGAAGCCGGGGCCGAAGCCCTCCGAGACCAGGTCGTACGCCTTGCGCTGGGTCGTGGACGTCGGCTGCGCGCCGTCGTCCGGCAGGCCGAGCTCCAGCTGCGAGACCGGGACGGCCGCGGCGCCGAGGCCCACGATGCCGACGAGCAGCACGGCGATCGGGCGGCGGACCACGAAGCGGGCCCAGCGGGTGCCCATGTTCTCCTTCGGCTCGCCGGAGCCGCCCGCTGCCTTCTTCTTGCCGCCGCCGAACAGCCTGCTCTTCTCGCCCATGGGAAGGACGCGCCTGCCCGCGTAGCCGAGCAGCGCGGGGATGAGCGTGAGGGCGATGAGGACGGCGATGACGACCGTGCCGGCAGCGGCGAAGCCCATCTTGGTGAGCATCGGGATGTTGACGACGGCGAGGCCGACCAGCGCGATGACCACGGTGAGTCCGGCGAAGACGACCGCCGAGCCCGCGGTGCCGACGGCCCGGCCCGCCGCCTCCTCGCGGTCGCGTCCTTCGGCGAGTTCGCCGCGGAAGCGCGAGACGATGAAGAGCGCGTAGTCGATGCCGACCGCGAGGCCGATCATCATGGCGAGCGTCGAGGTGGTGGTGCCGAGGTCCAGCGCGTCGGCGAGCGCGGTGATCGAGGAGACGCCGATGCCCACGCCGATCAGCGCGGTGATCAGCGGCAGTCCCGCGGCGATCAGCGAGCCGAACGTGATGATGAGGACGACCGCCGCGACCGCGATGCCGATGATCTCGGTGGAGCCGGTCTCGGGCATGGCCTGAAGCGCGTCGCCGCCGACCTCGACCGTGAGCCCCGACTCGCGCGCGTCGTCGGTGGTCTTCTCCAGCGCGTCACGGTCGTCGTCGGTCAGCTCCATCGAGGTGACCTTGTACGAGACCGCGGAGTAGGCCGTAGAGCCGTCCTTGCTGACCGTCTTGGTCGCGAAGGGGCTGTCGGCGCGGGCCACCTGGTCCGAGCCCGACTTGATGGCCGCGAGGGTCTTCTCGATCTCGGCCTTGTTGGCCTTGTCGGTGACCTTCTCGCCGTCCGGCGCCTTGAAGACGACACGGGCGCTCGCCCCGTCCGCGCTGGCCTCGGGGGCCCGCTTCTCCAGCAGGTCGAAGGCCTTCTGGGCCTCCGTGCCCGGTATGGAGAAGCTGCTGGAGGCGGCCGTGGGCGCCGACGCCGCGCCGACTCCGGCGAGCGTCAGGAGCGCCACCCATATGAGGGCGACGAAGTGGCGTCGCCGGAAGGCGAGTTTGCCGAGTTTGTAGAGGAAAGTGGCCACGAGGGCGTACTCCCGGTCAGGTCGTGTGTCCGGATGTGGGCAGGGGAAATCAGCCCGACGACGTGAGCGGTGCGTGACGTCAGGTGCAGGGGGTGGGGAGGGTCAGATGCCGAGGGCGGGGAGGATCACGGCATCGATGTACGAGGCGAGGAAGTCGCGGTCGACCGGGCGGTCCTCGATGAGGTCCCGGGCCACGAACGCGCCGACCATCATGTGGACGGCGAACTTCAGCGCCGGATTGTCCGCGGCGATCTCACCGCGGTCCACGGCTCTGCGCAACAGGTCGTTGAGGCCGGTGAGCTCCGGCTCGATGAGCAGGTTCCGCAGCGCCTGGTGGAGTTCGGGGTTGTCGTGCACGGCATGGAAGAGGCCCCGCATCAGCGCGGCGTCCTTCTCCATCTGGCAGTCGTCCGAGCGGGCCACCATCTCGTACAGGTCGCCGCGGAGCGAACCCGTGTCGATGCCCGCGAGGGACGTCGGCTTGTTGTGCCGCAGCGCCTTGGCGACGAGCTCCGGCTTGCTCCCCCACTGGCGGTAGAGGGTGGCCTTGCTGGAGCGGGTGCGGGCGGCCACGGCGTCCATGGTGAGCGCGTCGTAGCCGACCTCGCGGAGCAGGTCGAGCACGGCCTCGTACAGCTCGGCCTCGCGCTCCGGGGTGATCCTGCTGCGTCGCGCCGGTGTCGCCTCGGTCATGGTCTCCACCTCCTCCGGGTGCCCGGGTCGCTTCGTACGAAACTGTTTCGTACGCCAAGACGGTACGGCTGACTCTACGCCCCCCGCCTAACGAAACGAAACGGTTTCGTACGTGTGCTGCATCACGCGCACGCCACACCGCACCACACGCCGCACACCCGCCACATCTCTCGTCCGGCAGAAGTTGCCGCGGCCCCCGGAGCGGAAAAGCATGGACAGGTGACCGACGCGCGCGACGATGCCCAGGACGCCCACCCCGACCAGGCCTACCTGCGTTTCCCGCACCTCAGCGGCGACCGCCTCTGTTTCGCCGCCGAGGACGATCTGTGGGTGGCCCCCCTCACCCCCGCGGGCACCCCCGCCGACCGGGCCTGGCGGCTCACCGTCGACCGGACCAAGGTGAGCCACCCCCGCTTCTCACCGGACGGCCGCCACATCGCGTACACGACGTGGCGCAGCCTCGACCCGGAGATCCACCTGGCGCCGGTGGGCGGCGGGCCCTCGCGCCGCCTGACCTACTGGGGCAGCACCGACACCCGGGTCTGCGGCTGGTCCCCCGACGGCGACATCCTCGCCGTCTCCTCGCACGGCGAGCCCTTCTCGCACCTGTGCTGGGCCTACAGCGTGCCCCTCGACGGCTCCCCCGGCGGCAAGCTGCCCTGGGGCCCGGTCTGGGACATCGCGATCACCGATTCGCTCGCCGACAGCGACTGCGACCGCAAGACGCTGCTCCTGACCGGCAAGCCGCCGCACGAACCCGCCGCCTGGAAGCGGTACCGGGGCGGCGCGACGGGCCGCCTGTGGGTGCACGGCGAGCAGATCCTCGCCGACCTCGACGGGCACCTCGACTCGCCCATGTTCGTCTCCGGGCGCATCGCCTTCCTCTCCGACCACGAAGGCATCGGCAACCTCTACTCGTGCCTGCCCGACGGCTCCGACCTGCGGCGCCACACCGACCACGACGCCTTCTACGCCCGGCACGCGGCCAGCGACGGCACCCGCGTCGTCTACCAGTGCGCGGGCGACATCTGGCTGGTCGACGACCTCGCGGCGGACTCCGTGCCGCGCCGCCTCGACGTGCGGCTCGGCGGGCCGCGCGCCGGCCGGCGGATCTACCAGGTGCCCGCCGCCCAGCACCTCGACGCGCTCTCCGTGGACGCGACGGGCCGGGCGAGCGCCGTCGTCGTCCGCGGCTCCCTCTACTGGCTCACCCACCGGGACGGCCCGGCCCGCACCATCACCGACACCCCGGGCGTGCGGGTCCGCCTCCCCGAGATGCTCGGCACCGGCGGACAGGTCGCCTACGTCACGGACGCTGAGGGCGAGGACGCCGTCGAGATCGCCTACCTGCCGCGGGCCAGCGGCGCCCGCGAGCCGCGCAGGCTGGCGAGCGGGCGGCTCGGACGCGTCCAGGAGATGGTCGCCGACCGCGACGGGGAGCGCCTCGCCATCGCCTCGAACGACGGCCGGCTGCTCCTCGTCGACGCCTCCGAGGACGCGGAGGGATCGGACGGCGAGGTCACCGAGCTGATCCGGTCCGTCAACGGACCCGTCCGCGACCTCGCCTTCTCCCCCGACGGCTGCTGGCTGACCTGGTCGCACCCCGGCATCGGCCGCTCCCTGCGCCAGATCAAGCTGGCCCGCATCGCCGGGCCCGGGGACCGCACCGTCGTCGACGTCACCAACGGCCGCTTCGAGGACGAGAACCCCGTCTTCACCCGTGACGGCCGCTATCTCGCCTTCCTCTCCTGGCGCGGTTTCGACCCCGTCTACGACGTGCACACCGGCGACCTGTCCTTCCCCCTCGGCTGCCGCCCCTACCTCGTACCGCTCTCCTCCGCGACCCCGTCCCCCTTCGCGCTGCTGCCCGACGGGCGCCCGGTGGCGGGCGGCCTCGACCCGGCCGACGGCACCGGGGGCGACGGCACCACGACGGTGGAGGTCGAGGGGCTCGCCGCCCGGGTCACGCCGTTCCCGGTCGCCGCGTCGAAGTACTCGGCGCTGCATCCCGTCAGCGGCGGCGGCCTGGTCTGGCTGCGCTGGCCGATCTCGGGCGCGCTCGGCGAGACCTTCGTCAACCCGGCCGACACCTCGGGCCGCCCCACCCTCGAATACTTCAACATCGCCAAGGCCAAGAAGTCCCAGCTCGTCGACCACCTCGACTGGTTCGCGCTGAGCGGCGACGGCTCCCGGCTCGTGGTCGTCGACGACGGCGACCTGAGCGCCGTGCCCTCCACCGAGACGGGCGACGCCGACACCACCGTCTGGATCGACCTGCGCCGCATCCTGCACGAGGTCGACCCGGCCGCCGAGTGGCGCCAGGCCTACGAGGAGGCGGGCCGGATCATCCGCGCCTACTTCTGGGACCCGGGGATGTCCGGCATCGACTGGGACGGGGTGCTCGCGCAGTACCGGCCGCTCGTCGAACGGGTCGCGTCCCCCGACGAGTTCGCCGACCTGCTCCGCGAGGTCCTCGGCGAGCTGGGCACCTCGCACGCGTACGTCTCCGCCGCCCGCCGCAACGAGGGCCCGCCGCACTACCAGCGCGCCATGGGCCTGCTCGGCGCCAACCTCGTGCACCGGGACGGCGGCTGGACGGTCAAGCGGATCCTGCCCGGCGAGTCCTCCGACTCCAAGGCGCGCTCGCCGCTCGCCGGGTCCGGCATCAGGGAAGGCGCGGTCCTCACCCACATCGACGGCCGCCCGGTCGACCCGGTCACCGGCCCCTTCCCTCTCCTCGCGGCAGCAGGCGGCACGACCGTCGAGCTCACCTTCGAACCCGCGGAGGGCGAGGGCCCGCCCCGCCGGGTCGCGATCGTCCCCCTCATCGACGAACGGCCCCTGCGCTACCAGGACTGGGTGGCCAAACGCCGGGAAGTCGTGCGGGAGTTGAGCGGCGGCAAGTGCGGCTATCTGCACATCCCCGACATGGGCGGCTCCGGCTGGGCCCAGTTCAACCGTGACCTGCGCATGGAGATGTCCCGGCCCGCCCTGATCGTGGACGTGCGCGGCAACGCGGGCGGCCACATCAGCGAACTCGTCGTGGAGAAGCTGACACGCAAGATCCTCGGCTGGGACCTGACCCGGAACGCCCAGCCGGTGTCGTACGCGTCCAACGCGCCCCGCGGCCCGGTGGTGGCCCTCGCGGACGAGGCGACGTCCTCGGACGGCGACATGATCACCGCGGCCTTCAAGCTGCTCGGGCTCGGCCCGGTCGTCGGGCAGCGGACCTGGGGCGGCGTGGTCGGCATGACCGGGCGGCACGCGCTCGGCGACGGCACGGTGATCACGGTGCCGATGAACGCGGGCTGGTTCGACGCGTACGGGTGGGGCGTGGAGAACCACGGCGTGCCGCCGGACCTCGACGTCCTGCGGACGCCGCTGGACTGGGCGGAGGGGCGGCACGCCCAACTCGACGACGCGGTACGGCTCGCGCTGGAGCTCCTGGAGCGGAATCCGGCGGTCGCGCCCCCCGACTACTCGGACGTGCCCGACCGCAGCCGGCCGCCCCTGCCGCCCCGGCCGTGAGCCGCCCCGCATGATCGAAATGCGAGGTATGCCGACCCGTGCAACTCTGGTCGAGGCCCCGTCCCCCTCACCCAGAAACGGGAGAAACGCATGGGCATCAAGGACCAGTTCCAGGACAAGGCTCAGGACCTCGCCAACAAGGCCAAGGGCTCCATGGGCGACAAGAGCGACGAGGCGCGCGACCGCGCCTCGCAGGCCCAGGACGAGGCGAGTGAGCGCTCCTCGCAGGCCCAGGAGTCGGCCCAGGAGCAGCGGGACAGGTTCGACCGCGACTACGACGTCTGACGTCGGCGTACGCGTCTGACGTCACACTCGTGCGAAGAGGCCCCCGGGACGCCGGGGGCCTCTTGCCGTGCTTGCGGTGCTTGCCGTGCTTGCCGCGCGGGGACGTCAACTCCCGGCGCGCGCCGCCTCGTCCGCCGAGCCGCCCGCCCCGACCAGACCGGTCGACACGCTGCCGAGCCGCGGCTCGAAGCGCCGCATCTCGCGCTGGCCGACCGTCCCGATGAGCGCGGGCAGATAGCCGCGGACGCCCTGCATGCCCCGCAGCCACCACTGCGCGTACACGTGGCTGGAGCGCCGCTCGATGCCCGCCACGATCCGGTCCACCGCCGGACCCAGCGGATACGTCTTGTTGGACGGCCACGGCAGCCGCTGCCGCAACTCCCGCATCACCTCGTCCTGGTCGGCGCCCCGCACCATGTCCGTGTCGGTCCAGGACAGATAGCCGACGCCCACCTTGACGCCCTTGTAGCCGACCTCGGCCCGCAGCGCGTGCGCGTACGCCTCGACGCCCGACTTGGACGCGCAGTACGCCGTCATCATCGGCGCCGGGGTGATCGCGGCGAGCGAGGCGATCTGGAGCAGGTAGCCGCGGCTCTCCATCAGGACGGGCAGGAAGGCCCGGCCCGTCACCGCGCTGCCGATGAGGTTGACCTCGATGACGCGCCGCCACGAGTCGGGGTCGGACTCCAGGAAGGGCCCGCCACCGGCCACGCCCGCGTTGGCGACGACGATGTCGACCTTGCCGAAGTGCTCCTTGACCTCCTGCGCGACCCGCGCCATCGCCGCGTGGTCGGTGACGTCCGCATGCCAGTGCGCGGACTCGGTGTGCAGCCGCTCCGACACCTGCTTCAGCTCGTCCGGCTCCAGGCCGACGAGCGCGACCCGCGCGCCGCGCGCCGACAGCTTGCGCGCGAGCAGCTCACCGACCCCGCGCGCCGCCCCCGTGACGACCGCGACCTGTCCCTCCAGGCTGACCCTGCTCATGCGCCCTCCTTGACCTGTACGTACGTGGTGACGAGCTCCCGGATCCGTCCCGTGACGGCCTCCGGCGCCTCGATGGGCGTCATGTGTCCGACCCCGGTCAGCTCGGTGATCCCCAAGCTGTCGGGCAGCGCGGCCGCGATCCGCCGCGCGTGCACGACGGGCGTGAGCCGGTCGGCCGCTCCGGCGATGACGGCGGTCGGCACCCGCAGGGCGCCGACCTCCGCGTCCAGTTCGAGCGCGTCCAGCACGTGCGACCATCCGAAGCGCACCGCTCGCGGGCAGGCGTGCACGATCCGCGCGCACGCCTCGACCTTCTCCGGCGCCGCGCCGGGGCCCATCGTCGCGTACTTGAGTACGCGCTTGGCCAGCGGTGTCACGGGGCCGAGCGGCGCCCGCGAGCCGAGCACCGACCGGGTGATCCGGGTCCGTACGCGGCCGGCCCGCAGCAGGGGCACCACCAGCGATTCCGCGACGAGGGACGAGCTTCCGGTGCTGCACAGCAGGACGGCCGCGGCGTGCTCGCGGAAACCCTCCCGGCCGCCCGCCGCCATGATCGTCATGCCGCCCATCGAGTGCCCGGCGACGACGGCCTTCTCGCCCGGCGCGAGCGTCGCGGCCAGGACCGCTTCGAGGTCGTCGGCGAGCGCCCGTGTGCTGTACCCGTCGGGACCCTCGGGCGCGGCGCTGCGCCCGTGCCCCCGCTGGTCGTAGGCGATGACACGGTGACCGTCGCTCAGGTCGCGTATCTGCGCGGCCCAGAAGGCGGTCGAGCAGGTCCAGCCGTGGGCGAGCACCACGGCGGGCGCCCCCTCGGGGCCGTGCACCTCGACGTGGAGGCGGGCTCCGTCGGCGGAGACGGCGGTCAGTTCGTTCGGCGTGTTCACGTCCCGGCCTCGACCTTCTCCGTCCCGGACGTCTCCGCCGCGGGGGAGTCGGGCACCGCCCGCAGCGCCCTCGGCTCCCGCAGCACCTCGTACTCGGAGAGGTCGACCCGGCGCGTCGCCGCCCGGAACTCGGTGGTGGTACCGGGCCAGACCGTCGTGTTGACGCCGTTCTCGTCGAGGTACCAGCTGTTGCAGCCACCGGTGTTCCACACGGTGCGCTTCATCCGCGCCTGCACCCGCTCGTTCCAGGCGGTCACGGCGGCGGGCCGCGCGGCGAGGGCGGCACGGCCTCCGAGCACGTCGAGCTGGCGAAGGTAGTCCGCCATGTAGTTCAGCTGGGACTCGATCATCAGGATCATGGAGGAGTTCCCGAGCCCGGTGTTCGGGCCGATGATCGTCATCCAGTTGGGGAAGCCGGCGGCGGTCGCGCCGCGCAGCGCGTTCATGCCGCCCTTCCAGCTCTCCATGAGCGTCTGGCCCTCGTCGCCCACGACGCGCTCGGCGATCGGCATGTCCGTGACGTGGAAGCCGGTGCCGAAGATGATCGCGTCGACCTCGGCCTCCGTGCCGTCCGCGGCGACGACGGTGTTGCCGCGCACCTCGGCCAGACCGCTGGCGACGACGTCAACATTGGGCCTGGCGAGCGCCGGGTAGTAGGTGTTGGAGAGCAGGATGCGCTTGCAGCCTATGCGGTACGTCGGGGTCAGCTTGGCCCGCAGCGCGGGGTCCTTGATGGCCCGGTACATGTTGCGCTTGGCGAGCCGCTCCACCATGCCGAGCTCGTTGGGCCGCTTGGTGAACGCCTGGACCTGCAACTCCCTGATGCCCCACAGGAGACCGCGGCGGGCCTGCGTGGTGAACGGCAGTTGCTTGTGCAGCCAGCGCTCGGCGCCGGTGATGGCCCGGTCCGCGCGCGGCATCACCCACGGGGGCGTGCGCTGGAAGAGCGTGAGCCTGCCGACCTTCTTCTGTATCTCGGGCACGATCTGGATGGCGGAGGCGCCGGTTCCGATCATGGCGACGCGCTTGCCGCTCAGGTCGTAGTCGTGGTCCCAGCGGGCGGAGTGGAAGACCTTGCCGGGGAAGGTGTCGATGCCGGGGATGTCGGGGGTCTTGGGGTCGGAGAGCGGCCCGGTGGCAGAGACGACGACGTCGGCGCTGTAGGTGCCGTTGCTGGTCTCGATCACCCAGCGCAGCCGGTCGGCGTCCCAGGTCATCAGCTTCACCTCGGTGTCGAGGCGGATGTGCGGGCGGAGCCGGAAGGTGTCGGCGACGTGCTCCAGGTACTCCTGGATGTGCTCCTGGCCGGAGAAGGTGCGCGGCCAGTCCGGGTTGGGCGCGAAGGAGAACGAGTACAGGTGCGAGGGGACGTCGCAGGCGCAGCCCGGGTAGCTGTTGTCGCGCCACGTGCCGCCCACCGCGCCGGCCCGCTCCAGGACGACGAAGTCGGTGATGCCTTCGCGGCGCAGCCGTACGGCCGCGCCGAGGCCCCCGAACCCGGAACCGATCACCGCCACTCGTACGTGCTCGTGCTCTGCCATTCCGCCGCCTCCCACAAACTCGCGAACCGTGCCAGTGGCTACTGGCGCAATTGGAGAGTAGGGCAGTTCCGTACTCATGGGTAGGGGTCAAGCACAGGTCGACTGGCCCGGCCCCGTCAGGGGCGCGGGGAACTGCGCGACCAACCACCGACAACCCGCACGCACGCACAGGCCGAGCCCCATATCAGGGGCGCGGGGAACTGCGCGATCAGCCACCGACAACCCGCACCCGCAAGGCAACCCCCCCTCGGCAGACGCGACCGCGCCCCTGCCCGGGGGGGGCTGAGCGCACAGTTCCCCCCGCCCCCGCCGGGGCACGGCATAGGCTTCCCCCGTGGCAGAGGCACAAGAAAAAGACCGCGCACCCCGCGAATACCGCATGGCGGAACTGGCCGAAGCGGCCGGCATCACCGTGCGCACCGTCCGCTTCTACCGCGAGCGCGGCCTCATCCCGCCACCGCGCCGCGAGGGCCGCATCGCCTGGTACGACGAGCACCACCTGGCCAGACTCCGCACCATCGCCGCCCTCCTGGAGCGCGGCCACACCCTCAACGGCATCGCCGAGCTCGCCGACGCCTTCGAGAAGGGCCGCGACGTCGGCGAGCTCCTGGGCCTCGGCGCGCCGACCGAGGAGCAGCCGGTCCGCCTCACCCCCGAGGAGCTGGCCGACCACTTCGCGGGCGAGGTCACACCGGAGAACCTCGTCGCCGCCCTGGACCTCGGCTATCTCGGCACCGACGGCGACGAGCTGGTCCACATCAGCCGCCGCCTGCTCGACGCCTCGTCCACTCTGGTACGCAAGGGAGTTCCCCTCGCCGCCGTCCTGGAGGCGGGCCAGCGCGTCCGCGAACACGCCGACGCCCTCGCGGAGTTGTTCATCACGGTCATGCGCACCCACACGCCCGACACGGCGGAGGTCGACATCGAGCAGCTGCGCCCGCTCGCCAAGAGCGTGGTGGAGGCCGAGCTCTCCATGGCCCTGGACCGCCGCCTCAAGCAGCCCTGACCGACTCCGGCCTCAGCGGGGCAGCCACCAACGCGCCTTGTAGATACCGCCGTTGACGAGCTTGTAGCTGCTCGCGGGCCGGTGCACGCTCACCGTCGTGGTCCACCACGTCTCGTCGAGCCCGCTCTCCGGCACGGTGCTCACGACCTGCCCGGTGCGCGGGTCGTCGCCGACCGCCTTGACGGACTTGCGGGAGATGTCCTGCGCCCCGACGAAGTCCCGCAGGAAGGCGCCGCTGTCCGGCTCGTACTGGAACACGGCCGCGTTGGTCGTCACCCACAGCCGCCCCGGCCGCCCCGCCACGGGGAAGAGGTCGTGCCCGCCGGGCGTCCGCCCCGGCGTCCCCACCGGCAGGCCCACCGCGTACGTCCGCGTCAGCGTGGGCCGCCCGGCCGTGCCGCCCACCGCGTACGACACCAGCTCGTCGTCGCCAATGGCCCACAGCACCTCGCGCGCACCGTCCCAGTGCAGCCCGTGCGCGCCCTTGAGCGTCGCCTGCGCGTACCGCGTGGCCCGGGGCCCCCGCGACGCCGCGTACAGCCGCACCAGCGCGCCCGTGCTGCACGCGACGGCCACATTGCCGTCGGGCAGGATCTCGGCACTGTGCGGGTTGAACAGGTCGTCGCCGGGGCCGAGCGCCGCGCCCCAGTACCGCCGGCCCGTCGGGTGCTCGACGACGGCCACGAAGCCGAACGACGCCGTCGTCAGGACGTACGTGCGCCGCCGGTGCACCCGCACCTTCGCCTCGCACGGATACACCCAGCTCTCGTCCGGCCGCAGGTCCTTGTAGCGCGGGTCGCCGAGCGGCGAGAACTGCCAGCGCACGACGGACGGATCGGCGGCCGGGTCCCAGACGCGGCGCCCCGGGTCGAGCACGAGGAGGCGCCTGCTCGCCTGCTCGGTCAGCAGGACGGGCGGCGTACCGGCGGGCACCCCGCCACCGCCGCCCGTCGCGTACGCCCCCGCGGCGGGCAGCGCCGCCGCGATCCCGGCGCCCGCCGCGCCCAGCACGACGGCACGTCTCGATGGCATGGCCGGCATGAAGTCCCCCCGGAACCTCGGCAGTTGGTCATGTACGCGACCGCAATCTGCCACGCCGGACGGGCCCGGGACAGTCTTCCGCCGGACTTTGTGCCCGTGTCCCGCCGCCGACCACTCCTATGGCCCCGGGAGGGCGGCCTACAGCCCCCGGAAGGACGGCCTACAGGTCGTAGACCACCGTCACGGGCGCGTGGTCGCTCCACCGCTCGGCGTGGGTCGCGGCCCGCTCCACGTACGCCTTCACCGCGCGCTCGGCGAGCCCGGCCGTCGCGACGTGGTAGTCGATGCGCCAGCCCGTGTCGTTGTCGAAGGCGCGCCCGCGGTAGGACCACCACGAGTAGGGGCCCTCGACGCCCGGGTGCTGGGCCCGCACCACGTCCACGTACTCCGCGAAGACCTCGTCCATCCAGGCGCGCTCCTCGGGCAGGAACCCGGAATTCTTCTTGTTGCCCTTCCAGTTCTTGAGGTCGGCCTCCCGGTGGGCGATGTTCCAGTCGCCGCAGACCACGACGTGCCGCCCCTCGGCGGCGGCCCGCGCCTTGAGCTCCTTCAGATGGTCGAGGAACTCCTTCATGAACCGGACCTTCTCGTCCTGCCGCTCGGTGCCGACCTCGCCGGAGGGCAGATACAGGCTGGCCACCGTGACACCCGGCAGATCGGCCTCCACATAGCGGCCGCTGCCGTCGAACTCCGCCGACCCGAAACCGACCCGCACCCGGTCCGGCTCACGGCGCGTGTACAGCGAGACGCCGGCGCGCCCCTTGGCGGCCGCGGGCGCGTGCACGACGTGCCAGCCCTCGGGGGCCCGCACCTCGTCCGGCAGCTGATGCGCCTCGGCGCGCACCTCTTGGAGGCAGAGCACGTCGGCCGAGGTCCCAGCGAGCCACTCCACGAAGCCCTTCTTGGCGGCGGCGCGCAGGCCGTTCACATTCACGCTGGTCACAGTGAGCATCCCGGCACGATACCGGCACACTGGACGACACCAGTCCCATCCACTACGCATAGAAGTACGATGGAGCGCATGTCTATCCACGCCCGTGACGCCGCCGCCCCCATACCCGCCGAGCCTCGCGAAACCGCCGCCCGCATACCCACCCAGCCCAGTAACACCACCGCCACCACCGCCGCCGTCGAGCTGCGCACCGTCACCTTCGCGCACCCCGACGCCGTCCGCCTGAACGACCGCGTCCAGCTCGAATACGCCGAGCGCTACGGCGACGACGGCGACCTCACCCCCCTCGACCCCTCCATGTTCGAGCCCCCACGCGGCCTCTACCTCATCGCGTACGCCGCCGACGGCACCGCGCTGGCCACCGGCGGCTGGCGCGGCATGGACCGGAACGAGGAGAACTACCAGGACGGCGACGCCGAGCTGAAGCGCATGTACGTCACCCCCGAAGCCCGGGGCCTCGGCCTCGCCCGCCGCATCCTCGCGGCCCTGGAGGCCGACGCGAAGGCGGCGGGCCGCACCCGCATGGTCCTGGAGACGGGCACCAAGCAGCCGGAGGCGATAGCCCTCTACACCTCCAGCGGCTACACGCCCGCCCCGGAGAAGTTCGGCTACTACCGCTTCGAGGACCTGAGCCGCTGCTACGCGAAGCCCCTGTAGCCCCTCCCACAGGGGAACCCCGTCCGCCGATGGCTACGCCACCGCCGACCGGAGGTCGAACTCGGCCAGCGCGCCACCCCCGGCCGGATTACTGAACCGCAGCCCCGCCCCCAGGACCCGCGCCTGCCCCTGCGCGATCGTCAGCCCGAGCCCGAGCCCCACCCCCTTCTCCCCGCTCCCGCTCCGGAACCGCTGCGGCCCGCCGGACAGCAGGGACTCCGGAAATCCGCTCCCGGAGTCCCGCACCCGCACCAGCCCGCCGTCGACCTCCACCACCACCGGCACCGCCCCGTGCCGCAACGCGTTGCTGACGAGGTTGGCGACCACCCGCTCCACCCGCCGCGGGTCCGTCATCACCTGCACGTCCCGTACGACGTCCACCGTCATGCCCGCCGCCCCCGCGGCCCCGGCGGCGGCCGACCTGCGCACCAGCGCCCCCAGGTCGCATGCCTCGGCGGCGACCGTCTCCCCCGCCCCGTCGAGCCGCGCCACCTCGATGACGTCGTCGACCAGTTCCCGCAGCCGCCCCGCGGACTCCCGCACCAGTTCGGACGGGCGCCCCGGCGGCAGCAGCCCGGCCGCCGTGACCATGCCCGCCACCGGCGTGCGCAGCTCGTGCGCGATGTTCGCCGTCACCTCGCGCTCCGCCTGCAACCGCGCGGCGAGCGCGTCGGCCATCGTGTTCACGGCGGCCGCGAGCTGGGTGATCTCGTCCTTGCCGCGCAGCGGCAGGCGCGCCGTCAGATCCCCGTCGGCGATGCGCCGCGCGGCCCCGGCCTTCGCCTTGAGGCGCCGCCCGAGCCGCGTGGCCACGAGCAGCCCCGCCACACAGGCGAGCGCCGTCCCGATACCGCCGGAGATCCACAGCACCCGGTCCAGGTCCCGTACGGTCTCCGCCTCCCTGTCGTACGGGCGCTTCAGCGCGACGACCTCGTCGCCGTACTTGCTCGCCGCCCACAGCTGCGGCACCCGCCCGCTCCGGTCCAGATAGACGCCCCACCGGCCCTTCGCCACGGCCCCGGCGAGCGGCCCCGGCAGATCGGCGGGGTCGATGAGGGTGCGGTCCCCGTCGATCCCCGCCGCGTGGTCCTGCACGGCGGTCCGCAGCCGGTCCCCGATCTGAGTGCGCGCGCCCGCGTACTGCGCCTCGACGGTGCGGTGGTGCACGAGGAGCCCCATCACGGCGGCCACCACGGCCGCGGTGGCCGCGATGGCGAGACCGATCTTGGCGCGCAGCCCCGTGCCGATGCTCATCCGCACGCCCTCAGAGCTCCGGGGCCGACAGCCGGATGCCCTGGAACTGCACGTTCACCGCCGCGGCGGGCAGCTCCTCCGGCTTCGTCGGCTCGACGGAGGCCCGCCGGTAGTACGCCACGCCCTCCGGCCGCTCCAGACCGCTGAGCGTCAGCGTCGCGTCGTACGGTCCGGCACGGCACCCGGGCCGGCACCACGGGCCGCCGAGCTTCCCGGTGGCCTTCGCGGTCGGCCCGCCCCAGTCCCGCCAACTCAACTCCGCGACCACGACGGACTCGGTGAGCTGCACCTCGGCCGGCTGCTGGAGCGGCCGCCCCGACACGTCGGCCACATAGACGCGCCCCGCCACCCTCGTGGGCCGCAGCGCGGGCCCCTCCACCCGCAGCCCTCGCGGCTCGGCGCAGCCGCCCACGAGCACGGCGGCCAGAAAAGTGCCGCAGATCACGGCAACCCGCAAAGGGGACAACATGCAGCAAATGTATCCACCGTCGGGCAAACCGCACGGAGCCCACACGCGGAGCGCGGCCTCTCGGACCGCAACGCAAAGATCCCGCCCAGTTCGATGAACTGGACGGGATCTCATGTGCAGTGGACCTGTGGGGATTTGAACCCCAGACCCCCTCGATGCGAACGAGGTGCGCTACCAGACTGCGCCACAGGCCCTTGCAACGAGTGAAACTCTAGCATCCCGATCGGGGTGCTTGGAAATCCGTTCCTGGCTGGTCAGCCGGTGCGGACCGCACCACGCTTCACTCGTTGGCCGCGCGCGGCCGGTCGCCGTCCTCGTACTGGTCGAAGAGCGGGGTGCGGCCGCGCTCACGTGCGCGCCGCGCGGACGCCGCCCGGCGCCTGTCGCTGCGGCCGCCGCCCGCGTCGGCGCCCTCGGTTCCGTCGATGTCCCCCGCGCCCGCGACCGGCCGCTCCCGCTCGGCCGCTCGCTCGGCGGCCGGCTCCGCCGTGCTCGACCGCACGGAGCTCCAGACGTCGGGCGCGCCCAGGTCGACGCTGCCGGTGGCGCGCGGGGCGACCGGCGCGGTCACGTACGTCGGCAGCGGTACCGGGACCGGGTCCCAGCTGTCACCGCGGCCGGGGCCGCGCTGCCGCTCGCGCTGCTGGTCGACCCACTCCGCGTGGTCGGTCTGCTCGACGAGGGCGCGGCGGTCCGCGGCGAGCGCGGAGAGCCCGGTCTCCGTCTCGGGCGCCGGCCCCTGTTGCGCCGCCCCGTCGGCGCCGCGCTCCGCGCCCGCGGGCCCGCGGCGGGGCTGCCGCTCGCGCAGCCGCTGCGCCGCGGCCTCGGCCCGACGCCGGTCCATCGTGTAGGTGAAGCGGCGCCGCTCCTGGCCGCGCAGATAGACGATGTACGCGCTGAGCAGCACGGCGGGCACGGCGGGCGCCCACAGGAAGGCGAGTCCGCCGACCGCGGCGACGACCGTGCCGGCCGTGAAGGCGAGGAAGAGGAGCACCGTCGTGCGGCGGCGCCGGGCGAGCACCTTGACGCGCCGGGCGCGCGCGGCGGCCTCCGCCGACGCGGCGCGCTGAGCGGGCGTGGGTGTGGGCCTGGCGGCCGGGTCCTTGGCGAGGGCCTGGGCGCGGGGTGCGGGGGTGCGTTCGGGCTCCCGCTCCCGCGCGCGTTCGGGTTCGCGCTCCGCCCGGTCGGGCCGGTCGGCCCGGTCGGGTCGGGAGGCCGCCGTGTCGGTCGGGGGCGCGACGAAGGACCGGACGTCCACCGAGCCGGTGATGACGTCCGGGTCGTCGAGCGACTCCCCTTCCTCGGGCGAGCGCGCTTGCAGGTCCCTGGCGTATCGGCGCTCCATCCCCGCCCGTCCGGACAGCAGCCGGATGGCGGTGCTGAAGCGTTCCGTCGGACGGGCTTCGTTCAGCTCGTCCTGCCTACGGAGCCACATCGGCACCAAGTAGGCGGCCCAGGCCCCGACGATGACTGCGTAGATGAGGCCGCTGCTGCTCACGCTCACACGGTAGAGGGGTTTGCATGAGGCCATCTGCCAATTGCGCCGGTGTGTCGCACGATCTGGCTGATATCTCGAACTTTTTTTGTGACTGATGTGATCAACGACGCGTCAGGAGCGGGAAATTAATGCCTGAGACAAGTCTCATACCCGTCGCAAACCTGCCTCGGACGGACCATCGGCGATCAATTTCGAACACATATTTCATTTACCGAGGCGGGTGGCCCGCTAGGCCGTGTTCCGAGGTCGCGCCTGGTGCCAGCGGCGCAACAACCCTTCCGGGACCTCTTCGGTCGTGAGCGCGAAGACGAGGTGATCCCGCCACGCGCCGTCGATGTGCAGATACCGCGGCCGGAGTCCCTCCTCGCGGAATCCGAGTTTCTCCACGACCCGTCGACTCGGCGTGTTCTCGGGGCGAATACAGACCTCGATACGGTGCAGTCCCACCGAGCGGAAGCAGTGGTCGACGGCGAGTGCCACGGCGGTCGGCATGACCCCGCGGCCCGCGACGGACTCGTCGACCCAGTAGCCGACGTGCCCCGAGCACATCGAGCCCCAGGTGATCCCCGCGACCGTCAACTGCCCGACGAGACGGCCCCGGTACTCGATGACGAAGGGCAGCATCCGGCCCGCGTTGGCCTCCGCGCGCAGATGGCGGACCATCTGACGGTACGTGGGGCGGTGCACGATCGGGCCGCTGGGCGTGGGCGGCGGGATCGTGGCCTCCCAGGGGCGCAGCCAGTCGCGGTTGCGCCGGTTGACGTCGCGCCAGGCCCGCTGGTCACGCATCTTTATGGGACGGAGGGCGATGTCGCCGTCCGTCAGCTCGACGGGCCAGGAGGAGCCGTTCAGCTCACACCCCCCGGCGGACCGGGATGGTCGCCGCCCCGCAGCTGGTCGACGGCGTGCCGCAGCAGCGGCTCCAGGACGGCGAGTCCGTCGCGTACGCCGCCGGTGGAGCCCGGCAGGTTCACGATGAGCGTCCCGCCCGCGACCCCGGCGAGCCCGCGCGACAGGACGGCGGTCGGGACCTTGTCCCTGCCGTACGCGCGAATCGCCTCACCGATGCCCGGCACCTCGTGGTCGATGACGCGGCGGGTGGCCTCGGGGGTGCGGTCGGTGGGCGAGATGCCGGTGCCGCCGGTGGTGAGGATGACGTCGTAACCGGCCTCGGCGCCCGCGCGCAGGGCCTGTTCGACGGGGTCACCGTCAGGAACGACCTGGGGACCGTCGACGGCGAAGCCGAGCGCGGTGAGCCCTTCGACGAGGATCGGACCGCCCCGGTCGGCGTAGACACCCGCGGCGGCACGGTTCGACGCGGTCACGACCAGCGCGCTGTACGGCGCGAGAAGGGCGCCGCCCGCCGAGGCCGAGGGGTCCAGTGCCGCCTGGGCCGCCGCATCGTCCTCCACGTGTGCGTGCCCGTCCCCCGCGCTCACGCCCCGGCTCCTTCCCGGCTCCACGTCCCCGACTTGCCGCCGGTCTTCTCCTCCACCCGTACGTCCGTGATGACGGCGCCCTTGTCGACGGCCTTCACCATGTCGACCACCGTGAGGGCGGCGACGCTCACCGCGGTGAGGGCTTCCATCTCGACGCCCGTGCGGTCCGTCGTCTTCACCGTGGCGAGGATCTCGACGGCGTCGTCCGCCACGGACAGGTCGAGCTTCACTCCGGAGACGGCCAGCGGATGGCAGAGCGGGATCAGGTCCGGCGTGCGCTTGGCGCCCATGATTCCGGCGATCCGCGCGGTGGCCAGGGCGTCTCCCTTCGGCACGCCCTCGCCGCGCAGCAGCTCGATCACGCGCGGCGAGACCAGGACACGGCCGCTGGCGCGGGCGGTGCGCGCGGTCACGTCCTTGGCGGAGACATCGACCATGCGGGCCGCGCCCGCCTCGTCGATGTGGGTCAGTCGCTGCTGGTCAGGGGCTCCGGGGGTGTCCCCCCGGGAAATCGCGGTCATGTGCTTGGCGCTCCCGGTCCGGGCTCCGCGCGGTGCGGCGCGCGGGCCTGTTGTGCGCGACACGGTACCGCGCGGGCGGCCTGCTCAGCCGAGCAGGACCACCTCGACGTCCGTGCCCGGCTCCACCGAGGTGGTGTCCTCGGGGACGACGATCAGCGCGTCCGCGTGGGCGAGGGCGGCGATCAGATGCGAGCCGGACCCGCCGACGGGCACGACCTCGCCGGCCGCCGCGTCGTACCGCCCCCGGAGGAACTGGCGGCGGCCCTCCGGCGAGCGCAGCGCCTCGTCCGACACCAGCTTCGCGCGCGTGGCGGGTCTGCGGACCTCCGGGAGGCCCATGAGGGTGCGGATCGCGGGGCGCACGAACAGCTCGAACGAGACGTACGAGGAGACGGGGTTGCCCGGCAGCGCGAGGAGCGGGGTGTGGTCGGGGCCGATGGAGCCGAACCCCTGCGGCTTGCCGGGCTGCATGGCGATCTTGCGGAACTCGACGCCGCCGCCCGCTCCGATGCCGTCCTCCGCGTCCGGGTCGCCGATGGAGGTCAGCGCCTCCTTCACGACGTCGTACGCGCCGACGCTGACGCCGCCGGTGGTGACGACGAGGTCGGCGCGGATCAGCTGGTCCTCGATGGTGGAGCGCAGTGTCTCCGCGTCGTCGGCGACGGCACCGACGCGGTAGGCGATGGCTCCGGCGTCGCGGGCGGCGGAGGTGAGGGCGAAGCTGTTGGAGTCGTAGATCTGGCCGGCCGCCAACTCCTCGCCGGGCTGGATTAGTTCGCTGCCGGTGGACATGACGACCACGCGCGGGCGGGGGCGGACCCGCACCGTGCCACGGCCGATCGCGGCGAGCAGGGCGATCTGCGGGGGGCCGAGGACGGTGCCCGCGGACAGGGCACGGTCGCCCGCCCGGACGTCGCTGCCCCGCTCCCGCACGTGCGCGCGCGCCTCGGCGGGGCGGTGCACGCGGACCTCTCCGGAGGCGCCCTCGGGGGCGGCGCTGTGGGCCCGCATCCCGGCGACGGGGCCCTCGCCCAGACCGCCGTCGGTCCACTCCACGGGGACGACGGCCTCGGCGCCGGGGGGCAGCGGGGCGCCGGTCATGATGCGGGCGGCCTGGCCCGCGCCGACGGTGGGCTGCTCGCCCGCGCCCGCGGCGACGTCGCCGATGACCGTCAGGACGGCGGGGAACTCCTCGCTCGCGCCCGCGAGATCGGCGACCCGCACCGCGTAACCGTCCATGGAGCTGTTGTCGAAGGGCGGCAGCGAGACGGGCACCGTGACGTCCTCGACCAGGACGCAGCCCTGGGCGTCGAGGAGTTGGAGCTCGATCGGTTCGAGCGGGCGGACGGTCGCGAGGATGTCGTCCAGATGCTCTTCCACCGACCAGAACTCGCTCCGGCCGGTGGTCGGTGTCGTCGTGCTGCTGCTCAAAGTGCTACATCTCCTCGGTGACGTAACTGCGAAGCCAGGCCTGGAAGTCCGGGCCCAGATCTTCACGTTCGCACGCGAGTCTGACAATGGCACGCAGATAGTCGCCGCGGTCACCGGTGTCATAGCGGCGGCCCTTGAAGACCACGCCGTGCACCGGGCCGCCGATCTTCTCGTCGGCCGCGAGCTGCTGGAGGGCGTCGGTGAGCTGGATCTCGCCGCCGCGGCCCGGCTCGGTCTTGCGCAGCACGTCGAAGACGGCGGGGTCCAGGACGTAGCGGCCGATGACCGCGTAGTTCGACGGGGCGTCCGCGGCGTCGGGCTTCTCGACCAGGCCGGTGACCTTGACGACGTCGCCGTCCTCGGTGGCCTCGACCGCCGCGCAGCCGTAGAGGTGGATCTGCTCGGGGGCCACCTCCATGAGGGCGATGACGCTGCCGCCGTGCCGCTCCTGGGTCTCGACCATGCGGGCGAGGAGCGGGTCGCGCGGGTCGATGAGGTCGTCGCCGAGGAGCACGGCGAACGGCTCCCTGCCGACGTGCGGTGCGGCGCACAGGACGGCGTGACCGAGCCCCTTGGGGTCGCCCTGGCGCACATAGTGCATCGTCGCGAGGTCGCTGGACTCCTGGACCTTGGCGAGGCGGGCCTCGTCGCCCTTCTTCAGGAGGGCCGACTCCAGTTCGTAGTTGCGGTCGAAGTGGTCCTCCAGGGGGCGCTTGTTGCGGCCCGTGATCATGAGGACGTCATCGAGACCCGCGGAGGCGGCCTCCTCGACCACGTACTGGATCGCCGGCTTGTCGACGACCGGCAGCATCTCCTTGGGGGTCGCCTTGGTGGCCGGCAGGAAGCGTGTGCCGAGGCCCGCCGCGGGGATGACCGCCTTGGTGATCCGGGCGTGGGGGGGCTGAGACTCAGTCATGGCGCCCACCATATCCGGTGCCTATGTGCGGAATCTGTGGGTCCAGATAATTTCTCGGCATATGCGCCGACCAGGAAGGATTTGTGTGATCCCCATGAGCCGAACCGACGGAACCGCGGCAGGCGGCCAGCCAACCAAGCGGACGTTGCGGCGAGACCTCCTCGCGGTGAGAAGCGGGTTGACTGAGGGTGACGTGCGGAAGGCGGCCGCGCTCCTCGCCGACCGCGCGCTGGAGCTGCCCGAGCTCGCCGGCGCGCGGACCGTCGCGGCGTACGTCTCCGTGGGGAGCGAGCCCGGCACCCGCGCACTGCTCGACGCCCTCCACGCGCGCGGGACCCGCGTCCTGCTCCCCGCGCTGCTCCCGGACAACGACCTGGACTGGGGCGCGTACGACGGGGCCGGCTCGCTCGTCCGCGTGCGGCATCAGGGAAAGATCGAGCTGCTGGAGCCCTCGGGCGCGCGCCTGGGGCCCGATGCCGTCCTGGAGGCGGACACCGTGCTGCTGCCGGGGCTCGCCGTGGACGCGCGCGGGATGCGGCTCGGGCGGGGCGGCGGATCGTACGACCGGGTCCTCGCCCGCCTGGAGCGCGCGGCCGCCGATCCCGCTCTCGTGGTGCTCCTGTACGACTCCGAAGTGGTCGCCCACCTCCCCGAAGAGGCACACGACCAGCCGGTGCACGCCGTCGTGACCCCGTCGGGGACACGCCGCTTCCGCTGAGGTCCGGGGCCGCCGCCCGGCCTCCTGAACGACCGAAAGGGCCCTCCACGCGTGCGTGGAGGGCCCTTTCAGGATGTGCCGTGCGCGGCCGTCAGGGGCGCAGCACCAGCTTGTCGCTCGTGCTGCCCTCGACCGCCTTGTCCGAGTAGGCCCACGGCAGGAGTTCGCCCTTGGCCCACTTGTCGGTCTGGTCGGTGTAGTGCGCGTTGTACGCGTGCCCCGAAGCGCCGGTGAGGTTGATCCACTTGGACTTGTCGAGGTCCTTGAGGTTCACCACCATCCGCATCGACGGCACCCAGAGCACTCCGTAGCCGCCGGCCGCGTTCCAGCCGGTCGCGTTGACCGCGGCCTCGCCGCCGCCGAGCTTCCACGGGCCGCGGTTGAGTACGAACTGGAGCCAGCCGGGGCCTTCGGTGCCGAGCGTCTGGTTCTTCAGCGTGAGCCGGTGCAGGCGGCCCCAGCTCCAGGTGTCGATGTCCTTGCCGAGCTTGGCCGTCAGGTCCCAGCGCGCGTCCTCAAGGGCCCGCGCGAACAGCTGGTCGCGGGTCTTGGTCTCCTTGTCGGTGCGGGTCCCCGGCGACTTCCACCAGGCATTGGTCTCGTCGTCGATGATCTTGCGGATCACCTCGTAGTAGCGGTCGCCGCCGTCCGGCTGGGCCGAGTCCGCGTCGCGCTCACCGCACTCGCGCACCTTCTTGCCCTCGTCGGCGGGGCCGGTGTTGCCGGCCGGCTCGACGCTCAGGCACTGCCCCTTGACGCGCAGCTCCTTGGGGAGCTTGTTGCCGAAGGCCAGCTTGAGGATGTTGCGCCAGACCGAGTTGAAGTAGGCGGCGGCCGCCGAGTCGGCGTCCTGGGTGTAGTCCCAGCCTTCGAGGAGCTTCTGCGCCTCGCGGACGTACTTGTCCTTGACGTCGATCTTCAGCAGCTTGGGCACGAGCAGCTTGGCGATCTCGCTGCTGTTGTCCATCTGCATGAGGCGCATGTCCTCGGTGGAGATCTTGCCGCCGTTCTTGATCTTCGACTGGATGAGGTCGTCGATCCGCTGGCTGCGCGCTCCGTAGCCCCAGTCCGAGGTGAGCTTGTACGGGTACTTGTCGCTGATCACGGCCTGGTTGGCGGTGACGATGTAGCCGCGCTTCGGGTTGTACTCGTAGGGCAGCGCGTCCTGCGGGACGTAGCCGGTCCAGCGGTAGTCGCGGTCCCAGCCGGGCGCCGGGAGCGAGCCGTCGCCCTTGCCGCGCGTGGGGATCCTGCCGGGCGCCTGGTAGCCGATGTTGCCCTGGGTGTCGGCGTAGATCAGGTTCTGGGACGGCACCTCGAAGGAAGCGGCCGCCTTGCGGAACTCGGTGAAGTTCTTCGCCTTGTTGAGCTCGAAGACGGCGTCCATGGACTTGCCGGGGGTCAGCGCGGTCCAGCGCAGCGCCACTCCGTAGCCGTCGCCCCGGTCGGGGGCCGCGGTGTCGACGTGGGCCTTCTTGCCGACCTTGACCAGCTCGTCGTCGCGGTCGGAGATCAGCGGGCCGTTGTTGGTCTCGCGGACCGTGATCTTCTTCGACTTGCCGCCCGCGACCTTGATGGTCTCCTCGCGCGAGGTGAACGGCTTGACCTTGCCGTCGTACTGGTAGCCGTCCCCGGTGAACTTCTCCAGGTACAGGTCCGTGACGTCGGCGCCGAGGTTCGTCATGCCCCAGGCGATGTCCTTGTTGTGGCCGATGACCACGCCCGGCATGCCGGAGAAGGTGTAGCCCGAGACGTCGTACTGGCACTTCGCGGAGACCGACCGGCAGTGCAGGCCCATCTGGTACCAGACGGAGGGCAGCTGCGGCGCCAGGTGCGGGTCGTTGGCGAGGAGCGGCTTGCCGGTGATGGTGTGGTCACCGGAGACGACCCAGGAGTTCGAGCCGATGCCGTTGCCGTTCGGGCCGAGGATGGCCGGGACCTCGTCCAGGGCGCCGGAGAGGCCGTTGAGCTGCGACTGAAGCCCGTCGGGGGCCTGCGTGCCGCCCGCGAGACCGGAACCGGCCGTGCCGCCGGTCCCGCCCGTGCCCGTGCCCGTGCCGGAGCCCGTGCCGTTTCCGGAGCCCGTACCGGTGCCGGTGCCGCCTGTGCCCGTGCCCGTACCGGTGCCCGCGCCTCCGGTGCCGGTCTGCGTGTCGGAGGCCGTGGCGTCGGGGTCGTACTCCTCGGTGACGCTGTTGTAGGCGCCCTCGCGGACGATCGGCTTGTTCCGCTTGTACGGGTACTCCGGGTACAGGTCCTTGATCTGCGACGGGCCGAGGCGGCTCGTCATCAGGGAGCGGTCGATCTCGTCCTGCATGTTGCCGCGCAGGTCCCAGGCCATGGCCTTGAGCCAGGCCACGGAGTCGACCGGGGTCCACTCCTGCGGCTTGTAGTCGTTCTTGAAGCCGAGGGCCGCGTACTCGACGGAGATGTCCTTGCCGTCCTTGCCGGCGAGGTAGGCGTTGACTCCCTTGGCGTACGCCTGGAGGTATTTCTTCGTCTCCGGCGAGAGCTTGGAGTCGTACTCCTTCTTCGCCACCCGGTGCCAGCCGAGCGTGCGCAGGAATTCATCGGTCTTGACCTGGCTCTTGCCGAACATCTCGGAGAGCCGCCCGGAGGTCATATGACGACGGACGTCCATCTCGTAGAAGCGGTCCTGCGCCTGGACGAAACCCTGGGCCATGAAGAGGTCGGCGTCGGAGTCGGCGTAGATCTGCGGGATTCCGTTCCCGTCCCGCTTCACCTCGACGTTGCCCGAGAGGCCGTCGAGCTTGATCGTTCCCTTGGTCTGCGGGAAGGAGGCGCGCACGGTGCTGATGCTCCAGTACGCGCCGAAGCCGATGCCTCCGACGATGGCCAGGACCAGGACGATCACGACGAGTCGGGCTCGGCGCCCCTTCTTCTTGCCGGACTTATGACCGGAAGAGGCAGTGGTGTTGGAGGGCATCGCTGTCCTTGCTGTCCTTACGCGAGCGGCAGGGCGGGCTGTGCTGTCGACTTGGGCGGCTCTGGGAGCGCAGGAGCAACCATAGGCGCAGGGCGTTCCGGCTCCGGACGCGGAGTCAGGAACCCGGGCCTCCAAAGATCGAATATCCATTCGATCGCGTCAAGGAAGCGTTAACAATTAGGTAAGGTAACGAAGTACTCCTCCGTAGTGCTCGGCGTCCCGGTGGAGTACTCGGCTTCGCGGCGGAAGGAACGGCCCCTGACTGTCCACCACCTCAACCAGCTCCTGCTCGTCTGCTCGCTCGTCCTGCTCGTCGCCGTCGCGGCGGTCCGCATCTCGTCGCGCAGCGGGCTCCCCAGCCTGCTGCTGTACCTGGGCATCGGCGTCGCCATGGGCCAGGACGGCATCGGCGACGTCCACTTCAACAATGCCGAACTGACGCAGGTCATCGGCTATGCCGCCCTGGTCGTGATCCTCGCCGAGGGCGGCCTCGGGACGAAGTGGAAAGAGATCAGGCCCGCCCTGCCGGCGGCGGCCGTGCTCTCCACCGTCGGCGTCGCGGTGAGCGTCGGCATCACGGCCGCGGGCGCCCACTACCTCGTCGGCCTGGAGTGGCGGCAGGCGCTGATCATCGGCGCGGTGGTCTCGTCCACGGACGCGGCCGCGGTCTTCTCGGTGCTGCGGAAGGTGCCGCTCCCCTCCCGTGTGACGGGAATCCTGGAAGCGGAGTCGGGCTTCAACGACGCCCCTGTGGTGATCCTCGTCGTGGCGTTCTCCACGGCGGGACCGGTGGACGACTGGTACGTACTGATCGGCAAGATCGCCCTGGAGCTGGCGATCGGAGCCGCGATCGGCATCGCGGTCGGCTGGCTCGGCGCCTACGGCCTGCGGCACGTGGCACTGCCCGCCTCCGGCCTCTACCCCATCGCCGTCATGGCGATCGCCGTCACCGCGTACGCCGCGGGTGCCATGGCGCACGGCAGCGGCTTCCTGGCCGTCTACCTCGCCTCGATGGTGCTCGGCAACGCCAGGCTGCCGCACTGGCCCGCCACCCGCGGCTTCGCCGAGGGGCTCGGCTGGATCGCGCAGATCGGCATGTTCGTCCTGCTGGGCCTGCTCGTCACGCCGCACGACCTGCTGGACGACACCTGGCACGCGATCCTCATCGGCCTGGTCCTGACCGTGGTGGCGCGCCCCCTGGAGGTCGTGCTCAGCCTGCTGCCGTTCCGCACGCCGTGGCAGGAGAAGGCGCTGCTGTCCTGGGCGGGCCTGCGCGGCGCCGTGCCCATCATCCTGGCCACCATCCCGATGGTGAGCGGCGTCGAGGACAGCCAGCGCATCTTCAACATCGTCTTCGTCCTGGTCGTCGTCTACACCCTCGTGCAGGGCCCCACGCTGCCCTGGCTGGCCAGGAAGCTGCGGCTCGGCGACGGCGCGGAGGCCGCCGACCTCGGCATCGAGTCGGCGCCGCTGGAGCGCCTCCAGGGGCACCTGCTTTCGGTGGACATCCCCAAGGGCTCCCGCATGCACGGCGTCGAGGTGGGCGAGCTGCGGCTGCCCCAGGGCTCGGCGGTCACGCTGGTCGTCCGCGACGGAGAATCGTTCGTGCCGCTGCCGACGACGGTGCTGCGCCGCGGCGACGAGCTCCTGGTGGTGGCGACGGACCCGGTGCGGGACGCGGCCGAGCGGCGGCTGCGCGCGGTCGGCCACGGCGGAAAGCTGGCCGGTTGGCTGGGAACCGACGGAGAAAAACACCAATCGTAGGTGGCGGGGGTCTCATCGGCTGCGAATACAGGGGCTGATGGGACGTTCCCCTGTACGATAAAGGCACCAGATCGAACCAACTCTGCCTGAAGCAGAGCTGGCGCGACCGTATGGCGGCCGAGGCACCCCCGCAGTGGAGCCCGGCATCTACCGCAGTTCCGCGCAAGAGGACAGCTCTCGGCGTCGTCGCCCCACCAGGGCGACCGCTACCAGGCGGCAGAAAGGCACGGGCCGTGGCATCCACGGTCACCGAATCCCGCCCGGGTTACGGACAGCTCCTGCGCACCCCTCGCGCATGGACGTTCCTGCTCCCCGGCTTCGCGGCGCGACAGCCGTTCGCGATGCTGACCATCTCCATCGTCCTGCTGGTGCAGCACACCACCGGCTCGTACGGTGCCGCGGGCGCCGTCTCGGCCGTCACCGGCGTCTCCATGGCGCTCTTCGCCCCCTTCAGCGGCAAGCTCGCCGACCGGTTCGGGCAGCGCGCCGTCCTGCTGCCCGGCGTGCTCGTCCACTCCGCGTCCGTCGTCACGCTGACGGTCCTCGCGCTCTCCGACGCCCCCTTGTGGGCGCTCTTCGTGGCCGCCGTGCCCGCGGGCGCGTCGACGCCGCAGATCGGCCCCATGGTGCGGGCCCGCTGGGGCGTCAAGCTCCAGGGCACCCCCCTGGCCACCACCGCGGCCGCCTTCGAGTCGGTCACCGACGAGCTGACCTTCGTCCTCGGCCCCCTCCTCGCCACCGCCCTGTGCACCGGTATCTCGCCCTCCGCGGGTCTCCTCACCGAGGCCGGGCTCACCCTGGTGGGCGGTCTGCTCTTCGCCGCGCAGAAGAGCACCCAGCCGAAGCCGTCCGCACACGACGACGCCCACGCGCGCGTGGAGCACGTCTCGGCGCTCCGCATCCCCGGAGTGCGGGTCCTGATCGTCACCTTCCTCGGGATCGGCGCCGTCTTCGGCGGCATGCAGGTCTCGCTGGCCGCCTTCACCGAGTCGATCGGCGAGCCCGGCCTGAACGGCGTCCTGTACGGCACGTTCGCGGCGGGCAACATGCTCTCCGGTGTCGCCTGCGGTGCCATCGCCTGGAAGATCTCGCCGCAGCGCCGGCTCCTCGTCGGATACGCGGCACTGACCCTGATGGCCTCCGGACTGTGGGCCGCGCACTCCGTGCCGCTGCTCGCCGGCCTCGGCCTGCTGGTCGGCGTCTGCATCGCGCCCGCGCTGATCACCGGCTACACGCTGGTCGACAAGCTGGTCGCGCCGACCGGCCGCACGGAGGCCTTCACCTGGCTGACCGGCGCGGTCGCGCTCGGGCAGGCGGCGGCCGTCACGGTCGCCGGACAGCTGGAGGACCGCCTCTGGGACGGGGCCGGATTCCTGGTCCCGCTGGGCGGCACGGCGCTGGCCCTCGTGGTCCTCGTGACGCTGCGCTCGCGGCTCGCCCCCAAGACCCCGGGCCGCACCGTGGCACGTGGCGTCGGTCACCGCGTGCCGGTGTCAGTGGACTGATCCCGCGGAATACGTCACTATGGACCGTCGTTAGCACTCATCGAGTGAGAGTGCCAGGAGGAAGCAAGTGCCGACGTACCAGTACCAGTGCACCGAGTGCGGCGAGGGCCTCGAGGCGGTGCAGAAGTTCACCGATGACGCCCTGACCGTATGCCCCAACTGCGACGGACGCCTCAAGAAGGTGTTCTCGGCGGTCGGCATCGTCTTCAAGGGCTCCGGCTTCTACCGCAACGACAGCCGCGGTTCGTCGTCGAGCAGCACCCCGGCGAACGCGTCGTCGAAGTCGGCGTCGTCGTCCGACTCCTCGGCCTCGAAGGCTTCGTCGTCTTCGTCGTCCTCCTCGTCCTCGGACTCCAAGTCGTCCGGCTCCTCCTCGGCGTCCGCGTCGAGCTCGGCCGCGTAGGACTTCCCGCAGGTTCTTCTGTTTCTTCCGTGTGACCCCGCCGTCCCGTGACGGCGGGGTCGTCGGCGTGTGCCCGCCCGGCTACTGTGCGGGCCATGGTGCACACGGCGGAGGCGAGCGGCGCGCGGGCCGAGATCGGCGTGATCGGCGGCTCCGGCTTCTACTCCTTCCTGGACGACGTGACCGAGACGCGGGTCGACACTCCCTACGGAGCCCCGAGCGACTCCCTCTTCCTCGGTGAGGTCGCCGGGCGGCGCGTCGCCTTCCTGCCCCGGCACGGCCGCGGCCACCACCTGCCGCCGCACCGCATCAACTACCGCGCCAACCTCTGGGCACTGCGCTCCGTCGGCGTACGGCAGGTGCTCGGGCCGTGCGCGGTCGGCGGCCTGCGCCCCGAGTACGGGCCGGGCACCCTCCTGGTGCCCGATCAGCTCGTGGACCGCACCCTGACGCGTGCGCAGACGTACTTCGACGGCGTACCGCTGCCCGACGGCAGCGTGCCGAACGTCGTGCACGTCTCGCTCGCCGACCCGTACTGCCCCGCGGGCCGCGGAGCCGCGCTCAGGGCCGCCCGCGGCCGCGCCTGGGAGCCGGTGGACGGCGGGACGCTGGTCGTGGTCGAGGGGCCGCGCTTCTCGACCCGGGCGGAATCACGCTGGTACGCGGAGCAGGGCTGGGCGGTGGTGGGCATGACCGGCCACCCCGAGGCGGCGCTCGCCCGCGAACTGGAGCTCTGTTACACGTCGCTGACGCTCGTCACCGATCTGGACGCGGGCGCGGAGACCGGCGAGGGCGTCTCGCACGACGAGGTCCTGCGGGTCTTCGCGGCCAATGTGGACCGGCTGCGGGACGTGCTGTTCGACGCGGTGGCGGGGCTGCCGCGGGGCGACGGGGGGCGGGAGTGCGGGTGCGCGGGGGCGTTGGGCGGGGTGGATCCGGGGATCCGGCTGCCGTGAGGGGCTTGGCCCGACCGGCCGGCGACACGTTCTTGGGCCGCCCGGTCGGCGACACGTTCTTGGGCCGCACGGCTGGCGACACGTTGTGGAACTCCCCCTTCGGGTGAGGGAATTGTCCACAACCGGTGAGTAGTCCACGGGGCTCAGCGAGGATCGGCGCGGGCCTGCATCGTGGGAGCGGAAGCACAGCTCCTCGCACCGCAGGCGGTGGTTGTCGTGACGCACGTACCTCCTCAGACCCGACCGGCAGACGGACACCCGGTCCCCCACTTCCCGCCCGTGCGGGTGCGCGGCGGCCACCCGCGGCTGCGCCGGCTGCTGCGGCACAGACGTCGGGCGATGGCCGTGGGGCTCGCGATGACCGCCGCCGCCCTCGCGGCCACGGCACCGCGCGACGCGGCCCGGCCGCAGGAGACCGCGTCCGCCGCGGAGCCGGTGGAGGCGGCGGGAGCGGCGGGAGCGGTCGGGCCCACTGTGGCGGCGCCCGTGCGGATCGCGGACGCGGAGGCGGCGCGGCTGTTGCGTCCCGGCGACCGGGTGGATGTGGTCGCCGCCGAGGGGTCGCCCGGCGAGGGGAAACCGCGTGTGGTGGCGGCGGGAGCGCGGGTGACCGAGGTGCCCGATCCGGGAAGCTCGGGGGAAGGCGCTGCCGAGAGCGGTGCGCTGGTGGTGTTCTCCGTTCCCAGGGACACGGCGGCGCGGCTGGCCGGGGCCGGGGCGAGCACGCGTCTCGCGGTGACCCTGCCATGAAGCGGAACGTTCACGATCGCACTGACAGCCTGTCAAGTAACTCATTCGTGCGGGACGATTGGACAGGTCCGCCATGGCCTCACGTAGGTTGCGAAGTTGTTTGTCCAGCAACCCGCACATGCAACGAAAGGCCTCGTGGTGAGCGAGAAGAAGGAACCGGGCGTCTGGGAGGGCTTCAAGGCCTTCCTGATGCGCGGCAACGTCGTCGACCTGGCGGTCGCGGTGGTCATCGGCGCCGCGTTCACGAACATCGTGAACTCGGTGGTCAAGGGTGTCATCAACCCGCTGGTCGGCGCCTTCGGGACGAAGGACCTCGATCACTACAGCTCGTGCCTGAAGGCTCCGTGCGAGGTGAACGCCGCGGGCGAGGTCACCAAGGGAATCCCGATCATGTGGGGTTCCGTGCTCAGCGCGGTCCTCAGCTTCGTGATCACCGCGGCCGTCGTGTACTTCCTGATGGTGCTGCCGATGGCCAAGTACCTCGCGCGGGTCGCGGCCAAGCGGGCCGAGAGGGAGGGCACGAAGGAGGTCATCGAGGTCACCGAGCTGGAGGTGCTCAAGGAGATCCGCGACGCCCTGGTGGCGCAGCGCGGCTCGGGGCACCGCGAGGAGTAGCGCGGGTCCGCAGGTGGTGGGCTCAGAGGCAGTGGGCTCAGAGACGGTGGGCTCAGAGGTGGTGCGGCGGCTTCTCGTCGAGGAAGCGCGCCAGGTCGGCGGCGCTGTCGCCGCCGGTCTCGGCCCGCTCGCCCCACCCTCGGTCCGTGTCGTCCGAGGACTGCTGCGACAGCGGGTCGTCGAAGACCAGCTTGTGCTTCGCCTTGGGCTTCGGCTCGTCCGGATCGCGCGGTTCCTCGTCCGGATCGCGCGGTTCGGGGGCGGGGGCGGTACTCATGCCTCCAGAGTACGTCGGCCGGACCAGGCCGCCCGGATCAGCCGGCCTTGCGGCGGCCCGGCGGCTCCCGGTCGGTGATGGATCTGCCGGGGCGGTAAGGCGCCGGCAGGGCTTCGGGCCCCGGGCGCTGCGGCGCCCGGGTGGCAGCGCCGTGCCGCGCGCCGCAGCGGCCCGGTCCGGCGTACCCGTTCTGCTGTTGTGGAGGGATGACCTCCACTTCTCCCTCGCCCCCGCCGCACACCGGGCCGCCCGCCGCCCCGAAGCCGCTGCGGCCGCTCCTGCCCCGCGGGCGCGACGAGGAGCACCGCGCCGCGACACCGCTGGAGCTCTTCTTCGACCTCTGCTTCGTCGTGGCAGTCGCGCAGGCCGGCGCCGAGCTGGTGCACGCCGTCGCCGAGGGGCACGCGGGCGAGGGCGTCCTCAACTACGCGATGGTCTTCTTCGCGCTGTTCTGGGCGTGGGTCAACTTCTCGTGGTTCGCCTCGGCGTACGACAACGACGACGTGCTGTACCGCGTGGTCACGCTGGTCCAGATCGCCGGTGTGCTCGTCTTCGCCGCCGGGGTCTCCAAGGCCTTCGACGAGCACGACTTCCTCCTGGTCTGGCTCGGCTACCTGATCATGCGGATCGCGCTCACCACGCAGTGGCTGCGGGTGGCCGGGGCGGCGACGGGTGCCGAGCGCGGCACGGCCCTGCGGTACGCGTGCGGTGTGCTGCTCTGCCAGGTCGGCTGGTCGGGGCTGCTGTTCCTGCCGGAGGGCGCCCGGCCCTGGCTGTTCCTCGTGATGGCGGTGGCGGAGCTGTGCGTGCCGGTGATCGCGGAGCGCTCGTACACGACGGCCTGGCACCCGCACCACATCTCCGAGCGGTACGGCCTGTTCACCATCATCGTGCTCGGCGAGACCATCGCGGCGGCGACCGTCGCCGTGAAGTCGGGGATCGAGGAGAACGACGCGCTGGACGAGCTGCTGCCCATCGCCGCGGGCGGCCTCCTCATCGTCTTCGCCGCGTGGTGGATCTATTTCGTGGTGCCCATCCACGGGCGGCTGGCCGGCAACCGGCAGGCGTTCCTGTGGGGTTACGGCCATTACGTGATCCTCGGCTCGGCCGCGGCGATCGGTGCCGGGATCGAGGTGGCGGTCGAGCAGGCCGTCGGCAAGGCGCACATCTCGACGTCGGCCGCGTCCGCCGCGGTGACCGTGCCGACGGCGCTCTATCTGTTCACCGTGTGGGCGCTGCACTCGCGCTACTACAAGGTGGGGACGGCGCAGCAACTGGTGTTGCCGGTCAGTACGTTGGCGGTGCTCGCGAGTACGTTCGCGGGCCGCTGGGCGGTGCTGGTGGCCGGGCTCGTGACGGCGGCGACGGTCGCGACGGGGGTGACGCTCACCACGCGTGCGGGGCGGAGCTCATGAGAGGCGGCGCGTGGTACGCATCGGGGCATGACTACTGACTCCCTGACAGATGTCGCGGGGCTCCGCGTCGGCCATGCCACACGGGTGGGCGACGGGTGGCTGACCGGCACGACCGTGGTCCTGGCCCCCGAGGGCGGGGCGGTCGCCGCCGTGGACGTGCGCGGTGGCGGGCCCGGCACCCGGGAGACGGACGCTCTCGATCCGCGCAATGTGGTGCGGCGCGTCGAGGCCGTCGTCCTCACCGGCGGCAGTGCTTACGGCCTGGACGCCGCGGCCGGGGTGGTGGCGTGGCTGGAGGAGCGGGGGCGGGGGGTGCGGGTGGGCCCCGATCCCTCCCACGTCGTGCCCGTCGTCCCGGCGGCCTGCGTCTTCGACCTGGGCCGGGGCGGCGACTTCAAGGCCCGCCCGGACGCGGCGACCGGCCGGGCGGCCGTCGAGGACGCGGCGCGCACCGAGCCGTTCACCGCTGTCGTGGAGGGGAGCGTGGGGGCGGGCACCGGCGCGGTGGTCGGGAGTGTCAAGGGCGGTGTCGGCAGCGCGAGCGTCCGGCTCGGCTCGGGGATCACGGTCGCCGCGCTGGTCGTGGCGAACGCCGCGGGGTCGGGGATCGATCCGGGGACGGGGGTGCTGTACGGGCGGTACTTCGAGGGGCGGCCGGTGCGTTATCCCGCGCCCGAGGTGCACGAGGAGGCGCGGCGGCGCCTCGCCGAGGCCGCCGCGGAGAACGGCACGCCACCGCTGAACACCACGCTCGCCGTGGTCGCCACCGACGCCGAACTCACCAAGGCGCAGGCGCAGAAGCTGGCCGGCACCTCGCACGACGGTATGGCGCGCGCGGTCCGGCCCGTGCATCTCCTCAACGACGGGGACACGGTCTTCGCCCTCGCCACCGGGGAGCACGCCCTGCCCGCCGAGAAGCCGCTCGCCCTCAACGAGATCCTCGCAGCGGGCGCGGACGTGGTGACGGCGGCGATCACGCGGGCGCTGCTCGCGGCCCATTCCGTGAAGACGCCTGGCGGCACCTTCCCCGCGTACGTCGACCTCTACGAGCCCTCCGGGAAATAGCCCAAAGAGCCCCAAAAGGCCCCACAGCGCCGCCTGTTGGGCTCACCGAGTGTGCTCACTCTCACACTGACCGGAGGGAACCTATCCGCGCACAGGAACGCTCTTAACCCGTACTGGATCAGAACACGTAACTTGATCAGAAAACGTACTTGGAGCAGCCCGTGACAAGGTCGGTCATAGTCAACCCCCGGCGCCGTGCCCTGCTGGCCGCCACCGCGCTCGCCGCTGTGGGCGCGCTGACCCTCACGGCCTGCGGCGGCGACGCCGACGCCAACGACGACAAGAAGAGCGGAAACTCGGCGGCCGCCAAGGGCGCGGACATCACCATCTCGTCCAAGGACGGCGCCACCGACGCCTCGATCAACGCCACCGGTGTGAAGGTCAAGGGCGGCAAGCTGACGAGCGTGAAGATGACGTCGGTGACGTCCGGCGCCGCGGTCGAGGGCACCATCTCGAGCGACGGCACCAGCTGGAAGCCCAAGGCCCAGCTGGAGCGCGGCACGAAGTACAAGGTGACCGCCAACGCCAAGGACCCGAAGGGCAACGCGGCGACGGAGAACGCGACGTTCACCACCGTCTCCTCGGCCAACAGCTTCATCGGCAGCTACACGCCCGACGGCGGCACCACGGTCGGCGTCGGCATGCCGGTCTCCTTCAACTTCGACAAGCCGATCACGGAGAAGAAGGACGTCCAGTCCAACATCACCGTGTCGTCGAGCAGCGGCCAGAAGGTCGTCGGCCACTGGTTCGGCAACCAGCGCCTGGACTTCCGGCCCGAGGAGTACTGGAAGGCCGGCTCCAAGGTCACCATGAAGATCAACCTGGACGGCGTGAAGGGCGGGAACGGCATCACCGGCGTGCAGCACAAGACGGTCACCTTCACCGTCGGCCGCGCGCAGGTCTCCACCGTCGACGTCAAGGCCAAGAAGATGACGGTCGAGCGGGACGGCAAGGTCATCAAGACCATCCCGATCTCCGCGGGAAGCCCGTCGAACCCGACGTACAACGGCAAGATGGTCATCTCGGAGAAGTTCACCCAGACCCGGATGAACGGCGACACGGTCGGCTTCGGCGGTGAGTACGACATCAAGGACGTGCCGCACGCCATGCGCCTGTCCACGTCGGGCACCTTCATCCACGGCAACTACTGGGGCTCGCCGTCGATCTTCGGCAGCGCCAACACCAGCCACGGCTGTGTCGGCCTCCAGGACGCGCGCGGCGCGGGCGACCCGAACACCATGGGTGCCTGGTTCTACAACAACTCCCTGATCGGCGACGTCGTGTCGGTCACCGGCTCCCCCGACAAGACGATCGCCCCGGACAACGGCCTCAACGGCTGGAACATGTCCTGGAGCGAGTGGACGGCCGGCAGCGCGAGCTGACGCACCCACAGCCGACGCGTCACACCTGACGCACGCACAGCAGCGCCAACTGGGCGGGGCGCGCGGGAACTTCCCGGGCGGCCCGCCCGTTTTCCTGATCCCGGGCATCTTGCTCGCGCGTTTTCCCGTTCCCGGGCATGATGTCGGACCCAGGGGCTACGGTATGCACTCACCAGGTGACATGTAGCAACGCCGGGAGCAAGCCTTGAGCGTTCCGTACGACACTGCGTACGAGCCACCCGAGTCGCCCGAGCCACACTCTCCGGAGGAGCACCTCGAGCGACTCCTCGGCCGTGCCCTGAACTCCTTCGACCTGCCGGACGAGGTCCTGGCCCGCCTGGGCTCGGCCCTCGCCCACGACAGCTCCCTGCACTCCGCGCACCACAGTTCGGGGCTGCACCGCGAGACATACAGACACACGTGGCTGCTCGCCGACGCCTCCGTGCTGACCCTCTGGGAGCTCGTCCACAACACCGCGCCGGGCAGCGCCCCGACCCACGAGGTCTACGCGGACGAGGAAGAGGCCGGCATCGCCACCTCACGGCTGCCGCTGCCGCCCGACCCGCCGGCGTGCGGCCGGCCCGTCGCGCTCCAGTTCCCGGCCGACTCCGAGCCCCGCCACACGTACGCTCCGGACGACTCCGCGGACCACGCGCGCCGGCTCCTGCGCCGCGCGGAGAACCCGGACGGCGACCGCCCCGACGAGAGCGTGGCACGGCTGCTGCGCGCGGCGTTCGCGCACCAGATCACCCAGGCCTTCGGCCGCCCCTGCCTGACCGGTGAGATCCGCACGTCCTTCTCGCTCTACGAGCACGCGTTCCTGCTTTTCGACGGCGGCGAGATCAGCCTGTGGGAGGTCGAGCACACGCTCACGCCCGACGGCCGGCACATGTGCGAGGTGTACGACAGCGAGGAGGCGGCCCGCGCCGCGATGGAGCGCAGGGCCCGCGACTGGACGGCGCGGAGGCGGAACAGTCCGGCCTCCTAGGGTCTGGGTTTGACGCACGCCCTAGGAGCGGCCGTCGCCGAAGTGCCGTACGAGGACGGCGAAGGCGTCCCGCTCGTCCGGCGTGAGCTCCACGGCCTCCGCGCGCGGCGGGCCCTGCTGGGCCGGCAGCGCGCGGAGCGAGGGACCGCGTAGAGAGGGGCCGTTGAGCGAAGGGGCGCCGACCGAAGGGGTGCCGAGCGAGGGAGCGCGGTGCGGTGCCTCCGCGTCGAAGCGGTCCTTGCGCATCATCCGCACCAGGCCGACGGCCCAGACGACGGTGGCCGCGGCGAGCACGGCCACGCCTATCTGCTGAACGATCGAGACATCCTGGAGCATGCGGCCCAGTAGACAACAGGGGTGGGGTCTTTCGACAGGGGGTAATAGGACTTAGGTCCCGAAGTGACGCAACTCGCACACTCCGGGACCCATTGCCCTGTTGGGCCCTTCAGACCGTCGCCGCCACCCGCTTCTCCGCGGACGCGCTCTCGTCGGCCGGACCCGAAGCCGTCGTCTTCCTGGCGCCCTTCAGCAGGACGACCACGGCCGTCGACACACAGACACCGGCAGCGACGGCGACCAGGTAGAGCAGGGGTTGGCCGATCAGCGGGACGACGAAGACACCGCCGTGCGGGGCGCGCAGCGTGCAGCCGAACGCCATCGACAGGGCTCCGGTGACCGCGCCGCCCGCCATGGACGCGGGGATGACGCGCAACGGGTCGGCCGCCGCGAACGGAATAGCGCCCTCCGTGATGAAGGAGGCGCCGAGGAACCAGGCGGCCTTGCCGTTCTCCCGTTCGGTCTTGGTGAAGAGACGGCCGCGGACCGTCGTGGCGAGCGCCATGGCGAGCGGCGGGACCATGCCGGCCGCCATTACCGCGGCCATGACCTTGAGGCTCCCGTCGGTCGGGTGGGCGAGGCCGCCGACGGCGAAGGCGTACGCCACCTTGTTCAGCGGGCCGCCGAGGTCGAAGCACATCATCAGGCCGAGGATGACGCCCAGGATGACCGCGTTGGCTCCGGAGAGGCCTTCCAGCCAGTCGGTCAGCGCGTTTTGCAGCGAGGCGATGGGCTTGCCGACGACGAGGAACATCAGGAAGCCGACCACCGCCGAGGAGATCAGCGGGATCACCACGACCGGCATGATGCCGCGCAGCACGGCCGGGATGCGCACCCGCTGGATGCCCATGACGACGGCGCCCGCGATCAGGCCCGCGGCGAGGCCGCCGAGGAAGCCGGCGTTGATATTGACGGCGACGGAACCGCCGACGAAGCCGGGGACCAGGCCCGGCCGGTCGGCCATTCCGTACGCGATGTAGCCCGCGAGGACCGGGACCAGGAAGGCGAAGGCGAGGCCGCCGATCTGGAAGAGCAGCGCGGCCCAGCTGGTGTGGTCCGTCCAGGCGAAGTGCTCGGCGACGGACGGCGCCTTGTCGATCTTCCAGCCGCCGATGGCGAAGCCGAGGGCGATCAGGAGGCCGCCCGCGGCGACGAAGGGGACCATGTAACTGACGCCGGACATCAGCCACTTGCGGAGCTTGGTGCCGTAGCCGTCGCCGCTGTCCCCGGCGTTGTCGACGGGCGAGGGGCCCGCGGGGGCGGTCGTGTCGCCACGGGCGGCCTTCTCCCGTACCTCCGCGATGAGTTCGGCGGGGCGGTTGATGCCGGCCTTCACTCCCACGTCGACGGTGGGCTTTCCGGCGAAGCGGTCCTTGTCGCGTACGGGGACGTCGTGCGCGAAGACGACGCCGTCCGCGGCGGCGATGACCTCGGGGTCGAGTCGGGTGAAGCCGGCCGACCCCTGCGTCTCGACGGTGATCTCCACGCCGACGTCGCGAGCCGCGTTTTCGAGGGACTCCGCGGCCATGTAGGTGTGCGCGATGCCCGTGGGGCAGGAGGTGACGGCGACGATGCGGAACGGCTGGACGGGGGCGCTTCCGGCTTCGGGCGCGGATTCGGCTTCGGGTGCGGATTCGGCTTCAGCTTCGGCTTCGGCTTCGGTTTCGGCTTCGGTTTCGGGGGTCTCGCCGCTGATCAGGGTCGCCGCCTCCGTGGCCGACTCCGCCGAGCGCAGCGCGGTCGTGAACTCCGCGTCCATCAGCTGCCGTGCCAGTGACGACAGGATCGTCAGGTGGGCGTCGTCCGCGCCCGCCGGGGCCGCGATCAGGAAGATCAGGTCGGCGGGGCCGTCCGGCGCGCCGAAGTCGATGCCGCGTGCGGAGCGGCCGAAGGCGAGGGTCGGCTCGGTGACGTGCGCGCTGCGGCAGTGCGGGATGCCGATGCCGCCGTCCAGGCCGGTCGGCATCTGCGCCTCACGGGCCGCGACATCGGCGAGGAACCCGTCCAGGTCGGTCACCCGCCCGAGAGCCACCATGCGTTCGGCGAGGGAGCGGGCCGCGGCTTCCTTGGTTTCGGCGGACAGGTCGAGTTCGAGGTCGACCAGGTCCGCGGTGATCATCTGAGTCATCGCGGGCTCCTTCGCACGCGTATCACCCGGCCGCCTGTGTCGGGCGGTGAGCGGAGGGGTGAGGGGATGAGGGGGACGGGAGTGGCTGGAGGTGTCGGTGTTGGTGCCGGTGCCGGTGTCGGTGCCGGTGCCGGTGCCGGTGCCGGTGCCGGTGTCGGTGTCGGTGAGGGGCGAGGAGAGGGGGTGGGGCCGTCAGGATGCGGGGACCGTCAAGGGGCGGGACAGTGGTGCGTCGTCCGTCACGGTGACCGCGTCCGGGACGAGGTCCGACGGCGTCGGCATCGCGCTGCCCGGCAGCTGGACCGCGGCCGCGCCGTGCGCCACGGCGGAGGCGAGCGCACGCGGCCCCGTGCCGCCGGCGATCAGGAAGCCGGCGAGGGAGGAGTCGCCGGCGCCGACGTCGCTGCGCACGGCGGCGACGGGAGCGCTCGCGAAGTACGTGCCCGTCGCGTCGACCAGGAGCTGGCCGTCGGCGCCCAGGCTGGCGAGGACGGCGCGGGCGCCCGCCGCGCGCAGCTCCTCCGCCGCCTCGACCGCGTCGCCGACCGTCGTCAGGGGGCGGGCCACGGCCTCGGCGAGCTCCTCGACGTTGGGCTTGACGATGTCGGGGCGTTCGGCGAGCGCGGCGAGCAGGGCGGGGCCCGAGGTGTCCAGGGCGATGCGGGCGCCCGCCGCGTGCGCGCGGGACACCAACTCCGCGTACCAGGAGGGCCGCAGGCCGCGTGGCAGGCTGCCGCAGCAGGCGATCCAGTCGGCACCGGCCGACCGCTCGCCGACGGTGGTGAGCAGCAACTCGCGCTCGCTCTCCGACAGTTCGGGCCCCGGCGCGTTGATCTTCGTAAGCGTGCCGTCCGGCTCCGCCACCGCGATGTTGGACCGCGTCTGCCCGGTCACCGGCACCGGGGCCGCCTCGATGCCCTGCTCGCGCAGGAGTTGGGCGACGAGGGCACCGGGCGCTCCGCCGAGCGGCAGCACGGCGACCGTCCGCACGCCCGCTGCCGCGACGGCCCGCGAGACGTTGACGCCCTTGCCGCCCGGGTCCATGCGCTCGCCCGTGGCGCGGACGACCTCGCCACGGTCGAGGGACGGCACCTCGTAGGTGCGGTCGAGGGACGGATTGGGGGTGACGGTGAGGATCATGCGCGTACTGACTGCTTCCGTGCTCATGCGCGTACTACTTCCGTGCCGCCGCGCTCGATCGCGGCCGTGTCGGCGTCGGTCAGACCGGCATCGGTGATCAGCACGTCCACGTCGGCGAGGTCGCCGAAGCGGGCGAAGTGCTCCTGGCCGTGCTTGGCGGAGTCCGCGAGCAGCACGACACGGCGGGCCGCTGCGACGGCCGCCCGCTTCACCGCGGCCTCGGCGAGGTCGGGGGTGGTGAGCCCGGCCTCGGCGGAGAAGCCGTTGGCGGCGAGGAAGGCGACGTCGGCGCGGATCTCGCCGTACGCCCGCAGGGCCCATGCGTCGACCGCCGCGCGCGTACGCTGCCGGACCCGGCCGCCGATGAGGTGGAGCTGGATGCCGGGGTGGTCGGCGAGGCGGGCGGCCGTCGGCAGGCTGTGCGTGACGACCGTGAGCGCCGACTCCAGCGGGAGCGCCGCCGCGAGCCGCGCGACGGTCGACCCCGCGTCGAGGATGACGCTGCCCTCGGCGGGCAGTTCGGCGAGGGCAGCGCGGGCGATGCGGTCCTTCTCGTCGGCGGCGGTGCCCTCGCGCTCGGCGAGGTCCGGCTCGAAGTCGAGGCGCCCGGCGGGGATCGCGCCACCGTGCACACGGCGGACGAGGCCGGCCCGGTCGAGCGCCTTCAGGTCGCGCCGGATGGTCTCGGCGGTGACCTGGAACTCCTCGGCCAGCGACAGGACGTCGACCCGCCCGCCGTCCCGCGCGAGCCGCAGGATCTCCTGCTGCCGCTCCGGTGCGTACATGTCCGTTCGCCTCCGCCGAATGCCCGAGCTTGTGGTTTCACTCGCAGAGTACGGCTGAATCTCCCTGAAGTAAACAGATCCGGGCGCAAGACAGACACAAACGGGCCTCGCTCGACGCGCCGAGGGCACCTCCGTGCCGCAAGCTCGCCTCCAAGCTCGCCCCGAGCTCTACGGCCAGGGAAACGCGTCCAGCGCCGTGAGACAGCGCGCCGCGAGCGCCGCCGGGCCCTCGGCTGCGTCCGCCGATTCGTCGCCCGCGGCCCAGGTCTCGACAGCCACCCGCACCGCCGCACTCGCGACGGCCGCGGCGAGCCGCAGCTCCAGCCCCACGTCCGGGACCGATGCGCCGGCGCGCTCCGCGAGCACCGCCAACAGCGTCTGCTCCGACGCATGGCACGCGTCCGCCCACACCGAACGCAGCGCCGGGCTCTCCGCCGACATCCGCAGCAGCGCACGCACCCAGTCCAGGGACTCCACCGCGTCGGCATCGGCATCGGTGCCGCCGGCGCCGGCGCCGAGCGCGTCCGCGACGGCGTGCCCCAGCGCGTCCGGCACAGACAGCTCCGCCGGCGCCCCGCGCACCGCCTCCGCCCACTGCTGCGCCCCCGCGACGAAGAGCGGCGCGACCGACTCCTCCTTGGTCGCGAAGTAGCGGTAGAAGGTGCGGGGCGCGACGCCCGCCGCCCGGGCGATGTCCTCGGCGCGGGTGGCCCGCAGCCCGTCCGCCACGAAGAGCGCCGCCGCGGTACGGGCGATGTCCAGGCGGGTCTCGTTCTTGCGTCGCTCCGTGAGCGAAACGGGAGGCATGTCAGGCATGCCAGGCAGGTTATGCCAGTCCCCCGGTACGGCCCCATCGGCACTTACTGCCCGTATGGCAGAATCTGCCACCGCCAGAGGCGCATCCGCCGTCGTCGGATGCGCGTGGGATGCGCGTGGACAAGCAGAGGGTGGCAATCAACGGTGCGTCGTCGGAAGTTCCTTCTCCACACGGCCGGTCTCACCGGCACCACCGCGCTCGGCACCACCGCGCTCGGCGCCACCGCCCTCGGGACCCTCGGCCTGACCGCCTGTTCCGCCGAGACCGACTCCCCGCTCAAGCTCCTCGTGGCCAGCTACGACAAGAGCGTGGGTTCTTCGATCGGCGACCAGTGGGGCGGCCTCATCGGCACCTTCAAGAAGGCCCACCCGGACATCGATGTCCACCTCGAACGCGTCCCGTTCACCAAGCTCGACCAGACCCTGGCCCGGCGCGTGAAGGACGGGGACGCCCCCGACATCGCGCAGTCCAACTTCTTCGCGCCCTACGCCGAGGACGGCAAGCTGTACGGCGCCGACGACCTCTTCGACGTCCGTACCGAGGGCGACTTCATCCGCTCCTACGCGGAGGCGGGCATGGTCGACCGCGTCCAGTACGGCCTGCCCTTCCTCGCCAGCACCCCGCGCCTCTTCTACAACAAGGCCCTCTTCAAGCAGGCTCGCGTCAAGGCGCCCCGCTCCTGGGCCGAACTGCGGGAGGTGGCCGAGGCGTTGAAGGCGATCGGCGTACCCACGCCGTACGGTCTGCAACTCGGTCCGGAGGCCGCCGAGGACGAGGCGCTCGCCTGGCTCCTCGCGGACGGCGGCGGCTACGCCGGTCTCACCGGCTACGACTTCGCCACCCCCAGCAACATCGACACCCTCACCTGGCTGTGCGACAACCTCGTGGCGCGCGGCCTGGCGGGCGCCGACCCCAAGTCGCTGACGAGGACGGAGGCGTACGCCCAGTTCCTGCGCGGCAAGATCGGCATGATGATCGCCCACCCTGTTTTGATGGGCGCCGCCGACCAGGCCAAGTTCCCTTACGCGCACGCCCCGTTCCCCAAGAAGCTCGGCGGCGCGGCACCGCCCGTGGGGCTCAACGACTGGCTGATGGCGTTCAAGCAGAACGGGCGGCGCGAGCAGTGCGGCACGTTCCTGAGCTACCTGTACGGCCGGAAGTCCGCGTTGGCGTACGGCGGAAGCCAGTCCGCCCTGCCGGTGACGAGCTCCGCGTCGGACGCCCTGCGCAAGAACCCGAAGCACCGGCAGCTCTGGGACTTCATCGACCAGATGCCGCAGGCGCAGTTCCAGCCGACCAACCTCGGATCGTGGCCGGAGGTCCGCAGTGCGGTGCGTCGCCGTATCGGCGAGGCGGTGGTCAAGGGCGGCAGCCCCAAGGCCGTACTGGAGTCCTTGGACGAGGCGGCCACGCAGGCAGAGCTTTAGCGCTCTGTAGGGGGGCGGTCCGTGTCCTCGCGACCTGCGGGCCGGTTGTGGCTGGTCGCGCAGTTCCCCGCGCCCCTGAAGGGCTATCCGGCGCGGGGAACTCCGCATGACCACCCATCACCGCGTCAGCGCCGGCTCCTTCTGCGGAGCGGTCGCGTCCGGCGCGACCTCGTCCACGCCGCCCTCGACATGCTGCTTCGGCTTCGCCGGCAGGGCGAACATCACCAGGAAGATGACGGCGAGCACGCCCGTCACCCACCACAGCGCGTTCTGGAACCCGTCCGCGAACTCCGCGGGGATCCGCTCCCGCGGCACCCGCTCGTCGATCACCCCGAAGAAGACGACCGACACCAGGCCGAGGCCGAGCGCGGTGCCCATCTGCTGCACGGTGTTGATGAGTCCGGAGGCCGAACCCGCGTGCTCCCTCGGTACCTCCGAGAGGACCGCGTCCGTCAGCGGGGCCACGATCAGACCCATGCCGATGCCCATCACGACCAGCGGGAGCACCATCTGCCAGGGGGCGATGTCCGCGCCGTACCGGCCGGCCTCCCAGATGTAGATCAGTACGCCCGCGGCCATCGCGAGGGCACCGGCCTGGAGCACCTTGCGGCCGAAACGGGGCACGAGCTTCTGCACGGAGATGCCGGCCGCCGCCGAGACGGCGATCGAGAACGGCACCCCGGTCAGTCCGGCGCGCAGCGCGGTCCAGCCGAGGCCGACCTGCATGTAGAGCGTCCAGACCAGGAAGAAGATGCCCATCGTGACGCCGAAGACGGTCTGCACGGCGATGCCCGCGGCGAAGCTCTTCACCTTGAACAGCGACAGTTCGACGAGCGGCGAGCCGTCCTTGGCGGCCTTCTTCTTCTCGTACGCGACGAGGGCGCCGAAGACGACGAGCGAGCCCGCCATCATGACGTGGCCCCACACCGGCCAGCCCAGCTCGCGTCCGCGGGTGAGCGGGTAGAGCAGCATCAGCAGGCCGACGGTGACCAGGACGACGCCGAACAGGTCGAGCTTGAGGGCGCGCGGCGCCTTCGACTCGGTGATGAACTTCCGTCCGAGGACGAGCCCCGCGATGCCGACCGGCAGGTTGATGAGGAAGATCGGGCGCCATTCGAGGCCGAGGATGTTCCACTCGGTGAGCAGCGCGCCGAGCAGCGGCCCGGAGACCGCGCCGAGGCCGACGACCATGCCGAAGAGGCCGAAGACCTTGCCGCGCTCGTGGGCCGGGAAGGTCGCGTGCACGATCGAGAGCACCTGCGGCACCATCAGCGCGGCCATGCCGCCCTGGAGGATGCGGGAGGCGACCAGCATCTCCGGGTTCACCGCGAAGCCGCAGAGCGCCGAGGCGACGGTGAAGCCGGTGATCCCTATCAGGAAGAGCCGCTTGCGGCCGTGGATGTCGCCGAGCCGGCCGCCGGTGATGAGACCGGCGGCGAACGCGAGGGCGTAACCCGCGGTGATCCACTGGATCTGGCTGTACGTGGCGCCCTCGTCGCGCTGGATGGCCGGGATGGCGATGTTGACGATCGTGACGTCGACGAGGTCCATGAACGCGGCGGTCATCACGATGGCCAGGGCGAACCACCGCCGGCGGTCGCCGACGGCCGCCGGTGTTCCGGGGGCGGAAGCGGTGCTGGGTGAAGTCATGCCGCAAGGCTAGGGGCCATATAGGCCAGTCCGTGACCTAGTTGTCCGGCATGCTGTACGCGTTGACGGCGACGCGCCGGGCGACGCCGCCACGACGGCGACGGACGGCGGTGCGAGGTCGCCACGGCAGACCTCGATGACGGCGACCGGCCACGGGGTCGCGTCGCCACGGCAGACCTCGATGACGGCGACCGGCCACGGGGTCGCGTCGCCACGGCGGACCACGACGACGGCAGAACGGGCGGTACGACCATGACTGCGGACGGTACGGCGGCCGGTGTGGACACTCCGGCGCGTCTCTTCCAGCTCCTCTCCCTCCTCCAGACACCCCGCGAGTGGCCCGGCGCCGAGCTCTCCGAGCGGCTCGGGGTCAGCAGGCGGACGGTGCGGCGGGACATCGACCGGCTGCGGGACCTCGGCTATCCGGTGCGGGCCAGCCAGGGCGCGGCCGGTGGCTACCGGCTCGTCGCGGGCAAGGCCATGCCGCCGCTGGTCCTGGACGACGAGGAGGCGGTGGCCATCGCGGTCGGCCTGCGGGCCGGGGCGGGGCACGCCGTGGAAGGCGTGGAGGAGGCGTCGGTGCGGGCGCTCGCCAAGCTGGAGCAGGTGCTGCCGGGGCGCCTGCGCCACCGCGTCTCCGCGCTCCAGACCGCGACGACGGCGCTGACCAGCGGCGACGGGGCGAGTATCGCGCCGGAGACGCTGACGGTGATGGCGTCGGCGGCGGCCGGCCACGAGCGGCTGCGGTTCGCCTACCGGGCGGGCGACGGCACGGAGTCGCGCCGGCTCACCGAGCCGTACCGCCTGGTGTCGACGGGGCGGCGCTGGTACCTCGTGGCGTACGACATCGACCGCGAGGACTGGCGGACGTTCCGCGTGGACCGGGTGGCCGATCCGTTCGCCACGGGCGCGCGGTTCGTGCCGCGGGAGCTGCCGAAGGGGGACGCCGCGGAATACATCCGCCAGTCGATGTGGCGAGGACGCCAGTCGTACGACGTGGACGTGGTCTTCGCGGCGCCCGCGGAGTTCGTCACCGCGCGGCTGCCCGCGCACCTGGGCCCGGTGGAGCCCGTGGACGACCGCAGCTGCCGCCTGAGCTGCGGGGCCTCGGACTCCGTCGAGTGGCTGGCGGTCCGCCTGGCGGTCCTGGACTGCGACTTCACGGTGCACGGCCCGGCGGAGCTGGTGGACTGCATCAGAGCGATGAGCGAGCGCCTGACGCACTCGCTCCCGGCAAAAGGGCGGGCGGGTGGGGAAAACGCGCGAAGCGCGACGCCCCAACAAAACGGCGCAGGAGGCTGAGGCACCCGCCCAAGGCCGGCCGCCTAGGCCGCCGCGTCGAACCCGGTGTCCCGAGCCAGCTTCTTCAGTTCGAGCAGCGCGTGCTTCTCGATCTGCCGGATCCGCTCCCGGGTCAGCCCGTGCTCCTTGCCGACCTCCGTGAGCGTGCGCTCGCGGCCGTCGTCTATGCCGTACCGCATCTTGATGATGGAGGCCGTGCGCTGGTCGAGGCGGCCGATCAGGTCGTCGAGCTCCTCGCTGCGGAGCAGCGAGAGGACGGACTGCTCGGGCGAGACCGCCGAGGTGTCCTCCAGGAGGTCGCCGAACTGGGTGTCGCCCTCGTCGTCCACGCCCATGTTCAGCGAGACGGGGTCGCGGGCCCAGTCCAGGACGTCGATGACGCGCTCGGGTGTCGAGGAGAGCTCGGCGGCGATCTCGGCGGGCTCGGGATCCCGGCCGTTCTCACGGTTGAACTCGCGCTGGACCCGGCGGATCCGGCCCAGCTCCTCCACCAGGTGGACGGGGAGGCGGATGGTGCGGGACTGGTCGGCGATGGAGCGGGTGATGGCCTGGCGGATCCACCACGTGGCGTACGTGGAGAACTTGAATCCCTTGGCGTAGTCGAACTTCTCGACGGCGCGCACCAGGCCTGCGTTCCCCTCCTGGATCAGGTCGAGGAGGGGGAGGCCGCTGCGCGGATAGCGGCGGGCGACCGCGACGACCAGGCGGAGGTTGGACCGGATGAAGACGTCCTTGGCGCGCTCGCCGTCGGCCACGAGGGCTTCGAGCTCCTCGCGGTCCGCGGTGACCTTGCTGTCCTCGACCTCGCCGTCCAGGATCTTCTGGGCATACACCCCCGCCTCGATGACCTGGGAGAGCTCCACTTCCTTGGCGGCGTCGAGCAGCGGCGTACGCGCGATCTCGTCGAGGTACATGCCGACCAGGTCGCGGTCGGCGATCTCCCCGCCTACGGCGCGAACACTGCGTGCCGCGTCGGTCTCGCCGGAGGCGGCGGACTTACGACGGGCGACGGCACGGGTTGCCATGCGTGCTCCCTTGCGATGGTGGTCCTGGTCGGCCCTTTCTGGGGCCTCTGTGGTGGATGGCACACCCTCGGGTGCCCTGCATCCGATGGAAACAACGACTGGAATCCGGACAGAATTCCCAAGCCGCGCATCTTTTTTCCTGACAGTGCAGTACCCTGTCGCGCCACGGAGGGGGTCCGGATGCCGACGGAGCGTACTGAGGTGCAGGTGAGACCGGCCGTCGAGGCTGATCTCGAAGCCCTGACGGACCTCTACAACCACTACGTGCGTGAGACGGCCGTCACCTTCGACACCGTCGCCTTCCTGCCGGAAGAGCGCCGCCCTTGGCTGCTCTCCCACCCTGAAGACGGCCCGCACCGCCTCTTGGTTGCTCAGGAGCGCGACACGGGTCGAGTGCTCGGATACGCGACCAGTAGTCCTTTCCGGCCGAAGCCCGCTTACTCCACTTCCGTGGAAGTCAGCGTGTACTGCGCCCCGGACGCCGCGGGCCGCGGCATCGGCACGCTCCTCTACAAGGCGCTCCTGGAGGCCCTGGAGGGCGAGGACGTGCACCGCGCCTACGCCGGGATCGCCCAGCCGAACGAGGCCTCGGAACGCCTGCACGAGCGCTTCGGTTTCCGGCACGTGGGGACGTACGGGGAAGTGGGCAGGAAGTTCGGGCGGTACTGGGACGTCGCCTGGTACGAGCTGCCTCTGGGCCCGCGGACCTAGATCTCCGGTCCGTTACGCGGCGGCAGGTCGGCGGCCTACCGTCCCCGCATGGACGACACCACAGGAATCCTCGACGAAGCCCTGCAACGGTTGCACACCTCCGGTCCCGAGCGTCTCGGACGGCTCACCAACCACGCCCCGATGGCCGTCGAGGCGCTCGCCGCGCACGGGCAGTCCCGGGCCGTCCACCGGTGGCTTGATCTTTACGCCTCCAAGCTGGAGGAGTTCCCCGCCCCGTTCGAGCCGGTCACCGACGTGAACTGGCGAGCCGCCCTGGGTGACCCGCGCCGCGCCGCCGACTGGATCGCGTACTTCGGCCGGGAGATCGAGGCCCGGCCGTGGCGCGACGTGCTCGCCCAGTGGTGGCCACGGCTGCTGCCCGGTCTGTACGGCGGGTCGGCGCACCCGGTGATCCGGGTGGGCCACGCCGTGCGCACCCTGGAGGGGAGCGACGCGGAGGCGGGGCGCGGTCGGGCGGGCGGGGTGACCGAGCCGCGTCTCACCGAGCTCGCGCACGGCCTCGGCTACTGGGCCGCCCGCCACCACCCGCTCGCCGGTGTCGCCCCGCTGCCGGGCGCCGACAGCGCCGCGGCCGCGCTCGAAGCGGTGCCGCCCATCGCGAACCGGGCCGACGGCGGTTTCCCGGCGCGGCTCGGCCGGGTGGAGGGGCTGCCGGTGTGGGCGGGCACGGTGGACGACCCGGAGGAGGCCGGGCGCCGGCTGACGGAGCTGGTGCGGGCGGCCACCCACCGGTACGTCACGCACGGCCACGGCGACGAGACGATGCTGGTGCACGCGGCGACCGCGCCCAACGCCGTGCTGCGCGCCCTGCCCGCGCTCCCCCGCGCCCTGTGGGTGCCGAGTCTGCACGCCGCGTGGACGGTGTCGGCGGCGATCACCGCCATGTACGCGCCGGACGGGCCGGTGGCGTATGTGTCGCCGGGCGCCTTCACCGCTGAGGAGGTCTTCGAGCGGGCGCTCGCACACGGGGACGAGCACGTGATCAAGTTGACGGATACGGTGCTGGACGTCGGGGACGAGCAGGCCTTGGCGGCCGCCCTGCGGGCCGTGGAGCTCAGCGTGCCGCTCGCGTAGGGGGCCGGGCGTGCTTCTTTTCGGCTGCGGGTGTGTTGTGGCTGGTCGCGCAGTTCCCCGCGCCCCTTAGAAGCCCCCCGGCACCCCTTGAGGGAACCTCAGCCGAACTGCACCGACCTCTTCGCCAGGCCCATCCAGAAACCGTCGATCACACTGCGCTGTCCGTCGAGGTCTCCCACCGCCTCGGCCGCGCCGAGTGTGACGAAGAGGGGTGCGAAGTGCTCGGTGCGCGGGTGGGCGAGTTGCCCGGCCGGCGACTTGTGCCCGAAGTCGAGCAGCGCGTCCACGTCGCCCGCCTCCAGGGCCTCGTGCCCCCAGGCGTCGAACTCGGCCGACCAGCCGGGCACCCCGCCGTGGCGCAGCGCGGCGAGGTTGTGCGTGAAGAAGCCGCTGCCGACGATCAGCACGCCCTCGTCGCGCAGCGGCGCCAGCTTGCGGCCGATGTCCATGAGGCGGCGCGGGTCGAGGGTCGGCAGGGAGATCTGGAGGACGGGGATGTCGGCGCCCGGGTACATCTCCACGAGCGGGACGTACGCGCCGTGGTCGAGCCCGCGGTCCGGCACGTCCTGCACGGGCGTGCCGGGGGCGTGCAGGAGCTTGCGTACGGAGGCGGCGAGTGCGGGTGCGCCGGGCGCGGCGTACGTCACCTGGTAGTAGCGCTCGGGGAAGCCCCAGAAGTCGTACACGAGGGGCAGGGTCTCGGTGGCGGAGAGGGCCAGCGGTGCCTCCTCCCAGTGGGCGGAGACCATGAGGATCGCCGTGGGGCGCGGCAGCTCCGCGGACCAGGCGGCCAGTTCGCCGGGCCAGACGGGGTCGTCGGCGAGCGGCGGGGCGCCGTGGCTGAGGTACAGGGCGGGCATGCGGGTCATCGCGAACCTCCGGGCGGGCGGAACGTGGGAGGGAGGGAGCAGAGGGAGAGTGCCGAGCGTGAGTACTTGAAACCTCAAGCTATCCGCTCAACCGTACGCACGGTTTGTTCAAACTTCAAGGAAGGGCCTCGTACAGTGGAGTACATGGATATGGCAGCGACCCCTCCCCCGGCCGGCGAGCCGCACTGGCTGGACGGCGACGAGCAGCGCGTCTGGCGGGCGTATCTCCAGGCGACCACCCTCCTCGACGACTTCCTCGACCGTCAGCTCCAGCGCGACGCGGGCATGCCGCACATGTACTACGGCCTCCTGGTCCAGCTGTCCGACGCCCCCCGGCGGCGGCTGCGGATGACCGAGCTGGCCAAGACCATGAAGATCACCCGGTCCCGTCTCTCGCACGCGGTGGCCCGCCTGGAGAAGAGCGGCTGGGTACGCCGCGAGGACTGTCCCTCCGACAAGCGCGGGCAGCTGGCGATACTCACCGACGAGGGCTTCGAGGTGCTGCGCAGGACCGCCCCCGGTCATGTCACCGCCGTCCGCCAGGCCCTCTTCGACCGGCTCACCCCGGAACAGCAGAAGTCCCTCGGCGAGATCATGACGATCGTCGCCGAGGGACTTCAGCCCAAGGAGGCCGGTGCGGACCTCCCCTGGCTCCGCTAGGTGCTACCCGGGAAAGGGTCGGGTCAGTGGGCCATCACCGGGATCTTCACCTCGTCCTCGGCGCCGTCCACCGAACCGCCCGAGGCGGCGGCGCCGCCCTGGTGGCCGGTGTTGATGAACGTCGCCGCGATCAGCGCGGAGACGACCAGGATGCCGACCGCCCACCAGATGGCGCTGGTGTAGCCCTCGACCATGGCCTGCGCCTGGACGAGCTTGGGGTTGGCGGCGCCGGCCGCGTGGTCCGCGATGTACGCGGAGGTCGCGGAGGCGGCGATGGTGTTCAGGAGCGCCGTGCCGATGGCGCCGCCGACCTGCTGCGAGGTGTTGACCATCGCGGAGGCGACACCGGCGTCACGGGCCTCGACGCCGTGCGTGGCGAGCGACATGGCGGGCATGAACGCCGTACCCATGCCGAGGCCGAGCATCAGCTGCGCCGGCATGATCAGCCCGGTGTACGAGGAGCCGACCTCCAGCTGCGTCAGGAGCAGCATGCCGACGGCGGCGAGCAGGAAGCCCGGACCCATCAGCAGCCGCGGCGGGACGCGCGTCATCAGACGGGCGCCGATCTGCGTGGAGCCCACGATCATGCCCGCGATCATCGGCAGGAAGGCGAAGCCGGTCTTGACCGGCGAGTAGCCCTCGACGATCTGGAGGTAGTACGTGAGGAACAGGAACAGGCCGAACATCGCGATGACGGCGAGGCCGAGCGACAGGTAGACGCCACCGCGGTTGCGCTCGGTCAGGACGCGCAGCGGCAGCAGCGGCGACTTGACCTTGGCCTCGGTGAGGACGAACGCGGCGAGCAGCACGGCCGACGCCACGAACATGGCGACGGTCACGGAGTCCGACCAGCCGTCGGACTCGGCGCGCGTGAAGCCGTAGACCAGCGCGACCAGGCCGAGGGTGGAGAGGACCACGCCGGGGATGTCGAGCGGCGAGCGGTTGCGGCCGCCGGCCGGCTCACGGATGACGAAGTACGCGCCGAGCGCGGCGACCACCGCGAACGGGATGTTGACGAAGAAGGTCCAGCGCCAGTTCAGGTACTCGGTGAGGAAGCCGCCGAGGATGAGGCCGACGGCGCCGCCGCCACCGGCGATCGCGCCGTAGATGCCGAAGGCCTTGGCGCGCTCCTTGGCGTCGGTGAACATCACCGCGAGCAGCGAGAGGGCGGCGGGCGCAAGCAGCGCGCCGAACACACCCTGGAGGGCGCGGGCGCCCAGCATCATGGCCTCACCGGTCGCGGCGCCGCCGAGCGCGGAGGCCGCGGCGAAGCCGATCAGGCCGGTCACGAAGGTGCGCTTGCGGCCCCACAGGTCGGAGATGCGGCCACCGAAGAGCAGCAGGCCGCCGAAGGCGAGCGCGTAGGCCGTGATGACCCACTGGCGGTTGCCGTCGGATATGCCGAGGTCCTCCTGGGCGGAGGGCAGCGCGATGTTCACGATGGTCGCGTCGAGCACGACCATCAGCTGCGCGAGGGCGATGAAGACGAGCGCCTTCCAGCGGTTGGCGTCTGGCCCTGAGTCGGGCTTGAGGGCTGTTTCGGACATAGGGGTAGCCACCTAGCGGTACGGAGTGAACTAAAACGGAAAAAAAGGGGTGGTGATAGGGGTGGTGCAGAGAGGCGGGTTCGGCGGAGCGGGTCAGTGCCGGCGGAGATCCTTCAGCGTCGCCGCCTCCCCCGGCAGCTCGGACCGGGCGGGCGTCATCAGGCCGTCCAGGAACAGCTGGAGATGACGGTGGATGAAGCTGTCCATGCCCACGCAGGCCGTGCCCGGCAGCGGCCGGGTGAGCTGGGAGAGGGCGACCATCAGGTCACCGACGTCGATGTCGGTGCGCAGCTGTCCCGCCGCGCGGGCCCGCTCCATGAGGCCTTCGATGGAGCGCTCCAGCCGTTCGCGGGCGTCGAGCAGATCGGGGTGGAAGGGGTCGAAGTCCGGCGCGAGCATCGGGCACATGGCGCCGATCCGCTCGTCGACCGCAGCGTGCACGAAGGTGCGCAGCGCCGCGAAGGCGGCGCCCTCGTCGGCGTCCGCCGTGGCGATGCCCCGCTCGGCGAGGTCCGCGACGCGGTCCGTGACCGTGCGGACGACCTCGCGCACCAGCTCGGCGCGGTCGGCGAAGTTGCGGTACACCGTGGCGTTGCCGACGCCGGCCCGGCGCGCGACCTCGTCGAGGGGTACGTCTGCTCCGTACTCCACGAACATCTCGCGTGCGGCGGCGACGATCCGCTCCCGGTTGCGCAGGGCGTCGGCCCGCGGGCGGGTGACTCGGCGCTGCGGGGCGGTGGCGGTGTCCACGGCTGCTCCTCGGTTCGGTCGACTGCTGGTTCCGGGGCCCGCTTTCGGCCCTGGGCCCGCGATGTGGGGAGTAAGTCCCCGGTTCATGCGGACACACTTCTAAACGGGGAGAGACTCCCCGGATATTTCCGCCAGGATGCCCAATTTACGTGACCTGAGTCACACCCCTTCACCGGGAAACCCTCGATCGGTCGCACCCAACGAGCGCCCGCGCACCCGCCGTCACAGGCTGACCGGACAGGGTGCAGCCAGGACCGGCGGCTGCCGCGGAGTGGAGGGCCCACGCATGCAGCCGACCCGGCGCCGGATACGCCCCGCCCGCCGCGGCATCGCCCTGGCCTCCGGCGCCGCGCTGGCCCTCGCGGTCACCACGTCGGCGAGCACCGGACGCCTGATGGCGGACGCGCCGAGCGCGGCGGGCCCGGTCTCCCTCTCCCGGAGCACCGCTCTCGGCCCTTGCATGATCAGCGGCACGCTGGGCGTACAGATGTCGGAGGGCGTGCCCACACCGCCCGGCTACTCGCGCTCCACCGGCACCGTCCGGGCCCTGAACCTCATGGTGGACTTCTCCGACGCGCCGGGTCAGGGCAGTGCGATGGACCGCCTCGCGGAGTTCTTCCCGCAGACCTCGCAGTGGTTCCGCACCAGTTCGTACGGGCGCCTCGACTACCGCCCGGAATCCCCCGTACCCGACTGGCTGCGGATGCCGAAGACGTTCAAGGAGTACGGGATAGAGCGCGGCGCCCCCTTCGACCCCGGCTACCGGCGGCTCGTCGAGGACATCGTGGCGGCCGCCGACCCGGACGTGGACTTCCGGACGTACGACCTCGTGAACATCCTGATCACCCCGAACGCGGGCCCCTCCGCCCTCGACACCGTCCTGTCGGTGACCTTCGCGGGCAACCACGAGGCGCCGGTCGCGGACGGCGTCCCCGTCTCCAACGCGTCCTTCGTCTACAGCCGCCAGGACGACGGCTCGGGCAGCTACCACGAGACGGGCTACCGCGTCCTGCCGCACGAGAACGGCCACGTCTTCGGCCTGCCCGACCTCTACACGCAGGACGGCGGCGGCGCGGTCGGGCACTGGGACATCATGAGCGAGGACTGGGGCGCCAACAACGACCTGCTGGCCTGGCACAAGTGGAAGCTGGGCTGGCTCGACGACGACCAGATCGGCTGCGCCGCGAACTCCGGCACGACCGAGCACGTCCTGTCCCCACTGGCCCGCTCCGGCGGCCGGAAGCTGGCGTTCGCCCCGCTGAGCGAGAAGACGGGGTACGCGATCGAGGCCCGCACCCGCGGCGGCAACGACGAGGCGGTCTGCAAGCCCGGCGTGCTCGTCTACCGCGTGGACGCGGAGGTCGACACCGGCCACGGCCCGGTCACGGTCTCCGACGCCGCACCCGACAGCGGCGGCTGCACCCGCCGCCCCAACGTCCACGCGGAGCTCTCCGACGCGACCTACGGCATCGGCGAGACGTTCACGGACCGCAAGACGGGGGTGCGGGTCACGGTGACGGGAGCGACCGACGACGGCGACTACCGCGTGCGCGTGACGCGTCCGTAGCACCGTCACGGCTGCGCGCCGGGCACGGTCTGCCGCACCTGCCGCAGGAACGCGGCGTTGCTCGGCGTCTTCCTGACCCGGTCGAGCAGCGCCTCCAAGGCGCCCTGCTGGTCCCTCCCGTGCAGAGCCCGCCGCAATCCGCGTACGGCACTCAACTCCTCCTCCGGCACCAGCAGTTCCTCGCGCCGGGTGCCGGACGGAACCACGTCGACAGCCGGGAAGACACGTCGGCCGGCGATGCCGCGGTCGAGCCGCAGCTCCATGTTGCCGGTGCTCTTCAACTCTTCGAAGTAGTAGTCGTCGGCGCGCGATCCGGTCTCCACGAGCGCGGTCGCGAGCATGGTCAGGGAGCCGCCCTCCTCGGTGAGGCGCGCGGCCCCGAAGAGCCGCTTCGGCCCCTGCACGGCGGCGGCGTCGACACCGCCGCTGAGGGTACGGCCGCCGCCGGTGGCCGCGTTGTTGTACGCCCGGCACAGCCGCGTCAGCGAGTCGAAGAGCATGACGACGTCGCGCCCCTCCTCGACCAGGCGCTTGGCCCGCTCGACGGCGAGTTCGGCGAGGGCGATGTGCTCCTTGGCGGGCCGGTCGAAGGTCGAGGCCAGCACCTCGCCGCGGACCGAACGCCGCATGTCGGTGACCTCCTCGGGCCGCTCGTCGAGGAGGACGACCATGAGATGGCACTCGGGGTGGTTCCGGGCGACCGCGGCGGCGATCTGCTGGAGCAGCACGGTCTTGCCGGTCTTCGGCGGGGCGACGATCAGGCCGCGCTGCCCCTTGCCGACGGGCGCGACGAGATCGACGAGACGCCCGGCGACGGGCCCGCCCTCCACCTCGAGGCGGAGCCGTTCGCGGGGATGCAGAGGCGTCAGCTCGCCGAACCGCGGCCGGCCACGCAACTCCGCGACGGAGCCTCCGTTGACCAGCTCGGCCCCGGCGAGCACACCGGGCCGCCCGCACACACCGGTGACGAAGTCCCCGGCTCGCAGCCCGAGTTGACGTACGACGGCGGCGGGCACCTGCACGTCACCCTTCCCCGGCAGAAGGCTGCCACCCCGCAGGAAGCCACGCCCATCACGCTGGACGTCGAGAACCCCCTCACACGCAGAGGCAGTTGAGCCGACACGACCGGCGGACAAAGATTCGGTTGCTGTAACAGTCACAGTGGGCGTCCTTTCAAGGACATGCGCGAAATTCGCGGGAATACGCGGGAGAGAGGCCCGGCGAGGGGGCGGCGATGACACGCCCCGCACACAGCGGACGAAAAGAGCACTGCCACAAGGCGGACAGTGCGTTGAAGGCCGAAAGCGGGCCTGACAGATCCCGGCGGACCGGGAGAAGAGGATCCGGCACGGGCGCCCCGAAGAGAGGGGCGTACACACGTACCACTCGCAAGGTAACACACGCACCGCCCCACGGCACCGGTCCGTCAAGATCCCTTCCTGCCATAAGTTAGGTTAGGCTTCCCTAACTGAACTCCGGGGAGGTAGCTCACGCATGCCTGAGCACATACGGAACGAGCCGGACGCCGAAGGCGAGTTCGCCGGGCGCACGGCTCTGGTGACCGGCGCGGGCCAGGGCATCGGCGCAGCCGTGGCCACCGCGCTCGCCGCCCGTGGCGCACACGTCGTCGCCACCGACCGCGACGCGCACGGCATCGAAGAACTGGCCGCCGCGTCCACGGGAACGATCACGCCCCGGGTCATGGACGTCACCGACGCCACCACAGTCAGGTCGCTGATCGCCGACACCGTCCGCGACCACGGCGCCCTCGACGTCCTCGTGAACGTGGCGGGCGTCCTGCACGGCGGCCCCGCCACCGAACTCACCGACGCCGACTGGGCCGACACGTTCGCCGTGAACGCCACGGGCGTCTTCCACACCTCCCGCGCCGCCGCCTCCCACATGACGGCGCGCGGCTCCGGCTGCATCGTCACCGTCGGCTCCAACGCCGCGGGCATCCCCCGGACCGGCATGGCCGCGTACGCCGCGTCCAAGGCGGCCGCCGCGATGTTCACCAAGTGCCTCGGCCTGGAGATCGCCCGCAGCGGCGTCCGCTGCAACGTCGTGGCCCCCGGCACCACGGACACCGCCATGCAGCGCGCCCTCTGGCCCGCCACCGCCACCGAGGCCCCCGCCGCCGTCCTCGACGGCAACCTGGAGACGTACCGCACGGGCATCCCCCTCGGCCGCATCGCCACCCCCCAGGACGTCGCGGACGCGGTCCTCTTCCTCGCCTCGGACCGCGCCCGCCACATCACGCTCCAGGAGCTGTACGTGGACGGCGGTGCGACCCTGCGCTGACCACCGGCCGCGCCGCGACCGGGCACGCCGGCCCCCACCGGCCGGGCAGCCGCGAGCGCGCCCGAGGGGACGTGGGGGTATGTGCGAACGGAGCACCGAGCGCACATCGGCGCCTTTAGTCCGTGTGCCGCGGCGCAGGGATGGCGAGTACGCACATACCCCCGCAGCCCCGCCCCACGACGCACCCGAGGCGCACGCACCCCCCACGCACCGCATCCGATACCCCCTGCACCGACCCGCACCCGAGCATTGGAGCCACTGTGTCGACGGCACCCGAGGTCGCCCCGCACACCCCGCACCCCCAGCACGTCACGACGACCGAACAGTCCAACCCAGTCGTAGGCGCAGCCACGTCACTCCTCTCCGCCTACACCCCACCCGCAAGCTTCCTCGCAACCCCCACCCGCACCCTGCTGGTCACCGGCACCCACGCCAACGTCCCCCACGACGAAAGACCCTTGCCGCACCGCGTCACCGAAGCCCTCACCGAAGCACGCCGCGCCGGCAGCACCGAGCCGTACGTCATCGGCGCGGTCCCCTTCGACCACACCGCGCCCGCCGCACTGACGGTCCCCGAAACCCTCCGCGCCGCCCCACCCCTCGCCGCGGACCCGCTGATCGCACTGCCCACGGAGACCGCGGACGCCACGGGCTGGCGGATCCGCCCGGTGCCGACCCCCGAGGAGTACGGCGCCGGCGTGGCCGCCGCCGTCGCGCGCATGTGGCGCGGCGACTTCAGCAAGGTCGTCCTCGCCCGCACCCTCGAACTCACCGCGCCCGCCCCGCTGGACCTCCCCGCGATGCTCCAGCGCCTGGCCCGCCGCGACCCGTCCGGCTACACCTTCGCGCTGCCGACGGCCCCCGGCCGTACCCTCATCGGCGCCAGCCCCGAGCTGCTCGTCTCGCGCCACGGGGACCACGTCGTCGCGAACCCCCTGGCGGGTTCGACTCCCCGCAGCGACGACCTCGCCGAGGACGTGCGCCGCGCGGCCGCGCTCCTGGAGTCGGCGAAGGACCTGCACGAGCACTCCGTCGTGGTGGACGGCGTGCACCAGGCGCTCGCCTCCTTCTGCACGGACCTGACGGTCCCGCCCCGCCCCACCCTCGTCCGCACGGCGACGATGTGGCACCTGTCCACGACGGTGACCGGCACGCTCGCCTCGCCCGACACCTCGGCCCTCGAACTGGCCTGCGCGCTGCACCCCACACCGGCGGTGTGCGGCACGCCGACGGCGACGGCGCGGGAGGTGATCCGCGAGACGGAACCGTTCGACCGCGGCTTCTTCACGGGTGTGGTCGGCTGGGGCGACGCGCACGGCGACGGCGAGTGGGTGGTCACCATCCGCTGCGCGGAGGCGGAGGAACGCAGCCTGCGGCTGTACGCGGGAGCGGGCGTGGTCGCCGCGTCGGACCCGGCGGCGGAGACCGCGGAGACGGGCGCGAAGTTCCGTACGTTCCTCAACGCGGTGGGGGCTGAGCTGTGACCACGGAGCCGAACGCACCGGACGCACCGAACGCACCGAACGCACCGGACGCCCCCACCTGGCCCGCCGACTTCGCGGAGCGCTACCGCGCCGCGGGCTGGTGGCGGGGCGAGACCTTCGGCGGGATGCTCCGCGAGAGGGCCGCCGAGCACCCGGACCGCGTGGCGATCGTGGACCCGGGCTCCACCGGCACGCCGGCGCGCCGCTGGACGTACGGGGAACTGGACCGCGGGGCCGACCGCCTGGCGGCGGGCCTCCTCGCCCGAGGCATCACCAAGGGCGACAAGGTGGTGGTCCAACTCCCCAACATCGCGGAGTTCTTCGAAACGATTTTCGCCCTGTTCCGCATCGGCGCACTCCCGGTCTTCGCGCTGCCCGCGCACCGCGAGACGGAGATCCGCTACTTCTGCGAGTTCACCGAGGCGGTCGCGTACGTCATCCCGCAGCAGCTGGGCGGCTTCGACTACCGCGGCCTGGCGGCGAAGCTGGTCGACGAGGTCCCGACGCTGCGGCACGTGTTCGTGGCGGAGGGCGACGCGGGCCCGTTCGAGGCGCTGTCGACCGTGGCCGCGGACCCGCCACCCGAAGGGCTTTCGGTTGCTCCCACCCCCTCCGACCTGGCGTTCCTCCAGCTCTCCGGGGGCAGTACGGGCGTACCGAAGCTGATCCCGCGCACGCACGACGACTACATCTACTCGCTGCGCGGCTCCAACGAGCTGTGCGCGGTGGACGAGGACAGCGTCTACTTGGTCGCCCTCCCCGCGGCCCACAACTTCCCGCTCTCCTCGCCCGGTTCGCTAGGCGCGCTCTACGCGGGCGCCCGCGTAGTCCTCTGTCCCCGACCCAGCCCCGAGACCGCCTTCCCCCTCATCGAGTCCGAGGGCGTCACGATCACGGGCCTCGTCCCGCCGCTCGCCCTGCTCTGGACGGAGGCGGCGCCGGCCACCGCGTACGACTTGAGCAGCCTGGACGTACTCCTGGTGGGCGGCGCGAAGTTCAGCGAGGAGGTGGCGCGCCGGGTGAAGCCGGCCCTGAACTGCACGTTGCAGCAGGTCTTCGGCATGGCGGAGGGCCTGGTCAACTACACGCGCCTGGACGACGACCCGGAGACGATCGTCACCACGCAGGGCCGCCCGATCTCGCCGGACGACGAGATCCGCGTGGTCGACGACGAGGACAACGACCTGCCGACGGGCGAGACGGGCCACCTCCTCACCCGCGGCCCGTACACGATCCGCGGTTACTGGAAGGCCCCCGAGCACAACGCCCGCTCCTTCACGGCGGACGGCTTCTACCGCACGGGCGACGTCGTACGCCTCACCGAGACCGGCCACATCGTCGTCGAGGGCCGGGCGAAGGACCAGATCAACCGCGGCGGCGAGAAGATCGCGGCCGAGGAGGTCGAGAACCACCTCCTCGCCCACCCGTCCGTGCACGACGCGAACGTGGTCGCGGAGCCGGACGCCTACCTGGGCGAAAGGACGTGCGCGTACGTCATCCTGCGCAAGGGCGCCGAGCCCGTGAAGCCGACGGCGATCAGGAAGTTCGTACGGGAGAGGGGCCTGGCGGCGTACAAGGTGCCGGACCGCGTGGAGTTCGTGGAGGCGTTCCCGAAGACGGGAGTAGGCAAGATCTCCAAAAAGGCACTACGGGCGGCTTCGCTCCAGTAGCAACCAACCACCCCTCATCCCGCCCGCCCCTCTCTGAACGGAACCACCCACCACCATGGCCCTCCCCGCCATCCCCCCGTACCCGCTGCCGTCGGCGGACGAGCTGCCGGCGAACCGCGTCGACTGGCATGTGGACCCGTCCCGCGCGGTCCTCCTCGTACACGACTTGCAGAACTACTTCCTCTCGGCATACGACCGCACGGCACCCCCAATACCACAACTCCTGTCCCACGTGGCGCAGTTGAAAAAGACGGCGACCAGCCTCGACATCCCGGTCCTCCACACCGCACAGCCAGGCGGCCAGAGCCCCGCCGAACGGGGCCTCCAGCAGGACTTCTGGGGCCCGGGCCTGCCCGACGACGCCCACGCGGCGGCGATCGCCCCCGAGATCGGCCCGGCCCCCGCCGAGACGGTCCTCACCAAGTGGAAGTACAGCGCCTTCGTCCGCACGGACCTCCTGGCACGCCTCCGCGCACAGGGCCGCGACCAGTTGGTCATCACCGGCGTCTACGCCCACATCGGCGTCCTGATGACGGCGTGCGACGCGTGGATGCAGGACATCCAGGCGTTCGTGGTGGCCGACGCGGTCGCGGACTTCTCACCGGAGGACCACGCGATGGCGCTGCGCTGGGCGGCGGGGAAGTGCGCGGTGGTGACGACGACGGAGAAGGTGTTCGAAACGCGCCCGCGCTAACCCGCCCGGGACCGGAGCCAGGAACGGGAAGGCTCAACGAACACAGTCACGAGAATCCCGCAACCTCTGCCCGCCATCCAAGGCATCGGTGAGCTGATTGAGCCGGAGCCGCAGGTCCCGCACCTCGTCCAGGGAGAGCCCGGTGGACTCGGCGATGGCGCGGGGCACGGCGCGGGCCCGCTCCCGCAGCGCGCGCCCCTCGTCGGTGAGCCGCACGGCGACTGACCGCTCGTCCTCGGCGCTGCGCCGCCGCTCGACGTGCCCGGCGGCCTCCAACCGCTTGAGCAGCGGCGAAAGGGTGCCGGAGTCGAGCCGCAGCCGCTCGCCGATCTTCTTGACGGGAAGCTCACCGTGCTCCCACAGCACGAGCATCACGAGGTACTGGGGATAGGTGAGCCCCAGATCCTTCAGCGCGGCGCGATAGACGCTGTTGAAGGCACGCGCGGCGGCGTGCAACGAGAAGCAGATCTGATCATCGAGCCGTAGAAAATCCTCGCGTTCTCCCATACCTCCCACCCTACAACAGCACCCAATTAAGTTGCGCACAACTAAATCGCATGCAATGCTTACGACGCAAGCACGCTTACGGCAACGAGGACGGGACCACTCATGGACGCGCTGTACACGGCAGTAGCCACCGCCAACGGCCGCGAGGGCCGCGCCGTCAGCTCCGACGGCCAGATCGACCTGCCGCTCGGCTTCCCGAAGGCACTGGGAGGCAACGACAAGGGCACGAACCCGGAGCAGCTCTTCGCCGCGGGCTACGCGGCCTGCTTCGCGAGCGCGATGGGCAGCATCGCGCGCCAGGAGAAGATCGACGTGTCGGACGTCTCGGTGACCGCCGAGGTCAGCATCGGCAAGGACACGGACGGCGGCTTCGCCCTGGCCGTGGTCATGCGCGCCGAACTCCCGGACCACCTCCAGGGCCCCGCGGGCGAGGACCTCCTCAAGAAGACCCACGCGTACTGCCCCTACTCCAAGGCGACCCGCGGCAACATCCCGGTAGAACTCGTCATCGAGTAACCCACTCCCGATCACCTGACCCGGCCCCAACCCCCCACCCCCGAATTGACCACCCGCTACACTGACGGCGGCACAGCAGTACACGCGACTGCGGCCACCCCGCCTTCGTAGCTCAGGGGATAGAGCACCGCTCTCCTAAAGCGGGTGTCGCAGGTTCGAATCCTGCCGGGGGCACAACGCATCACCGCTCCGACCTGGGGGATTCTCCGCCAGGGAGGGCTCACACTCGGCCTCGGACTCCTCGTCCGGGGCCGTTTGCGTGAGTGGACGGAGAGTGGATGTCCCGAGCGGAGAGGTGCTTCATGGCGGCCGAGATGGTGGTCCCGGCATGGATGCATGAGCAGATCACGGCGGAGGAGTACGCGTCCTGGTCCGAGGAGCAGTGCGCCGGTGTCGAGGTCGTGGACGGAATGGTCGTCCCGAGTCCGGGTGTGTCCAAGCGCCACAATCGGCTGGCCCGCACTCTGGCGAACGCCTTGGATGCCGCCGCGGGGCCGGAGTGGAACGCCGATACGGGCTTCGACGTCCGGCTCCAGAACGTGCCGCTCACCAATCGCCGCCCGGACGTCGTCGTGTACCGCGCGGACACGATCGACATCACTCCCACGCGCCCCGAGCACGTGCTGCTGGTCGCGGAGGTTGTGTCGCCAGGCTCGGAGACCACCGATCGGATCGTGAAATCCGATCAGTACGCCAAGGCAGGCATCGGCTTCTACTGGAGGATCGAGCAGGCCGCGACAGGTGTTCCCCTCGTGTACACCTACGTTCTCGGTCCCGCGTCGAAGTCCTACCGGGACGGAGACGTGTTCACCGGCCTTCTCAAGGCTCTGGCCCCCTTCCCGGTGGAGATTGACCTCAGGCGGATCTGACCACGGGCCACCAGACAGTCCGGCGGCCCGGCCAGTCCGGCGGAGGTGTTCGGACGGCCCTCACCACTGCCGACGCGGCCTCGCCTTCTCGCCCGTAACCAGCGTTGCCGGGGGCACGTCCTCCGTCACTACCGCGCCCGCGGCGATCACCGCGTCGTGGCCGATGGTGACGCCGGGGAGGATTGTTGCGCCGGCGCCGATCCAGACGTTTTCCGCGATGTCGATGGGGCCGCCGGTCAGCCAGCTGCGGCGGTCCTCGGGGTCGACCGGGTGGCCGACGGTGATGAAGGTGGCTCTGGGGCCGATCATCACGCGTTCGGCGAGGCGGATGCCGGCGTAGTCCAGGAACGTGCAGTTCTGGTTGATGAAGACGCGTTCCGCGAGGTGCAGGTTGAGGCCGTGGTCCGTGTAGAAGGGTGGGTAGATCGTGGTTCTCGGGGGGAGAGGCTTGCCGAGGATCTCGTGGAACAGGGTTGCCTTGCCCGGCTCGTCATCGAAAGGGAGGACGTTCAGGCGGGACGTGAGTTCGGTGGCTCGCTGGACTCTTTCCGCCATGGCCCGGAACTCGGGGCTGTGGATCCGCATCAGGTGGTCACTGGGCATGCCGATGTCTTTCCATTGTGGGTGTCGGTGGGCTTGCCCAGATCGGGCGCCATGTCGGGTCAGGGGGGAGGGGTGCGACCATTGTGAGGGGGGCGGAGGTGTCGGTCATCTTTCCGGGCGGGGGCCCCTGTGGCGGCGGCGTTCCGAGTGGCTGTCGGTCGGGGGCTTGCTGTTTCCGGACTTCAGCTGGGACCGGAGTTCGTCTATCTCCTGTTGCATCGATTTCAGCTGCCCGTACGTCTCGAAGAGGTAGCGGACCTTGGTACGCAGGGTCAGGGGGTCGATGGGTTTGAGGGCCACGTCGGCCACGCCCAGGTGGAACGCCGCGGCGGCCGTCTCGCGGCTGACGTCGAAGCCGGTCAGCAGGATGATGGGGATGGAGCGCGTCTGCTCCAGGCGGCGTACGTAGCGCGCGACGTCCAGGCCGCTCACGCCCGGCATGCGCACGTCGAGCAGGATGAGCCCGACGTTGCCCCGCAGGATCACCCGGAGCGCGTCGTCGCCGTTGGAGACGCTCACCAACGGGTAGCCGAGAGGGCCCAGTGCGCTCTCCAACGCGAACAGGGTGTCCTTGTGGTCGTCGACGACCAGGATCACGGAGTTGGTCAGCATGGACTGAGGCCCCCCTCTGTCAGTAACCACGCTAAGCCGACCCCGAGTTGTGTATCCCGTATGTCTGCACACGGGCAATACCTAAGTTCATAGCCGCAGTATCAGCAGCAACAGAGAAAAAAGCGCCCCCTTCGCTCACAGCGGTACGAGGCGTCGGGTGCGCGGTCGACTGACCGAAAACGTGCTGGCTTCCTGCCTCGCCCGTTCGTTGGCCTGAAGGCATCAGTGTGGACGTCAGAGTCGGCGTCAGTGTCGAGGAGGTACGGGCATGCGCATTCCTGGGCCCGAGTGGTGTGACGACGGTGGGGCTGGGGCCATCGCGGCCGCCGGAGGGCTGCACCTCCACCAGTTGCGGCTGCACGCCGAGTACGGACCCGTGGTGCGGTTCCAGTTGCCGGGGGTGGGCGCCGCCGTCTCCGTCGCCGATCCGGTGCTGTTGGAGGCCACGGCCCGGATCGACGAGCGGCCCGCGCCGTTGTTCGAGTTCCTGGCGCCCCTGTGCGAGGCCGGGAACCTCCAGGTCATCGGGGCCGAGGAGCACGGGCCCTGGCGGCGCGTGCTGTTGGAGGTGTTCGCCGGGCGACCCTCGCACGAGCGGCACTTCGGGGAGTTCGTCGCGCTGGCGGAGGAGCTCGCCGGCCGGTGGGCGGCCGCGGCCCGGGACGGGGCCTCCGTCGCGTTGCAGAAGGATCTGTCCGCGCTGTCGCTGCGGATGATCTGTGCTTACGCGTTGGGAGCAGGAGCAGGAGCAGGAGTAGGGGTAGGAGTCGGGGATACGGACGAGGTCGTGCGCGCGTTCGAGGTCGTACTCACCGAGCACCTCGGGCGGATTTACCGCGTCTCCGGCGACGAGCAGGACGAGAGCGCGGCGCGGGCCGAGCGCGCGCTGGCGTACCTGCGTGACACCGTCGATCGCGTCGTCGCCGCGCATCAGGACGGGAGTGGGGACGGGGAGCGAGTCCCGAATGACCGGAGTGATCTCATTCGTGCCCTCATGGACGCCGGCACCTCCCCCGCCCGTATCCGTGACACCGTCATGGTGACCATGCTCGCCGCCCACCACACCACCGGAGTCGCCGTCTCATGGACGCTGTACCTGCTCGGGCGCCACCCGGAGATCGCCGAGCGCGTCGCCGAAGAGCTGGACCGTGTCCTCGGTGAGCGGTCCGCGCCCGACTACGCCGACCTGCGGCGGCTCACGTATCTGGACATGGTCCTGAAGGAGTCGATGCGGCTCTATCCGCCCGGGCCGTACGGCGCCCGCGAGACGACCGGGCCGCTGCGGCTCGGCGCGTACGAGATACCGGCCGGGACCACCCTCTTCTACCCCTTCTGGGCCGTGCACATGAACCCCGACCACTGGCCCGAGCCCGAGAGGTTCGATCCCGAGCGGTTCACCCCGGAGGCGGTGGCGAAGCGGGCGCGGCTGGCCTACATCCCGTTCGGGATCGGGCCGCGCAGCTGTGAGGGCGCCCAGCTCGCCATGGTCGAGGCCGAGCTGGTCCTCGCCGTCCTGCTCAAGCGGTTCCGTTTCCGGCTCGCTCCGGGGCACGCGGTGACGCCCGTCGAACGGTTCGTGCTCTGGGCCGCCGACGACATCCACATGACCGTGACCCCGCGATGAGCGTGACCCCACGGGTGCACTGATAAGGGCGGCTCAGCCGAGCCGCTCGCCGTACACGTGGTCGACCGTCATCGTCATGAGCACCCGGCGGTCGGCCACCATCGTCGCGCGGTACTCGTCCCAGTCGGGGTGTTCCCCTGCCGCGACGCGGTAGTAGCGCACCAGCGCCTCCACCTCGGGCCCCTCGGGGTCGGTCCCCGGGCCCGTGAGGGTCGCCGTGCCCTCGGCGGTGGCCCAGGAACGGCCGTCGGGGGCGGTGACCTCCAGCGTGGCCCGCGGGTCCCTGCGCAGGTTCGCCGTCTTCGCCCGGCCCTCCGTCATCGATACGTGGAGGACGCCCGCCTCCCTGTCGTAGAAGGGCATCACGGGCGAGAGCTGCGGGCGGCCGTCGGCCTTGATCGTGGCGAGTACGCCGAGCCGCGACTCGGCGAGCAGCTCGCGCGGGTCGAAGGCGGGGGCGGGCGCGGGGGTCTCGGACATGGGGGCCTCCCAGGTGGGCGTGGTGACGTGACAGGGCATACGCACGGCACCGATGTGCCGCATCAACAGCAATTCATCGCCGCGGCGGTGAATTCCCCGAAACGGCGCGCTTCTTGATCGGCTGTCACTCGCCTCCTCCAGCCCCGGCGACACCGCCAGAGACTCCCGCCACCTATCCTGCCCGCCGGGCCGTCCACGCTGCCCGCATCACCACGGGACCGGGGGAACCATGACCACCACCGAAACCACCCGCACGCCCAGCCCCTCCCCGAACCCCTCCCCGAGTCCATCCCCGAACCCCTCCTCCTCCCCCCTCCGCCTCCCCGCCTTCCGCCGCTTCGTGCTCGCGCAGCTCGTCTCCGCCGCCGGGTCCGCGATGGCCCCTCTCGCCCTCGCGTACGCGGTGATCGGCGCGGGCGGCGGGGCCGGGGCGCTCGGGCTCGTGCTGGCCACCAACACCGTGCCGACCGTTGTCTTCCTGCTCGTCGGCGGTGTCCTCGCCGACCGGCTTTCGCGCAGTCGGCTGCTGTTCCTCGGCAATCTCCTCGCCGCCGCCGCGCAGGGCGCCGTCGCCCTCGTCGTGGGCGGCGGCCACGCCAGCACCGGGGCCATCGCCGCCTGCGGCTTCGTCTCGGGGGTCGCGGTGGCGTTCACCACGCCCGCCGCGCAGGGCGTGGTGACGCAGCTCGTCGCGCCGGACCAGTTGCAGCGGGCCAACGCCCTGCTGCGGCTGCCCACCAACGCCGTCAAGGTGGTCGGTCCGGTGGCCGGCGGGCTGGTCGTCGCGGCGAGCGGGCCGGCCTGGGCGCTCGGCTTCGACGCGCTCACGTTCGCCGTCGCCGCGCTGCTGCTGCTCGGGCTGCGGCTCGGCGCCCCCGTCACGAAGGGCGGCGCGCTCGCCGATCTGCGGGCGGGCTGGTCGGGCTTCTGGTCGCGGACCTGGCTGTGGACGTACACGGCCGCGGGGACGGTGCTCGTCGCCGCCTGGCTGGCGGGCTATCAGCTGCTCGGGCCCGTCGTCGTCGAGCAGGAGTACGAGGGGGCTCGCACCTGGGGGTTCATCCAGGGCGCGTTCTCGCTGGGGCTCCTCGCGGGGGCCGTGGTGTGTCTGCGGTGGAAGCCGGACCGGCTGCTCACCGTGGCCGTGGGGGCCAGTTCGGGGCTCGCGCTGCCGCTGGCGGGGCTCGCTCTCGGGCTGCCGCTGCCCTGGCTGCTGCTTTCCGCCGTGCTCGCGGGCGTCGCCCTGGACGTCGCGGGTGTCACCTGGGTGACGGCGTTCCAGCAGCACGTGCCGGACGCGGAGTTGGGGCGGATGAGCTCTTTCAACCAGGTCGGCGAGCGGCTCGCGATTCCGCTCGGCTATCTCGTCGTCGCGCTCGTCTCGCCCGTGTTCGCGGGGCGGTCCGTGCTCCTCGCCTGTACGGGGATCATCGTCGCCGCCACGCTCCTCAACCTGTGCGTACGGGACGTCCATCGCATCCGGCGCGTGGGGTAGCCGGAGCCGGGTCCGGCCACCGGATCCGGAGCCGGTAGCAAACCGGCAGGCCGGTAGGTTGATGCTCTCGCGCTATCGCCGAATGGCATCGGTCCGAACGCGCCCGCGCTCCCGATACTCGTCCCGACCGGAGGCCGCACCCGCAGGCCTCCATCCCGGAAGGGACACACCCCCATGAACAGAAGCAGAACCGGTCTCCTCGCCACCCTCGGCGCCGCCGCCCTCGTGGCCTCCCTCGCCGCCGCCCCGACCGCCCTCGCGGCCCCCGCCCCCGAGACGGCCAAGCCCACCTCCGCGTACACCGTCTCGACGTACGCCGGTTCGGCCGAGGACCAGGCCGCCAACCGCCAGTTCTTCGAGGCCGTCATGAAGTCGGCGCTGAAGAGGCAGGCGGCGGAGCCGGGCATCCAGGCCGTCACCGTCCGGTACAGCACCAGCCGGGCGCCGAGCTTCCGCAGCCAGATAGCCCAGAGCACCCGGATATGGAACTCCTCGGTCAGCAACGTGCAGTTGCAGGAGGTGACGTCGGGCGCCGACTTCGAGTACCGCGAGGGCAATGACTCGCGCGGCTCGTACGCCTACACCGACGGGCGCGGGCACGGCTACATCTTCCTCGACTACCGGCAGAACCAGCAGTACAACTCCACGCGTGTGACGTCCCACGAGACGGGTCACGTGCTCGGGCTGCCCGACAACTACCGGGGCCCGTGCAGCGAGCTGATGTCCGGCGGCGGACCCGGCCCGTCCTGCACCAACGCGACGCCGAACGCCACGGAGCGCCAGCGGGTGAACTCCCTGTGGGCGCGCGGGATCGCGACCCTCCAGGACAAGGGGAACCTGACGAAGGTCCGCTGACCCTGAAGGTCCGTTGACCCTGTAGGTCCGTTGACCCTGTAGGTCCGTTGACCCTGAAGGTCCGTTGAGCCCGCCCGCTCCCCCGCGGCGGACTGTTACGTACCGCAAACAGGCTCCGGGCCAACCCGGCCGCGTGCGGCGCCCTCTCCTCCGGCATGGGGACACATGCTCAGCATGCTCAGGGGAAGAAGTCGCGCCGCCGCGGCCGGCGGCGGCTCGTGGACTACCCGCGCGCCGGCCGGAGCGGCGTCCGGCGCTGGCTCCCCTCCTGGCGGCAACACCTCGCCCTCATCGGGCTGTTCGTCGCCTCCGTCGCCGCGCTCTTCATCTGCGTGTACGTCAGCGTGGACATCCCCGACGAGAACGCGGCCGCCCGCCGCGAGGCCAACGTCTACTACTGGTCCGACGGCACCCAGATGGTCAGCACGGGCGAGGTCAACCGGCAGAACGTGGAGCTGGACCAGATCGCCCCGTCCGCCGTCGACGCGGTCATCGCCGCCGAGAACGAGACCTTCTACGAGGACTCCGGCGTCTCCCCCAAGGGCCTGGCCCGCGCCGTCGTCAACATGGTGCGCGGCAAGGAGACGCAGGGCGGCTCCACCATCACGCAGCAGTACGTGAAGAACACGTATCTCTCGCAGGACCAGACGGTCACGCGGAAGGTCAAGGAGTTCGTGATCGCGCTGAAGGTGGACCGCGTGAAGGAGAAGGAGGAGATCCTCAAGGGGTACCTCAACACCAGCTGGTTCGGCCGGGGTGCCAACGGGATCGAGGCCGCCGCCCACGCCTACTACGGCATCCCCGCCAAGAAGCTGAACCCCAGCCAGGGCGCACTGCTGGCCGCCCTGCTGAAGGGCGCCGAGCTGTACGACCCGTCGGTCGGCGCCGCCAACCACGAGCGGGCGCGGCAGCGCTGGGCGTGGATCCTCGACCGGCAGGTCGACGTGGGGCTGATGAGCAAGAAGGAGCGGGCCGAGTACCGGACCTTCCCCGAGCCGCGCCGCCAGTCGCGCTCCACCAGCCTCGGCGGGCAGACCGGCTACCTCGTCGACGTCGCGAACCGGTACGTGAAGCAGCACACCGGCCTCACCGACGAGGAACTCGCCCGCGGCGGCCACGAGATCCACACCACCTTCGACAAGGACGAGGTGCGCCGCCTGGAGCGGGCCGTGCGGCGCGTCGTCGACCGGGACCTCGACCCGAAGAGGCGCCCGGCCGACCGGCACGTGCAGGTCGGCGCCGCGTCCGTGCGGCCCTCCGACGGGGCGGTCGTCGCGCTGTACGGCGGGCCCGACGCGACCTCGCACTTCACCAACAACGCCGACACGTCGGGGGTGCCGGTGGGCTCGGCGTTCAAGCCGTTCGTGCTGGCGGCCGCGTTGCAGCACGGGGTGGCGGCGCGGGACGGGCAGCAGCCGGTCGCCGAGGCCCACCTCAAGGGCCGCGTGCCCGGCGTGCGGCAGAGCGTCCGGGCCGACAGCCGCTACGCCGCCGACGGCACCCTGCACCGGGCCGCCGGGCGCCCCGACCCCGACCGCCCCACGCTCCGCGAGGCCCTGGTGTCGGGCGGCAACGCGACGTACGTACGCCTCGGCGGGGACGTGGGCCGGGACACGGTCCGGCGGACGGCCGTCGCCGCCGGGCTGCTGCGGCAGAGCATGGCCCGGCTGGAGCCGACGTTCTCCATCGGCACGTCGACGCCGAGCGCGATCCGGATGGCCTCCGCGTACGGGACGTTCGCCAACGACGGCGTGCAGCGCGACCCCTACTCCGTGACGAAGGTCGTGAAGGACGGCGAGACGCTGCCGGGCCTGGCCCCGCCGGCGTCCCGGCGCGCGCTGGACCCGCAGGTGGCACAGGAGGTCACCGACGCGCTGCGGGCGGGCGGCAAGAAGCTGGGCCTGAACGCCGCGGCGGGCCGCACCGGCGACCAGGACCGCCTCAGATCGGCCTGGTTCACGGGCTTCACCGGGGACCTGTCGACGGCGGTGACCATCTTCCGGGTACGCCCCGGCGAGCCGCAGCTGCTGCCGATGTCGGGCGTCGCCGGCGCCAAGTCACAGCGCGGCAACGTGCTTCCGCCGCGGATCTGGCGGGAGTATCGGCAGTAGGCGGGGGGCAGGCGTGCGCGACGGGAAGTGGTCGGCGGTGGTGGCGGGCGGCGGCCGTACGCGACCGGCAGGAGGCGACGGCGGGCGGCAGCCGTCGGCGCCCGGCAGTGACCGGCGGTGGTGCCGGGCGGCACGCGGCGCCCACGCGCGACCAGCAGGAGCCGACGGCGGGCGGCGGCCATATGCGCTCCGTTCGTGCTCCCTGCGTGCGCGGTCCCCCCACTACCTCCCCATGCAGCCCAGGAGTCATCCGCGGGTGCCGCGCCTATTCTGAGGAAGCATGGAGGGGGATGCGGTGTCCGCCGCCGACGGGGACGGCTCTCCGCTGGACCACGCGAGTTGGCGGGTCCGGCTGCGGCAGTGGGCGGCCTCGGGGAGCGGTGACGTGCTGGGCGCCGGGGTGCTGTTCGGCGCCGACCGGGTGCTCACCTGCGCCCATGTGATCCGCGATCCGGCGACGGGGCTGCGGCCCGACCGCGTGCGGGTCGAGTTCCCGCTGCTCCAGGGCCTGGCGAGGACCCCGCACCGCACCGCGACCGTGGAGGCCGGGCACTGGGTGCCCTCCTTCGGCAAGGCGCAGGGCGACCTCGCGGTGCTCGTCCTGGACACACCGGCGCCCGTGCCCTCGCCGGTCACCCTGCACCGCACGCTCGACTACCGGGGCGCCACGGTCCTCATCGACGGGTTCCCCGAGTACCAGTCGGGCGGCCAGTGGCTCACCGGCGCCTGCCGGGGGCCCGGCGGTGAGGGCGACGAGCGGGTGCAGATCGACCTCACGGGGGCCGGGGCGGGGGCCGGGTCCGGGCAGCGGCTGCGGGGCGGGTTCAGCGGGGCGGGCGTGCGGGAGGAGGGCACGGACCGGTTGCTCGGCATCCTCGCGCAGGCCGACGAGCGCGGCGAGCACGGGTACATGATCCCGGCGGCGACGGTCGCCAAGTACTTCCGGCGGTTCGCCGAGCGGTACGTGACCGGGCCGCACGCCATTCCGGGCCACCGCGTCGTCTCGGCCGACGCGGCCCGCACCGCCCGCCCGCACGGCCTCCAGCGCACCGTGACCCGCTGGCTGAACGGCGACGCGGACGCCTGGGACACCGAGGTCCTCTTCATCGCCGAGGACGACGACCGGGCCCGTCAGGCCCTGTACGTCGTGCTGAACATGGCCGACCGCGAGCAGTCGCCACAGCTGGCCGTGCAGCCGGTCGAGCTGGGCGCCGGAGGTGACTCGCTGCTTTCGCGTGCCGGTATCGCGCCCCGGGTCGGCAGCATCGGGCTCGTCCTCGATCTGGAGGGCGCCGCCCTGGAGGACCCCGACCAGCCGGAGCTGCGCGAGGCCCTCGCCGTACTGCGGCACGAGCTGCGGCACGCGGCACGCCGGCACACGGCCCCGCGCCGCCGTCCCGCCGTCGCCGTGCTCTACGCCGACAGGTCCGCCACCGAACCGGCCACCGCGGCCCGCGTCCTCGGCGAACTGGCCGACGCGGGCGCCCGGTTGCTGCTCGTGGTGCGGTCCAGTACGCACGGCTTCACCTACGCCCTCGCGGAGAAGCTGCTGCCCGCCGAGCGCGCCGCGCAGTGGTTGCAGCGGCTCGGCACCCGCGTCGACGCCCTCGCCGACACCGAGCGCAGCGCCCGGCGCCTCTTCCACCGCGTCGAACCGCACGTCGTCGACCCGCCGGTCGCCACCGGGTACGCGGCGCGGGCCGCGCTGTGGACGGTGCAGCTCAGCAACGAACTGCGGCCGCTGACCGGGCGGGGCGGGCCGCGGTTCCTGGAGAAGCTGTCGTACGCCGAACAGGCCGTGGACACCTACCTGTTGCGGGCCGAGCGCGCCGAGAGCGAGCTGCGCGGCGTACTGGACGAGCATCTGCGGCTGCGCGGGCTGCTCAGGGACCATCTGGCGCGGCTCGCCCGGCGCGGCCTCGCCGAGCACCCCGACGCCGTCGGGCCCTACCGCGAGGCGCAGCAGCTCCTGCTGGCGGGGCCCTGCCCGCTGGCGGACGCCGAGCGGGCGGTGGCGGCGTTCGCACGGGTGGTGCGGCGCCTGGCCGAGGCGGACGGTGACGCGTGACGCCGGTCAGAGCCTGCCCGCACCCCGGCTGCGCGGGCACCGTCACGCCGACCGGGTACTGCCTGGCCAGCGGCGAGCGCGTCGACCCGGAGACCGGCCTGCACTCGTCCCCCGTGCCGCGGCCACGCCCGGCGCCTCGCCCGTCGTCGCGCCCGGCCGTGGAACCGGAGCCCTCCGCGGCCGACGAGTCCTCCCAGCAGTGGATCGTCGACCCGGGCGTCGCCGCGCCCCCGCCCCGCCCGGCCCGCGTCGTCCTGCCGCCGGAGCACCCCGACCCCACGGTCCTGCCGGAGATCACCCTCCTGGACCGGGCGGACAGCGCGGACGACACGGACGGTGCGGAGGGCGCGGACGCGGCCGCCCTCAGCGGGCTACCGCTGCCGCCGGGCACGCTGCTCGCCGGGCAGTACCGCCTCGTGCGGCCGCTCGGCTACGGCGGGATGGGCGAGGTCTGCCTGGCCCACGACACCAAGGTCGACGACCGCGCCGTCGCCGTGAAGATGCTCCACGCCGAGCTCGCCGCGGACTCGTACAGCCTCCTCCGGGGCGAGCGCAAGGAGCTGGTCGAGCTCAACCACGACGGCTTCATCCGGGTGTTCAACTACGGGCACCACGCCGGGGTGGGCGACTTCCTCGTCCTCCAGTACGTCGACGGGCTCAACCTCGAAGAGGTGCGGGCCCGCGCGCACGAGCACCCCGAGGAGTTCGGGCGCGAACGCTTCCTGGAGTTCGTGCTCGCGTACGGCGTGCGGATCCTGGCCGCGCTCGCCCATCTGCACGCCCCCGAGCGCGGGAAGGTGTACGGCGACCTGAAGCCGCCGAACGTCATGCACGACGGCTCCACCACCAAACTCGTCGACGTCGGCAGCGTGCGCCGCGCGGGCGCGGCGGGCCTCACCACCGCCCTCTACCGCGCCCCCAGCGTCGGCCCGCACGGCGAGTCGCAGCCCCAGGACGACCTGTACAGCCTCGGCGAGACGCTGCGCACCCTGTGCGGTCTCGGCGCCACCCGCCACGACCTGGCGGACCTGGCGGCGCTCGACCCGCTGAACGAAGCCCCCGACCCCGACGCGACCGGCCACCACGCCACCGCGAGCCACCGCGGCCTCGGCCTGGTCTCCCTCGCCAGGGTCCTGCGCCGCGCCACCCGCACCGCACGCGCCGGGCGCTTCGCCACGGCCCGCGAGATGGACGAGCAACTGCGCGGCGTCTTCCGAGAGTTGCGCTCCCTGCGGACCGGCGCCGAGACCTTCGAGCCGTCGCCGCTCTTCCTCCAGTCCCCGTACGCGCTCGACGGCGGGCTCGGCGCCGCCCCCGACGTGTCGCGCTGGGCCGCCCCGCCGTCCGCGCCCCGGCACCCCGCGCCCGCGCCGGCCGAGGTCGCCCGGCGCCTCCCGGTGCCGCGCCCCGACCCGGACGACGACCACCACGGCGAGCTCAGCAGGCTCAGCGACGACGACCCCGAGGCGCTGCTCCAGCACACCGGCGACTGGCGGGACTCCCCCGAGGTGCACCTGCTGCGGTGCAGGCTGCGGCTGCGGGTGGCGCCGCGCACCGACGGCGGGGCGCTCACCGGCGCCGAGACCGCCCTCGCCCTGGCCGAGGACGCCATAGGGGCCGCGCGCGCCCCGCACGACTGGCGGCTCGACTGGCACCGGGGGCTCCTCGCGCTTGCCCGCTCCCGGGTGCCGGAGGCCCGCGGCCACTTCGACCGCGTCTACGCCGCGATCCCCGGCGAGTACGCGCCGAAGCTGGCCCTCGGATACGCGGCCGAACGCCTCGGCCGACTGCACGAGGCCCTGGCCTTCTACGAGGCCGTACGGCTGCGCAATCCGTCGCTGGGCAGCGCCGCGTTCGGCGCGGTCCGGGCACGGCTCGCCCTCGGCGGCCCCGACGCCCTCACGGACGCCATCGCCGCGCTGGACGCGGTGCCCCAGCACTCCCGGCACCGCACCGCCGCCCGCACGGCCGCCGTGCGCATCCGCGTCGACCACGCGCGGGACGCCGCCGGCCTGGACGCGGCGGTGCGGGCGCTGGCCCAGCTCTTCTCCGCGCACGGCCTGACCGACGAACAGTCCCGGGTACGGATGAAGGCGGAGGTGTGGGGCGCGGCGCACCGCCTCCTCGGCGCGGAGACCGACGGCGGCGCACAGACGCAGCGGGGCGGCCCCCGCATGACCGCCGCCGAGCTGCGCGCCGTCGCCGCGCACGCCGACCCGCTGCTCGAATTCCCGGCGACGGAACGGGACCTGCGCACCGACCTGTCCCGCTTCTACCGCGGCCTCGCCCACCAGGCCGCCCGGGACGCGCCGGCCGCGGACGACGGCACCGGCATACCGCTCGCCGAGATCCTCCTGGACCGCGCCTACGCGGTACGCCCCTTCGGCTTCCGGCACTCACGATTCGGCAAGGACACCCCATGGCTGGGCAAGAAGATCAGGAAGTGGCCGCCTCGGTCGACCTGGAGGTGAGCCAGGTCGTCGAGCTGCCCCGGCCCCGCACACCGGACGCGGAGGAGGCGGCGCGGATGTACGCCGTCCTCACGGTGACGGTGCGCAGGCCGGGGACGGGGAAGGCGCAGGGCGGCGGGCCTACGCCGGGCAGCGGGCCTACGCCGGGCAGCGGGCCTGCACCGGGCAGCGGGCCTACGCCGGGCAGCGGGCCTGCACCGGGCAGCGGGCCTGCACCGGGCAGCGGGCCTACGCCGGGCGCCGGGCCTACGCCGGGCAGCGGGCATGCGCCGGGTGGTGCGACGGTGCGGGATCCGGCGGCCGGTGTGGCGGAGGGCACCGGCGTGGGCGGGCCGCGCCTCGCCGAAGTGCTGCTCATCGACCACTCCTCGTCGATGGTGATGCCGCCGAGCCGTCTCGCGGCCGCCCGTGCCGCTGCCGTCAGCGCGCTGGCCCGTATCCCCGACGGTTCGCTGTTCGCGCTGGTCGCGGGCGGTGACAGGACCGCGATGATCTACCCGAGACGGCCCGGACTCGCCGTCGCGCACGCCGAGTCGCGGGCCGCCGCCGAAGCCGCCCTGCACGAGTGCACCCCCGGCGGCGGCACCGCGATGGGTACCTGGCTGGAGCGCGCCCGCCAGCTCTTCCGCGAGCTGCCCGCCCCGGACGCCGGCGGGTACGTACGCCACGCGCTGCTGCTCACCGACGGCAAGAACGAACCCGGCTACGAGACGCGCGCCGAGCTGCACGAGCGCGTCGAGCGGTGCGCGCGGGCCTTCGCGTGCGACGTCGTGGGCATCGGGGACGCCTGGGAGACCGAGGAACTGCTGCTCATCGCGCGGGCGTTGGGGGGCCGCACCCGGGCCGTGGCGGACCTGACGCGGCTGCCGGACGAGCTGGCCTCGCTCACCGGGCGGGCCGCCGACCGTGACGTCACCGGCCTGCGGCTGCGCCTCTACCACCGGGCCGGGGTGCGCCCGCACTCCTTCGAGCAGGTCCACCCGACGCGGGTCGCGCTCAGCCCCGACCGCGTCGACCTGTCGGGCGTCGGGACGGGCGCGGGCGGGCCGGTCGAGGAGTACGACATCGGCCCGTGCGGCGAGGAGACCCGTGCCTATCTGCTCTGCGTCGGCGTGCCCTACGACCCCGCCAAGGCCGGCAAGGAGCTCCTGCTGACGGAGGTGGAGCTGGACACGGACACCCCGCCTCCCGCCGGGCTGCAACTCCCCGCCCCACAGCCCGTGTTGATGCGCTGGACCGACGACGCCGACCTCTACAGCCGGCTGGACCCCCAGGTCGCCCACTACCGGCACGAGGAGGAGCTGCACCGCACCTTCGAGGAGGCCTGCGCCGAGCTGAAGCACGGCAGGCGCGCGGCGGCCGAGACGCTGCTCGGCACGGCCTGGCGGCTCGCCGTCGAGACGGGCGACACCGCCATGCAGGACCATCTGCGCCGCCTCGTCCGCGTCCGCGACCCGGCCCGCGGCGCCGTCGAACTCCGCGACCGCATCACGAAGTTCGACGTGGAGGCGGCCCGCATCCAGTCGAGCACGACCGTCCTCCCCGGCGGCCCCCGATGACCACGCCCCCACCGGCCCGGACGCGCGCCGCGCCGCCGCTCCTCGGCGGAGTGCCGCGGGCGCTGCGGGCGCTGCGCCGCCACGTGTGGCCCACGCCGCTCGCCGGACGGCCCCGCAACCGGGCCTACCTGCGGGAGCGGCTGATCGCGCTGCCGGTGCTCACCGTCGTCGTGGCCGTCACGTTCGGGTGGGCGTACGGGGACGTGCGGGCGGGCTCCGCGGAGCTGCGGGACAGTTTCACGCCCGCGCTCGTCGGGCTCGCCGAGGCCGAGACGTCGCTGCGGATCGCCGACCGCGAGGCCGGGGAGAGCCTGCGCGCCGGGGAGGCGGTGCGGCTCGGCGGGCTGAGCAAGCGGTACAGCACGCGCACCACCCGGGCCGTGCAGCGCCTCAACCAGGTGGCCCGCAGCGGCGCCCTGACCACCGCGGAACGCCAGGAGCTCGACGTCGTCTCCGGGCTCGTCGTCGACTACGGCAACTGGATCACCTTCGCGCAGAACAACGTCGGCGACCCCGCGCTGCGCGACGCCGGACTCTCGTACGCCCGCAGCATGCTCTGCGCCGACCCCGGGCCCGCCGAGGAGACGGACGCCGACGGCTATCCGCCCTGCCGCCCCGACACCGGTTCGGACGCCGACGCGACGGCGGTCGTGGACCGCATCTCCACCCTGGAGGACCGCCTGCGCGGCAGGCTCGCGGACCGGGCGGCGCTCGGCGGCGGCGTGCTCGCCGCGGGCGCCGTCGCGGCGCTCGCCCTCGCCCTGCTCGCCGTCGGCCTGTGGCGCACCCAGCTGTTCCTGCGCCACCGGCTGCGCCTGCACGTCAGCGTCCCGCTGCTCGCCGCGGCCGTGCCGCTGCTCGCGCTGCCGTTCCTGACGGCCGACGCCGTGCTCGCCCACCGGGCGCAGCAGCGCGTCGTGTCCACGGCGGAGGAGCTGTCCGCCCGCACGTCGCCCGCGGTCGAGTCGACCATCGACGAGAAGCCGTTCGGTGAGCGGCACCCGCTGCTGATCCAGGTCCTGGAGGAGCGCGTCCGGCGCGGTCTGGCCGAGGGCCGCCTCTCCTCCCTGGACGGGGCCGCGCCGTGGGTGACGCCCGCCGGTCTGCTCTGCGCGGCCCTGATGGGCGGCACGCTGTACGCCTACCGCCGCGAGTACGTCCTCATCTCCCGCTCAGGAGCCACCGCATGAGCCGTCGGCCGCTCACCGTCCTGCGCGTCTGCCGCGCCTTTCTCGCCGTGTGCCTGCTGGCCGTCACCGCCGGGGCCTGCGGGAGCCCGCGGCCCGAGACGCTCGTCGTGCTCGGCCCCTGGACCGGGCCCGAGGGCGACGCGTTCGAGGCGATGCTGCACCGTCTCGACGACGGCACGGGCCGCACGTACACCTACCAGGGGACCCGTTCCCTGCGGGAGACGCTCGTCGCCCAGCTGGAGGCGGGCGACCCGCCGGACGTCGCGATCCTCAACAGCATCGGCGAGCTCACCGAGTACGCCCGCGCCAACCGCCTCACCCCCCTCGACCGCGCCGCCACCGCCCGCGCCTACCCGCCCTGGGCCCCGCGCCTCGACGTGAACGGCATGCGCCGCACCTACTGGGTGCCGCTGAAGGTCGACCTCAAAAGCCTGGTGTGGAGCAGGAAGGACCGGTCCGCCGAGGCCCCCGAATGGTGCGTGGGCCTCGCCTCGCAGGCCACCTCGGGGTGGCCGGGCACCGACTGGGTCGAGGACATCCTGCTCCACCAGGCGGGCCCGGCGACGTACACGCGGTGGGCCGTCGGGCGGCTCAGCTGGCGCGACCCGCGGGTCCGCAGGGCGTGGACGACGTGGGCGGAGCTCCTCGGCGACCGCTCCAAGGCGTCGGTCGACCGGTCACTGACCACGTCGTACGAGGGGACGGCGGGACCGGCGAAGGGCGACGGCAAGGGCGGCGGCCCGCGCGGCCTCCTCGAATCCTTCCGGCCCCGCTGCACGCACGAGCACCAGAGCGCCTTCATCCGCTACGTGTACGCGGACGACCGGGTCCGCGTCGACCCGGCGGCGGGCTTCCTCGGCGGCGACCCCGCCCACGACGGCGCCTACGAGGTGGCGGGCGACATGGCCGCCGTGTTCACCGGGGAACCGGCGGCCCGCGCCCTCGTCGACCGCCTGTCGAGCAAGCGGGCCCGCACGCTGTGGCGGTCGGGCGCGGCCGCCGAGCTACGGCCGTTCTTCCCCGACGCGACCGACCCCCAGCCGACCGACCCGACCGGGAAGCGCATCGCGCAGATCCTCACCGCCAAGGCCCGCACGCTCTGCTTCGACGCCTCGGACGTGATGCCGCCGGGCGTGCGCGACGCGTTCCACCGGGCCGTCCTCCAGTACTTCAGGCAGCCGTCCGGCGACCGGCTCGACGAGCTCCTCGGCCAGCTGGACACCGTGCGCACGGAGGCCGCGGCGGACGCGGGTCCCGGACGGCTGCCCGAGTCCGGGATCTGCGCGCCGCCGGGCGGCTGAGGGCCCGGCCGGGGAACCGCGTCAGCGCGCCAGCTCCTCCGGGCAGGGCGTGCCGCGGGGCAGCTGGTAGGGCGAGCCGAGGCGGTAGATGCCGGCCTTCGGTGCGAGCAGCTCGACCCACTTGTCGCCGGCCTGGTCCTCGCGGGCCTCCACCAGACACCCGTGGACGTTCTCGTACTTCTTCGGGCGCTTCTCGTTCATCTCCCGCTGCCGCTTCGACGCCTCGGTCTCCTGGGGCCGCTCGACGCCCTTGCCCTTGGCGTCGACGACGCTCAGCCACGGCGAGTACGGGATGCGGATCAGGATGCGTCCCGGCTTGTCCACGCGGAGCGTCATCTCGCCCTGCTCGGCGCGCTCCACGACGGCGTTCGGCTCGGCGAGCGGCCTCGGGTCGACGACCTCGTACAGCTGCCAGTTGGTGTCGACCCACACCTTCTTCAGATACGGCAGGCCGTCCGTGATCAGCTGCGCCTCGCGCTTGCCGCCGTCACCGTCGGGCTCGCCCTTGGGGAGCGCCACGTAATGCACGGACCAGCGCTGCAACCACTCGTGGTAGTTCGCGGAGTTCAGGGTGTCGTCGTAGAAGAGCGGGTTGCGCTCCATGTCGGCCTGCCGGTTCCAGCCGCGCGCGAGCTGGACGTACGCGGGCAGGGCGGACGCCTCGCGGTGGCTGCGGGCCGGCACCACCTCGACGCGGCCCTTGGCGGCACCCCGCTCCTTCAACTCGTTCACCAGGGGCGCGACCTCACGCGTCCAGGAGGCGTCGGAGCGCGTGTGCACGATGTCGTCGACGGCCTTGAAACCGATCCAGCCGGTGAAGCCGACGAACGCCACGATGATCACGTACCACTTGCGGGACTTCGGCACGGTGTACGGCAGCGCGGCGAGCAGCGCGACGCCCGTGAAGCACATCGCGAGGCGCGAGATGTTGGAGCCGATCTGCGAGCTGATCAGCCAGACGCCGAGCACGAACGCCGCGTACACGGCGGTGGTGATCCGCACCGTCTTCCACTGCTCGGGCACGAGGAAGTAGACGAGGACGGCGCTGATCAGCGGCAGCGACGCCGAGCCGAACGACATCGGCTGCGTGCCGGAGAACGGGAAGAGCCACGCGGACAGGCCCACCACGATGGACGGCGCGATGCCCAGCGCGTACGCGCCCGGGTAGCGCTTGCTGAGGAACAGGGCGACGGCGACGAGACCGACGAAGAGCCCGGCCACCGGGCTGCCCATCGTCGCGAGCGCCGCGAACGGGGCGGCGACCAGCGCCTTCGCCCACCGCTTGTACCGCCAGCGGTGCGGCCAGCAGAAGACGGCGGCGACCGCCATCAGCGCGAACATCTGGCCGAGGCCGTAGGTCACCCGGCCCGACACCGCGTTGCACAGCAGCGCGAAGAGGCCGGCGACGACGGGCCACCACAGCCGCTTCACCGCCCGGCTGCGCATGAGGATCATGGTGAGCAGCGCCGCGGAGACGGTGCCGGCGATCATCATCGTCGTCCGCACGCCGAGCACCGACATCAGGTACGGCGAGACGACGCTGTACGACACCGGGTGCATGCCGCCGTACCAGGCGAGGTTGTACGCGGAGTCGGGGTGCCGGCCGACGAACTCGGCCCAGGCGTCCTGCGCCGCGAGGTCGCCGCCGCTGTTGGCGAAGGCGAAGAACCAGACGACGTGCAGCGCGGCGGCGACCACCGTCGTGATCGTCACCGGGTGGCGCAGGAAGCGCCGCTGCCACGGAGCGTCGGGTCCGCTCTCGGGCGCGCGGCGCTGGGCCGGCACCTTTATTCGCGCGTCCGCGCGGCGGCCGCCGCCCGGCTCAGGCGCGGCGGCGGCGTCGTCGGCGCGCGTCGGCTCCGCTGTGGCCACTGAAGGCTCTCCCCGTGTCGTCCCTGTTTCCGGAGTACCCGGGGTTTCGTGCCGACGAGAGTTCGTCCCGGAACACTCGTCCTCCGCCCCGGCGTACCACCCCCGAGCTTGTGACGCTAGCACGCGCGCGCGAGGGGAGGCCCGGGGGCGGCCGCCTCCACGACGTTCGAAGTGATCACAGAATGTCCATGATTTCCGTATCGCGTTGATCACGACTGCACGCCGAAGCAGCCCCATACTCTATGAATCAGGTCATTTTCCCTCATATCCAGCTTGACGGGATATGGGACGAGTCCTGAGGATGATGATCATTCGCCGGGCCGCGCCATCGCTCCGACCGACGGCAGCCCAGGGGGACTCCTCAGCTGCCGCGGATGGCATGCCGGTTGGCGGTTCGTGGTCCGCCTCGTCGCGCGACACACGCCTCATGAACAGCAAGCGCAGCCAACGCTGCCCACAACGCGCACCAGACACGCCTTCCACGGGACGGTCCCGGGCGGCAGGAGCCCGCCCCGCCCCACCCCGGACGGCAGGAGGAGACCCATGGCCGACGAGATGGTGAAGCGTGCCCAAAGGTTCGTGAACACGACCTACAACAACGGCGCGACGCTCGGCATATCCAAGCTGCCGGAGAACGGGAAGACCGGCTGGCCCACGATGTACGCCCTGACCAGGGCGCTCCAGTACGAGATGGGCATCAAGTCCCTGTCGAACGCCTTCGGGCCGACCACGCTGGCCACGATCGCCGAGAAGTACGGCAAGCTGGACGAGAAGACCATCCCGTCCGCCAACTTCTGCCGCATCATCCAGGCCGCCCTGTACTGCAAGGGCTACGACGGTGGTGACATCGACGGCAAGTACAACGACCGGGTCAAGGCATCCGTCGCCAAGCTGCACAAGGACATGGGCGTGGACGGCACGTATCCGGGCAGCTCCCTGTGGCCGAAGGTGGTCAAGGGCCTGTTCAACATGGACGCCTACGTCACCGTCAGCGGCGGCTCGGACACCATCCGGACCATCCAGCAGTGGCTGAACGGCAAGTACATCCTGCGCAAGGACTACTACGCCATCCCCTGCGACGGTCACCACTCCCGAGACGTCGCCAAGTCGATGCTGCTCGCGATCCAGTACGAGCTGGGCATGGCCGACGGTGTCGCCAACGGCGCCTTCGGTCCCGGCACCCGGTCCGGCCTCAAGTCCCACACGCTCTCGGTCGGCTCCACGGGCGTCTGGGCGAGGCTGTTCACCGGGGCCATGATCCTCAACAAGCGCAAGGTCGCCTTCGGGAACTTCACCCCCGCGGTGAAGGCCGGCGTGGAGAGCTTCCAGTCCTTCAGCAAGATCGAGGTCACCGGCCTCGGCGACTTCCGGACCTGGGCCTCGCTGCTCGTCTCGTACGGCGACCAGTCCCGCAAGGGAACGGCCTGCGACGGCGTCACCATGATCACTCCGGCGCGCGCGGCGGCGCTGAAGAGCGCCGGGTACAAGTACATCGGCCGGTACCTGTACAACCCGGACCCCAACCCGAAGGGCGACCTCAAGGAGAAGCAGATCCAGCCCGGCGAGCTGGACACCATCAAGAAGGCCGGGCTGCGCTGCTTCCCGATCTTCCAGACATGGAGCAGGTCGGCGGACTACTTCAGCTACAACCAGGGCACCGGGGACGCGTTCCGCGCGATCGAGTGGGCCCGCGTCCACGGGTTCAAGCCGGGCACCATCATCTACTTCGCGGTCGACTACGACGCCATGGACGGCGAGGTCACCGAGTACATCGTTCCGCACTTCCGCGGGGTGATGCGGACCATCGGTGAGAACTCCGGGTACGGCGTGGGCGTCTACGGTCCGCGCAACGTGTGCCAGCGCGTCGCGGACGCCGGATACTCCGCGACGAGTTTCGTCTCCGACATGTCCAGCGGATTCTCCGGCAACCTCGGCTACCCGTTGCCCACCAACTGGGCCTTCGACCAGATCGCCACCATCTCCGTCGGCTCGGGCGACGGCAAGATCGAGATCGACAACAACATCGCGTCCGGACGCGACACGGGTCAGGGCGACTTCGACGCCGGCTCCTCGCTCAGCGGCGTCGACAGGGACCTCGACAAGAAGGCCTACCGGGACGCGATGCTGAAGGACGTCCAGAACTACCTGACGTCGATCGGTGTCCCCGAGACCGGTGGGGACGGCTGGACCGACAAGGACTGGGCCACCCTGGGCGGCATCTCCACCACCAAGGCGTTCGACATGGTGCTCAGCGCGGACTGGCTGTTCACGTCGCTCGCACGCCAGCTCAAGCTCCGCAAGGCCCTCATCCAGGCGCCGGTGCTGTGGGAGCTGCGCAAGCTGAACGCGGGGGACTACGCCGCCGACGAGCTGGTCAAGAAGGGCTTGAAGGACGACTCCAGCACCGGCTGGGGACAGATCTTCGCGTGGGTGACGATCGCGGCCCGCAACTACTGCATGCAGCAGAAGATCATCAACGGCACTCCGCTCACCAAGGACGACATCCCGTCGGTGTGGAAGCAGCTCAACGAGGACGAGACGTACAACGTCCGCTCGGTCGCCTACCTGACGCTCTACAACGCCCACCAGCTCGGCATCGCCCGGCCGAGCACGACCACCGGCCTGAAGGACACCGAGGCCCTGCTGGCCCGCTACAACGGGACCGGCCCCGACGCGCAGCAGTACGGCCGTGAGCTGCTCGGCCTGTACAAGGTGCTGGAGAACTACAACGCCCTGTCGCGCGCCAAGTAGCGACCCGCACGAACGGAGAGTGGGAACGGATGGCAAGGCACTGGTCGGCGCCGCTCCTGGTGAACGTACTGCTCGGCATCCCGGGAGTGGTACCGATCTGGCTGCTGTGGTACTTCGCCGCGAACTGGCCGCTGGCCGGACTCGGCCTGACCGCACGGGAACCGACGGAGAACGACGGCATGCTGGGCTGGCTGCTGATCGTCATCCTCGCCGTCGGGCTGTACGGCCTGCTCTGGTGGTCGGCCAACAGACCCCTCCGGCGCGCGACCGCGCTCGCTGCGCGCGTGTACTGGCCGCTCAGTGTCCTCGCCACACTCCTGCCGACGGTCGCCCTCATCATCACCCTCTGAACCCACCGAACCCTTTGAGACAAGGAACAGAAGACGTGCAGCACGACATGCGGGATGGCCTCTCACGGCGGAACGTGATGAAGCACGCCGGCGTCATCACGGCGGCCGTCGCCGTGGGGGCTTCGGTACCGGGCGTGGCCACGGCGGCGCCCGCGCGGACGTCCCCCGCGCAGAACCGGAGGGCGACGCCTCCCCAAGCACCTACGTCCGCGAACGGCTGGCCCCTGGAGAAGGAGGCGAACCACGTCTCCACGGTGTGGACCCGCCCCGTCCCCGGCACCGGCCTCGCGGTCGACGTCCGGATCGGCGACGCGGAGCTGATCCTGCTCCACGTCATCCGGCGCTTCCACTACGAGGTCGAACAGCTCCCCCGGGGCGACCTGGCCGGCTGGTGCCCGATCGGCGACCTGGACCAGGGCCTGCCCGAGTCGAACCTCGCCTCCGGCACCGCGGTGCGCATCCGCCCGGGCGCCACCGCGAAGGGCGGGCTCTTCCCGCTCCAGGAACTGGTGGTGCGCGACATCCTCGCCGACTGCCGGGGCGTGGTCCGCTGGGGCGGCGACGACGACCCGGTCGACGAGTCGCTCTTCTACCTCGACCGCGGCCCGGACGACGCCCTGGTGTCCCAGGTCGCCGACGAGCTGCGCGCCGGGGAGGCGACCCCGGGCGAGGGGGCCGGTGCGGAGGTGGACGTGGTGGCCGCGTCGCGACGCGAGCAGGCGAACCGGCTGGCCGAGCGGCAACGCAGGCGCTGAACCGCACGCCCAGAGGCAACGGCCACCACGACCGGGAGCGGGACGTGGTGGCCGTGCGGGGCCACGGCAACCGGAACGACATCACCGCAGAGGCGACCCCCATGACCCCACCCGAAAGCCCACGTCCCGCAGGTGCGGCGGCGGAGAGCCGCAGCGGAGCGGAGAGCTGCAACGGACAGGAGCTGTTGATCGTGCAGCTGCTCCACAGCGGACTGGACGACGCGGCCATCGGCCGACGGCTGGGCATGAGCCATCGCACGGTGCAGCGACGCGTCCACCGACTGATGCTCCGCCTGGAAGTCCCCGGGCGGGTCGCGCTGGGCGCCAGGGCCCAGCAGCTGGGCTGGCTGGAGCCGCCGCGAGCGCGGCCGCGGCCTAACGGGACGCTTCGAGCACCCGCTGCGCCTTGCGCACCACATCAGCGGTCTGCCGGCGCACCTCGTTCAGCGGCTCCGCCTGCTCCTCGATGAGCCGCTTCTGCCAGCGCGCCTCCTGCTCGTACCAGATCTGGTTGACCCGGTACTTCTCGCGGCAGTCGAGGTCCGTGCGGGCGACCGCGAGCTCCTCGTCGCTGGTGTCCCGCTCGGCGAAGGCCGCATCGTCATTGGCGTCCATGGGCGTCCGGTAACCGTAGCCCTGCTTCTTCATGCAGGCCGACCACGACTGGAACGCCTCGCGCACGTCGGGCTCGCGCTGAGCCCGGCCGTACGCGTCGTTGGCCATCGTCTCGGCCGGCTCCGTGAAGCTCACCTCGGTGACGCCCTCGCCCAGTTTCTCCGAGACTTCCCGCACGCAGCCGCCGAGTCCGTGGTCCTCGGCCGATCCCGCGCCTTTTCCGTACAGCGCGGTGCGCTCGGCCCGGGAAAGTTCCCGCTTGAGGTCCGTGACCTGTGCCGTGGCTTTCTCGTGCGCCGCGAGCAGTTCCGGGTCGGGGTGGTATCCCCACCGCTCGACATCGTCGCGTTCCCAGATCCCGTACCGTCCGTCGGTCAGCGACTGGCCGCCGATCTCGGGAAGTTCGGGCGGCTGGTTGTAGGCAAAGCCCTGCCTTTCCATGCAGTCCTTCAGCAGCGCGGCACGCGCCTGCGTGATGACCTGCTCCTCTTTCCTTGTCGGCAGATATGCCTCCACGGGAAGAGCCCACGCCCCGCCGGCAGACCCGTCGTCCGCCCTTTCACCCGCTGCGCCGCCGCCCGCGCAGCCGGACACCACGGCCACCGACAGCGCACAGGCCGCCCACCGCACCGCGAGGCCACGCGGCCCGCCGTTCTTGCCGCCCGTCATGCTCGAACCTCAGCTGTGCCACTTGAAGGAGGCGTTCTGGTTGTACGTGTTCTTCAGATTCTTCTTCGTGTTCGGGCGGAGGGTGTCGGAAGCGCCCTTCCACCAGCTGTTGAAGTAGACCGTGGCCTTGTAGGTGCCGCTCTTGTTCTGGGCAGAGGCCGCGTTGTTCTTCACCGGCTTCCCCGCACCACTCTTGTACGGGGCACGCGTGTCGTCGCAGTAACGCCACACGCCGAGGTGGTTGGCGCCCCGCTCGAAATTCCCCTCGGAGTAGCCGAAGTACCGGTAAGCGCCACTCTGGTTCGAGTTGTGGCGCAGGGCGAAGTCCCAACCGGCGTTGCAGGCCTTCGCGCCCACGTTCTTGTCCGTCGCCGATGCCGGTGTACCGACGGCGACCACGAGGCATGCGCCGGAGAGCGCCACCGCGGCTCCGCGAAGCTTCTTCGTCTTCATCTTCATCTTCCTCATTCTCTTCCGGCGTTTCGAAACAGCTGTTTCAGGACCAAAATGATCTATCAACCTCAAGCAGTCATCACAACCTCAAACAACTGTGATGACGCATTTACGACAGACACCCTCGCGAGTTGTGCGCTATGCCGGAAATGCGCACCGGTGAGGTGCGGCGCTTTCGGTAGCTTGAGCCGGAATTGGCCCTGTGCCGCACGGCAAGCCGGAAGGAAAGAAGCATGACGACCGAGCGGGCGACGGCCCTGGGCAGACGGCGCCGCACGGTGGTGGTCCTGGTCGCCGGAGCGGTCATCCTGACCGGCACGGGAGTGGCGGCGGGCCGGCTCATCAAGTCCCCGCAGCAGGCCGCCGCCGAGGCCGGTCCCCCTGAACCGGACGTGCTGACCGCACCCGTGGAGCGGCGCGTCCTCAAGGACACCGTGGTGACCCGCGGCCTCATCCGGGCCCGGCGGACCCTCGACATCAGCACGCCCGGTACGGGCGGCAGCGATGCCTCCCGGTCCGTCGTCACCCGCGTGAAGGTCGAGCAGGACGACGAGGTGTCGCCGGGCCACGTCCTCGTCGAGGTCTCCGGACGCCCCGTCTTCGTACTCCGCGGCAGCCTGCCCGCCTACCGTGACCTGCGGCAAGGCCTGCACGGCGACGATGTCGCGCAACTGCAGAAGGCCCTGGCCGACACCGGTTTCGCCACCGGCGGCGACACCCCGGGCCGGTTCGGGGCCGGCACCGCACGAGCCGTCGAACGCCTCTACACGTCCCTCGGCTACGAGCCGTCACGCGGTGAGGAGAAAGCCGTCGGCGCCGTCGGCGGATCGTCCGCGGGCCCTGTCGTCCCGGTCTCCGAACTCGTCTACGTACCTGACTTCCCCGCCCGCGTCGAGACCGTGACCGCACGGGTCGGGCGGGAGCCGGGAGAGAAGCTGATGACGCTCAGCACCGGCGAGCTGACGGTACGCGGCACCCTCAAGCCCGACGAGAAGAACCTGGTGCGCCCGGGCCAGCGGGTCGAGATCTTCTCCGAGACCACCGGCACGACGGCGAGCGGCACCGTCAAGTCGGTCGCCCACGAACTGTCCGAAGGCGCGCGGGACGGCGAGCAGGACGACGCCCCCGACTCCCGCGCCGGGTACGCGGTCACCGTCACCCCCGACAAGCGGCTCCGCCCCGAGCTCGCGGGGCAGGATGTGCGCCTGACCGTGGAAGCGGCTGCGTCCGAGGGAAAGGTGCTCGCGGTCCCCCTCTCGGCGGTCACCTCCGGCGCCGACGCCACGTCGTTCGTCACGGTGTGCACCGCGGACGGCGGGCAGCGACGCGTACCGGTACGCACCGGCATGTCCGGCGACGGTTACGTCGAGGTCACACCGACCGGCGGCGGGAAGCTGCGGCGGGCGGACGCCGTCTCCGTCGGTGTCGAGTCCGCTGCCCGCGCCCGGCACGACCGGTGACTCCGCACGTGTCGGCGCCCCGCACCGCTGCGCCCGCAACCACCCCCGTACTGGAATTGCGCGGGGCCGCGCTCACCTACCCCGGCCCGCCTCCCGTCCAGGCGCTGAAGCCCTGCCACATCAGCGTCCACCCCGGCGAGTACGTCACCGTCACGGGTCCCTCCGGATCCGGCAAGTCCACCTTCCTCAATATCGCCGGGCTCCTCGACGCACCCACACAGGGCACCTGTCTGCTCGACGGCACCGACACCACGGCCCTCTCCGAACGGGCCCGCACCGCTCTGCGCGGCGGCCGCATCGGTTTCGTCTTCCAGTCCTTCCATCTCGTCCCGCACCGCAGCGCCGTGGAGAACGTCATGCTGGGGATGGTCTACAACCCCGCCGTGGCCCGGCACGAGCGCACCGCGCTGGCCCGCGACGCCCTGGTGCGCGTAGGTCTCGGCCACCGCCTCGACGCGGCCCCCACCCGCCTCTCGGGCGGTGAGCGCCAGCGTGTCGCCATCGCCCGGGCCCTGGCCGCCACCCCCTCGCTCCTCCTGTGTGACGAGCCCACGGGAAATCTCGACACCGCAACCGCGACCGCGGTCCTCGACCTCCTCGACGCCCTGCACCGGGACGGCATGACGCTCGTCGTCATCACCCACGACCGAGAGGTCGCCGAACGCGGCGACCGCAGGCTGCACATCAGGGACGGCGAGGTCACCGACGTACAGCGCCGGAGCCCGGACGGAGCGACACCGTGCGCCTGATCCGCCGCACGCGGGCCGCCGGCCGCGACCGCTCCCACTTCGGTCCCCGGGATCTCCTGACAGAAGCCCTCGCGGGCGTGCTGCAGCGGCCGGGACGGTCCGCGCTCACGGCGCTGGGCACCGTGCTCGGCGTGGGCACCCTCGTGACGGTACTGGGGCTGACGGCCACGGCCTCGTCGCAGATCGACGCCCGCTTCGACCGGCTCACCGCGACCGAAGTGACGGTCAGGGACACCGGCGGCACGGACTCCGACACCGTCGCCAACTCCTTTCCCACCGATGCCGACTCCCGGATCCAACGGCTCAACGGCACTCTCCACGCGGGCGTCTACTGGACCGTGAGCCCCGGCCGGAACAACCTGGTCAGCGCGTCGCTCTCGCCCGGCGCCGCACAGGAGCGCGCCACGACCGTGGCCGCCTCCCCCGGTGTCCTGCGGGCAGCCGGGGCACAGCTGCGCCACGGACGTGTCCTCGACCGCTTCCACGAGCGGCGCCACGAGCGGGTCGCCGTCATCGGCAGCGCCCTCGCCGCCCGCCTCGGCATCACCACCCTGCGCGGCAACCCGGCGATCTTCCTCGACGACGCCCCGTTCACCGTCATCGGCATCGTCGAGGACGTGGAGCGCAAGCCGGACCTGCTGCTGTCCGTCGTAGTGCCCCGGAGCACGGCGGAAGAGCTCTGGGGCGAGCCCGATCCGGGCGAACGTGCCCGGATGCTCATCTCCACCCGGCTCGGCGCGGCCCGGCAACTGGCCGCAGAGGCGGCGACGGCGCTCGACCCCGCTCATCCCGAGCGCTTCACGGCCGTACCGCCGTCCGACCCCCGGACGCTGCGCACCACGGTGACCGGCGACCTGCAGCAGCTCTTCCTGCTGCTCGCGGGGGTGTGCCTGGTCATCGGCGCGGTCGGCATCGCCAACACCACGCTCGTCGCCGTCATGGAGCGGACCGGGGAGATCGGGCTCCGCCGCGCGCTGGGTGCCCGGCGCCGCCACATCACCCTCCAATTCCTCACGGAGTCCGGCATCCTGGGCGCGCTCGGTGGCATCGCGGGGACCGCCGCGGGCACCGTCGCCGTCGTCACGGTCGCGTACGTCCGCGAGTGGACCCCCGTCACCCACCCCGCGGTGTTGGTCGCGGCTCCGGTGACTGGCCTGGCCACCGGGCTACTCGCCGGCCTTTATCCGGCGTGGCGCGCCAGCCGGGTGCCGCCCGCGGAGGCACTGCGCCGGTGAGATCAGGAAGAGGCTGTGGCCCGTCCCGGTGAGGGGACGGGCCACAGCCTCTTGGTTCGGAGCCGGCGATCCGTGGTGTCAGCCCACTCTCGTCAGCTTGGCGCCGAAGCCCGGTTCGCTGAGGTCCTTCTGGAGCGCGACCGGCGCCTCGACTGCGTCGCCCTTGCCGTCACCGACGCTCAGCACGCCGACCTCGGTGCCCGCCTTCGCCGTGTGCGGGACGGACTTGCCCTTCTCCTCGTCGAGCCGCAGCTTCACGGTCAGCCCGGACCAGCCCACCGCGGAGACGTCCTTGGTGGCGACGAGCGGCGTCGTACCGCCCAGGCCGTCGTCGACCTGCCCGACGACGGCGCCCTTCTTCACGATGGTCTTGGAGGTGAGGGCCTTCTGCCCCGCCTCGATGAGTTCGCGGGTGACCCTGGTGACCTCGTCGATGTTGGCCACGCCGTTGTCACCGTACTGGCCGAGGGCCGCGCCGATGATCGTCTGCGTCTTGCCGTCGACCACCTTCTCCGCGGCGAAGAGGATGTTGCCGCCGGCCGCGGTGGTGGTGCCGGTCTTGATGCCGACGGCGATGCTCGGGACGAGGCCGAAGAAATTGTTCTGCTTGTCGCCGTTGAGGTCGACGTAGCTGCGCTGCTGGGAGATCTCGGCGAAGACCGGGTTCTCCATGGCCGCGCGGCCCAGCTTCACCAGGTCCTCGGCGGTCGAGACGGTCGTCTTGTCGAGGCCGCTGGGGTCCGTGTAGTGGGTGTTCTTCATCCCCAGCTCCTTGGCGGTCTTGTTCATCTTGGCGACGAACGCGTCCTCGGAGCCGCTCTTGGTGTCCCAGCGGGCGAGCAGCTTGGCGATGTTGTTCGCGGACGGCAGCATGACCGCCTGCAACGCCTCGTACTCGGTGATCTTCTGGCCCTCGGTGACCTTGACGACGGACTCGTTGGCCGGCTTGCCCGTCTCGTAGTGCTTCTGCGCGGCGGCGTCGACCGGGATCTTCGGGCCGTCCTCACCCTTCTTCAGCGGGTGGTCGCGCAGGACCAGGTAGACCGTCATGACCTTGGCGATGCTGGCGATCGGCACGGGCTTCTGGTCGCCCGAGGTGCCGAACGTGCCGATGCCGTTGACGTCCATCGCGGCCTGGCCGTCGGCCGGCCACGGCAGGCTCGGCTTGCCGCCGTCGAAGGAGACGGACTGCTGCGCGGTGAGCTTCAGGGTGGGCGTCGGCAGCGGACGCACGGCCTGTACGACTGCAAAGACGACGATCAGGAGCAGCACCAGCGGCGTCCAGATCTTGACCCGGCGCACGGCGGTGCGGACGGGGGTCTCCGGCGGCGGCGGGGTGTTGGTCAGCTCCGCGAGCAGGTCGATGGGCGGCTTGGGGGGCAGGGGCTGCTGGGTGGTGCGCTCCGCGGGCGGGGGCGCGGCGGGGCCGGCCGGCGCGGAGGCCGACGCGGACGCCGAGGCGGCGGCCGACGCGGACGCCCACTTGGGGGCCTCCTTCTGGCCGCCCTTGGGCTCGGGCTTGTCGGCCCTGGGCTCGCCGCCGGTCTTGGGTGCACCGGTCTTGGGCTCGCCCGCCTTGGGGGCGGGCTTGGCGGCGGGCTTGGGGGCCGCCTTGGGCGCGGTGCGGGAGGACGGCTCGTCGAGCGGCTTCAGCGCGACGAACTTGCTGGTCCGCTCGGAGTCGGCCTCGGGCTTCGCGGTTTCCTTCGCGCTTCCCTTTGCGCTTTCCTTTGCAGTTCCCTTTGCAGCCTTGTCCTCGGGCTTGCTTTCGGGGGTCTTGCTCTCGGGCGTCTTGTGATCGCCCAGCTTGAGCATGGTGGTGGGCTGGTCGACGGGCTTGCCGACGGGCTTGCCGGGGGCCTTGAAGACGGCCGTCGCCTGGTCGACGCCGGTGGACTTCGGGGCGTCGGCGTCCTCGGCCGGCGCGTCGTCGTCCTTCGTGTCGTCGTCCTTCGCGGCCGCGGCCTTGGGCTCGGGGGCGGCCTCGGTCTTGTCGGAACCTTCCTTCGCCGCGTCCGGCTCGGGCTCCGGCTCGTCCGAGGTCGCGACCCACGCCGCGACCGCGTTGCGCAACCGCGCGTCACCGCCGCCCTCGCCCTTCGGGGCGTCCTCGGGGCCGCCGCTCTCCTCCGGGCCCGCCGGGTTCGCCGGGTTCTCCGGGGCCTCCGGGTCCGCCGGGTCCTCCGGGGCCTCCGGGTCCGCCGGGTCCTCCGGGGCCGCCGGCCGGTCCTCCCGCACCTGGGGCGTCTCGCGGGTCATCGCGAGACGCGGGTCGCGTTCCTCCGGCGCCGGCTCGGAAGACTCCGCCCCGGTCGGGTTCCCCGACGACTTCCGCTGCTTCGATCTGTCGGGGGTCTCGCCCGCCACCGATGCCTCCTCGTACGCCATGCCGTTTGCCGATACTGATGCTTGCCGTGTGCTGACCGTGCGCCAAATCCGGCCGGACCGCACTGTCCGAACCGTGTACCAGTGTCCTGTGTGAGGGCTTAACCCCCGTGGTAGACGAGAACGACATACCTACTGGTTCCCGTACATCCCGCCCACGCGCTCTCGACAGACCAATGTGAGAGGGGTCACCCTGTCATTCATCCACGCGGGGAGGCATGGATGGGCAGGAGCCGCAGAACAATTCCGGAGGAGCTTCTGCTGCTCGCTTTGGACCCGGCCACGGGCACCACAGCGCAGCCGCAGTCGCTCGACCTCGGTCTGGCCGGAGCACAGCTAGTGGAGCTGGCGCTGGCCGGACGGATAGCCCCAGACGGGGATCGTATCGCCGTGGTGATGCCACGGCCGACCGGAGATCCGACATTGGACTCCGCACTGGAACTGCTGCGCAGGCGCGGCAGCCCGGTCCGGGCCGTCCACTGGATCGGCGGGCCCAGGCTTGGGCTCCGCCAGACGTATCTCTCGCATCTGGAGCGGTGCGGCATGGTGCATGCCGTCGCCGGTCAGATGTGCGGGGTGCTGCCGACGACGCGCTACCAAGCGACGGAGACGGCCATCAGCCGGGAAATCAGGTCCCGGCTCGATTCGGCGATCCGCACCGGTGTACCGCCGGATCCGCGGACCGCCGCGCTCGCCGCACTGGCCCACGCGGTCGGTCTCGGCAAGCATCTGTATCCCGGGAACGAGGGGCGTTCATCCCGCTCCCGCCTCCGGGATCTCATCAGGCACGACCCCATGGGCGGCCTCGTGGCGCACGCCGTGATGGACGTCCAGAACGGCGTGGCGGCTCAGCCGCGCCGCAGCGCCGCACCGGCGGGTCCCCAGGGACCGGGCGGTGGCCGGCAACCGGCCAGGGCGACAGCGGACCCCGGCGGGGTGCCGATGCAGCCGCGCCGCGGATCCATGGCACGCGCCGTCGCTCACTGAGCGCGGCTCAGCACCATCTCGTCACGCGCACCAGAAGCACGTAAGCACATCAGCTACGTCAGTTCGTCAGCATGTCAGTACGTCAGCACGTGCGTCACGCACCAGCAAGCACGTGAGCACGCACCACCATCGCGCAACCGCTCAGCACCACCCGTATCAGCGCCGCACCGCAGTCCCCAGACCCGGTTCGGGAGCCGCTGAGCCGCGCGGGGAGTGGCACCGGACCGTCCGGACGACGACACCCCGGTGCCACCGCCCCGCGCGGCCGTACGTCTTCGGCGCCGCAGGGCCGCACCTTCGTACATCCGCCCGCACGTTCGCATCATCCGCTGTTTCCCAGCGGTGCCGGCCTCGTTGGTGGCACCCTGCTGAGCAGTAGATACGCAAAGTAGAGGCAGGCAAGCCGGAGGTGCACGTCCCGTGGCGTCCAATGTCAATCCCACTGTCAGGCGACGCCGGTTGGGCCAGGAGCTGCGTCGGCTCCGCGAGCTCAAGGGCATGACGGCCGAGGAGGTCGCCGAGCGCCTGCTCGTTTCGCAGTCGAAGATCAGCCGCCTGGAGAACGGCCGCCGCTCGATCAGCCAGCGCGACGTCCGCGATCTGTGCGGGGTCTACGAGGTCGAGGACCACCGGGTCGTCGACTCGCTCATGCAGATGGCCAAGGACTCGCGGCAGCAGGGCTGGTGGCACTCCTTCGGTGACATCCCCTACAGCGTGTACATCGGCCTGGAGACGGACGCCGCGTCCCTCCGTGTGTACGACCCGCAGGTCGTCCCCGGCCTGCTCCAGACCCGCCCGTACGCGGAGGCGTTGATCACCGGCGCGCTCCCGGAGACCACGCCGACCGACATCGAGAAGCGCGTCCAGGTGCGCATGCGCCGGCAGGAGCGCATCGCGGCGCCGGACAATCCGCTGCGCCTGTGGACCGTCCTCGACGAGTCGGCGCTGCGCCGCGTCGTCGGCTCCCGGCATCTCATGCGCGACCAGCTGGAGCATCTGGTCGAGCAGTCCCAGCTGCCGCACGTGACGGTCCAGGTGATCCCGTTCGAGATGGGCGCGCACCCGGGGCTCAATGGGCAGTACGCGATCCTGGAGTTCCCCGACGCCGCCGACTCCAGCGTCGTCTATATCGAGGGTGTCACCAGCGACCTGTACCTGGAGAAGGCGAACGACGTCCAGCAGTACAGCGTCATGTACGAGCACCTGCGGGCCCAGGCGCTCAACGTCGAGCAGTCCAGGCAGCTCATCGCGGACATCTCGAAGGACTACGCCCGCTGAGTCCACGGCCGTGCCGGGGCCGTCCTTGACGGAAGCGCCGCACGGTACACCCATGTCCGGTCGACGCGTAAGACCCCACTGGAATATGCCATCCGGTTGAGTGAACGATCCCTTCACGCCACGATGTTGGCGAGTAGCGTCATTCACGCCATCGAGCAAGAGCGTTGGCGCCGTCACCGCAGTTCTTGCGGCGGCAGCAACTCATCGACTGGAAAAACCGGAGTGAACATGGCGATTCAGCAGGGTACTTCGCACACGTGGGTCAAGTCCTCCTATTCCACCGGGAACGGCGCGTGCGTCGAGGTCACGTCCCCCGCGCAGCACGGCATCTCCGTGCGCGACTCCAAGGTCGTCGAAGGACCGGTCCTGGCCTTCCCCGCCGCGTCGTGGAACGCGTTCGTCAGCGAGGTGAGCCGGGGGGCTGCCGACCTCGCGTGAGACGACTGCGCACATCAGCGAAGCACCAGTGGAACAACCCCACAGGCAGTTCCGTACCAGCAGTACCGTTTGAGCCCTCTCGACTGGCCCGCCGTCCCGGCCGAGGGGGCTCGGCCCTGCCCGGCCCCGCGCCCGCGCCGGCGCACACCCCGTCAGCGTAACGCGTCGACGTAGGTGTCCGTCCCCGGCACCGTCGGAATGAACGGCGCGACCAGCTCCACCCGCCCGAGCCCCGACTCCGCCACCGCCTCGTCGCGCCCGGCGAAGTGCGCCTCCCAGCGTTCCCTCGGGTCCTCCTCCAGGAACCACAGCAGTGTCAGCCGGGTGTCCACGCCCTCGACCTGTTTCACGTAGGTCATGCGGTCCCCCGGCAGCGGCGTCGGCCGGAAGAGCGTGACCATCGCGGCGGGCGAACCGGCGAGGGCCCGCGGCAGGTGCCGGGACCGCAGCCACTCCAGCAACGCGGCCCGCTTCTCCGGCCCTTCGGCGTCGACGACTTCGAGGACGAGTCCGCCGTACGGATGGTCGAGCGCGTGGAAGTCGCGCGGTCCCGCCGCGCCGTCCCGGTAGACCGTCGCCTCGTGGTCCTGGAAGGAGGTGAAGACGTGGGTGCGGTCCCGGTAGACGCGGCCGTCGCGGTTGAGCCGCTTGTTGATGGCGACGGTCCACTTCATGTGGTCGTCGTAGCGGCCGTCCGTCACCCAGTACGTGGAGAGGTAGCACCCCGCGGTGACCGGCTCGGCCACCGCGGACTTGTCGGGATAGCGCAGGAGCTGGAGCTCGCGCGTGGCCACCCAGCGGCGCCCCGCGTACATCCAGGGCATGGCCATCGCGCCCGCGTAGTAGTGGTCGTCCTCGTACCAGCGGTTGTACGCGTACTCGTGCCCCGGGTGTGGTTCGACCATGGTGATCAGGGCGTGTCCCGGGCGCACGCCGTAGGGTCCGACGGCGGCCAGCTCCGCGTAGACGTCGCTCCGGGTCTCCTCGCTCATGCCTCTCCCCTGCTTCCCTCTTCCGTGCTCCGGCTTCCTCGTCCGTACTGCGGCTTCCTCTTCGTACGGTGGCCTTCTCTTCCGTACTCCGGCGTGCGCCCATACTCTGACGCTCCGTCAGCAAAACTGCCAGAGCCGGGAGGCGCCCCATGCCGTCGTCGCTCCTCGAAGGGAAGACCGTCGTCGTCTCGGGCGTCGGCGCCGGGCTCGGCCACCAGGTCGCGGCGGCCGTCGTGCGCGACGGCGGAAACGCCGTGCTCGGGGCGCGCACGGAGGCGAACCTCGCCAAGACGGCCGCGGAGATCGACCCCGAAGGGGCCCGCACGGCCTACCGGGCCACCGACATCACCGACGAGGGGCAGTGCGAGGCCCTCGCGGGGCTGGCGCGCGAGCGGTTCGGGGGTATCGACGCCGTTGTCCATGTCGCCGCCTTGGACAGCCACTTCGGCGGCCTTCAGGACGCGGACTTCGCCACCTGGCAGCAGGTCCTCGACGTCAATCTGCTGGGCACCCTGCGCATGACGCGGGCGTGCCTGCCGGCGCTCAGGGAGCGGCGGGGCGGTTCGGTCGTCATCATCGGCACGCAGTCGGCGATCGCGGCGCCTACGCAGGTGCGGCAGGCCGCGTACGCGGCGTCCAAGGGGGCGCTGACCTCGGCGATGTACTCGCTGGCGCACGAGGTGGGGCCGGACCGGATCCGGGTCAACACGGTGCTGCCGGGGTGGATGTGGGGGCCGCCGGTGGAGGCGTACGTGCGGTTCACCTCGCAGAGCGAGGGGGTTTCCGAGGAGGAGGTCCGGGGGCGGCTCGTCTCCCGGATGGCTCTGCCTGATCTGGCGACGGACGGGGATGTGGCTGATGCCGTGGTGTTCCTCGTGTCCGATCGGGCTCGGGCCATTACGGGGCAGTCCCTGCTGGTCAATGCGGGGGAGGTCATGCGCTAGCTGGTTGTCTGCGGGTGCGTTGTGGCTGAGCGCGCAGTTCCCCGCGCCCCTTAAAGACGCCCCTTAAGGGGGCGTCTTTTTTATGCCTGCGCCTCCATCTCGTAAACAGATACGTGAACGACAATCAGCGAAACGAACGAATTTACCTGCTCTTGACCTTACCTCCCGTTGTCCGCGCCCACCCCCCGAACCCACCATGAGCGGGCACTTCCGTGGCACTGGCGAAGTGCGAGCCAGTTATGCGCAGTTCACCAGGCGGACCCCTGGAGGGCCATATGAACAGTCTCGACTGGGCCGTGCTCATCGGCTACTTCGGTGTGATGGTCGCGATCGGCGTCTGGTCCCACAAGCGCGTCGACAACGTCAGCGACTTCTTCACCGCCGGCGGCAAGATGCCCTGGTGGCTGTCGGGCATCTCGCACCACATGTCCGGTTACAGCGCGGTGATGTTCACCGGGTACGCGGGCATCGCGTACACGTACGGCGTGACGTCCTTCGTCACCTGGTCCTTCCCGATCGCGCTCGGCATCGCCATCGGCGCGCGGCTCTTCGCCCCCCGCATCAACCGGCTGCGCTCACGGCTGCACGTCGCCTCCCCGCTGGAGTATCTGAAGAACCGCTACGACCTCAAGACCCAGCAGGCGCTGGCCTGGTCCGGGATGCTGCTGAAGATCGTGGACGTGGGCGCGAAGTGGGCCGCCATCGCGACGCTGCTCTCCGTCTTCACCGGGGTCTCCCTCAACCAGGGCATCCTCATCACCGGCGTCATCACGGCGATCTACTGCACCATCGGCGGGCTGTGGGCCGACGCGCTCACCGAGTTGGGCCAGTTCGTCATCCAGCTGCTCGCCGGCATCGCGATGTTCGTCGCCGTGGTGATGGAGCTCAACGACATGGGCATCGGCTTCTTCGGCGCCTGGGACGAGCCGGCCCTCCAGGGCCACGAGAAGCCGCTCGTCGGCCCGTACGGCACGGTCTTCCTGCTCGCGTTCCTCTTCATCAAGCTCTTCGAGTACAACGGCGGCATGCTCAACCAGGCGCAGCGCTACATGGCGACCGCCAACGCGAAGGAGGCCGCGCGCTCCGCGAAGCTCTCCGCGGTCCTGTGGCTGGTCTGGCCCGTGGTGCTGTTCTTCCCCATGTGGATGTCGCCGCTCCTGGTGGAGTCGGAGAAGGCCGACGGCTCGGACTCGTACGGCCTGATGACGGAACAGCTCCTGCCGCACGGCCTGTTGGGGCTCGTCATCGTCGGCTTCTTCTCCCACACCATGGCCATGTGCTCCTCCGACGCCAACGCCATCGCGGCCGTCTTCACGCGGGACTGCGCGCCGGTGGTGTCGGCGAAGGCGCGCGCCTGGAACGAGCGTTCCGGTCTGATCGCGGCGCGGGTGACGACGGTGGTCTTCCTCGGTCTGTCCATGGCGGCGGCCACGCAGGTCAATTCTCCGGCGTTCGGGGACATCATCACCGTGGTGATCAAGTGGGTCGCGGGGCTGATGGGTCCGATGGCGATCCCGATGATGCTGGGGCTGCTGCGGCCGTTCCGCCGGTCGGGGCCGACGGCCGCGCTCACCAGTTGGGCGCTCGGCCTGCTCGCCTTCTGGCTGGTCAACTACCCCATCAGCTGGAACATCGAGGGCGGCGTCCCGCTCCAGTACCAGGTGTCCATTCCGCTCGCGGTGTCGCTGGTCCTGTACATCGTCATCGGCTACATCAAGCCCGAGGACTCCCCCGAGCGGGATGCGCTCATCGAGCGCATCAACACCGATGACGACGGGGCCGCGGGGGCGGCCGGTGCGGTGCCGGGTCCCGCGGAGCCGCGCGACGACGCGGTGGCGCCCCGCCGTTAGGGGCGCGGGGAACTGCGCGCCCAGCCCCCGACAAGCCGCAGTCGCATCTGCCGGGATCCCCGCAGGCGCGGCTGCGGCTGTTTCGTGGTCGCTCGCGCAGTTCCTCGCGGCCCTGAAGGGGCGCCCCGGTAGGGGCGCGGGGAACTGCGCGCTCAGCCCGGGACATGCCGCAGTCGCATCTGCCGGGATCCGCGCAGGCGCGACTGCGGGTGTTTCGTGGTTGCTCGCGCAGTTCCTCGCGCCCCTGGAGGGGGCGCCCCGGTAGGGGCGCGGGGAACTGCGCGCTCAGCCCGGGACATGCCGCAGTCGCGTCTGCCGGGATTCGCGCAGGCGCGACTGCGGGTGTTTCGTGGTTGCTCGCGCAGTTCCTCGCGCCCCTGGAGGGGCGACTCAGACCCCGGCGCGTTCCGGTGTGGCCACCGGGGTGGGGTGCGCGAGCGTACGCGGGGCATGGTGGGGGGTGAGGCCGGCCAGGGCGACCGCGACGACCAGGACGAAGGCCGCCCCCGCGATGGCGAAGCTCAGGGTGAACTGGCTCTCCTGGGGGAGGGCGGGCATCCCGGCCGGCAGCGCGATCGTCTTCGACGCGAGCAGCGAGGTGATCATCGCGCTGGCGACGGCGCTGCCGACCGAGCGCGAGATGGAGTTGATGCCGTTGGCGATGCCCGTCTGGTGGGCCGGGACGCTGGCCACGATGAGCGCGGGCATCGAGGCGTAACCGAAGCTGATGGCCAGGCCGATGACCATGCCCGCGCCGATGACGGAGGCGCTGGTGCCGTGCGCCAGGGTCAGCCAGGCGAAGCCGGCCACGCCGGACGCGGCGCCGACGGCGAGCGTGACGCGGGCGCCGATCCGGCGGACCAGGACGCCACCGAACTGCGCGGCGACGAGCGAGACGACCGTGGTCGGCAGGAGGTAGACGACGGAGGCGTCGAGCACCGAGGCGCCGAAGCCGTACCCGGCGAGCTCCTCGGGCATCTGCACGAGGTACGAGACGCCGATGAACTGGGCGAACATCGCGAAGCCGAGCAGCAGTCCGGCCAGGTTGGTGAAGAGGACCGGGCGGTGGGCGAACATCTTCATGTCGACCATCGGCTCCGCGACCTTCAACTCGGTCAGGACCCACACGGCGGCCATGACGACCGCGCCAGCGAAGGCGCCGAGGGTGCGGCCGGAGCTCCAGCCCCACTCGTGGCCCTGCGAGATGGGCAGGAGCAGCAGGACGAGCAGCAGCGCCAGCGTGCCCGCGCCCAGCCAGTCGGTGCGGCCGCCGGTCTTCGAGCGCGAGGCGGGCACCACGGTGACCACGCCGGCGAGCGCCGCCACGGCGAGCACGACCGCGAGCCAGAACACGCGGTGGTAGTCGGGGTCGGAGCCCTGGGTCAGCAGGCCGGCGCCGACCAGGGCGAGGCCGCTGCCGAACGCGAGGGTGCCGCTGACCAGTGCCATGGCGCCGGGCAGCTTGGCGGGCCTGATCTCCTCGCGGAGCACGGAGAGCGCGAGCGGGAAGATCGCGGTGGCGGCGCCCTGCATGATCCGGCCGACGATGAGCCAGGTCAGGGAGGACGTGGTGGCGGCGAGCACGGAGCCCGCGATCATCACGAGGAGCACGCCGACGAGGGTGGGCTTCTTGCCGTGCTGGTCGCCGAAGCGGCCGAGCAGCGGGGTGAAGACGGCGGCGGAGAGCAGGGTGGCGGTGGTCACCCAGCTGACGCCGGACGTGGTGGCGTCCAGGTCGTTCTGGATGATCGACAGGATCGGGACGACCAGCGTCTGCATCATCGAGACGACCATGGCGGCGAGGCCGAGCACCAGGACGAGGGCGGTCTGTCCGGTGGGTCTCGGCGGGGCCGCGTGCTGGGGTTGGGACACGGTGACTTCTTCTCTCCGACTACGCAAATACTTAAGGATCTCGATACTTGAGCACATCAAGTAACTCGTAGAAGGTAAGCCTCAATATTTGAGATCGTCAAGTTTCATGGCGTAAGGTGACTCACATGTCTGGAACCCCCCGCGTCGACACGGCTCAGCTCATGGAGCTGCTGGCGGTGTCGCTCGGTGCCTATTACGGCGACTTCACGGAGGCGGCGGCGCGGGAGAACCTCACCGCGAGCCAGGGCAAGACGCTGAGCGTGCTGCGCCGGCGGCCCGCCGCGATGCGGGAGCTCGCCCGGACGCTGTCCTGCGACGCGTCGAACGTGACGGGGATCATCGACCGCCTGGAGAAGCGCGGTCTCGTGCACCGCGAGCCGAGCCCCACGGACCGCCGCGTGAAGAACGTGGTCCTGACCCCCGAGGGCGAGCGGGCCGTCGACGCGATCCGCGCCAACATGCACGCCACGACGGCCGGCCTGGACGCGCTGGACGACGCCGAGCGCGCGACCCTCCACGACCTGCTGAGCCGCACGTTCAAGGCGGCGTCCGCCGCCGACTAGGACCTGTCAGGCCCTCGGGTAGCGCGCCAGCCAGCCCGGCGACGAGAGCGCGGGCCCGTGCAGCGCGGGCCCCTGCGTCATCTCCATCGCGAAGTCGTCCGCCAGCTCCAGGATCGTGGGCCGGCCCTCCAGCTCCGTGAGCCACCCCGGCGGCAGCGCGGTCTCCCCGTGCAGCGCGCCGAGCAGCGCCCCGCACAGGGCGCCGCAGGCCGCCGAAGGGCCGCCGTGGTTGACGGCGAGCCGCAGCCCGTGCCGGATGTCCTCGCCGACCAGCGCGCAGTAAACGGCGCCGGCCAGCACGCCCTCCGCCGTGCCGTCCGCCAGCAGCTCCGTCACGCGCGCGGGCGTCGGCATGCCCTGCCGTACGGCGCCCAGCGCGTGCCGGAGCGCGTCCGTGACCGGCGGGTGTCCCGGGCGGGTGGCGAGGAGTGCGAGGCACCGCTGGATCGCCCCGTCCAGGGACTCGCCGCGGGCGAGGCCGTGCACGATGACGGTGTGGGCGCCCGCCGCGAGGTAGGCGGTGGGGTGGCCGTGCGTCTGGGCGGCGCCCTCGACGGCGAGCTGGAGCACGAGCTGCGGCTCCCAGCCGACGAGGAGGCCGATGGGCGCGGATCTGACGGCGGCCTCGGCGCCGCGCGCGTCCGGGTTCTTCGGGGCGTCGAGCGTGCCCATGATGGCGTCGCCGAGGCCGACGAGGCAGGCGCGGGACGGGTCGCGCCGCGAGTACAGCCACTCCTCGCGGGCCAGCCAGCCGTCCTCCTTGCGCCGCTCGTCCGGGCCCCAGTCGCTCTGGGTGGCGGCCCAGCGGCGGTAGGCGCGGTGCAGGTCGGTCGGCGGGTGCCAGGCGCCGGTGTCGCGCCGCACCTGGGCGCGTATGAGCCCGTCGACGGTGAAGAGGGTGAGCTGCGTGGCCGCGGTGACGGCGCCGCGGCGGCCGTGCGCGGGGGCGGGCTCGGTGAGCCCTTCGGCGCCGTGCGCCTCGCGGATCTCGTCGAGGGACAGCCCGTCCACGGGCGCGCCCAGGGCGTCGCCGACAGCGGCCCCGAGGAGCGTGCCGCGCACCCGGCTGCGGAAGTCCTGCTGCTCGGCGCGGCCCCAGACACCGGTGGCTGCTGCGGTACCCACGCGGGTCTCCCTCCCTGCGGTGACGTGCGGTGACGTGCGCTGACGTCCCTCGTCGCGCCTCGACCCCCGCACCTCGACCGGTTGCGACTGCGCAGCACTGTAATCGAACAGGAACGGTCGCTTCAGGCACCAAGTGGTATGCGCGGAGTCGCCCTGGAGGTCGCTTTTGAGCGACGTTCACGCGAGCTCCGGCGAGTTTGGGCGACGTTCACGCGCGTTCACGCGAGCTTCGCAGCCGCTACGGAACGCGGATGTTCCCGGTGGCTGCGGGTCCGGTTCCGACGGGCTCCGCGTGGCGTGCCCGGAAGGCGTCCCGCGCCTCGGTGAGGCGGGCGAGGCGGGGTGCCAGGCGGGTGCGGTCGACGGCCGGGGAGAGGGAGAGATTCGTCAGGTGGGAGACCATCTCGGCCAGGTCGTCCCACTCGAGATCCGGCAGGACCGGGCCGAGGACGCGCGCGAGGCGGGTGTCCGCGGCGGTCCAGTCGCCTCCGGCGATCGCGACCAGGGCGTGTCCGTAGTCGCGCCAGGCGGGGTCCGCGGCCGGGGTCTCGACCAGCTCGGCGACCCGGCGCCACAGGGACGCGGCGGCGGCCGTGTCCCCGGCGCAGGTCTCCACGACGGCGAGCAGCACCGTGCCGACCTCGTCGTCGAGTGCGCGCAGGCGCTCCGCTGCCGCGCGGGCGGGCGCCCACAGACCGGCCCGGCAGTACACCTGCGCCAGCTCCTCCGCGCCGGTGTCCCCACTCGCCGCACCGCCCGCCACCTGGGGTGGCAGCGCGGCCAGCGCACCGGCCGCATCGCCCTGCCACAGGCGCAGTTCCGCGACGCGCAGGCGGGCCCAGTCCGCGTCCCCGCCGCTCTCGGCGTAGGCGGCGAGGTCGGCCAGGGCCCGGTCGGTCCTGCCGGTGGCGAGAGTGAGCCTGATCCGGAAGTACAGGGCCCAGGTGTTGCCGGGGTCGAGCGCGACGGCGCGGTCCAGGTCGGCGAAGGCCTCGTCGTAGCGCCGCAGCCGGTGCAGGGTGACGCCCCGGCGGCAGAGCGCCGCCGTGTACACGGGGTCCAGTTCGAGCGCCCGGTCCAGCTCGGCGAGGGCTTCTTCGTACCGCTTCAGGGCGAAGAGCGTCTCGGCGCGGCGGTAGTGCATCCAGTCGGAGTCGGGTGACAGGCCGACCGCCAGGTCCTCGTCCGCGAGGGCCCGCTCGTACTCCTCCATGTCGTGCAGCAGCATGCCGCGGCGGGCCCGCACCCAGGCGTACTCCGGGTCGTGCTCCACGGCCTTGTCGAGGTCGGCGAGCGCCTCGGGGAGCTGCCCCAGATGGTGCCGGGCCACGCCGCGGCCCGCGTACGCCGACCAGTACTCGGCGTCGAGTTCGAGCGCCCTGTGGTAGTCCGCCAGGGAGTCCCGCTGCCGGCCCGCCGAGCGCAGGACGTCGGCCCGGCTCCACACGACCCAGGCCGATTCGGGGGCCAGCTCGACGGCGCGGTCGCAGTCCGCGAGCGCCTGGTCGTACTCGTCCCGGTTGACCCGCACCGCGGCCCGGAAGACCAGCGCCCACGCGTAGTCCGGCGTGAGCCGCAGGGCGCGGTCGAGGTCGGCCAGGGCCTCCTCGTCCCGCCCCAGCGCGTAGTGGGCGGTGCCCCGGCTGCCCAGCGCCTCCACGTCCGACGGGTCGAGCTCCAGCGCCCGGTCCAGGTCCTCGACGGCCTCCTCGAAGCGGCTCAGGACGCGGCGGACCTCGCCGCGCATCGCGTGGTTCCTGGCGTCGCCCGGCGCGAGCTCCACCGCGCGGTCGAGGGCGGCGAGCGCGGTCTCCTCCTGGTCCATGTACCAGTAGGTGACGCCCTTTCCGTAGTACGCCCGCTCCAGCCCGGGATCGAGCGCGATGGCCCGGTCGTACTCGGCGAGCGCCTCGGCGTACGCGCCGCTCTCCCGCAGGTCGCGGCCGCGGACCAGCCGCGCCTGCGCCTGCCCCCGCACGTCGAACCCGGCGCGCTCGATGAGGAGTTGCAGGGCCGCCGGACCCCCGCCGTCCGCCAGCGCGCGCAGCAGGTCGCGGCCCCACTCCCCGATCCGCACGGACTCCGTGTCCGCCCCCGCGTCCACCAGCAGCTGCGCCCACCGGCGGGCCACCGCCGCGTCCGCGTCGCACGCGTCGACGACGTCCCGCAGGACGACCGGGAGCGCACTGCGGGGCGACCCGCACAGCAGGTGGTACGACTCGGCGAGCCGCAGCTCACGCCACTGCTCGTCGCCCCAGCACTCGCGCGCCGCGGGGCCCGGCGCGGCCTCCGCGCGCCACCGCGCGTACGCCTGCGCGAGCAGGCCGTGCAGCTCCGCCCAGCCGCGCGGCGAGCGGTGCCGCTGGAGGCGCAGCATCGGCGCGCGCACCACGTCGTGGTACTGGAGCCGGTCGCCCCGGTCGCTGACGAACGGCAGGCCCCGCAGCCAGGCGTAGACACCGGGCACGTCCGCCGCCGGGCAGACGCCCTCCACGGCCGCCGCGACCACGTCCGCGTCGAGCCGCCTCGGCAGCGCGCACGCCAGGGCGGCGGCGCGGCGCACCGGGTCCTGCTCCCACTTCAGGAAGCGCTCCACGGCCGTCGCGCTCGGGTCGCCCACGTCGTCCGGGTCGGCGGGGCGGTTCTCGGCGAGGGTGGAGACGAGGACGGGCAGGCCGCCCGAGAGCCGCAGGACCTCCTCGACGACCGGTTCCGCGACGACGCCCTTGCCCGCGAGGAGGCCGCGGGACTCCTGCTCGGTGAAGGGGCCGAGGGGGACGTCCGCCACGCAGTCCGCGTAGCCGCCCCAGCGTGCGGTGTCGAACGGCCGCTGGCCCGCGGTGACCACGACGACCTTGGCGGGCAGCGCGCCGTGCCGCTCCGTCGTCATCACCTCGTGCAGCCAGCCGTCGAGGAACGGCGCCGTCCGTTCGTACGTGTCGAAGAACAGCACGATCCACGGCACCGACTTCGCGGCCTGCGCCAGTTCCTTCAGGAGGACCGGGGTGAGGACGCGCTCGGGGGCGAGGACCAGTTGGACGTCCTCCTGGTTGCGGAAGCGCGCGCTGAGGCCGGCGCGCAGCCGGTCCGCGCCCTGTGCGAGCTGCGCCGGGTCGACGGCCCCCGCGAGGGCGCCGACGCCGGGCACCATGCCGAGCCCGACGAGGCTCGCGCGGGCGGCCGTCAGACCGGCCGCGGACGGGGCGGGCGGCGCCGGGGCCTCGCCGGGTGCGGGCGGGGGCGCGGCCGGTATCGAGTCCGCTTCGTGGCGGCGCTCGCGGTGGGTGGTGAGCAGCTGGTCGAGGTCCTTCGAGCGCCGGCCCTGGCGGGCGAACTCGGCGCTGATCGCGGCCATCGCCTCGGGGACGCTGCTCACCCGCTCGTCGACGTACGCGGTCAGGGCGCCCCGTTCGCGGGCGACCTGTTCCAACTCGTGGACCAGGGACGTCTTGCCGACGCCCGCGTTGCCGTGGACGTGGAAGAGGAAGCGGTGGCGCAGGTCCGCGGGCGGCACGTCGAAGTTCTCACGGAACGCCGCGAGTTCACCGCGGCGCCCGATGAACCCGGCCCGCTTCCTGCGGCGTATCAGCTCCTGCATGGACGGCTCGTCCGCGTCGGCCGGCGCCATCGCACATCCCCCCGCTCCGCACGCTCGTGCACCCCCGCTCGTACTCCGGACCAGTCTCCCCCGTCAGCCCGCGTCCGTCCCCAGAATCCGCTGCTTCTGCTCCCGCGCCCAGCCGTAGCCGGGGTCGATCCGCAGCGCCTCGTCGAGGGAGGCGAGTGCCGCGTCCGTGCGGCCGAGGGCCTCCAGGGACAGGGCCCTGCTGCCCCACGCCCACGCGTACTCCGGGTCGAGGGCGATCGCGGTGTCGTAGGCGGCGACGGCTTCCTCGTGGCGGCCCGCGAAGCGCAGGACGTCGCCCCGGTCGCCGTGGTTGCCGGGCGCGTCCGGGGCCAGTTCCTGGACGCGGTCGAGGTCGGCGAAGGCGCCCGCCAGATCGCCGAGGGACTGTCTGACGCGGGCCCTGCGGGCCAGGGCCCAGGGGTAGTCGGGCCACAGGTCGACCGCCCGGTCCAGGTCGTCCAGGGCCTCGCGGGGGCGGCCCAGCACGAACTTGACCTGGCCGCGGCTGCCCAGGGTCAGCGGCTCGCGCGGGTCGAGGGCGTGCGCGCGGTCCAGCCAGGGCAGGGCCTCCTCGGGGCGGCCCATGCGGCGGTACGTCTCGCCGCGGTCGCGTGCCACCCACTCCGCGCCCGGCACCACCTCGTCGGCGGCGGCCAGGTGCTGGAGCGCCGTCTCGTACTCGCCGAGGGCGCGGTGGGTGACGGCGAGGCCGTGGTGGCCCCAGGGGTCGGTGGGGTCGAGGGCGACGGCGCGCTCGTGGTCGGCGATGGCCTCGCGCAGCCGGCCGAGGAGGAAGAGCCGCAGACCGTGCGCGTTGTACGCGGCGACGCGGCCCGCGTCGTCCAACCCGGCGCGCGACAGGAAGAGTTCGAGCAGCCGCAGCGCGCCGAGGCGGTCGTCGGCGAGAGCCGTCCGGCACTCGTCGGACCAGGACCTCAGCTGCTCGGCGTCCGTGTCCTCGGCGGCGTCCGCCACCGCCCGCGCCCATTCGCGGGCCGCCGCCGTGTCGACGCGGCAGGCGTCGATGCCCTCGCGCAGCGCGCCGGGCAGCGCGGCGCGCGGCCCCGCGCACAGCGAGTGGTACAGCTCCTCGACGCGCAGCGCACGCCACTCGGGGCGCATCCAGGGGCGGCCCGGCGCGCCCCGCAGTTCCTCCTCCAGGGCGGCGCGCCGTCGCCCGTACAGCTCGGCGATCCTGGTGTGGCCCGCGCTCCACAGCTCGGGCGCGGTGTTGCGGCGCAGGCGGAGCATCGGGGCGCGGACGACGTCGTGGTAGCGGGCGGTGCCCCTGCGGTCGGCCCGCACGAACGGCAGGGTGCGCAGCCACGCGTACAGCTCGGCGGGGTTGTCGTCGCCGCGGTGCGCGGCGGCCCGCACGATCTCCTCGTCGAGGCGCCGGGGCAGCGCGCAGTCCAGGGCCGCCGCGCGCCGCACCGGGTCCGGCTCCCACCGCAGGAAGCGCTCCACGGCGGTGGCGCTCGGGTCGCCGACGTCGGCGGGGGCCGCGGGGCCGGTCTCGGCGAGTGTGGAGACGAGCACGGGGAGCCGCCCGGAGAGCCGCAGGACCTCGGCGACGACCGGTTCGTCGGTGACACCCCTGGCGGCGAGCAGGCCGCGCGCCTCGGTCTCGGTGAAGGGGTGCAGCGGCAGTTCGGCGGCGAAGTCGGCGGCGTCGTCCCAGCGGTCCGGGTCGAGGGGACGCTGTCCCGCTGTGACCAGGACGGTGTTGGCGGGGAGTTCCCCGTACCGGTCGGTCGTCATCACGTCGTGCAGCCAGCGGTCGAGGAACGGTGCCGTCCGTTCGTACGTGTCGAAGAGCAGTACGAGCCACGGCGCGGTGTCAGCCGCGTCGGCCAGGTCGGCGAGGAGCGCCGGGGTCAGCGCGCGCTCCGGCTCCAGGACCAGGTGCGCGTCCTCCTGGCTGCGGAGGCGGGCCCACAGCCGGTCCGCGCCGAGCCCGACGCGGTCGGTGTCGACGAGTCCGGCGAAGGCGCCCACGACCGGCACCATGCCGAGCCCGACGGCGCCCGCCCGCGCCAGGGCCGCGCCGCCCGCCGACGGCACGTCGGGCGCGGACGGTTCGCGGGCGGCGGCCAGGACGGCCTCGTGGGCCCGCTGCCGGTGGTGGGCGAGAGCACGCTCCAGGGACTTCAGCCGGCGACCCTGCTGGGAGAATTGCGCGGCGGTCTCGGCGAGGACTGCGGGTATGTCCTGCGCCGCGTCGTCCAGGTACGCGACGAACGCGCCGCGGTCCGCCGCCAGTTGGCCGAGCTCGCGCACGAGTGAGGACTTGCCGACGCCCGCCGGGCCGTGCACGTGGAAGAGGAAGCGGTGCCGCTCGTCCTCCGGCGGCAGGTCGAAGTTCTCCCGGAAGAGCCGCAGCTCCTCGCGGCGCCCCACGAAACCCGCCCGCCGTCTGCGCCGGATGAGCTCCTGCATCGACACCCTCGTCCGCGCCATCCGGTCCCTCCCGTGCTCCACGGCCCGCGGCCAGTCTGCCGCACACCCGTGTGGTGTCACACACCCGTACGGCGTCAGGTGAACAGCGGCTGTCGTCAGCCGAACGTCCGGATCTCGTAACGGAGTTCCTGTGGTGTACAACCTTCCCTCTTGAGCACCTGTCTCCCGTTACGTCACAGACGTTGCCCCCAGGAGGACCCGTGCCCCGCCGCACACTCATCAGCGCCATCGCCGTCGCCGCCCTCACCGCACCGCTCGCGATCTCCGTCACCTCCGGCACGGCCGCCGCGGCCCCGCAGCCGCCCCGCGCGCCGATGACCGACTTCAACCACGACGGACACGCCGACCTCGCGGTCGCCGCGCCCCACGGCACCGTCGACGGCGTCGAGAAGGCGGGCTACGTCTCCGTCGTGTACGGCACGGCCTCCGGTCCCGGCACAGGGAAGCACCAGCTGATCAGCCGGGCCACCCCGGGCGTCCCCGGCGAGCTCACCGGCACGTTCGCCTTCGGCTACCAGTCGCTCCCCGCCGACCTGGACGGCGACTCGTACACCGACCTGCTCGTGACGGGCGGCGACGACAACGGCAACAAGGCGACCGTCCTGTGGGGCTCCAAGGACGGCCTGACCGGCAAGGACACCCTCCTGCCCTACAACAACTCCGAGTTCGCCACGGGCGACTTCAACGGCGACGGCAAGCGCGACCTGGTCGTCAACGACGACCCGAGCGACGACCCCGACGTCTCCGGGATGACCATCCAGTACGGCCCGTTCACCCGCGACGGCAAGCCCGCCAAGAAGGACAGCATCACCACGAGCGACGGCCCCTCCGGCCTCGCCTCCTTCATCACGGGCGACCTGACGGGCGACGGCGTCGACGACATCGTCACCACGCACGGCTTCGAGGAGATGACGCACGACGCGCGCTTCTGGAAGGGCGGCAGGAGCGGTGTCACCCACACCGCCAAGTCGCTCGGCACGGCCTACAGCGGCACCGTCGGCGACGTCGACGGCGACGGGTACGGCGACCTGATCACCCGTGACATCGGGGACGTCACCGAGGTGATCGACACCGCGCCGGGCAGCATCACCATCCAGTACGGCAGCTCGACGGGCCCGACCGACGCGCGCAAGAAGGTCATCACGCAGGCCACCGCGGGCGTCCCCGGCGCGAGCGAGGAGAACGACGCGTTCGGCGCCTCCCTCAGCGCGGGCGACGTGGACGGCGACGGCAGGGCGGAGGTCGCCGTCGGCGTCCCCGGCGAGAGCCTCGACGCGAGCACCGGCACCGGCGCGGTCGTCCTCCTCAAGGGCGCCTCCAAGGCCGCCGGCGGCATGACCGGCAAGGGCGCCGTCGCCTACAACCAGACCACCGCCGGAGTACCCGGTGTCTCCGAGTCGGGCGACGACTTCGGCCGCCAGGTGGCCCTCACCGACCTGAACAAGGACGGCAAGGCCGACCTGACCGCCACGGCGCCCGGCGAGGACGGCACCTACACCGACTCGGGCGCGCTGTGGAACCTCTTCGGCTCCGCGAGCGGCCTGACCACCACCGGTGCGAGCACCCTCAGCCCGGTGAAGCTCGGCGCCCCCGAGAAGGACGCCGAGTTCGGTCTGCGGCTCGGCAGCTGACCCGCACCTCACCGAATACCGCATATCGACCACTCACACGACACACGCTCTCTGGAGGACCAGTGCGCCGCTCTCTCGTCGCCGCCGTGGCCGTCGCCTCGCTCACGGCCCCGCTCGCCCTCGCCACCGCGGGTTCCGCGGCGGCCGCGCCCGTACCGCCCAAGACCCCCGTCACCGACTTCAACCACGACGGATACGCCGACCTCGCCATATCCGCGCCGGGCGGCACCGCCGGCGCCACGCCCGGCCAGGTCTCGGTCGTCTACGGCTCGGCCGCGGGCCCCGACACCGCGCACGCCAAGACCATCACCCGCGCCACGCCCGGCGTGCCCGGCACCCCGGAGAACGGCGACCGGTTCGGCGGCCACACGGCCGCCGCGGACCTCGACGGCGACGGTTACACCGACCTCGTCGCGGGCGGCGGCGAGAAGGCCGTCGTCCTGTGGGGCTCCGCCCAGGGCCTCACCGGCGAGGGCAGCACCGAGCTCGCCTCGAACGGCGCGCACGTCACCGCAGGGGACTTCAACGGCGACGGCAAGCGGGACCTGGTCACGGCCGAGTACCCGCCGTCCGAGGACCCGATGGACAACGACGACCAGGGCATGACCGTCTCGTACGGCCCGTTCGCGCGCGACGGAAAGCCCGCGAACAGCCAGCAGATCGTCACCAGCCAGACTTTCGGCCCCGGCGACTTCGTCGTGGGCGACCTCACCGGTGACGGCGCCGACGACATCGTCACCAGCCACGGCTTCGAGGAATCGGCGTACAGGAGCAAGTTCTGGAAGGGCGGCAAGGACGGCGTCGCCACCGCCTCGCAGCAGCTCGCGCCCTCCCTCGGCGGCGCCGTCGGCGACGTCGACGGGGACGGTTACGGCGACCTGATCGTCCGCGACATCGGCGACAACTTCGAGGACATGCCGTACCAGAAGGGCACGATCCTCGTCCGGTACGGCTCCGCGGACGGACCCTCCACGCGTACCGCCAAGATCACCCAGGACACCGCGGGCGTCCCCGGCGTCGGTGAGGACGGCGACGAGTTCGGCTCCGCCATCAGCGCGGGCGACGTGAACGGCGACGGCTACGCGGACGTCGCCGTCGGCATCCCCGGCGAGGACATCGACGCGATCGCCGACGCCGGCAGCTCCGTCCTGCTCAAGGGCTCCCGCTCCGGCCTGACCGGCACGGGCGCGCAGGCCTTCCAGCAGGCCACGGAGGGCGTGCCGGGCGCCGCCGAGAAGGGCGACAAGTTCGGCAGCCAGGTCCTGCTCTCCGACACCAACAAGGACGGCAGGGCCGACCTGACCGTGACCGCCCCCTGGGAGGACGGCGCCTACGCCGATTCGGGCGCCGTCTGGCACCTGCGCGGCGCCGCGGGCGGCCTGACCGTCACGGGCATCAAGTCCTTCGGCCCGGCGGCGATCGGCGCCCCCGACAAGGGCGTCCGGTTCGGCGACCACCTGGCCGGCTGAGGCCGCAGGCCGAGGATGCCGCTGACGACGCGCACGCCGCGCACGTCGCGCCGCCCCCGCCGGTGGTCCCGGTGGCCCTGGTGGGCGGCCGGCGCGTGTCTGGCGCTGATCGCGGGCGCTGTCGTGTTCGGCCGGGGCACGGGGGAGGTCGACGAGGGGCCCGCCCCGGCGCGCGGCAAGCGCGTCGTCACCGACTTCGACGGCGACGGCCACGCGGATCTGGCCGTCCCCGCCCCGCTCGGCACCGTCGACGGCGTGCGGCTCGCGGGCTCCGTGTCGGTCGTGTACGGCGGCCGTGCGGGGCCGGACCTCCGGCGCCCGCAGGTCGTCGACCGTACGACGAAGGGGCCGCTGGGAGCACTCGCGGCGCGCGAGGAGCGGTTCGGGACGGACAGCGTCGCCCGCGACCTCGACGGCGACGGCTACACGGACCTCGCGACGGGCCGCACCGTCCTGTGGGGCTCACCCGACGGCCTCACCACCGGGAGCCGGGTGCCCGCGACGGGTGTGCGGGGCGGGGACTTCGACGGGGACGGCGACGCCGACCTGCTCGCCGCGGACCTGACCGTCCGGTACGGGCCGTTCGACCGTACGGGAAAGCCACGCAGGACGGACGCCCCACCGCTCACCTCCTACGGCGACAGCCAGGCGCCCCGCACCATCACCGTCGGCGACCTCACCGGCGACGGCCGCGACGACGTCGTCACCGGCCAGGGCTTCGAGGAGATGCAGGACCGCGGCTACTTCTTCAAGGGCCGCTCGAAGGGGCTGGCCCGCGAGCCGAGAGAACTGCCCGTCTACAACGGCACCGGGGTCGTGGCCGACGTCGACGGCGACGGGTACGGCGACCTCGCCGCCCGGGAGGTCGGCGCGGTGGCTGAGGGCCTGGAACACAGCAAGGGCGAGCTCCGCGTGCTGCCCGGCTCACCTTCGGGCCCCACGGGGGCGGGCACCCTCATCGACCTGGACACACGCGGCATCCCCGGGATCGCCGCGCCCGGCGACGGGTTCGGCGACGCGCTCGCCGCGGGCGACGTCGACGGCGACGGGCGTGCGGAGCTCGCGGTCGGCGTCCCCGGCAAGGACGGTGGCAGGGGTGGCGTGGTGCTGCTGCGCGGCTCCCGCTCCGGTCCGACGGGCGTGGGAGCGGGCTTCTTCGGCCAGGACTCCCCCGGCATGCCGGGCACCGGTGAGCGCGGTGACCGCTTCGGCGGGGCGCTGCGGCTCGCCGACCTCACCGGCGACGGGCGGCCCGAGCTGATGGTGGGTGCGCCCGGTGAGGACGGTGCGCATCCGGACTCGGGGGCGGTGTGGGTGTTGCGGGGTTCACCGTCGGGTCCCGCTGCGCGGGGTGCGGTCTCCTTCGGCCCTGCGGGCCTGGGCGCGACCGAGCGGGGCTCGGACGGCACGGAGATCAAGTGGAGGGGGACGTACTTCGGGGAGAGCTTTCCTGGGTGAGTGTTTGGCTGCCTGATCTCTTGGGCTGAGTGTTCGGCTGCGGCGCCGCTTGGGCTGGTCGCGCAGTTCCCCGCGCCCCTTACGGGGCGCGGGGAACCCGCCCCTCAGCCCTCCACCACCGGCAGCAGCTCCGGCAAGTGGCCGTCCGAGGCCAGCGCCGCTTGCTGCCGTTCCTCCGGGACCTCCCCGTACAGCGTCGTGCGCGGCTTGGCCGGGCGGCCTGCCGCGTCCGCGATGGCGACGAGGTCCTCGATCGAGCGGTACGAGCCGTAACTGGAGCCCGCCATGCGGGAGATGGTCTCTTCCATCAGTGTCCCGCCGAGGTCGTTCGCGCCGGACCGGAGCATCTCGGCGGCGCCCTCCTGGCCCAGCTTCACCCAGCTGGTCTGGATGTTGGGGATGTACGGGTGGAGCAGCACGCGGGCCATGGCCGTGACCGCGCGGTTGTCGCGGGTGGTCGGGCCGGGGCGGGCGATGCCGGCCAGGTAGACGGGCGCGTTGGTGTGGATGAACGGCAGCGTCACGAACTCCGTGAAGCCACCTGTCTCCTGCTGGATCGCGGCCAGCGTGCGGAAGTGGCCGAGCCAGTGCCTGGGCTGGTCCACATGGCCGTACATCATCGTGGAGCTGGACCGGATGCCCAGCTCGTGCGCGGTCTTGATGACCTCGATCCAGGTGGCGGTGGGCAGCTTGCCCTTGGTGAGGATCCAGCGCACCTCGTCGTCGAGGATCTCGGCGGCCGTCCCGGGGATGGAGTCGAGGCCCGCCTCCTTGGCGGCGGTGAGCCATTCCCGTATCGACAGGCCGGTCCGGGTGGCGCCGTTGACGACCTCCATCGGCGAGAAGGCGTGCACGTGCATGCCCGGCACGCGCTCCTTCACGGCCCGCGCGATGTCGAAGTAGGCGGTGCCCGGCAGGTCGGGGTGGATGCCGCCCTGCATGCACACCTCGACGGCGCCGACGTCCCAGGCCTGCGCGGCCCGGTCGGCGACCTGGTCCAGGGAGAGCGTGTAGGCGTCGGCGTCGGTCCTGCGCTGCGCGAAGGCGCAGAAGCGGCAGCCGGTGTAACAGACGTTGGTGAAGTTGATGTTGCGGGTGACGATGTACGTGACGTCGTCGCCGTTGACCGTCTTGCGGATGTCGTCGGCGACCGAGCAGAGCGCGTCGAGCGCGGGCCCGTCGGCGTGCAGCAGCGCCAGCGCTTCGTCGTCGGTGAGTTTCGTGGGGTCGTCGGCGGCCGTGGCGAGGGCCGCGCGGACGTCGCCGTCGATGCGGGACGGCACCATGCCGGGCGCCGCCTGTTCGCGCAGGGCCTCCCAGTCGCCGTACACCTCGTCGAAGTCCTCGCGCCGGTCCGAGGTGCGGCCGGTGGTGTCGATGGTCGCGTGCAGGTCGGTGCGGCCGGAGGAGGCCACGTACCCCTCGTCGGGCTCCTGCCAGGGGTGCCCCTCGACCACCGCGTCGGGCCGGGCGAGGCCGGTCCCGGGGTCGGCGAGTGCGCGCAGGTGCGGGAGGAGGCGGGGGTCGAGCCACGGCTCGCCGCGCTGCACGAACTCGGGATACACGCAGAGCCGTTCGGCGAGCCGGAACCCGGCCGCCGCCGACCGCTCGGCGAGCTCGTCCAGCCGCGGCCAGGGCTTCTCGGGGTTGACGTGGTCGATGGTGACGGGCGAGACGCCGCCCCAGTCGTCGATGCCCGCCCCGATGAGCCGCTCGTACTCGCCCGCGATGAGGTTCGGCGGCGCCTGGATGTTCCCCGAGGGGCCCATGATGTGCCGGGCGACGGCGATCGTGGCGACCAGGTCGTCGATCTCCGCGTCGGGCATGCCGCGCATCGCCGTGTCCGGCTTGGCGCGGAAGTTCTGGATGATCAGCTCCTGGATCCCGTGGTACGAGCGGGCCACGCGGCGCAGCGCGAACAGCGAGTCGGCGCGCTCCTCGTACGTCTCGCCGATCCCGATGAGGAGTCCGCTGGTGAAGGGGACGGACGAGCGGCCCGCGTCCTCAAGGACCCGCAGCCGGACGGCGGGCTCCTTGTCCGGGGAGCCGTAGTGCGGCTGCCCCGGCTCGCTCCACAGCCGCTCCGACGTCGTCTCCAGCATCATGCCCATGCTGGGCGCGACGGGCTTGAGCCGCTGGAAGTCCGTCCACGTCATGACGCCGGGGTTGAGGTGCGGGAGCAGGCCCGTCTCCTCCAGGATGCGGATCGAGATGGCACGGACGTACGCGATGGTGTCGTCGTACCCTTCCGCCTCCAGCCACTCGCGCGCCTCGGGCCAGCGGTCCTCGGGCTTGTCGCCGAGGGTGATGAGGGCTTCCTTGCAGCCCAGTTCGGCGCCGCGCCGCGCGATGTCGAGCACTTCGTCCGGGGACATGAACATGCCGTGGCCGTCGCGGCGCAGCTTGCCGGGCACGGTCGCGAAGGTGCAGTAGTGGCACTTGTCGCGGCAGAGCCGGGTGAGCGGGATGAACACGCTCTTCGAGTACGTGATGACGCCCGGCCGGCCCGCCGCGTCGAGCCCCGCGTCCCGCACCCGGGCCGCCGACGCCGTGAGGTCGTCGAGATCCGCGCCCCGCGCCTGGAGCAGGACCGCGGCCTCCGTCACGTCGAGCGCGACGCCGTCCCTGGCCCGCTTGAGCGCGCGCCGCATGGCGTTCGCGGTGGGTCGTCCGGGGGCGGGGGGCTGCGCGCTGTTGGTCATGTCTCCGAGCATACGAGCGAGAACACCTGCCTCCGCCGGATGCTTCCGCCCGCGCGGGTGCGGGACGCGCCGGGAGGCGTCACACCGGGTTTCACGGCGTGACGTACCGTCCGAGCCGGTCGAGCGCCGTGCACACCTCCGCCTCACCGGCCGGCGGCAGCTGCGCGATCACCTCGTCCACGCCGAGGCCCTCGTAGTACGCGAGTTTGCCCGGGTCCGGCGCGACCGCCGTCACCGCCACGTACAGGTCGTCGGCCGAGCGGCCCGCGTCCGCCCACGCCGCCCTGAGCACGGGCAGCGCCTCGCGCAGACCGCTGCCGCCGACGGGCATCCAGCCGTCCGCGTACTCCGCGACGTGCGCGAACAGGCCGGGCCCCGCGGCCCCGCCGATGAGCGTGCGCGGCCCGAACAGCGGCCCCTTCGCGAGCCGCTTCCTCGGCACCCGCTGCGGCTTCGGATGGACCTCGCTCGCCCGTACGGCGCCGAACTCGCTCTCGTACGCCTTCGGAAAATCCGCCCACAGCGCCCGCATGACCGCCATCCGGTCCCGCACGAACTCCCTGCGGCGCGGCCACGGGACGCCGTGGTCCTCGGCCTCCTCGCGGTTCCAGCCGTAGCCGATGCCGAGGGTGACGCGGCCGCCGGAGAGGTGGTCGAGGGTCGCGATCTGCTTGGCGAGGTCGATGGGGTCGTGCTGGGCGACCAGAGCGATGTTCGTGCCGAGGGCGATGCGCTCGGTGACGGCGGCGGCCTGGGCGAGCGCGATGAAGGGGCTGAGCATGCGGGCGCACTCGGGGGGCAGTTCACCGCCCGGATAGGGGGTTTCGCGGGGGACCGGGATGTGGGTGTGCTCGGGGAGGTAGAGCCCGGCGAAGCCGCGCCGCTCCAGTTCCCGTGCCAGGCGTACCGGCGTGATCGTCCTGTCGGTCAGATGGAGCGTCGCGGAGATGCGCACGGAGCCCTCCGGAAGTCGGGGCACTCTTCCTACCCCGGGAAAGTCGGTTGGTCCATGCCCGTGCGCTGATTAGCCTGGCCCGCGTGAAGAGACGCCGGCAGAAGAAGCTGACCAGGGAGCTCGTGTTCGCCGCGTCGCTCGGCGTGACGGGCACGGTCCGTGCCCTGCTGCGGGCCGGCGCCGACCCCGAACTCCCCGACGCCGACGGCACGACGCCGCTGTACGCCGCATCGGTGCACGGCGCGGCCGACACGGTGCGGGTCCTGCTGCGGGCGGGCGCCCGGCCCGACACCGAGAGCCGCGGCCTCACCGACGGCACGCCGCTGTGCGGGGCCGCCGCCTGGGGCCACGTCGACACGGTCCGCGAACTCCTCGCGCACGGCGCCGACCCGAACCTCCGCGAGGACGACGGCACAGGGAGCACGCCCCTGCGCTGGGCCCGCCAGGGCGCTTCGGGCCCGCATCCGGAGACGGTGGAGGTACTGCTGGCGGCGGGCGCGACAGACACCTGACCGCCCGCCCGACGCCCCCGGGTCATTTTCCAGGCACACGCGGCGACTGGGTGAATACGCCGCTCATCGCGCAACTTCCGCGAAGGTGCGCCAGTTGGCCCCGGCGTCGGCACCCGGAGGGGGTGCCGTGCGATCCCAGGAAGGAGCGCTCGGCAACATGAGCTCTATGGACAAGAAGGTGCTGGCCGGGTCGGTGCTGGCCCTGGCCGCGACCGGTATGGCCGTCCCGTCGGCCATGGCCGACGAGTCGCCGCACGGCCACTACTCGCAGAACATCGAAGTCATCCGTGACGTCTGCCCGACCGTTCAGGACATCGACGTCATCGTCCCCGCGGAAGTGCTGGACCAGGCGCGCACCTTCCAGTGCAACGAGATCCGTCAGAAGTCGCACGTCACGGACGACTCGGCCGCGCCCGCGCTGCCGCTCCTCGGCAAGGTCATCGACAACTGACGACCTGCCACTGAACCGGGCCCGGCTCCCAGGCCCGGTCTCCTCCCCCTCTGCCCCCCGGGTCGCGTCCGTCGGCCACCGGGTCGAAAACCGTCACTCGCCTTCCCTTGCCGCGCAGTTCACGGCTCAATACCAGGGTTGCACGCACCACCCATGTCACCACCGACACCCTGGGGAGCCGCAGCATGTGCGAGAACACCGAACACCCGGCACACAAGGGGCCGAACCGGCGCGGACTGTTCGTGACGGGAGCCGCCGCCGCGCTTACGTTGGGCAGTGTGAGCTTCGCCAGTGGCGCCGAGCGGCGCGCTCCCGGGCGGGACAGGGCGCCGGGGAGCAAGGAGACGAGAACGGTGCGCGGCACGCTGCCCGTCGGCTCCCCCGACTTCGTCTACCTGCCGGTGGAAGTCCCGGACGGCGTACGCGAGTTCCACGCCTCGTACACCTACCAGAAGCCGGCCGTGCCGCCCGGCACCCAGGGCAACGCCCTCGACATCGGCGTGTTCGACGAGCGCGGCACCGAGCTCGGCGGCAAGGGCTTCCGCGGCTGGTCCGGCGGCGCCCGCACGGAGTTCTTCATCCGCGCCGACGACGCGACGCCCGGCTACCTCCCGGGCCGGATCCGCGCGGGCACCTGGCACATCGCGCTCGGCCCCTACACGGTCGCACCCGAAGGTCTCCCCTACGAGGTGACGATCACCCTCACCTACGGGGCGCCGGGCCGCACCCCGAAGCCGGTCTACCCGCCGGAGCGCGCGAAGGGCCGCGGCCGCGCCTGGTACCGCGGCGACTGCCACCTGCACTCCGTGTACTCGGACGGCAGGCGCACCCTCGCCGAGATCGCCGCCCTGGCCCGTGCGGCGGGCCTCGACTTCATCAACAGCTCCGAGCACAACACGCACTCGGCGCACGCCCACTGGGCGGAGCACGCGGGCGACGACCTCCTGATCATGCTCGGCGAGGAGGTGACGACGCGCAACGGCCACCTCGTCGCCCTCGGCACCGACCCCGGCACGTTCATCGACTGGCGCTACCGCGCCCGCGACAACCGCTTCGGCAAGTACGCCCGCCGCATCCGCGAAGCGGGCGGCCTCGTCGTCCCGGCCCACCCGCACGCCACCTGCGTCGGCTGCAACTGGAAGTTCGGCTTCGGCGAGGCGGACGCGGTCGAGGTGTGGAACGGCACGTACACACCCGACGACGAGGTCTCCCTCGCCGACTGGGACAGCATGCTCGTCACGTCGGTGCGCGGCGGGCGCCGGCCGTGGATCCCCGCCATGGGCAACAGCGACGCACACCGCGACCCCGACCGCATCGGCGGCCCGCAGACCGTCGTCCTCGCCGACGACCTGACCCGCGAGGCCATCCAGGACGGCATCCGGCGCGGCCGCTCCTACGTCGCCGAGTCGAAATCCGTCGAGCTCACCTTCACGGCGGCGGGCGGCAAGGGCAGGCACGCCACCATCGGCGACCGCCTCCCCGCCGACCGCGACGCCCCCGTCACGGTCCGCCTGGACATCAAGGGCGCCCCCGGCTGCACCCCCCGCTTCATCACCGACCAGGGCGTCCTGCACACGGGCCCCACCCTCCCCACCTCCGGCACGGGCACCCTGGAGTGGCGCACGACACCGTCGTACGCGGCATACGTCAGAGCGGAAGTCCGCCACGCGCCGACGACACCGGGTCTGCCGGGGGCCTTGTGCGCGTTCACGAATCCGATCTTCCTGGGGGACTAGACCGGCCGGCCCCTCACCCCGGCCACACCAGCGATTGCAGTTCGCTGTACGCGTGCAGGGCGTAGGAGCCCACGTCTCGGCCGACTCCGCTCTTCTTGAAGCCGCCGAACGGGGCCTCCATGTTGCGGCCGATCGTGTTGACGCCGACGCCGCCCGCTCGCAGGCGGGCGGCGACGCGGAAGGCGCGGGCCACGTCGGTGGACCAGACGTAGTCGATGAGGCCGTAGTCGCTGTCGTTGGCGAGGGTGATCGCTGTTTCCTCGGTCTCGTCCGGGGTCGTGGCGTCGAAGGGGACGACGGAGACCACCGGGCCGAAGATCTCCTCGCGGACCACCCGCATGTCGGGGGTGCAGTCGGCGAGGAGGGTGGGGGTGACGTAGAAGCCGGTGGGGAGTGGGGGGCGGGTGCCGCCTGTGAGGACGCGGGCGCCCTCCTTGCGGCCGTCCTCGACGTATGCCTCGATGCGGTCGCGGTGGGCCGCGGAGATCACCGGGCCGACCACCGTTCCCCGTTCGGTCGGGTCGCCGACCTTCAGGTGGGTGGCGTAGGCCGTCAGCTTCTCCAGCAGGGGTTCGTAGATGGACCGGTGGGCGATCACGCGTGTCGGGGCCGTGCAGATCTGGCCGCTGTAGAAGGAGAACGTCGTGCCGATGCCCGCCACCGCCGCGTCGAGGTCCGCGTCGTCGAGGACGATCGCCGCGCCCTTGCCGCCGAGCTCCATGAGCTGCCGCTTCATGGCGCGGCCGCACACCTCGCCGATGCGCTGGCCGACGGCCGTCGAACCGGTGAAGCTCACCATGTCCACGTCGGGGGAGGCGACGGCCGCCTCGCCGACGGCCATGTCGGTGCCGGAGACGACGTTCACCACGCCGGGCGGGACGCCCGCCTCCTCCAGGGCCGCCGCCATCCCGTACACGGAGAGGGGGTCCTGCGGCGCGGGCTTCACGACGACCGTGTTGCCCATCGCCAGGGCCGGTGCCACCTTGCCCGCCGGGTTGGCCCACGGGTTGTTGTAGGACGTGATGCAGGTGACGACGCCGACCGGGCGGCGGACGGCGAGCGCCCCCATGACGCCCGCCCTCCCCATGGGTCCCGCCTCGTTGATCTGCGGCGGGAGCGCCGACTCGACCGGTTCCAGCGCCCCCTTCGCGTACCGCTCGAAGCGCGCCACCGCCACCGCCACCTGCATGCCGTGCGCCGTCGCGGTCGTGGCACCGCTCTCGGCTTGTGCGAGTTCGGCGTACGCGGCGGAGTCGCGGCGCAGGATCGCGGCGGCCCGGGACAGCACCGCCGCGCGCTCCTCGGGCGCCGTGCGGGACCAGCTCGCGAAGGCCTCGCGGGCCGCCGCCGCGGCCGCGAGGACCTGCTCGGCGCTCGCCTCGGGGGCGAGGCCGACGACCTGCTCGGTGGCCGGGTTCACCACCTCGTGGTGGCCGTGGGCGGGTTCCACCCACTCGCCGCCGATGAACAGGCTCCGGCGCACGTTCATTTCGTGCTCACCGTCCTGGTGTCGCGCCCCGAGCGCAGCACCTTGCCCGGCACCGCGCCGGTCACCACGTCCTCGCGGATCGTCTCGACGCCGTTGACCCAGACCGCGTTGACGCCGATCGCCTTGGAGTCCAGGCGCGGGCTGTCGCCGGGCAGGTCATGGACGAGGGTGGCCTTGCCCGCGTCGATCCGCTCGGGGTCGAAGAGGACGAGGTCGGCGTGGTAGCCCTCGGCGATCCGGCCGCGCTCGCGCAGCCCGAAGAGCTGGGCCGGGTCGTCGGTGAGCATCTTGACGGCCTGTTCGAGGCCGACCAGTTTGCGGCCGCGCAGGCAGTCGCCGATGAAGCGCGTCGTGTACGGCGCCCCGCACATGCGGTCCAGGTGCGCGCCCGCGTCGGAGCCGCCCAGCAGGACGTCCTCGTGCCGCCACGTCTCGGCGCGCAGGGCCCACGAGTCGGGGTCGTTGTCGGTGGGCATCGGCCACAGGACGGTGCGCAGGTCGTCGGCCGCGCAGATCCCGACCAGGCACTCGAACGGCTCCTGTCCGCGCTCGGCCGCGATGTCGCCCACGACGCGCCCGGTGAGGCCCTGGTTCGCCTCGGAGTACGTGTCTCCGATGACGTACCGGTCGAAGCGGGCGAGCCGCCGGAAGACGCCCGCCTCCTTGCTGCCGGCGCGCCGCAGCATCTCCGCGCGCACCTGCGGGTCGCGCAGCTTCGCGATCCGCTCGGGCACGGGCAGGCCGAGGATGTCGCCCCAGCCCGGGATGAGGTTGAGGGCGCAGAACGTGCCGAGCGACATGTTCATGGGCGTGAGGATCGGCATGGTGAGCGCGACGACGCGGCCGCCGGCCTTGCGGGCGCGCTCGCTCGGCACGAGCTGGCGGGGCACGCGCTCGGGGACGGCGGCGTCGATGGTGAGCACGTTCCAGTTGAGCGGCCTGCCCGCCGCCGCGCTCATCTCCACGAGCAGGTCGATCTCGTCGTCCCCGAACTGGTCGAGACAGCCCGCGACGATCGCCTCGATCTGCGTCCCCTCGTGCTCGGCGACGGCTCGCGAGAGCGCGAGGAGCTCGGCGGGCTTCGCGTGCCGGGAGGCGACCGGCTGCCCGTCGCCGTCCGAGTGCGTGGACGACTGGGTGGTGGAGAGCCCCCAGGCACCCGCGTCCATCGCGTCGTGGAAGAGGCTCAGCATCTCCTCCAGCTGGGCGGGCGTCGGCTGCCCCCCGACGGCGTCCGCGCCCATCACGTACCGGCGCAGCGCGCAGTGCCCCACCATGAACCCGGCGTTGACGGCGATGCGCCCGTCGAGTGCGTCCAGATACTCCCCGAAGGAGCTCCACGACCACGGCGCGCCCTCTTCGAGCGCCACCAGCGACATGCCCTCGACCTTCGACATCATCCGCCGCGTGTAGTCGGCGTCGCCGGGCCGGTCCGGGTGCAGCGGCGCGAGCGTGAACCCGCAGTTGCCGCCCGCGACCGTCGTCACGCCGTGGTTGAGCGACGGCGTCGCGTACGGGTCCCAGAACAGCTGGGCGTCGTAGTGCGTGTGCGGATCGACGAACCCGGGCGCGAGGACGCGCCCCCGGGCGTCCTCACTGGTCCTGGCCTCCTCCGCGACGGCACCCGGCTCGGCGACGACGGCGATCCGCCCGTCCCGTATCCCGACGTCGGCGACGCGCGCGGGGGCGCCGGTCCCGTCGACGACGGTCGCGCCCTTGATGAGGTGGTCGAGCATATCGGGACCTTCCCCTTTCGGAGTGGCGAGTTCAGCCCGTCCGGCGTTTGAGGACGAGCCCGCAGGGCGATGGACGGGGTCCGGGGCGGAGCCCCGTGGCGGCAACCACCGAGCCGCCCACCCGCCCGGCGAGGGCCCCGGCCTCCGTCCGGGAGGGGAAGCCGGGGCGGTCAGGGATCAGGGACTACGCCCCTGCGGCCTGCCGGAATCGCGTGGTGCGGTGGACGGGATCCGTGTCGATCTTCGGAATCACGTGTTCACCGATGAGCCGGATCGTGTTCTTCGTGTCCTCGGGCGAGATCCCGATCGGCAGCCCGAAACTGAGCTGGTCCGCCCCGGCCTGCTCCCACCGCTTGCACTGCGTGAGCACCTCGTCCGGGTCGCCGCAGATCATCAGCTCCTCGGCGATGAGGAGTTCGATGAGCTCCTCGGTGTAGTCGGGGAGCAGCTCGGGCCACTCGGGGATGCCCTCGGGCCGGGGGAAGGTGTCGTGGTAGCGGAAGAGGAGCGACTGGAGGTAGTTGAGGCCGCCGCCGACCGCGATCTCGACCGCCTTGGCGTGCGTCTCCGCACAGATCGCCGTGGACGTCACCATGACGTTGTCGTTGACGAAGCCGCCGATCGCCTCGGCCTCCTTCACGGCCGTCTTGTACGACTCGACGACCCACTCCATGTCGGAGACCTTCTGCACACTGAAGCCGAGGACGCCGAGGCCCTTCTTGCCCGCCATGGCGTACGAGGAGGGGGACCCGGCGGCGTACCACATGGCCGGGTGCGACGTCCCGTACGGCTTGGGCAGGACCTTGCGGGGCGGCAGCGACCAGTGCTTGCCCTGGAAGCCGACGTACTCGTCCTGGAGCCACATCTTGGGGAATTCGGCGATGGTCTCTTCCCAGATCTCCTTGGTGTGGTTCATGTCCGTGATGCCCGGCATGAAGCCGAGGATCTCGTGCGAACCGGCACCGCGCCCCGTCCCGAACTCGAAGCGGCCCTCGGAGAGATGGTCGAGCATGGCGACCTTCTCGGCGACCTTCACCGGGTGGTTCACGGGCGCGAGCGGGTTGAAGATGCCGGAGCCGAGGTGGATGCGGTCGGTCGCGTGGGCGAGGTAGCCGAGGAAGACGTCGTTGGCGGAGAGGTGTGAGTACTCCTCCAGGAAGTGGTGTTCGGAGGCCCAGGCGTATTTGAAGCCGGACTTGTCCGCCTGGATGACGTACTCGGTCTCCTCGATGAGCGCCTTGTGCTCCGCTTCGGGGTCGACCTTGGCCCGCTGGGCGGGCACGTATCCCTGTACAAAGAGACCGAATTCCACTGAGGTTCACCGTCCTCGTGAGAGTCTGACGGTTTCTGACGAGCCGTCAGATTGGGATGCGTCGACTGTTCCATCGGCGGGGGAGGGGCGTCAAGGGTCGGGGAGCTTTGTCGGGGTCCGTGCATGACGGCGCGTCAGATAACGCTCACCCCGGCGAGCCAACCGCCGTCCACGACGAACGGCTGCCCCGTGATGTACGCCGAGTCGTCCCCCGTCAGGAAGAGCGCGAGCGCCGCCACCTCCTGCGGCCGGCCGATCCGCCCGAGCGGCACCAGCTTCTTGTAGAGCTCCGCGACGGCTTCCCGCGCCGCGGTGGGGTCGGCGGTGGGGTCCAGCTGCGCGGGGTTGGTCATGGGGGTGTCGACGGCCCCCGGGCACACGGCGTTGACGCGGATGTTTTTGGCGGCCAGCTCCAGGGCGGCGACCCGGGTGAGGCCCAGGATGGCGTGCTTGGTCGCGGCGTACGCGCCCACGTACGCCATGCCCGTCAGGGCCGTGTACGAGGCCGTGTTCACGATCGTGCCGCCGCCCGCGGCGCCGATCTCCGGCGCGACGGTGCGGATGCCGAGGAAACAGCCGATCTGGTTGACCTGGATGATCTCCTTGAACTCTTCGAGCGGGGTGCTGACGAGCTCGTTGAACCGGAGGATGCCGGCGTTGTTCACGAGCCCGTCGACCTTGCCGAAGGCGTCCTTCGCGGCCGCTGTGGCGGCCTGCCAGTCCGCCTCCACTCCTACGTCCAGGTGGACGTAGGCCGCGGAGTCCTCACCCAGCTCCTTGGCGAGCGCCTCGCCCTGTTCGTCGAGTACGTCGGCGACGACGACGCGCGCTCCCTCCTCCACGAAGAGGCGCGCCTCCTGCTCGCCCTGTCCGCGCGCGGCGCCGGTCACGATGATGACGCGGCCGTCGAGCTTGCCCATGCCGTGCTCCTTGCTGTCGGGTCAGTCGCGTCAGTCGTTGAGGTGCGGGGCCACGTCCGCGGCGAATGCCGCCATCTGGTCGGTGAGTTCGGTACGGGTGCGGCTGCGGAAGCGCACCTGGATCTGGTCGACGCCCATCGCGGCGTACTCGCGCAGGGACTCGGCGAGGGCGTCCGGCTTTCCGGAGAGCGTGCGGTGGCCCACGGGGTGGGCCGGCTCTCCCACGTACAGCGCCTCGGTGATCGCGCCGACGGTGACCGGTTCCTCGACGCCCGCCTCCTCGCGCAGCCGCTTGAGCCGGGCGATCTGCGCGGGCAGCGCGTCGCGGGGGTCGCCCTGCGGCAGCCAGCCGTCGCCGCGGGTGGCCGCCCTGCGGACGGCGGCGGGTGAGGAGCCGCCGATCCAGAGGGGGACGCGGGGCTGGGCGGGGCGGGGCCGCTGGCCCAGGTCGCGGAAGTCGTATCGCCGGCCGTGATGCTCGGGATACTCCTCCGGGCCGAGGGCCGCCCGCAGGGCGTCGATCGTCTCGTCGAGGATCGGGCCGCGGCGTGCGAAGTCGACGCCGAGCGCCTCGAACTCCTCCTGTACGTGACCGGCGCCGACCCCGAGGATCAGGCGGCCGCCGCTGAGGTGGTCGAGGGTGGCGTACTGCTTGGCGGAGAGGAGGGGGTGGCGCAGGCCGACGATGGCGACGTGGCTGAGGAGGCGGACGTGGGTGGTGACGGCGGCGAGGTGGGCGAGGGTGGCGACGGGGTCGTACCAGACGGTGCCCATCGCGGGGGCGAGTCGGCGGGGGATGGCGACGTGGTCGCAGGTGGCGATGTAGGCGAAGCCGGTCTGGTCTGCGGTACGGGCGATCTCTATGAGGTCTTCCGGGGTGGCTTCGGCTTCCCATGGTTCGGCGTACAGCAAGCTCTGTGACTGGACCGGCAACTGCATCCCGTAGCGGAGCACGGGCACCCCACTTTCCCTGGCTCTGGACCTGACGGCCCGTCAGTGGACGGCTGCCGCCATGGTGGTGCCTGACGCCTCGTCAGACAACCCCTCGCGGGGGCGGGGAGGGTGGGGGCTTGTGTCCGCGCCCACTGCTCGCCTGGGGGCGGGGCCGCGGGGGTATGTGCGTACTCGCCATCCCTGCGCCGCGGCACACGGACAAAGACGCCGATGTGCGCTCGCTGCTCCGTTCGCACATACCCCCACGTCCCCTCCGGCGCGCTCGCGGGTACCGGCCCGGTGGGGGTTGCGCTCCCGCTCCGCGGGGCCGTCGCGGAAACCTCCCGGCCCGGCCGGCGGAGGCTGCGTCCCCGCCCAACGGACCGCCGCAGGGAACCCCACCCACCCGCCCCATTCCGACGGCCGCCGCGGAGGCCCCACCACCCGTCCCTGCTCCGCAGGACGTCACGGGCCGCACCCGCCCACCCGCCCACACTCCCGCAGAACGGCGCGGGGCACACCCACCCACCCGCCCCTACTCCCGCAGAACGGCGCGGGGCAAACGGGTGGGTGGGTGGGAGACATCCGCCGCGAAGCGGCGGGCTTGAGGCTCCTACCCGGGAGGGACGGCGCGGGGAAGACCCGCCCACCCGCCCCTGCCCCCGCGGGGCGGCGCGGGGCAACCACACCCACCCGCCCCCGCCCCCGCAGGGCGGCGCGGCGCCGGGCAGTGAGCCAAGAGGGGGCGCCCCTCTCACGCCCCGGGCCAGAGGCCTGCCTCCGTCAAGCCCAGAAGATCAATCGCATTGCGGCGGACGATGCGGTCGACGACCTCGGGAGCCAGGTGACCCATCTGGCTCTCACCGACCTCCCGCGACTTCGGCCAGGTGGAGTCGGAGTGCGGATAGTCCGTCTCGTACAGGACGTTCCCCACCCCGATGGAGTCGAGGTTCAGCAGCCCGAACGCGTCGTCGAAGAAGCACCCGAAGACGTGCGACGCGAAGAGCTCGGACGGCGGCCGCGTCACCTTGTCGGCGACCCCGCCCCACCCCCGGTTCTCCTCCCAGACGACGTCCGCCCGCTCCAGGATGTAGGGGATCCAGCCGATCTGCCCCTCCGCGTACATGACCTTGAGGTTCGGGAAGCGTTCGAACTTGCCGCTCATCAGCCAGTCGACCATCGAGAAGCAGCAGTTGGCGAAGGTGATGGTGGAGCCGACGGCGGGCGGCGCGTCCGCCGACGTGGACGGCATCCTGCTGGAGGAGCCGATGTGCATGGCGACGACCGTGCCGGTCTCGTCGCAGGCGCGCAGGAAGGGGTCCCACGCGTCGGTGTGGATGGAGGGCAGCCCGAGGTGGGGCGGGATCTCGGAGAAGGCGACCGCCCGCACCCCGCGCGCGGCGTTCCTGCGCACCTCCGCGGCCGCGAGCTCGGCGTCCCAGAGGGGGATGAGGGTGAGGGGTATGAGGCGTCCGTGCGCCTCGGGGCCGCACCATTCCTCCACCATCCAGTCGTTGTACGCCTGGACCGAGAGGAGCCCGAGCTCCCGGTCCTTCGCCTCGGTGAACGTCTGGCCGCAGAAGCGCGGGAAGGTGGGGAAGCAGAGGGCGGACTGGACGTGGTTGACGTCCATGTCGGCGAGCCGGTCGGGGACGGAGAAGGAGCCGGGACGCATCTGCTCGTACGTGATGACTTCGAGCCGGATCTCGTCCCTGTCGTAGCCCACCGCGGTGTCGAGGCGGGTGAGGGGGCGGTGCAGATCCTCGTAGATCCACCAGTCCCCGATGGGCCCTTCCTCCCCCTTCTCCCCCATGACAGGCGCGAACTTGCCGCCCAGGAAGGACATTTCCCGCAGGGGCGCGCGGACGATCCTGGGGCCGCGGTCGCGGTACTTGGACGGGAGCCGGTCCCGCCAGACGTCGGGGGGTTCGACCGTGTGGTCGTCCACCGAGATGATCTTCGGGAAGGTCTCCTGGACGGGCTCCGAGCTCTCCATGGTCTCCATGAGGGCAACGGTAGCGCCGATCTGACGCCCCGTCAGCTCCTCGTGCGGTGGCGACCGTCCGGGCGCCCGCCCGGCCGGTGCCGTGCCCCGTGGCGGGAAAGCGATGCGGAATGTCGTGCGAGGACCCTGTGAGAGCCGTCTCCCACGGCTGACGCATCCGGCATGGACAAGGCAAACTGGCGGGGTGCAAGAACCGGCACGGCGGACCGGGCGGAACCGGGCGCCACGGACCGGGCAGGACCGAACGACCGCAGGGCACGCACCACCGCGGGCGGGCAGACCCGCGACCGGCATGATTGGGAACGGCAGGGCGGCAGGGGGAGCGATGGTCGATGTACCGCGAGTACCGGAGCAGCGGCGTCCGGCCTCGGGGAACACCCCCGAGGAGCGGACCGAGGGGCACCCCCCCGAGGTCCGGACGTCGCGCTTCAGCGTGCTCGGACCGGTGCGCGCGTGGCACGGCCCGGAACAGCTCAACACCGGATCCCCCCAGCAGAGGGCGCTGCTCGCGGCCCTCCTGCTGCGGGACGGCCGCACGGCCACGGCGTCGGAACTGATCGACGCGCTCTGGGGCGAGGAGCCGCCGTCGCAGGCACTGGCAGCGGTACGTACGTACGCGTCCCGGCTCCGCAAGGTGCTGCCTCCCGGGGTGCTCGTCAGCGAGGCCGGGGGCTATGCCGTCCGGGTCGCGGACGGCGCGCTCGACCTGGCCATGGCGGAGGAGCTCTGGGCGGCCGCCGAGAAGGCCCGCGGCGTCGGCGACCTCTGCCAGGCGCGCACGCTGGTGAACAAGGCGCTCGGCCTCTGGGACGGCGAGCCCCTGGCCAACGTTCCGGGTCCGTACGCCGACACCCAGCGCACCCGCCTCGACGAGTGGCGCCTCCAGCTCGTCGAGACCCGCCTCGACATGGATCTGGAACAGGGCTGCCACGCGGAGGCGGTGTCGGAGCTGACGGCCCTGACGGCGGCGCACCCCCTCCGCGAGCGGCTGCGCGAACTGCTGATGCTGGCGCTCTACCGCAGCGGACGCCAGGCCGAGGCCCTCGCCGTGTACGCGGACACGCGCCGGCTGCTCGCCGACGAGCTCGGCGTGGACCCGAGGCCGGGCCTCAAGGAACTCCAGCAGCGCATCCTCCAGGCCGACCCCGCCCTCGCCGAGCCGACCGCCCCCGACCAGGAACCGATCACGACGGCGGTACGCCCGGCACAGCTCCCGGCGACGGTCCCCGACTTCACGGGCCGTGCCTCCTTCGTGGACGAGCTGAGCGACATCCTCTCCACCGCCGAGGGCCGCGTGATGGCGGTGTCGGCGCTGGCGGGCATCGGCGGCGTCGGCAAGACGACACTGGCCGTCCACGTCGCGCACGTCGCGCGCACCCACTTCCCCGACGGCCAGCTGTACGTGGACCTCCAGGGGGCGGGCCCGCGGGCGGCCGAGCCGGAGACCGTCCTCGGCGCCTTCCTGCGCGCCCTCGGCACGGCCGACTCGGCGATCCCGGACTCCCTGGAGGAGCGGGCGGCCCTCTACCGCTCGGTCCTCGACGGCCGGCGCGTCCTCGTCCTCCTCGACAACGCCAGGGACGCGGCGCAGGTCAGGCCGCTCCTCCCCGGTATGGAGGGGTGCGCGGCGCTGGTGACGAGCCGGGTGCGCATGGTGGATCTGGCGGGCGCGCACCTGGTGGACCTGGACGTGATGTCCCCCGAGGAGGCCCTTCTCCTCTTCACCCGCATCGTCGGCGAGGAGCGGGTGACGTCGGAGCGCGAGGCCGCCCTGGACGTGGTGGCGGCCTGCGGGTTCCTGCCGCTCGCCATCCGGATCGCGGCGTCCCGCCTGGCGGCGCGCCGCACGTGGACGGTCTCCACGCTCGCGGCGAAGCTGGCGGACGAGCGGCGGCGCCTGGACGAGCTCCAGGCGGGCGACCTCGCGGTCAAGGCGACGTTCGAACTGGGCTACGGCCAGCTGGAGCCGGCCCAGGCCCGCGCCTTCCGCCTCCTCGGCCTCGCGGACGGCCCCGACCTCTCCCTCGCGGCGGCCGCCGCGGTCCTCGACCTCCCCCTGGAGGAGACGGAGGACCTCCTGGAGTCCCTGGTCGACACCTCCCTGGTGGAGTCCGCGGCGCCGGGCCGCTACCGCTACCACGACCTCGTACGCCTCTACGCGCGTGCATGCGCCGAGCGCGACGAACAGCCCCCCAGCGAACGCGACGCGGCGCTCTCCCGCCTCCTGGACTTCTATCTCGCCTCGGCGGCCCGGGTGTACGCGATCGAGCGGCCCGGCGACCGCACGGTGGACCACCTGGAACCCACGGAACACGCGGGCCAGGACTTCACGGACGACACGAAGGCCCTGGACTGGCTCCACTCGGAGGCGGCCTGCATCCTGGCCTGCGTCCAGCAGTCCCTGGGCCCGAGGACGCTGCGACGCGCGGTGGACCTGCTGCTGGCCTCCAAGGACCTGGCGGAGTCGGGGGCGAGCTCGTTGCGGTACGAGTCGGCCACGTGTGCGGCACGGGATGCGGCGGCGGCGCTCGGTGACGCCCACGCGGAGGGGCGGGCGCGGGTCACCCTCAGCCAGGTCCGCGGGAACACCGGACGGTTCGACGAGGCCGCGCCCGAGGCGGACCGCGCGGCCGAGCTGGGCCGGGAGTCCGACGACCCCTGGACCAAGAGCAACGCTCCCAACGAGCAGGGCATCGTGACCTATTGCAGGAGTCATCACGCGGCGAGCGAGGGCTATTTCCACGAGGCCATCGAGGCCTTCCGCGCGGACGGGAACCGACCGGGAGAGGCCAGCGCCCTCTGCAACCTGTCCCGTGTCCTGGTCTTCATGGGGCGCACCACTGCCGCCATCGAAATGGCTCAGCAAGGCATGGCGGTCTACGACGAGTTGGGCCTCACCTTCCGGCTCGCCAACGCGAGGTATGCGCTGGGGATCGCCCTCAGCCACGCCGGCCGCCAGTCGGACGCTCTTGAGCAGTTCACCAAGGCTCTTGACGTGTTCGGGGAGAGTCGCCAGCGCTTGTGGGAGGGCACTACGCATTTCCGCATGGCGGAGGCCCTGCTCTCCGCCCATCGAGCGGCACAGGCCGCCCAGCACGCGGAACAGGCCCTCGCCACGGGCTGCATCGGAGGCGACTGGATGCGCGCCAACGTCCTGACCATTCTCGGCAGGTCCCTCCAGAGCCTCGGGCAGATCGACCGGGCAAGGGCCTGCTGGAGGGAAGCACTTACCATTCACGAGCGGACAGCGGCGCCCGAGGCCGACGAACTGCGCCGCCTCCTCTCCCCCGTCGCAGTGGCCTGACCTGAGCATCTGGGACGTTCATCGAACGTTTATGGGTGACTGCCAGTCTTTACCTCATCGATCCGTCGCGTCGGGGGGCAGACGGGTCGCTTGGGCCCCACGGATAGGGTGAGCGGCCCTGGAACGCCCGTTCGGCGACCCTCGGGGGAGTTGCCGAGCGGGCGTTCTGCCCCAGCGACCGCCACTTGAGGGAGTTGTCAGCCATGAGCGACGACAAGAAGAAGAACCAGGACCTCACCACGATGGGTGACAGCCACCTGCCCGCCCCGCCCAAGGACGGCATCACCACGATGGGTGACAGCCACCTGCCCGCCCCGCCCAAGGACGGCATCACCACGCAGGGCGACAGCCACCTGCCCACCCCGCCCAAGGACGCCTGAAGCTGCATTCCTGACGGGGGAACGATCGGCCGCGGCGGCGCGGAGGGGGAGCCGTCGCGGCCGACGCATGTCCGGTGTCTGGTTCAGGCCTATTGGTGGCGGATACCGATCACACCAAGCGAACAACTGTGCCATTCGCCGCTAGCGTCTGTACGAGCCAAAAGTTCAACCATGCAAGGGAGTTGGAATGATCCGCGCCAAGAAGGTCCTCGTCGTCCTGGCCATCGCGACCGCCGCCGCAGGCGGTGCCGCGAGCCCCGCTCTGGCCGACAGCCACGCGCCGGTGGCCCCGCTCAGCGACAGCCACGCGCCGGTCGCGCCCCAGGGCGACAGCCACACGCCGGTCGCGCCTCAAGGTGACAGCCACACACCGGTCGCTCCCCGGGGTTAGGACTGCCGGCGCCCCATGCCGTGGCGGCGGCCACCGTCGCGGCGCCGAGCGCCGGGCCGACGGTGGCCGCCTGCGTGCGCCAACGCCGTAGCTCCCCTCCGGTGTCGGCGCACGCCTGCCCTCGCGGCGTCGGGGTGTGCGGGAGAACGCCCCGGTCGGTGCGGGCCGGAAGGGCAACGGACCGGAGCCGATCGAGTCGGTGGCACGGCTCCGGCGTCCACGGGCCGCCCGTGCTTCGGCCCGCTTTCGAGAGGTCTGAGGAGGGGTGCCGTGCCACCGGACTGGGCCCCTCTCGGCGTCACACCCTTCCGTCACCTCCTTGCTGTGGGGACAAGGGCAGAACGACGCGTCCGGGGTCCGGGGACGGGGAAGAGTGGCGACTGCGCTGCCATGCTGCCGCGGGCTTCCCTCCTTTGTGAGGCTAGGACTGTCCGCGGCGGGAGGGAAGGCGGGACGCGGCACCAGTCGCAGTGCGTCAATCGGCTGACGCCGCCAGGGACCTTTTCAGTGCCGCCACGAACGCGTCCCGCGTCTGTTCGTCCAGGAGGTCCAGGGAGAGATAGGGGTTGAGGTCCTCCAGCTCGACCAGCAGGAGCTCCCCGGCACGGGTCCTGCACGCGTCGACCCGCTGGATGCCGCGGTCGATGGTGTTCCACTCGACGAAGCCGCGGGCGAAGGCCAGGTCGGCCCCGGTCGGGTCGTAACGCTCCAGGCGCCAGCGCTCGGCGGGGTCGGGCGCGTGCAGTGCGTACTGGAAGGTGTGGTCCACGAAGTAGAACGAGACCTCGTACGTGAAGTCGACGCGCGGCTGGATCAGGATGCCGGACTCGGGCCGCAGTTCGGCGAGGCCCTCGCGGCTCACGAACCGCAGGCCTATGGAGTCCGCGCCCGCCTTCGGCTTGACCACGTACGTGTCCGTGTCCGGGAGGCGGCCGACGTCCCGCGGGTCGTCGACCGTGGGGATCACGGGGTGACCGGCCGCCGTCAGGTCGAGCAGGTACTGCTTGCCGGCCATGTCGGCCTTGCCGGTCAGCTGGTTGTAGACGCGCGCACCGCGACGCTCCGCGCGTGCCGTGAAGTCCTCCCACTGCGCCGCGTAATGGAGGACGGGGCCGCTGTTGCGGATCACGACGGTGTCGAAGGCGTCCGTCTCCATCAGGGACGCCGCGTCCAGCGGGTGGCACAGGGCCAGGTCGAAGTCCTCGCGGAGGCGGGAGGTGAGGTAGATGTCCTCGTCGCAGTAGCGGCGGCCGTTCGCCACGTAGGCGAGGTCCGTGACGAAGAGGATGCGAGGGCGGGGCCGGCGTCGTGCGGTGTGCATCGGACAATTTTCGCAGAGCCCCGACCGCCTCCCCGCACCTCGAAATCCCACCGCATCCCCACCCGTCGAAATCCCGTGGACAACTCCCGCCCCCGCGGCGAATAGTGCCGCCCATGACCTCACTCGTGCGCCATCTCACGTTCGACTCCCACGACGCCTACCGCCAGGCCACCTTCTGGGCCGAGGTCCTCGGCGGCAAGGTCTCCGACGACGACTCCCCCGGCGACCCGGAGGCCCTGGTCGAGTCGGAGGGCGTCACGCTGCTCTTCGTGACCGTCCCGGACACCAAGACCCTCAAGAACCGGCTGCACGTCGACCTCCAGCCGCAGGACCGCACCCGTGACGAGGAGGTCGAGCGGCTGCTGGCGCTCGGCGCGAAGCTGTACGAGGACCACCGGCGGCCCAACGGCCGGGGCTGGGTCACCCTCACCGACCCGGAGGGCAACGAGTTCTGCGTGGAGTGCGCCGCCGCGGAGCGGGAGGCGCTGATCGCCGCCGGCGCCCACTAGGGCCCGCGAGCTCTCAGCCCCGGCCCCGCAGCTCGCCCTTGACCACCTTCCCGCTCGCGTTCCGCGGCAGTTCCGCCACGAATTCCACCGCCCGCGGCACCTTGTAGTTGGCCATCTCGCGGCGCGCCCACGCGATCAGGTCGTCCGCCGTCACGACGGCACCGGGCCGCCGCACCACGTACGCCTTGCCGACCTCGCCGAGCCGCGGGTCGGGCACCCCGATCACGGCGACGTCCGCCACCTGCGGGTGCAGACCCAGAAGTTGCTCTATCTCGGCGGGGTACGCGTTGAAGCCGCCGACGATGAACATGTCCTTGATGCGGTCCGTGATGCGGAGGTTCCCGGCCTCGTCGAGGACGCCGACGTCGCCCGTGCGCAGCCAGCCGTCGGGCGCCAGGCACTGCGCCGTGCCCGCGGGGTCCTCGAAGTAGCCCCGCATGACGTGGTGGCCGCGGACCAGGACCTCGCCGGGGCGGCCCGGCGGCAGCGGCTCTCCCGCGGGGTCCACCACCCGCACCTCCGTGTCGGGGATGGCCCGGCCCGACGTCGCCGCGATGACGTCGGGCGGGTCGCCGCGGCGGCACATCGTGACGATCCCGCTCGCCTCGGAGAGTCCGTACGCGGTGAGGACGGTGGCGATGTGCAGCTCCGTGCGCAGCCGCTCCACGAGCCGCAGCGGCACCACCGCGGCGCCCGTCACGACGAGCCGCAGCGCGGACAGGTCGTGCTGGTCGCGGGCGGGGTGGTCCAGGAGCGACTGGTGCAGGGTGGGCGGGCCCGGCAGGACCGAGATGCGTTCGGCGGCGACGTTGGCGAGGACGGTGTCCACGTTGAAGACCGGCTGCGGGATCATCGTCGCGCCCCGCATCAGGCAGGCGATGATCCCTGCCTTGTAGCCGAAGGTGTGGAAGAACGGGTTCACGATCAGATAGCGGTCGCCCTCGCGCAGCCCGGCCAGGTCGCTCCACACGTCGTAGCAGCGCAGGGTCTGCGCGTGGGTGATGACGGCGCCCTTGGGGCGGCCCGTCGTGCCCGAGGTGAAGATGATGTCCGAGGGCGCGGAGCCGTCGACGGAGGCCGCCCGCCTACGGACCGCCTCGCCGGACACCCCGTCGCCGCTCGCCAGGAACTCCTTCCACGTGCGGAAGTCCTGCGGGGCGTCGTCAGCGAGCACGACCACCTCCTCCAGGTGCGGCAGGCCCGGCAGCGGTCCTTCGCCGGTACCGTCGGCCGCCGCGCGGCGCAGCGAGGCGACGTACGACGTACCGAGGAACGTGCCGGTGACGAAGAGGAGTCTCGCGCGGCTGCGCGCCAGGACGTACGCGGCTTCGGAGCCCTTGAAGCGGGTGTTGAGGGGGACGAGGACCGCGCCGGCGCAGACGGCGCCGAGCGCGGAGACGATCCAGTCGAGGGTGTTGGGCGCCCAGACGGCGACGCGGTCGCCGGGCTCCACGCCGCTCGCCATGCAGGCGGCCGCCGCGTGCTCCACGCGCTCGCCCAGTTCCGCGTACGAGACGCGGGTGCGGCCCTCGACGACCGCCTCCCGCGAGCCGTACCGTCCGGCGGCCGCGCGGACCAGTCCCGGGATGCTGCCCCACTCCAGGTCGCCGCGCATCGCAAGCCCCTCCCGCAGAGAACCCAGTAGCTGACTAACCGTCAGATTAGCTGTAGCCTGACGCGCTGTCAGCAGCCTTGACACGCTCGCGACAGGCCGGAGGTGCCGTTGTCCATGGCTTCACTCAAGGACGCCACTGCGATCGTCGGGATCGGCCAGACCCCGTTCGCCAAGCGACTCGCGCAGACCGAGAAGGAGTTGGCGTGCCGGGCGATCGTCGGCGCGCTCGACGACGCCGGCATCGCCCCGTCCGAGGTCGACGCCTTCGCCTCGTACACGATGGAGGAGACCGACGAGGTCGAGGTCGCCAAGTCCATCGGCGCCGGCGACGTGACCTTCTTCAGCAAGGTCGGCTACGGCGGCGGCGGTTCCTGCGCCACGGTCGGCCACCTCGCCTCGGCCATCGCCACCGGTCAGGCGAGCGTCGGCGTCGCCTGGCGCTCCCGCAAGCGCGGCAGCGGCCCGCGCCCCTGGAAGAACACCACCGTCCAGCTCCCCACCCCCGCCCAGTGGACGCGCCCCTTCGGCCTCCTGCGCCCCGTCGACGAGATCGCGATGCTCGCGCGCCGCTACATGCACGAGTACGGAGCGACCCGCGACCACCTCTTCAACGTCGCCCTCGCCTGCCGCAACCGCGCCAACCAGAACCCGGCCGCGATGATGTACGAGCGCCCGCTGACCCGCGACATGTATATGCACTCCCGATGGATCAGCGAACCGCTCTGCCTCTTCGACAACTGCCTCGAAACCGACGGCGCGTTGGCGTGCGTCGTCGTCTCCGCCGAACGGGCCCGCGACTGCCGCCGACGCCCCGTCTACGTCCACTCCGTCGCCCAGGGCCTGCCCGCCCAGCACCACGGCATGGTCAACTACTGGAACGACGACCCGCTCTCGGGCCCGGCCTGGACGGCGGCCCGACACCTTTGGAAACAGGCCGACTTCGGCCCCCAGGACGTCGACGTCGCCCAGATCTACGACGCGTTCACGCCGCTCATCCCCCTCTCCCTGGAGGGCTACGGCTTCTGCGGCCGCGGCGAGGGCGGCGCCTTCACGGAGGGCGGCGCCCTGGAGAGCGGCGGCCGCCTCCCCATCAACACGGGCGGCGGCGGCCTCAGCGAGGCCTACGTCCACGGCTTCAACCTCATCAACGAGGGCGTGAAACAACTCCGCGGCACCTCCACGGCCCAGGTCCCGAACGCAACGACATGCCTGGTGACGGCAGGCGAGGGAGTCCCGACCTCGGCGCTGCTCTTGAAGACCGACTAACCGCCCTGGGGGCCCCGCAGGGGCCTTCCAGGGGCGCGGGGAACTGCGCGAGCAACCAAAAACAAACCCGCACCCGGCAAGGGACGACTACATGGCAGACGCGACACCCGACCCCCTCCTGACACCAACGATGGACGACGACGGCGCCCCCTTCTGGGCTTACGCCGCCCGAGGCGAACTCCGCATACAGTCCTGCACCGCCTGCGGCGAACTCCGCTTCCCGCCCAGACCCTGCTGCCCCCACTGCCAGTCCTTCGAAAGCGACTGGCACCGCATGAGCGGCCGCGGCCGCATCTGGTCGTACGTCTTCCCGCACCCACCCCTCCTCCCCGCCTATGCCGCGCAGGCCCCGTACAACGCGATCGTCGTCGAGCTGGCCGACGCCCCCCGCATCCGTCTCGTCGGCAACCTCGTCGCGACGCCCGACGGCGCGCTGGACTCCATCGCCCCGGAGCGGCTGCGCATCGGCGCGAAGGTGCAGGTCGTCTTCGCGGACGTGGGCGGGACCGTGGTGCCGCGCTGGCTCCTGGAGCGCCCGTGACCCCGGCCGCCGCCGCCCTGCGCACGGCGGTCGACGAGGAGACGGGCGTGGCGGTCCTGACCCTGGACCGCCCCGAGCGCCACAACGCGCTCGACGTGCGGACGGCCGGCGAGCTGGCCGCGACCTGGCGCCGGTTCAGGTTCGACGACACGGTGCGCGCGGTCGTCGTGACGGGCGCGGGCGAGAAGGCCTTCTGCACCGGCATCGACCGCGATGCGGACGTCCCGCAGCCGTCCTCCCCCTACACGATCGACGACCCGCTCATCGCGATCGGCCCGAAGGCGAACGACCTGTGGAAACCGGTGATCGCCGCCGTCAACGGCATGGCGTGCGGCGGCGCCTTCTACCTCATCGGGGAGTCCGAGTTCGTCGTGGCGGACGAGCACGCCACGTTCTTCGACCCGCACACCACGTACGGCATGGTCAGCGCGTACGAGACGATCCACCTGGCCCAGCGCATGCCGTTCGGCGAGGTGGCGAGGATGGCGCTGATGGGCACGGCCGAACGGGTCTCCGCGCGGCGGGCGTACGAGACCGGTCTCGTCTCCGAGCTGACCCCGCCGGGCGGCTCGGTCGCGGCGGCGGTCCGGGCCGCCGAGACCATCGCCTCGTACCCCACGGAAGCGGTGCAGGGCACGGTGCGGGCGGTCTGGTCGGCGAAGGAGGCGGCCCGCGCGCAGGCGCTGGCGCACGCGCCGCATCTGATCGCCCTGGGGAACCTGCCGCCGGACCGCCAGGCGAAGCTGTTCGCGGAGCGGCCGCGGCGGGGCGGCGACTTCCGTACGCGATAGGGGGGCCGTGTCAGGAGGCCGTGGTCACGGTCGCATGGCGAGCGCCCCCCACCCGGCGTAGCGTCGATCTTGAGAGACGCGTACGGATGCGCACAGCGCGTCGCACGCCCAGGAGGAGGCCACGAGGAGGCCCGTTCATGGTCCGCAACGTCCTCGGGTCGATTCTCGCTCTCGCCGGAGCGACGGCCGCCGTATGGAGCCCCTTCCGAGCCTGGTACGACGGCCGTCTTGGACGTGACTTCCGCATCGGCGAGCTGTTCTCCGGCGGCGGGGTCACCGACGCGAAGGCGGAGCTCTTCGGCTCCCCCTTCCTGCCGTTCGCCTTCGCGGCGCTCCTGACGCTGATCGGTCTGGCGCTGAGGTCGCGGCTCCTCGTGGCGCTCGCGGGCGTGCTCGTGCTGGGCTTCACGGTGCTGTGGATGGTCCGGCAGGGGCAGGCGCAGGGCAGCCTGGCCGTCGCGGGGGACGGCTCGGGACTCGGCCTGGGTGTCCTGCTCGCCCTCGCGGGCGGCCTGGCGCTGCTGCTCGCGGCGGCCCTCATGGCGGGCCGGCGCCGCGAACGCCGCGCGGCACCGGCACCGGCGCCCACCGCCCACGGAGAGCCCTACGCGGACCCGTACGGCAACACCGACTACCCGACGGCCCCCTACCCGACAGCCCCGCCCGCCCCGTGGCAGGCCCCACCGGACCAGCCGGACCAGCCGGACCAGCCCCCTCGCTAAGCCCTCGGCGACGTCCCCGTCCCCCGCTCCGCGTCCAGCGCGTACACGCACCGGTCCTTGCTGCACGCGTACACCACGCCGTCCCGCACCACGGGCGCACCGGTGATCTCGCCGCCCGTGGCCAGCTTCCAGCGGAGGCGGCCGTCGTCCGCCTTCAGGGTGTAGAGCAGGTGGTCCGTGGAGCCGAAGTGGATGCGGCGGTCGGCGACGACGGGCGCGCCCACGACTTCGCCGCCCGCCTGGAAGCGCCACTTGGGCGTGCCGGTGACGGCGTCCAGGGTGTAGAGCCCCTTGCCGCTGCCCACGTGGACGTGGCCGTCCGCGACGAGGACGGGCTCGATGGAGGAGCGGGACTCGGTGGCGATGCGCCAGCGGTCGCGGCCGTCGGTCGCGTCGAGGGCGTAGACCGTGCCGAGGTAGTCGGCGAGGTACACGCCGCCGCCCGTGACGGCGGGGCCGGGCGCGAAGGCGGGCGGGCAGAGGAAGGCGGCGGGCGCCTCGAAGTGCCAGCGGACGTGCCCGCTCGCCACGTCGATGGCGAGGACGCGGGTGCCCGCGGCCACGTACACGTACCCGTCCTGGCCCTGGGAGAGCCGCACCGGCACGCCGCCGCAGGAGGCCGCGTCGCCGACGGGGTACGACCAGCGTTCGTCGCCGGTGCGCGCCTCCAGCGCCCGCAGACGTGCGTCCTTCCAGACGTACACGGTGCCGTCGAGGACGAGGGGCCCGGCCTCCGGCGTCTCGAAGTCGGTCTGCGCGCCGGTGATCTCCCAGAGCTTCTCGCCGTTGGCCGCCTCCCACGCCTGGACGCCGCCGCCGCGCGTGCCGGTCACGACGGTGCCGCGGTCGGCCTGGAGCGAGTACACCCAGGCGTCGGTGGGCAGCCGCCAGAGGTCGGCGCCGTCGGCGCCGTCGAGGGCGTAGAGCGTGGGGCCGTCGGAGGCGTGGATGCGGCCGTCGGCGACCGCCATGGACCAGGCGACGTCCCGCGTCTTGAAGCTGCGGCGGCCCGTGCCGACGTCCAGGGCGTGGACTTCGAAGGACGTCACGTAGACGAGGTTCCCTGCGACGGCGGGGGTGCCCCAGACGTCGTTGGACATCCGGAAGCGCCACGGCCGCCATGTCGAGGCCGCGTCCGGGGCCGGGGCGGGCGCCGGGACCGCGGGCGCCGGTTCCGCGCCGTTGCCCGGGGGCCGGTGGCCCGCGGACCGCGACCAGGAGGCGGCGAGCGCGGCGGCGCCGGGCGCGACGGCCGGGCGGGCGCCGGCCACGCGCGGTCCCGGACCGATCGGCACCTTCGCCCCGGCGAGCCGCACGGGCCCGGTGTCGGGGCTGCCGCCGAAGGGCGACCGGGACGGTGGCGCGGGCGGCGGCTGCTGCGGGGGCGGCGGTGCGGTGACGGGGGCGGCGGGGGCCGCGGACACGGCGGAGGCGGCGGGGGCGGGGGCGGCGCCCCGGCCGGTGCTGCGTCCGGCGGCCGCGGGGACCCGGGCGGGCGGGCGGCCGCCGCGGCGGGCCTCGATGAGCGCGACGGCGCGCTCCGGCAGCCACGCGGACGCCGTGCCGCTGTCGTCGTTGTCGGCGCTCTCGGAGGCGAAGAGGTGCGGGGCGAGCTGCGCCTGGAGGTCGCCGGGGGTGGGCCGCAGCGCGGCCTCCATCTGCATGCAGGACTCGATGAGGGGGCGCAGCTCGTCCGGCAGGCCCGCGAGGTCAGGGCCTTCCCTGAGCAGCATGAAGACGGTCTCGACGGGGTTGGCGCCGTGGAACGGCGCGTGTCCGGTGGCGGCGAAGACGAGCGTCGAGCCGAGCGAGAAGACGTCGCTCGCGCCGGTCACGCTGCGGGAGTCCTTGGCCTGCTCGGGCGACATGTAGGCGGGGGTGCCCACGGCGACGTTGGTCATGGTGAGCCGCGTGTTGGAGACGCCGGACGCGATGCCGAAGTCGATGACGCGCGGCCCGTCCTCGACGACGAGGACGTTCGACGGCTTGAGGTCACGGTGGACGAGGCCCGCGCCGTGGATGGACTCCAGGGCCTCGGCCACGCCCGCCGCCAGCCAGCGCACCGCCTGGGTGGGCAGCGGCCCGTGTTCGTTCACTATTTCTTCGAGGGAGGGCGCGGGGACGTACGCGGTGGCGAGCCAGGGCACGGCGGCCCGCGGATCGGCGTCCACCACGGCCGCCGTATAGAAACCGGACACGGCGCGGGCCGCCTCGACCTCGCGCGTGAAGCGGACACGGAACAGCTGGTCCTCGGCGAGCTCGGTCCGCACCGTCTTGATCGCCACGCGCCGCCCCGACGCGGAGCGCGCGAGATAGACCAGGCCCATGCCACCGGCGCCCAGCCTGCCGAGGACCTCGAACGGGCCGATCCGCCTCGGATCGTGCTGCGTCAGCTGATCCACCACTTGCCCTGCCACCTCCCCGTACGCGGCCGCCGAAGAAGACAGCCCCGTGCAGCGTCTCACCACCGAGCCGCTACGGCGGCACGCACCCTGATTCTTCCTGTCCGGGGCGGCGCTGGCGAACCCGGGGCGGGATCGGGGTGTCTTTGGACAAAATGGCGGACTCCCGGGCCTGTCAGTCCTGGAGGACCGCGAAGGCGGCCCCCTGGTTGTCCGTGCACACCGCGATCCGCCCGTACGGGGTGTCGTGGGGCGGCGCCTGGACGCGGCCGCCGAGGCGGGTCACCGCGGCGGCCGTCGCGTCGGTGTCGACGATATTGAAGTACACGAGGAAGTGGGCGGGCATCTCATCGGGGATGCGCATCCGGGCGGCCGGGTCCGCGGCGGCGGGGATCAGGCTGCGGCCACCGATCGCCGTGTCGGGCCCCGGCTCGCTGCCCGGGGGCGACCAGGTGCGGAACTGTTCGCCGTCGAGGTCGAGGTCGAAGCCGCCGTATCCGAAGGCGCGCTCGTAGAACGGGTCGACCAGGTCCTTGTCGCGTGCGTACACCTCGGCCCAGCAGTACGACCCGGGCCGCTGCCGCTTGCCGAAGCCCTGGTGCGTGCCGGCCTGCCAGAGCCCGAAGACGGCGCCCTCGGGGTCGGCGGCGAGCGCCATGGTCCCGGCGGCCCCGACCTGCCGGGGCTCGGTGATCACGGAGCCGCCCGCGTCCCGCACGCGTTCGGCCAGGGCGGCCGCGTCGGGGGTGGCCAGATACACCGTCCATACGGTGGGCATGCGGCCGTCGGCCTTGGGGGCGAGGGCGGCGACGGGCAGGCCGTCGCTGTACGCCTGGGCGTGGCGCTCGTCCTCCGGTCCCGGGAACCGGTCGAAAGTCCACCCGAAGAGCTCACCGTAGAACCGCTTGCCGCCCTCGACGTCGGGGAGCGTCGCGTCGACCCAGCAGGGCACGCCCTCGGCGTACTCGCCCCCGGTGTACCGGTGGCTGCCCCCTGTCTCCCGGTCCGCGTAGTCCATGTCAGCCAAGCTAACCGCCCGCCCCGGCCCCCGCACCGCCAGAATCCGAACACTTGGCCGATTCGCGGGGGTGGGCGTCCGGGTGCGACGGGGTGCGCCCCGCGCCGCGCTCACGCGCCCCAACCCCATTTGCACTCGGCCGAATCGCGCTCCGATCACCCCTCGGTAAGCTGACGGCATGACAGGACAGGTACGTACCGTCGACGGCCGCGTGGCCGGTCGGCGCGGTCAGGCGACGCGACAGAAGCTGCTCGACTGCCTCAGCGAGATGCTCAGCTCCTCGCCCTACCGGGACGTCAAAGTCATCGACGTCGCCCGGAAGGCGGGGACTTCACCAGCGACCTTCTACCAGTACTTCCCCGATGTCGAGGGCGCCGTCCTGGAGATCGCGGAGCAAATGGCCGCCGAGGGCGCCGAGTTGACCCAGCTGCTCGACGGGCGCTCCTGGGTCGGCAAGGCCGGCTGGCAGACCTCCCAGGACCTGGTCGACGGCTTCCTCGACTTCTGGCGCAAGAACGACGCGATCCTCCGGGTCGTCGACCTGGGCGCCGCGGAAGGCGACAAGCGCTTCTACAAAATCAGGATGAAGATCCTCAACTCGGTCAACAACTCCCTTACGGACACCGTCAAGGAGCTCCAGACCAAGGGCAAGGTCGACAAGGACGTCAACCCGGCGGCCATGGCGGGCTCCCTGGTCGCGATGCTCGCGGCGGTCGCCTCCCACCAGCGGGGCTTCCAGACGTGGGGCGTCAAGCAGAACGACCTGAAGCCGAACCTGGCGATGCTGGTGCATCTGGGCGTCACCGGCAAAAAGCCGACGAAGTAGCCCTTTCCTTCCTGTCAGCCAGTGGCGGATCACCTTGGGTGGTCCGCCACTGTGGTTTCGGGGGCGGCCCCTCTCCCCTCCCAAGGCGCCGTCAGCGGCGAGTCAGGCGGAACAGGCGGATCTCGCGGTCGATCCGGGACTGGTACGCGGCGTAGGGCGGCCAGAACCGCAGCGCGGCCTCCCAGGCCGCCGCCCGCTCCTCACCCGTGAGCAGCCGCGCCCGCACCGGGATGTCCGTGCCACGCCAGTTCACCTCGGCGTCGGGGTGGGCGAGGAGATTGGCGGTCCAGGCGGGGTGCCCGGGACGCCCGAAGTTGGACCCGACCAGCACCCAGCTCCCGCCGCCTTCCCCGTCCCCCTCCGGCATGCAGGCCAGAGGCGTACGCCTCACCAGCCCGCTCTTCGCACCGCGCGCCGTCAGGATGACACCGGGCAGCATCCGCGCGCTGAGCAGCACCTTGCCGCGGGTGACGCGGTGCACGGCCCGGTCCATGGCCGGGATGAAGTGCGGCGCGATCCTCGCGAAGGTCCGCGTGGACGACACCTTCTGCACCAGCCGCAGCCCCGCCGACATCAGACGGCCTCCGCGGTCTCGGCGGGCTCGGTGACCTCCCCGGCCTCGGTGGCCTCGGCGGCCTCGGCGGGTTCGGCGGGTTCGGCGGGTTCGAAAAGCCCGGCCCGGTCAGCCGCACGCGCCCGCAGCCGGTGCACCGGCCCGAAGAGCAGTTCGTCACTGGACGCCCGCTTGAAGTACAGGTGCGCCTCGTGCTCCCAGGTGAAGCCGATCCCGCCGTGCAGCTGCACCGCTTCGGACGCGGCGGTCCGCAGCGCGTCGAGCGCCTGCGCGAGCGCGAGCCCCCCGGCCCGCTCGGCGCCCTGCCCGCCGAACCCGGCGGCCTCCGCGCCCGCCGCCCACGCCGCGTAGTAGGCGGCCGACCGCGCCGCCTGCACCTGCACGTACACGTCGGCCAGGCGGTGCTTGACCGCCTGGAAGGAGCCGATCGCCCGCCCGAACTGCTCCCGCTGCTGTACGTATTCGACGGTACGTTCCAGGGCTCGTTCCGCGGCGCCGACGGCCTCGGCGGCGACGACGGTGGCCGCGACGTCCCCGACCGCCCCGAGCGCGGCCGGCACATCGGCCTCGTCGACGCCCAGCAACTCGCCCCCCACGTCCCGCAGTTCCACGCGGGCCTGCGTGCGTGTCTCGTCGAGGGAGGTCTGCCGGGCCCGCACCATGCCGGGCGCTCCCTCCCGTACGAGGAAGAGGAGCGTGCGGGACCGTGCGAAGCCGCCCGTGTGCGCGGCGACCACGAGCAGCCCCGCGCTGTGCCCGTCGATGACCTGCTCGGCCTGCCCGTACAGCCGCCACACCCCGTCGGCGAGCCGCGCCTGCACACCGCCCGCACGCCCGCCGCCCGCCCAGTCGCCGCGGTTGTCGCCGACGAGCCCGAGCGCCGTGGCGAGCCCCGTGCCCGGAACGGCGAGGGCGGCGGTCAGCTCACCGGCCGCGATGCGGGGCAGGAGCGCGGCACGCTGCTCGTCGGTGCCGAGCGTGAGGACCAGTGGGGCGGCGAGCACGGCGGTGGCGAGGAGCGGCGTGGGCGCGAGGGCCCGCCCCAGCTCCTCGCAGCCGAGGGCGAGCTCGGCGGAGGTGCAGCCGACACCCCCGTACGCGGTGGGGAGAGCGAGGCCGGGCAGCCCGAGCTGTTCGGCGAGGGCGCTCCACAGGGCGGCGTCGTGCCCGTCCGGCGTACGCACGGCGGCCCTGACCTCGTCGGGCCCGCACCGCTTGGTGACGACTTCGCGAAGGGTGCGGCGGATCTCGCCCTGTTCCGCGCTGAAGGCGGCGTCCATCGGCAGGCTCCTCCCCGGGGGCCCCGGGCGCGGCGGCCCGGGTTCCAGATCTGACGGGGCGTCATGTTAGGGCGGTGGCGCCGATATGCACAGAGTGTGGACTGCGATCGGATTCTCCTTGCTGAGGGTGGATCTGATGTACCGTCAGTTCCCATGTCTCCTTCCCCCCGTTCCGGCTCCGCCCGCAAGGTCGCCGTCGTCGGTGTCGCGCTCTCGGACTGCGGCCGGGTCGACGAGGCGACGCCCTACGCCCTGCACGCCCAGGCGGCCCGCCGCGCCCTCGCCGACTCCGGCCTCGCCCGCGACGTCATCGACGGCATCGCGTCGGCGGGCCTGGGCACACTGGCACCGGTCGAGGTCGCCGAGTACCTGGGGCTCCGCCCCCGCTGGGTGGACTCGACGTCGGTCGGCGGCGCCACCTGGGAAGTCATGGCCGCGCACGCGACGGATGCGATAGCGGCGGGCCACGCCAACGCCGTCCTCCTCGTCTACGGCTCCACGGCCCGCGCCGACATCAAGGCACGCCGCCGTACGTCGAACCTCTCCTTCGGCGCGCGCGGCCCCCTCCAGTTCGAAGTCCCATACGGGCACTCCCTGATCGCCAAGTACGCCATGGCCGCGCGCCGCCACATGCACGAGTACGGCACGACACCGGAACAGCTCGCCTCCGTCGCCGTCCAGGCGCGGGCGAACGCGGCCACCAACCCCGACGCGATGTTCCGCACCCCGATCACGGTCGACGAGGTCTTGGACGGCCCGATGATCGCCGACCCCTTCACGAAGCTGCACTGCTGCATTCGGTCCGACGGCGGCGCGGCCGTGCTGCTCGTGGCCGAGGAGTACGTGGCGGACTGCGCGTCCGAGCCCGTGTGGGTGCTCGGCGCCGGCGAGCACGTCTCGCACACGACGATGTCCGAGTGGGACGACTTCACGGTCTCCCCGGCGGCGGTCAGCGGCCGTCTCGCCTTCGAGCGGGCGGGGGTCACGCCGGGCGAGATCGACGTGGCCGAGATCTATGACGCCTTCACGTACATGACCCTCGTGACCCTGGAAGACCTCGGCTTCTGCGAGAAGGGCGAGGGCGGTCCCTTCGTGGAGAAGGGCCGCCTGCTCCGGGACGGTGGCCTGCCCACGAACACGGACGGTGGCGGCCTCTCCGCCCAACACCCGGGCATGCGTGGCCTTTTCCTGCTGGTCGAGGCGGTACGTCAGCTCAGGGGGCAGGCGGGCGACGGCCAGGTCCGCCGCCCTGACGGCACCCTGCCCGAACTGGCAGTGGCGTCAGGGACGGGCGGGTGGTTCTGCTCGTCAGGGACGGTCGTACTCGGGCGCTGACCGCAGGAACGTCTCCCATGCGGTGGGCGTGACCGTGAAGGTGGGCCCGCCCTCGTGGGCGGTCTTGGAGTCGCGGATGTGGATGGCGTGGGGGCAGGTGGCTACCTCGACGCACTCGCCGCCCTCGTTGCTGCTGTAGCTCGACTTGCGCCAGGTGTAGGCGACTTCGATGCACGTGCCGCCCTCATTGCTGCTGTAGCTGCTCTTGAACCACGCCAGCTCGGCGTTCATAGCTGTCCCGCCATTCTCTCGATCAGTTCCGCAGATGCCCGTGGCGTAAGTGCCTGCGCCCGCAAGGCGCCGAAGCGGTCGATGAGTTGATTGACCTCTTGTGGCTTTGAGATCAACCTACCGGCGATCTGCCCTTCGTCGTAGGAGAAGTTACGGCCTTCGGGCGTGCTCAGCAGTTGGATCGCCCCGTGGACTCCCGCATGCTCCCGGGTTTCCGTCGGCATCACTTGCACCTTCAGGTGATGCAGGGTGCGCACGCACTCCAGCACATGCAGCAACTGTTTCCGCAGAACCTCCCGGCCACCGATAGGGCGCCTGAGTACGGATTCTTCGATGACGTATCCGATCATGGGCGGCGGGGTACGGGTCAGCACCGCTTGTCGCTCCAGCCGCGCCACCACGTTCTTCCCGATCTCGCCCTCGGTCAGCTGCGGCACGCGCTCCTCGTACAGGGCCCGGATGTAGTCCTCGGTCTGCAACAGTCCCGGGAAGACCATGATTTCGTATCCACTGAAACTGGCCGCCGACTTCTGAAGCCGTACCCACCCCACATAAGTGGGCGGGTACTTCTCCTCCTCCATCAGCGGAATGCACGACTTCAGCGCGCCCCGCGCATCCAGCACCGAGTCCGCGTCGTCCAAGTAGGTGGACGTCGGGATGCGCTCCGCCCGCTCATACGCACCCGCCAGGGACTCCGAGACCAAGAGCCGCCCGGCGACGTCCTTCCTGGACAGCCCGGACCGCTCGCGGAAGTTCCGGAGCAGGCCGCCCACCAGCCTCCGCGCCGGGGAGGGGACAGCCGCGTCCGCCCGCTCGGTCGTCGTCTTCTCACTCATCACCACAACGCCACCGCCCTCTCCACGCCTTGCCGATGTGTCCCCTGCGCCTCTGGTCACGCTACGCAGTCACCCCGAACCTCGTAGTCATGACGAGCGAACTCACCCCTGATTGGGTACCTGCCTCCGGCCACCAACTTCGACTCACGGGCGTGCACTTCGAAGCCATCCGGGTCAGAGGCGTACGCGGGGAGGCCGTCCTGCACCACCTCGCCACGCTCACGGAGGGCGACCCCGGGCCCGTGATCCGCGAGGTGGCCGGGGGCCGCTGGAACTACTTCCTGCTCGCGCCGGGGACGAGCAAGGACTTCGACTGGCCACCAGGGGCCACATGTCTCGGGCCCGCCGCACGGGACCAGTACGTCGGTGTCCCGGCGCCGTACGGCAACACGTACCCCTTGAGCTGGCGGTGCGGACCGCCACGGCTGGGCGTGTTCGTGGACGGCGAGCTGCTGCACGGCGTACTGATGGCACAGCTGGTCGGTGAACCGGAGTGACCGGAGCGAGAAGAGGCGGGACGGTCCGCGCCACAATCGACCCATGACTTCACCCGCGCCACAGCAGGAGACCTTCCGTACGCTGCTCCGCTCGCAGAAGGTCTGGGACACCGAGCTCCCCGCCTTCGACGCGGCACACGACCCGTCACTCGCCCCGGCCGAGCCGCTGCCCCTCTTCCACGGGTGGTTCGCGGAGGCGGTGGACGCCGGGCAGTCCGAGCCGCACACCATGCAGCTGGCGACGGTCGCGGAGGACGGCGGTCCTGACGTACGGACCGTGATGCTGCACGACGCCGACGAGCGCGGCTGGCACTTCGCCACGCACGCGAGCAGCGCGAAGGGCCGCCAGCTCGCGGCCCGCCCGGAGGCCGCCCTGCACTTCTACTGGGCGGCGCAGGGCCGGCAGATCCGGATCAGGGGCCGCGTCACGACGGCCCCGCACGCCGAGAGCCTCGCCGACCTGCACGCCCGGTCGACCGGCGCGCTCGCGGCGGCGCTGGTGGGCCGGCAGAGCGAGATCCTTCCCTCGTACGAGGAGTTGGAGCGGTCGTCCGCCGCCGCGTGGGAGCGGGCGCAGGCGGAGCCGGACGCGGACTCACCGACGTGGACGCTGTACGTCCTGGACCCCGTGGAGGCGGAGTTCTTCCAGGGCGACGCGCGCCGCCGCCACCTGCGGCTGCGGTACCGGAAGGAGGACGGCGGCCCGGCGTGGGTCAGGGAGCTGTTGTGGCCGTGAAGTCCCACTGGGCGAAGTCCCCGGCGGGCCGGTATCCGATGCGCTGGTAGAGGCCGTTGCTGGTGGGGTTGGCGAGGTCCGTGAAGAGCAGCACCTCGGCCGCGCCCGCGTCGAGGGCGGCGCGGGTGACCGCGACGGTGGCGGCGCCCGCGTAACCGCGGCCGCGCAGTTCGGCCGGGGTGTAGACGGGGGCGACGCGGACCTGCCCCGCCACTCGCCGGGTGACGCCGGCCATGGCGACGGGGGTGCCGTCGGGGGTTTCCCAGAGGGTGACGCCGCCGTAGGCGATACGGGAGTCGGCCCACTCCCCGGCCTCCGTCCCGGCACGTTCGCCCATGGCCTCGCCGAACTCGTCGTGCCAGCGGGCGAGCAGGTCCCGGTCCGCCGCGGTGGCGACGCGGGCCCGGCCCGGCGGTGCGGGTTCGGGCGGGGTCAGGTCGCCGAGCCGGTACAGGCGCTGGCGCCTGGTGAGGGCGGCGGCGGCTCCGGTGTGCTTCCCCCAGGCCCGGGAGAACGTCTCCGCGGTGACGCCCTCGGCCGCGATACCGGGCAGGTCCGGGCTGACGTCGGCGAGGAGCCGGGCGAGCGAGTCGGCGGCCTCGGGGCCGACGGGGCTGACGGAGACGCGGTGCGGAGGGGTCCGCAGGAAGGCCCCACGGACGGTGCCGTCGGCATCGGCGTACGTACCGAAGAGGGGCGCCCCCTCCCCGTACGCCTGAAGCCCCCGCACCCGCAGAGTTTCGGTCACACTGAGCAGCACCGTGTGCAGGGCGGGCTCGGCACGCAGGAATGCTCCACCCCGGTCGAGGAATTCATCGAGGTCACTGGTCAACCGCCAGACGCCGGGCGGCGACGGGTCCGGAGGCGTCGAGGGCGTCGAGGGCGTCGAGGGCGTCGAGGGCGTCGAGGGCGTCGAGGGCACAGATACCTGCGCGGCAGACGCGGCGGCCGAAGAAGTCTCTGAAGGCATGACCCATGCTCCCCCGCGCCCTTCGCACGCGCCTCCGAATTAAGCCCGGCACGGCCGAAACACAGGAACCACCAGGCCCTCCTTCACCTCCCGGAACGTCACCTCAACCGCCATCCCAACCCGCAACGCCCCCTCCTTCTCCCCCTCCCCCTCGCACTCCACGACCTCCGTCATCATCCGGGGCCCCTCGTAGAGCTCGACGACCGCCGCGACATACGGAACCCGCCCGCCGAAAGGCGGCAGGTCGTTCCGGTGCACGACCGACCACGTGTAGAGCGTGGCCCGCCCGCTCGCCCGCTCCCAGGAGACGTCCTCGCTCCAGCAGCGCGGGCAGAACTCACGCGGATAGTGATGCGCCGCGCCGCACGCCCCGCAGCGGCGTATCAGCAACCGCCCCTCGGCGGCCGCGTCCCAGTAGGGCCGGGTGAAGGCGTCGACCTCGGGAAGATCGAAACGGGCCTCGACACGCTGTTCCGCGCTCATCAGGGAGTCCGATCACGAAAGGGATAGCCATCTGACGGTACGTCAGTTCACCGCACCCGGCACTGCGTACGCAAGGGATGCCCCTGCCGGATCGCCCGTGATCGATTCGCAACCGGTTTCGGACTTGACCGTCACCCATCAAGTAATCACGCGGTTACTCTCCAGTCATGGCCGACTCGATCCCTCCGCTTACGCTCACGCAGGATCGTCCCGTGTACGTCATCGGCGCCGGACCCGGCGGGCTCGCCGCCGCGGCAGCCCTGCGCGCACGCGGCGTCCGCGCGGTCGTCCTGGAGAAGTCCGACCACGTCGGTGCCTCCTGGCGCGGCCACTACGACCGGCTCCGCCTGCACACGACCCGCCGCCTCTCCGCCCTGCCCGGACTGCCCATCCCCCGTTCGTTCGGCCGCTGGGTCGCGCGCGACGACGTCATCCGCTACCTGGAGAAGTACGCCGAACACCACCGGCTCGACATCGTCACCGGGGTCGAGGTGACCCGCCTGGAGCGCACCGCCGACGGCACCGGCTGGCTGCTGCACGCCACCGGCGGACGTGAACTCACCGGCAGCGCGGTCGTCGTCGCCACCGGCTACAACCACACCCCTCACCTCCCGGACTGGCCCGGCCACGCCACCTACACCGGCGAACTCCTGCACGCCGCCGACTACCGCAACCCCCTCCCCTACGCCGGCAAGGACGTCCTCGTCGTCGGCGTCGGCAACACCGGCGCCGAGATCGCCGTCGACCTCGCGGCGGGCGGCGCCGCCCGGGTCCGCCTCGCCGTGCGCACCGCCCCGCACATCGTGCGCCGCTCCACGGCCGGCTGGCCCGCCCAGCGCTCCGCCATTCTCTGCCGCAGGCTCCCCGTCGCCCTCGTCGACCGGCTCGCGCGCCCGATCACCCGGCTCGGCGTCCCCGACCTCACCGCGCACGGGCTGCCGCGCCCCGACACGGGCCTGTACTCGCGGGTGAAGCAGGGCGCGATCCCGGTGCAGGACGTCGGCCTGATCGACGCGGTACGCAAGGGCCGGGTGGAGCCGGTCGCCGCCCTGCACTCCTTCGAGGACGACAAGGTCGTCCTCGAAGACGGCACGAGGATCGGCCCCGACGTCGTCATCGCGGCGACCGGCTACCGCCGCGCCCTCGAAGACCTGGTGGCCCACCTCGGCATCCTCGACGCGCGGGGCCGCCCCACGACCCACGGCCCCCGCCCCTCACCTCAAGCCCCCGACCTCTACTTCACCGGCTTCACCAACCCCATCAGCGGCATGCTCCGCGAACTCTCCCGAGACGCGCAGAGAATCGCCAAGGCGATATCCCGCTAGCCCGTAAGGCCGCCCGAAGGGCGCCTTCAGGGGGGCGGGGAACTGCGCGACCAGCCACGAACAACCCGAGGCCAAATCACGACCTTGGCACCGTCAGGAATATGCGCTTCCGTGGACGGGGAACCCCGTCCCGCCCAGCCTTTACGTGCAGCCCCGTTCCTGACGGAGCGTCAGTTCAGTAACCTGACTAAGCGTCAGGTTAGGCGTCAGGTATGTGCTGTCACACAGGAGCGGGCGGACCGATGCTTGGATCGACTCACGGCACCTTCACCACCGACCCCCGCCGCGCGCATGTCGTGGCCTGCGGCGAACTCCCTCCCGGCGCGGTCCACGGCCGGGCCGTCACCGCGGACGACCTGGACGTCAGCGGACGCCCGCTGTACGCCGGCGTACCCGACCTGGACCGCTTCTTCCGCCCGAACTCCGTCGCCGTCATCGGCGCCTCGGACGCCGAGGGACGGCCCAACACCGGCATCACCCGCCAGCTCATCGCCTGGGCCGAGCGGGTCGGCGCGCGCCTGCACCCCGTGCACCCCACACGTCAGTCGGTCTTCGGCATCCCCTGCTTCCCTTCCGTCACGGACCTGCCGGAACAGGTCGACCTCGCCGTACTCCTGGTCGGCGACCCGCTGCCCGTCATCGAGCAACTCGCCGAGGAGAAGGTGCGCTTCGCCGTCGCCTTCGCCTCCGGGTTCGCCGAGACCGGGGAGGAGGGCGCCGCCGCCCAGGCCCGCCTCGCCGCCGCCGTCCAGCGCTCGGGCCTCAGGCTGCTCGGCCCCAACACCAACCTCAACGCCTTCGAGCACTTCCGTGACGATCTCGAAGGACCCGCCATCGCCCTGATCACCCAGTCCGGCCACCAGGGCCGCCCCGTCTTCGCCCTGCAAGAGCTCGGCGTCCGCCTCTCCCACTGGGCGCCCACCGGCAACGAGGCCGACCTGGAGACCTCCGACTTCATCTCCTACTTCGCCGAACGGCCCGAGGTCGGCGCCATCGCCTGTTACGTCGAGGGGCTCAAGGACGGCCGCGCCTTCCTGCTCGCCGCCGACCGGGCGGCCCGGCGCGGCGTGCCCGTCGTCGCCGTGAAGGTCGGCCGCACCGAGACCGGCGCCCGCACGGCCGCCTCACACACCGGCAAACTGACCGGCGCCGACGCGGTGGTGGACGCGGCGATGCGGCAGTTCGGCGTGATCCGCGTCGACGGGCTCGACGAACTCCAGGACACCGCCACCCTGCTGGCGCGGGCCCGCGAGCCGAAGGCGGACGGCGTCGTCGTCTATTCGATCTCGGGCGGCACGGGCGCGCACTTCTCGGACCTGGCGACGGAGGCCGGGCTCCGCCTGCCCACCCTCTCCGCCGCCAAGCAGGCGGAGCTGCACCAGTGGATACCCGACTACCTGAACGTCGCCAACCCCGTCGACAACGGCGGGCACCCCGTCGGCGACTGGCGCGGCCGGAAGATCATCGACGCGATCCTGGACGACCCGGAGGTGGGGGTGCTGATCTGCCCGATCACCGGGCCCTTCCCGCCGATGAGCGACAAACTCGCGCAGGACCTGGTGGACGCGGCGGAGCAGACGGACAAACTGGTGTGCGTGGTGTGGGGCTCGCCCGTGGGCACCGAGGACGCCTACCGCAGGACGCTCCTCGGCTCGTCGCGCGTCGCCACCTTCCGCACCTTCGCCAACTGCATCACGGCGGTGCGCGCGCATCTGGACCACCACCGCTTCACGACCGGCTACCGCTCCCCCTTCGACGAGGCGCCGCGCACGCCGTCCCCCTCCTTCCGCAAGGCACAGGCCCTGATGCGGCCCGGCCAGCAGCTCAGCGAGCACGCGGCGAAGCAGCTGCTGCGCGCGTACGGCATCAGGGTGCCGCGGGAGCAGCTGGTGACCAGCGCGGCGGCGGCCGTCCGGGCGGCCGGGCTCGTCGGCTACCCGGTCGTCATGAAGGCGTCGGGGCCGCAGCTCGCGCACAAGACCGAGCTGGGTCTGGTGAAGATCGGACTCACCTCGGCAAGCCAGGTGCGGGACGCCTACCGGGAGCTCACGGACATCGCGCGCTACGAGGACGTCCCGCTGGACGGCATCCTCGTCTGCCAGATGGTCGAGCCGGGCGTCGAGATGGTCGTCGGCGTCACGCACGACGCTCTCTTCGGGCCGACCGTGACGGTCGGGCTCGGCGGCGTACTCGTCGAGGTGCTGCGGGACGCGGCCGTGCGGGTGCCGCCCTTCGGGGAGGACCAGGCGAAGGCGATGCTGTCCGAGCTGCGCGGGCGCGCGCTCCTCGACGGGGTGAGGGGGGCGGCTCCCGCCGACGTCGACGCGCTCGTGGAAGTCGTGCTGCGGGTGCAGCGCATGGCGCTCGAACTCGGTGACGACCTCGCGGAGCTGGACATCAACCCCCTGATGGTGCTGCCGCGCGGGCAGGGAGCCGTCGCCCTCGACGCGCTCGCCGTCTGCCGCTAGAGCCCCCGGCAGCTCACTCGCACTTCGCGCCCGGAGCCGCCCGCACACCGTCCGCGCCAACGCACACACCCGTGCCCCCGCCCGGACCGACGCCCGCACCCGCCCCCGTACACAACGGAGCCACTCCCCCATGACAGCCTCCCCCGAACCACGGACCCGACCCGTCGAACCCCTCGACTCATTGATACGGCACACCACTGACAACGCCGTCTCGTGGATCACGCTGAACCGGCCGGAAGCCCTGAACGCCCTCACCCCGGACCAGCGCGAACGCGTCATCAACCTGCTCGGCGCGGCCTCCGGCGACCCCGCCGTACGGGCCGTCGTGATCACCGCGACCGGCAAGGGTTTCTGCGCGGGTGCCGACCTCCGCGGGGCACCGGCATCGGGGTCGGGGTCGGGGTCGGCCGAGCGCGTGGCCGGTGACGTCGCCCGCACCATCCGGCAGGGCGCGCAGCGGCTCGTCGCGGCGGTCCTCGACTGCGAGAAGCCGGTGATCGCCGCGGTGAACGGCACCGCGGCCGGCATCGGCGCCCATCTGGCGCTCGCCTGCGACCTGGTCATCGCCGCCGAACCGGCACGCTTCATCGAGGTGTTCGTGCGCCGCGGCCTCGTGCCGGACGGCGGCGGCGCCTATCTGCTGCCCCGCCTCGTCGGGCCGCAGCGGGCGAAGGAGCTGATGTTCTTCGGGGACTCCGTGTCCGCCGCCGACGCCGAGCGGCTGGGCCTCGTCAACCGCGTCGTACCGGCCGAGGAGCTGGAGAAGACGGCACGGGAGTGGGCGGAACGGCTCGCGGCCGGACCCACCCGCGCCCTCGCCCTGACCAAGCAACTCATCAACGCCTCACTGGACTCCGACCGCGCGACGGCCTTCGCGGCGGAGGCGGCTGCCCAGGAGATCAACATGACCACGGCGGACGCCAACGAGGGCGTGGCCGGCTTCGTCGACCGCCGCACCCCGTCGTACCGGGGCCGCTGACACGCCCCCCAGCCCACACAGGACCCCGCTCCTACTCCCTCCGCAAGATCTCGACATCCGGAGAGTCCGGGTCCCCCGAGGACACGAAGAGTTCGAGGTCGTCCTCCGTGCCCCCGATGACCCAGGTAGGGCTCACCTCGCACTTCCCGTCGCGCCCTTCGAGAAGGACCGCGGGCCGGTCCAGGTCGGAGTCGACGCCCACCGTCCAGAAGGCGTCGGAGTCACAGCCGCGCAGCTCCGCACGGCCGCTCTCGTACAGCCGCAGGCCGGGGTCGCCTCCCTCGCCCCGCCAGACACCTGCCAGTTGGGCGACGGTCGGGCGCGGCGGCTCGTACTCCTTGAGGAGTCCGGCCGCCGTGGCCAGGGCGGCCGCGCCGATGATCGCGGTGCACACGCCGAGCGAGGCGGTTCCGGAGAGGATCCAGACCTTGCGCAGGGGCCTGCCGAGGCGCTCCTCGCGCCGTCGGCAGTACGCGACGTTCAGCGCGGGCAGCACTCCGCTCGCCGCGATCCACAGCGCGGGCCGGAGGAAGGGGGCGCCCAGCGCGGCGAAGAGCGCCGCCCACGCGGCGCCGATCGGCAGCAGACCGGCGAGCGACCAGGCCCACTCCCGTCCGCGTCCCCACCGGGCGGCGGCCCGGCGCCCGAGCCAGCAGGCCGGGAGCGTGAGCACGGCCGAGTGCAGCAGGCCGAGGAGCGGCAGGAGCAGGGGCGCGAAGAGCAGGACGCAGGCCAGACCGATGGCGGGCCCGCCCGCCGCGCCGTACGTGTCGTCGTCGAGCGACAGGACGAATGCCACCGCTCCGGCCACCGGCAGCTGCGCCGCGCACGCCGCCCCGGCGGCCCGCATATTCGCATCGCCCCAGGTCCGGCGCGTACTCCCCCGCTTCATGGGACTGAAGATACGTGTGGGTCCGCAGGGATTCAGCCACGCCCTTCACATCTGACGGCCCGTCAGCTTCAATGGGCGGTGTGATGGGACACGCAGGGATGGCGGCCACCGCTGTTCGATACCTCAGGTCGGTCGGGGCCCGGACCACGACGGCCTCCGTCGAGGCGCTACCCCGCCCTCAGCTGCGCGCGGTCGGCGACGACGAGCGGGCACCGCTCGACCGGAGCGAGTTCCGGCGGGTGCTCGGGAACTTCGCGACGGGGGTCACGGTGATCACGGCCCCGCCCACGGACGACGGCGGGGAGGACATCACCGGGGAGCACGACGCCGGGGAGGGGCACGCCACGGGAAGCACCGGCCCCACCGGCCCCACCAATCCCGTCGGCCCCGCCGGCTTCGCCTGCCAGTCCTTCGCCTCCCTCTCCCTGGACCCGCCCCTCGTCTCCTTCATGGTGGCGCGTACGTCGACGACGTGGCCGCGCATCGCGCGCGCGGGCGTCTTCTGCGTCAACATCCTCGGCGCCGACCAGGGCGACCTCTGCCGCGCCTTCGCGGTGAGCGGCGCCGACAAGTTCGCCGGGGTGGCGTACGACGCGGCGCCGGTCTCCGGCTCGCCGCGTCTGGCCGGGGTGCCGGCCTGGGTGGACTGCACGATCCAGGCCGTCCACACGGGCGGCGACCACCTCATCGTGGTGGGCCGGGTCGAAGCCCTCGGCGCGGCCGAGGGCGACGCCGACCCGCTGCTGTTCCACCGGGGGACGTTCGGCCGCTTCACCCGCTGACGGCAAGAGCCGTCGGCTCGGAGTCACGCCGCCGGATCACCAGCGCCATCAGCGCCGCCGCCGCGCACAGCGCCCCGGAGGCGTACCAGACCACGTCGTACGAGCCGAAGGCGTCCCGCGCCACGCCCCCGAGGAACGCGACCAGGGCGGCGCCCACCTGGTGCGAGGCGAGGACCCAGCCGAAGACGATCGCGCTGTCGTCGCCGTACTGCTCGCGGCAGAGGGCGAGGGTCGGCGGGACGGTGGCCACCCAGTCCAGGCCGTAGAAGACGATGAAGAGGATCATCGGCGGGTGGACGGTCGGCGCGAGCAGGATCGGCAGGAAGAGCAGCGAGACGCCGCGCAGCGCGTAGTAGACGGCGAGCAGCCGCCGCGCGTCGAAGCGGTCCGTGAACCAGCCCGACGCGACGGTCCCGATGATGTCGAAGATCCCGATGACCGCGAGCAGGGACGCGGCAGCCGTGACGGGCATGTGCTCGTCGTGCGCGGCGGGCACGAAGTGGGTCTGGATGAGCCCGTTCGTCGAGGCGCCGCAGATCGCGAAGGTGCCCGCGAGCAGCCAGAAGGGGCCCGTGCGGGCGGCCTTGAGGAGGACCGTGACGGCGCGGCGGGCCGCGCCGGGGACGGGCGGGGGCTTGGCGACGAACTCCTGCGAGCCGTAGGGCTTCAGGCCGACGTCGGCGGGGTGGTCCCGCAGGAGCAGCCAGACGAAGGGGACGACGACGAGGGCGGCGAGAGCGACCGTCACGGTGGCGGGCCGCCAGTCGTGCGTCTCGACGATCCAGGAGAGGAGCGGCAGGAAGATCAGCTGGCCGGACGCGGAGGCGGCGGTGAGGATGCCGGTGACCAGACCGCGGCGTTCGGTGAACCACCGGTTGGTGACGGTGGCGGCGAAGGCGAGCGCCATCGAGCCCGAGCCGAGCCCGACGAGCAGACCCCAGCAGAGCAGCAGCTGCCAGGCGGAGTCCATCCACACGGTCAGTCCTGACCCGCACGCGATCACGACGAGCGCGACGGCGACGACCTTGCGGATGCCGTAGCGGTCCATGAGCGCGGCGGCGAACGGCGCGGTGACGCCGTACAGCGCGAGGTTGAGGGAGACCGCGAGCCCGACCGTGCCGCGCGACCAGCCGAATTCGTCGTTCAGCGGGTCGAAGAGGAGACCGGGCAGCGAGCGGAACGCGGCGGCGCCGATGATCGTCACGAAGGTGACGGCGGCGACGAACCACGCGCGGTGGATGCGGGGAGTACGACGGGTACGGCGCCGGGGCGTGCCGCCCGGCGGGGTGTCGCGCGCGGGCGTCTCGGTTGTCTGGGTCACGTCATTCAGGATCGGGAAACGGTACGTCCCGAACGAGTGGCCCGAGGGACAGCATTCGCTAGGATCGGGCCATGGCCTCTCTGCCCGAGCCCGCCGCGCACCGGGTCGTCGTCCTCGCCCTGGACGGCGTGATCCCCTTCGAACTGGGCATCCCCCAGCGGATCTTCAAGGGCGCCCGCACCCCGGAGATGCGGCACTTGTACGAGGTCGTGACGTGCTCGGTGCGTCCGCCGGGCCCGATCCGCACGGACGCCGACTTCGCGATCCTCGTCGAACACGGCCCGGAGTCGCTGGCCACCGCGGACACCGTGGTGATCCCCGCGTCGTACGAACTGGGTCCGGTGTACGAGGAGGGCCGCCTCACCGAGGAACTGTCGGCGGCCCTCGCCCACGTCAGGCCGGGCACGCGCCTGGTCTCCATCTGCACGGGCGGCTACATCCTCGCCGCCGCGGGCCTCCTCGACGGCCGCCCGGCGACCACGCACTGGTCGTCGGCCGCACACTTCCAGCAGCTCTTCCCCAAGGTCAGGGTGGACGCGGACGTGCTGTTCATCGACGACGGCGACGTCCTGACGTCGGCGGGCGTGGCCGCGGGCATCGACCTCTGCCTCCATGTCGTACGCAGGGACCACGGCACCGCCGTCGCCAACGACGTGGCCCGCCGCACCGTCGTACCGCCCCACCGCGACGGCGGTCAGGCGCAGTACATCCACCGGCCGCTGCCGGAACCGCAGTTGGCGACGACGCGGACGGCACGGGCGTGGGCGCTCGGCCGGCTCGACCAACCGCTGCAACTGCGCGACATGGCGGAGCAGGAGTCGATGTCGGTCCGCACGTTCACCCGGCGGTTCCGTGAGGAGGTCGGCATCAGCCCCGGCCAGTGGCTGACGCAGCAGCGCGTGGAACGGGCGCGCCACCTCCTGGAATCCACCGAGCTCTCCGTCGACCAGGTGGCGCGGGACGCGGGCTTCGGCACGGCCCAGTCGATGCGCCAGCACCTACAGGCCGCGCTCGGAGTCACCCCCACCGCCTACCGCCGCACCTTCCGCGACGTCACCCCCGCCTGACCGACCTTCCGCCAGCGGCTTCGCCTCCCCCAGCACACCGACCACGGTCAGTACGACACCGAGCGCCACGCCCGCCAGGATCGCCGTCGACGGCGGGACGACGCTCAACAGCCCGCCGGCCAGCGAGCCGCTCGCGGCGTAGCCGGCGCCCACGGCCGCGTACATCACCGAGTAGCCCGCGGCGAGCGCGCTCGGCGGCAGCAGCTCGCGCAGCGACAGGTTCCGGGTCAGCATGGCACCGGCCTGCAACACCCCGGCGACCACGAGCACGCCGAGCATCCAGCCGACCCCCGGCACCACGGCGACCAGCCCCAGACATCCGCAGAGGCCGGACATCAACACCATGCTCTGCGTCCGCAGCCGCCCCGGCCACCGCCGCAGCCCGTACACGAACGACCCGACGGCCGACCCCACCGCGAGGCCCGCGAGCAGCGGTCCCGCCCACCCGACGGCGATCCCGCGCTGCTCCAGCAGGGCGGGCAGCACCAGCTCCGCGAGCGCCAGCATCGACAGGCTGGCCGCACCCGTCACGAAGACGGGCCAGGCCCGGACGAGAATCCGCGCCATGGACTCGCCGCCCCGGTCGTCCACGTCCGACTCCCACCCCGCGGGCAGCATCCACAGCCCGGCCACGGACGCGGCCATCAGCAACCCTGCCAACAGCAACGGCAGTACGGGGGAGACCCCCAGCGCGAGTCCGGTGACGGCGGCCGGCGCGACCGCCCAGATCCCGAAGGTCAGCATCGACTCGACCGCCAGCGCCTGCGCGACGGCCCGCGCCGGCACGAGGCCCGTCAGCAGCGCGCGCAGGCCGCCCGGGGCTGCGGCGGGTCCGGCGCCCGCGAGGAAGGCGAGACCGCCGAGCACGGCGGGGTGCGCGTCCGGGAGGGCGCCGAGGCCCGCGAAGGCGAGGGCCCCCACGGCGAGTCCCACAGCCAGCTGTGGACGCGCTCTTTCGGCCCGTATCCGCATGCCGAGCAGGGGAGCACCGATGATCTCCCCCACGACGTACGCGGCGGCGAGCGCCGCGCCCAGGACGTAGCCGCCCGGGCGCTCCCGGACGAGGAACACGAGGGCGAGGGGCGCGGCCGCCACGGGCATCCGCGCGCCCACCGCCACAACTGCCCACCGCGCGACGCCCCCTGTGACGACCTCCCGATAACCCATCCCCCGACGCTAACCACCCGTCCCCCTCCGCCACCTCCCATTAACCGCCAGAAACCCCAAGCCCGCCGCTCCGCGGCGGATGTTCCCCACCCACCCACCCGTTTGCCCCGCGACGTCCCGCGGGAGTAGGGGCGGGGTGGGCGGGCCTCCCCCGCGACGCCCAGCGCAAGTAAGGGCGAATGGGTGGGTGTGGCCCGCGACGTCCAGCGCAAGTAAGGGCGAATGGGTGGGTGTGGCCCGCGACGTCCTGCGGGGGTAAGGGGGCGCAGCGACCCCCACCGGCCGGGCAGGCGCACGCGCTCCCGAGGGGACGTGGGGGTATGTGCGAACGGAGCACCGAGCCAGCAATAGCGCCTTTGGACTTGAGGCGCGGCGCAGGGATGGCGAGTACGCACATACCCCCGCGGCCCCGCCCCACAGACGAGCAGAAGGCGCAGCCCCGCACCCAGGCGCCCAGCGCACCGCCCCACAGACGAACACCAGGCGCGGACCCCAGCCCGCGCCCGCCCGCCGCGTCAGAACGTCAGAACCCCCCGCGCCACCCTCCCCGCCCCCGCGTCAGCCGCCGCCTTCGCGAAGTCCTCCAGGGGATACGTCGCCGTCACCAGCTCGTCCAGGAGGAGCCGGCCGCTGCGGTACAGCTCCGCGTACAGCGCGAAATCGCGCTGTGGGCGTGAACTCCCGTACCGGCAGCCGAGGATCGACTTGTCCAGGAACATCGACGCGACCACGAACGACGCCTCAGCCGTGGCCCCCGGCATCCCAAGGAGCACCGCCTGCCCGTGCCGGTCCAGCAGGTCCACCGCCTCCCGCACCAGCTCCACCCGCCCCACACACTCGAACGCGTGGTCCGCCCCGTCCGGCAGCACATCCCGGACGCCCTCCGTGGAGGGCAGGAAGTGCGTCGCCCCGAACCTCCGCGCCACCCCCTCCTTCTCCGGATTCGCGTCGACCGCCACCACCGTGCCCGCGCCCGCGATCCGCGCCCCCTGAAGCACATTGAGCCCGATCCCGCCCGCGCCGATCACCACCACCGAGTCCCCCCGCCCGACCCGGGCGCGGTTGAGCGCGGCCCCCACGCCCGTCACCACGGCACACCCGATCAGCGCCGCCGACGTCAGCGGGACATCGTCCGGGATCTTCACGGCCTGGACCGCCTTGACGACGGTCCGTTCCGCGAAGGCGGAGTTCGCCGCGAACTGGTACACCGGCTCCCCGCCCCGGGAGAACGGCTGCTCCGGCATCCCGATGGCCCGCCGGCACATCGTCGGCCGCCCCCGATGACACTCCCCGCAGGTCCCACAGTTGGCGATCGTGGAGAGAGCCACATGATCCCCGGGCACCACATGTGCCACCCCCGGCCCCACCGCCTCCACGACCCCCGCCCCTTCATGCCCGAGCACCACCGGCGACGGAAACGGAATGGTCCCGTCGATCACCGACAGATCGCTGTGGCACAGCCCGGCCGCCGCCACCGCGACCAGCACCTCCCCGGGCCCCGGGCCCCGTATCTCCAAGTCGTCGACGACCTCGGCCCGCGCCCCGTCGAACACCACACCCCGCATCACGCACGCCCCTCACGAGGCCCCTTGGCCTCTCTCGGCAGACCGAGCACCCGCTCGGCGATGATGTTCCGCTGGATCTCGTCCGACCCGCCGTAGATGGTGTCGGCGCGGCTGAAGAGGAAGAGGCGCTGGGCGGAGTCGAGTTCGTAGGGCGCCTCCGGGGACCAGTCCCGCGGCCCCGCCGCGGCCGCGACCCCCCGCACCTCCATCGCCAGCTCCCCGAGCCGCTGATGCCACCGCCCCCACAACAGCTTGGCCACGCTGGGCGCCCCCGGGCCGCCCGAACCACCCAGCGTCCGCAACGCGTTCCACCGCATCACCCGCAACTCGGCCCACCGCCGCACGATCCGCTCGCGCACCACGGGATCGCCCGCACCCCCGCCCGCCACGGCCTCCCGCACCACCCCCGCCAGCTCCTCCGCGAACCCGATCTGCTGCACGAGCGTGGACACGCCCCGCTCGAAACCGAGCAGCCCCATCGCGACCCGCCAGCCATGGCCCACGCCGCCGACCACATGCCCGGCACGCGCGCGTGCCCCGTCGAAGAAGACTTCGTTGAACTCGCTCGTGCCGGTGAGCTGCCGGATGGGCCGTACCTCGATCTGCCCCGGCTGATCCATCGGCACCAGCAGGAACGACAGGCCGTGGTGCCCCCGGGAGCCCTCCTCCGTCCGCGCCAGCACGAAGCACCAGTCGGCCTCCCGCGCCAGCGACGTCCAGATCTTCTGCCCGCTGACCCGGAACCCCGTCCCGTCCCGCACCGCCCGCGTCCGCACGCCCGCCAGGTCGGACCCCGCCCCGGGCTCGCTGTACCCCTGGCACCACAGCGCCTCGCCCCGGGCGATCGGCGGCAGGAACTCGTCGCGCTGCTCCTGGTTCCCGTACGCCAGCAGGGTGGGCGCGAGGAGGTTCTCCCCGATGTGCCCGTACCGACCGGGCGCCCCGGCCCGCGCGTACTCCTCCGCCCAGACGACCTGCTGGGTCAGCGTGGCCGTCCGATTGCCGTACGCACCCGCACCCGCCCCCGTGCCCAAGCCGATGTCTGAACCCGAATCCCATCCCAGCCCGATCCATCCCCCCTTCCCCAACTCCCGCTCCCAGGCCCGCCGGACCGCCCCGCCCTCGTGCTCGCTGCCGGGACCGCCCCGCCCCACCGCGGCGGCGAACGTACCGGTCAGGTGCTCCGCGAGCCAGGCCCGCGCCTCCGCGCGGAACTCCTCGTCCTCGGGCCCGAACCCGAAATCCACGGCCCCGCCCCTACGCGTTCGGGCGTTTCTTGTCGGCCGCCGCCTTCGCCATCGCCTCCAGCCGCGCCAGCATCGGCATCGGGTCGGTGCCCACCGTCCCCGGCAGGAACTCCGCGATCCGCTCCGGGGTCCACGCCCCTTCGGCGTACCCGGCGCGCAGCTCACGCGGCTGCGCCCATACGGCGATCTTGGGGCCGGCGATCGTGTAGACCTGCCCGGTGATCTCCTCCTCGCGCGCCCGGTCGCTCAGCAGATAGACGACCAGCGCGGCGACGTCCTCCGGGTCCCCGATCTCCGTCAGCTCCATCGGTACGTTCGCGGACATCCGCGTACGCGCGACGGGCGCGACCGCGTTGGCCGTCACCCCGTACTTGTGCAGCCCCAGGGCCGCACTCCGCACCAGCGAGATGATCCCGCCTTTCGCGGCGCTGTAGTTGGCCTGGGCGACGGAGCCCTGGTGGTTGCCGCTGGTGAAGCCGATCAAGGTGCCCGAGCCCTGCTTCCGCATCACCGCCGACGCGGCACGGAAGACGGTGAAGGTGCCCTTCAGATGCGTGGCGACGACCGGATCCCACTCCTCCTCGGACATGTTGAACAGCATCCGTTCGCGCAGGATCCCGGCGACGCACACCACTCCGTCGACGCGCCCGTACTCGGCGAGCGCGACGTCGACGATCCGCTGTCCGCCGGCCATGGTCGAGATGTCGTCGGCGACGGCGACGGCGTCCCCGCCCGCCGCCTCGATCTCCTTGACGACCGCGTCGGCCACCGCGCTGGTCGGCTCGGCGCCCTCCATGGAGACGCCGTAGTCGTTGACGACGACCTTCGCGCCCTCGGCCGCGGCGGCGAGCGCGACGGCCCTGCCGATACCGCGCCCGGCGCCGGTCACGGCCACCACCTTGCCTGCCAAGAAGTTCCCCACGCCGGCCCCTTCCCGCGGTTTCTGACGGACCGTTAGATTCTATGGCCCGTCAGACGGCGGAAGACAAGACCCAGGGAGGGACCATGTCACTGCCCCCGGAGTTCCATGACATCGCCAAGCGCGTCAACAACTGGGGGCGCTGGGGCGCCGACGACGAGCTCGGCACGCTCAACCTCGTCACGGACGACGTCGTCCGCGCGGCCGCCGCCGAGGTCCGCTCCGGCCACCGCGTCCCGCTCGCGCTCCCGCTCAAGGAGGACGGCGTGCAGACGGGTCTGATCCCGGGCCGCGTGAACCCCCTGCACACCATGGTGCAGATCAACCAGGAGCTGTTCGGCCCCGGCACGGTCGCCACCAGCGACGACGCGGTGACGATGGGCCTTCAGACAGCCACCCACTGGGACGCCCTCACACACGCCTCCCACTCGGGCAAGATCTACAACGGCCGCCCCGCGGACAGCATCACCGCCCACACGCGGGCCCGGTTCAGCGGCATCGACAAGGTGCCGCACGTCGTCTCGCGCGGCGTCCTGCTCGATGTCGCGCGCGCCAAAGGGCTCGACCGGCTGCCCGGTGACCACGCCGTCACCCCGGACGACCTGGACGAGGCCGCGGAGTTCGGAGGCGTCACGGTCGGCGCGGGCGACATCGTGCTCGTACGCACGGGGCAGATCCAGGTCTACCTCGCGGGCGACAAGCAGGCGTACGGGCATCCGTCACCGGGACTCTCGCTGCGCACGCCCGAGTGGTTCCACGCGCGGGACGTGGCGGCGGTCGCGAACGACACCCTCACCTTCGAGATCTTCCCGCCGGAGGTCGAGAACCTGTGGCTGCCCGTGCACGCGCTCCACTTGGTCGAGATGGGGATGCTCCAGGGCCAGAACTGGAATCTGGAGAACTTGTCCACAGCCTGTGCACAAGCTTCCCGCTACACCTTCCTGCTGTCCGCGATGCCCGAGCCGTTCGTCGGCGGGACGGGCACACCGGTGGCGCCGGTCGCCGTACTGTGACCGCCGCATACCGCGACCGCCGCTTTCGCACCGGACGGCGGCGCGTCGGCTTCCGCCCCGAGCGCGCCGCCGCGCACGCCGCCGTCCGGTTCCGGCACCCGGTCCCGTCCTGTGCACCTGCGCGGCCACGAAGGGACTGACGCCGAACGCGCGACCCACACTTCGTCAAGGACCTCCGTCACCGGGCACCCTCGACGTCCCCTCGCAGCGAATCGCTGCACACAAGCGTGATCAATCGGACACGACACGTCAACACCGATCCGGGGATTAGGGGCTTATGCCCCTTTTGTTCCACCCGCGCACAGGTGCGCGCACCGTGGCACATGGCGGCGCACAGGGGGCTCGAACGCTCAGACCGCTTCGTAGGCGACGTCGACGTCGCCGTAAGCCGCCCTGTTGGGCATCGCCCTGCCGTAGACCCCGTAGGCCTGGCTGCCGTAGCCGGCGCCCGCCCCGTCACACGCCGTGACACCGTGGGGTGCCACGCCGTGGACCGTGACGTCACAGACCGTCACATCGTGGGTCGTCGCGTGGCAGGCCGGCGTGGAGCAGGCCGCGGCGTCGCAGGCCGCCGCGTCGTAGGCCGCCGCGTCATGCGTCGTCCCCTCGAACGCGACCGCCGCGACACCGGGCTCGCACCGGTCCACCTCGCACCAGATGCTCTTGCCCGCACCCTCCGGCCGCCAGCCCCAGCGGTCGGCGAGTCCGTCGACGAGCTCCAGGCCGCGGCCGTTGGTGTCGTCGCCGTGCGCGTGCCGCTGCGCGGGCGGCCGCGCGCTCCTGTCCACCACCTCGACCCGCACCGTCCCGGTCCCCTCGCCCGCGTCGGCCGGGGGGCCGGGAAGGAGCATCCGCAGCACGGCCGGACACCCGGTGTGCACGACGGCGTTGGTCACGAGCTCCGAGATCAACAGGATCAGGGTCTCGGCCACTGGCTCATCGGCTTCTATCCCGGAGCCCGCCAGTCGTGAACGGGCCCATCGCCTGGCCCGTCCCACTTCCGCGGGGTCGGCCCCGACCTCCAGCTGAACTTGAAGCACCTGCACCGCTCACACCATCCGAACCGGCGGACACATCGCCTCGCGACTCCACAGGGTCACCGAACGTGATCCCCTTGGGAGACAGCATGATTGACGTTCAGTTACCCCAACAAGCGCTTCGGGCATATTCCAGCGCGAAGGAGTACGCGTGCTGCATACTGTGCGACGCGCGCCGCGGGGGGTCGAACAGGCGGCGGCGTAGCCCCGCGCTGTCCTGCGAGCGGCGGGCACTGCCAGGTCCGGGGCCGCCCCATGGGCAGCACCGGCATGGCTCGGCCTCTGAACCACTCGCATCTCACACAAGGTACCCGAGCCGGACACCGACCACATGCCGTGACGAGTCCCCCGTAGGACACAACCCGATATCGACGCTCCGTAGTCTTCGCGCGGACGGGTTCAGCCTTACGGAAGACCATGACAAAGTCGTCGTTATCGGACAGACCAATTTTCGCGGAGCGCCTCAGAGCGCCGCGGCAAGCTCCTCCTCGGCCTCCCGTGCCGACCGCCCCAGCTCGGCCCGCACCCAGGCCCGCTTGAGGTGCAGGTGCACCTCGGCCTCCCAGGTGAAGCCCATGCCGCCGTGCACCTGGAGGCAGTCGCGCGCGTTGCGCACGGCCGCGTCGTCGGCGAGCAGCTTGGCGGCCGAGGCGTCGAGCGCGTTCCCCGTCACGGCCGCCGCGTACACGGCGCTACGGGCCAGCTCGGTGCGTACGAGCATGTGCGCGCAGAGGTGTTTCACCGCCTGGAACGCGCCGATGGGGCGGCCGAACTGTTCGCGCCGCCGGGCGTGTTGGACGGCTGTCTCGCAGCTTCGGGCGGCGCTGCCGAGCTGTTCGGCCGCGTGGAGGAGGACCGCCGGGGCTCCACGGGATTCCGGGGCTTCCCGGGCAGCAAGGCCCCCCGCCTCCGGCACCCGGTGCAGCGGTGTCAGCGGGTCGACGGAGCGCAGGGGTACGGCGCCGGTGGCGTCGCCGCGCACCACGTCCGCCTCGGCCAGCCACGGCACCAGGGAGCCGTCGACCGCGGTCACGACGGTCTCGCCCGTCCCGGCGCCCGGCACGACGCCCGCCGCGAGGAACGACGCCACCGCGGGGCCCGGCAGCAGCGCGCGCCCCGCCTCCTCGAAGATCAACACGGCCTCCGGGAGCCCCAGTCCGACCCCGCCCTCCGCCTCGGGCAGGGCGAGCGAGAAGAAGCCGGCCTTCCCCAGTTCGCGCCAGAGCGCCCGGTCGATGCGGTCCGTGGCGTCCCGCAGGGAGAACCGGCCCTGAAGCAGCTGCCGCACGCCTTCCTGCAACGCCCGCTGGTCAGCACTGAGTTGGAAATCCATACGGACCCTCACCGCCCCTTCGGGAGGCCGAGGATCCGCTCGGCCACGATGTTCTGCTGGATCTGCGAGGTCCCCGCGGCGATCGTGTACGAGAGCGAGGAGAGCCGGTCGAGGGTCCACTCGTGCCGCAGGTCGAGGGCGCCGGGGCCGAGGACGTCGGCAGCGGCGTCGTACAGCTCCTGGCGCGCGTGCGAGTAGCGCAGCTTGAAGACGGAGCCGCCGACGCCGGGCACCCCTCCGGTGCGCTGCGCCTCGCTCACGTTCCACTGGGTGAGCCGCCACAGCGCGGAGAACTCGGCGCTCAGCCTGCCGAGCCTGCGCCGCAGCACCGGATCGTCCCAGCGGCCGTTGGAGCGGGCCTCGCGGGCCAGCTCGCCGAGGACGCGCCGGCAGGCCACCACCTCCCCGACGAAGGCGGTGCCTCGCTCGTACGAGAGGGTCACCATCGTCACGCGCCAGCCGTCGTTCTCGTCCCCGACGCGGTTCGCCACCGGCACCCGCACCTCGTCGAGGAACATCTCGGCGAACTCGGTCGAGCCCGCCAGGGTCCGCAGCGGCCGGACCGTGATCCCGGGGGCGTCCATCGGCATCGCGAGCCAGGTGATGCCCCGGTGCTTGGGCACGGCCTCACTGACCGGAGTGGTGCGCACCAGGAGCTCGCACCAGTCGGCCACCTCGGCGTGGGAGGTCCAGATCTTGGACCCGCTCACTACGTAGTGGTCGCCGTCGCGCCACGCGCGCGTGCGGAGCGACGCGAGGTCGGATCCGGCGTCGGGTTCGCTGAACCCCTGGCACCACACCTCGTCGCCGCGCAGGACGGGCGGCAGCCACCGCTCGCGCTGTGCGGGTGTGCCTTCGGAGGCGATGGTGGGGCCCGCGTGCAGCAGGCCCACGAAATTGGCGCCCACATAGGGGGCGCCCGCCTTCTCCGTCTCCTCCAGGAAGATGAGCCGCTGTGTCGGTGAGGCGTCCCAGTGGACCCCTCCGTAGCCCGCGTCGTGGAGCATGCGCTGCCATGCGGTGTCGTAGGCGCGGCGGCCCGGCCAGTCCTGCGGTGAGGGCTTCGCGGGGAGTCCGGGCAGCACCGTGGCGAGCCATTCGCGCAGCCCGGCGCGGAAGGCTTCCTCCTCGTCGGTGTACGTGAGGTCCATGCGGCTCCTACGCGTCCGGCGGGCTAACTGACGGATCGTCAGATAGCGTCTGACCGCAGGCTAGCCCCGCACCCCTGGACCGACAAGGCGCCGGGGCTTACGCTCTCGGCACGATCTGACTGACCGTCAGCTCGGCTGCTGCGGGACGGGAGGGGATCACATGGGGGCCTCGGGGAACGACACCGCGTACGGACTGCCGGAGCACGACACCGCGTACGAATCTCCGGAAGGGGAGACCGCGTACGAACTGGGCGCCTCCCGGACTCTCTGGGAGCTGATCGCGCGCCGCGCCGCCCTCACCCCCGACAGGCCCGTCCTCATCCAGGCCGCGGCCGATCCCGCGGACGACCGCACGCTGACCTTCGGCGAGCTGCGGGACCGCGCCGAGCGCGTCGCCGCGGGTCTGTACGAGATGGGGGTGCGGCCCGGCACGGTCGTCGCCTGGCAGCTGCCGACCCGCATCGAGACGGCCCTGCTGTCCTTCGCGCTCGCCCGCCTCGGCGCGGTCCAGTCGCCGGTCATCCCCTTCCACCGGGACCGCGAAGTCGGCTTCGCGCTGCGGGAGTCCAAGGCGGAGTTCTTCGCCGTGCCGGGGGTCTGGCGCGGTCACGGCCACCTGGAGATGGCGTACCGGCTCGGCGCGGGCCGTGACTTCGAGGTGTTCGAGGCGTACGCGTCGCTGCCCGACGCCGACCCGGCCGTCCTGCCCCCGCCGCCCTCCGAAGGCACGTCGGTGCGCTGGATCTACTGGACCTCGGGCACCACGTCCGACCCCAAGGGCGTGCTGCACACGGACCGGTCCCTGATCGCGGGCGGCTCGTGCCTGGCCCACGCGCTGCGGCTGCGGGCGTCGGACGTCGGCTCGATGGCGTTCCCCTTCGCGCACATCGCGGGCCCCGACTACACCGTGATGCTGCTGCTCTACGGATTCCCCGCGGTGATGTTCGAGCACTTCGCGCTGCCCGCCTCGCTCGACGGCTACCGGCGGCACGGCGTGACCGTGGCGGGCGGGTCGACGGCCTTCTACTCGATGTTCCTCGCCGAGCAGCGCCAACTCCCGGAGGGGCGGAAGGTCATCCCCAGCCTGCGCCTCCTCGCGGGCGGCGGAGCGCCCAAACCGCCGGAGATCTATTACTCCGTCGTACGGGAAATGGGCTGCCAGCTCACGCACGGCTACGGCATGACCGAGGTGCCGATGATCACCATGGGCGCCCCCGACGACACCGCGGAGAACCTCGCGACGACGGAGGGGCTGCCTCCGGAGGGCATGGAGATCCGCATCACGGACGCGGACGGAAACGAACTGCCGCCCGGCACGGACGGCGAGGTGCGGCTGCGCGGCGAGGCCGTCTGCCAGGGCTATGTGGACCCGGAGCAGAGCGCCGACGTCTTCGACGCCGACGGGTTCCTGATCACCGGGGACCTCGGCCACCTCAGGAAGACGGGCCATCTGGTCCTCACCGGCCGCGCGAAGGACATCATCATCCGCAAGGGGGAGAACATCTCCGCCAAGGAGATCGAGGATCTGCTCCATCAGCACCCGGCCGTGGGCGAGGCCGCGGTCGTCGGGCTGCCCGACCCGGAGCGCGGCGAACGGGTCTGCGCGGTGGTGGAACAGCGCGCGGGGACCGGCGTGCTGACGCTGGAGGCGGTCACCGCGTACCTGCGCGGGGAAGGCCTCTCCCCCTACAAGCTGCCGGAACAGCTGGAGGTGGTCGAGGCGCTTCCCCGCAACGAGACGCTGCGCAAGGTGCTCAAGTACAAGCTGCGGGAGCGCTTCTCCCGCGTCTGACTCCTACGCGGACGCCTGGGGCGCGTGCTCCTGCCTGGCGGCCACGCGCGCGTGCTACTCGGGCACCGTGAAGTACTGGGCGAAGGCCTTCACGATCTCGTCCTCCGAGACCCGGCCGTCGCGGTCCGCGTCGAGTGCCGCGGCGACCCCCTCGGCGACGTCCTCGGGCACGCCGAGCGCCTTGAGCGCGCGCTTGGCCTCCACGGGCGTCACCGCGGCGTCCGCGTCACCGTCGGCGACGTCGATCGCCGCGTGCAGGAACGGGCGGGCGATCTCGGCGAACCGGCCCGGGTTGTCCCGCAGCCGCTTCACCGCGCCGCCCACGAACTCGTCGCGGGTGATCCGCTGGTCGCCGTCGCGGTCCGCGATCCCGGCCATGCCCTGCCAGAACGCCTCGGCTCCGACGTAGAGGGCCTGCCCCTTCTCGGACCGCGCCGTCGCGTCGAACTCCGCGCACAGGGCCGCCGCCGCCGTACTGAAGTCCTCACGGGAGATGTAGCCGTTGCCGTCCTGGTCGAAGGTGGCGAACCGGGCCGCGATCCTACGCTCGTACTCGGCACTGTCCATGATCTTCGGGCCGCCTCACTTCCGCGGTTGGGTACTTGCTCGGGGTGGTTCTCCCCGGCTGCGAGCGTACGTGGTCGACGGCCGCCCGGAGGCGGGAAAGCGACGCTTGTGTCAAGACCGCCGGAATTCCGGGACACGGGTGTGCCACAGGTGGGATGTGCTGCACTGTCCTGCGTGGAAGCGGTAGCGGCGAGTGTCATAGCGGTGCTTGGAACCCTGCTGGGTGCGGGGCTGACCCACTCGTTCCAGCGGAGGGCGATCGAACGGACGGAGCGGTTCACGCGCGGCGAGAGGCTGCGGCAGGAACGGATCGACGCGTACTGCGCGTACGCGGGAGCGCTGGTCAACTACCGGCGGATCCTGGTCGACCGCTGGTTCAGCAGGGCGGAGAACCGGCACGAGGAGAGCGAGGAGTCCCGCTTCCGCTCGTACGAGATGCGCTCGGAGGCCCAGGAGGCGCTGTTCCGCGTGCAGTTGCTCACCAGCAACGACGAACTCGTCCGGCTCGCCTGGGAGACCCTCGACCACGTCGCCGAGGTGCACAGGGCCGACGACCGCGACGAGCTGGCCGAGCGGCGCCGCGTCTCGCGGGACGCCATCAACTCCTTCGTGGCGCAGGCCAAGCGGCATGTGTAGCGGCCGGGGCCCGGCCTGGGCGGAGACTCTTCTAGGCGGAGAGCGGCGTCGCGCCGTCGTCCAGGGCCGCCGGTACGTCCGGGAAGACCTCGAAGAGCCTGCGGACGCCGAGCGCCGCGAGGACCCGGTTGACGTGCGAGCCGTCCTCGGCGCCCTGGGCGGGCAGTATCAGCCGCAGCCTGCCCTGGAAGGAGCGGATCAGCCGGCGTGTGGCGATCAGCACACCGACGCCGCTGGAGTCACAGAACAGCACTTCGGAGAGGTCGAGCACGATACGGCGGCGGCCGTCGGCCACGGCGTCGTGCACGCGCTGGCGCAGCACGGGCGAGGTCAGCAGGTCCATTTCGCCGGAGACGCACAGCACGGCCCAGCCTGCCTGCTCGCTCACCGTCACCTTGAGCGTCACGCGCCACGCCTCTCGCTCGCCCTCGCCTGCCCCGCCGTCGCGGAGTGATGATCCGGAAGCAGCCCTTACGTTTCGTTCAGCTTCGGCTGCCCCATCGCAGCCTCCATGAAACACCAGCAGGCCACCGGCAATATCATCCGGCCTCCGCCAAGGTGCGGGCTTTGCCGCAATCGAGAGTGTGCTGTCAGCGGCGCCGACTACATTCGAGAGAGAGGGACAGCACCATGAGCGGGGAACTCGAAGTACCGTTCGAGTAGGCAGCACAGGGCAAGCGCACGAGGGGGCCGCATGCCGAAGGACGCGCCGCAGCGCTGGGACCGCCGCATGCAGCAGCGCCTCGCGCACGGCGAAGCCGCCGCGCTGGGAGAACTCTACGACCGCTTCGCCTCACTCGTGCACGGCCTCGCACACCGCGTCCTCGGCGACGTGAGCGCCGCCGACCGCGTCACCCGCGAGGTCTTCGGACACGTCTGGGAGAACCCCGACGCGTACGACCCGCGCCAGGGCCCCCTGCGCTCCTGGATCGCCACGCTCGCCCACCAGCAGGCCGTGCGCAGGCTCCGCCAGACCGAGTCCGCCGCCCTCGCCCGCAGCGGCGAGGGCACCACCGAGGACCTGGAGCGCAAGGTCCGCCGCGCGTCGGCCGCGGCCCGCGCGGACTACATCGTGACGGCCATGCCCACCCCGCTCCGGGCCGCCCTGGAGCTCGCCTACTTCCAGCGGCGCGACTACCGCCAGACGGCGGCCGACCTCGGCGTCACCGAGGACGAGGCCCGCCGCAGGCTCCGCCTCGGTCTCCAGCTCCTCGCCACGGCCAACGACACCCCCGCTCCCGCCGCCGGCCTGCCCCACGACACCTCGCCCGGCCCCGGAGCCGCGCTGTGACCGGCGCCGACCGCCCCGAACCGCTCGACGGCCCCGACGGCACGGGACCCGACCGCCCCGACGGCACCGCGCCGCGCATACCGACGCCGCGCGCCTCCCCGGAGGACACCGGGCAGCCCCTGCCCGACCCGCCCGACCCGCCGCCGGCGCCCGCGCCCCTCGTCCTGGAGCACCACGTCCTGAAGTCCCTGCTCGGCGCCTGGGCGCTCGCCGCCTGCTCCGCGGAGGAGGCCACCGCCGTCGAGGAGCACCTGGGCGGCTGCGGCCCCTGCGCGGAAGAGGCGCTGCGGCTGCGGGACGCGGTCGGCCTGCTCCACCCCGAGGAGAGCCTCGACCTCGACCCGGGCCTGCGCACCCGCGTCCTGGAGAGCTGCCTCGGCCGCCGCCCGCCCCGCATCCCGGTGCCCGAGTGGGCCCTGCCGTACGACGCGGAGACCGCCCGCCTCGACGCCCTCCTCCAGGACATCGGCGACGCGGAGTGGCACGCCCCCGTGCGGCTCCGCTGGTTCGAGGAGGACGGCCCGGCCAGCAGGAAGACCACCGTGGCCGGGGTCATCGCGCATCTCCTCGCGGTCGACGGCATGGTCGGGCTCGCCCTCGGCCTCGACGACCCGCTCGGGCCGGAGGCCGGGGTCCCACTGGACCCGGCCCACCGCACCGAGGCGTACTGGCGCGCTTCGCACTTCCCGCCCACGCGCGTGGTGCGCACCCCGTGGCGCGAGCAGACGCACGAGCTGATCCGCACGGTGTCGTTCGCGGGCGGCGGCTCGGGCCGGCTTCCCGTGCCGTACGGGACGGTGGCCGCCCCGGGCAGCGGCGCCGGGCCCGGACCGCGGCAGACCGTCGAGCTGCCGCTGCGCGACTCGATGGTCGACCGCGCCTTCGAGTGCTGGATCCACGCGGGCGACATCGCCGACGCCGTCGACTATCCGTACACGCCGCCCGCGCCCCGGCACCTCCACCACATGATCGACCTCGCGGCCCGGATGCTCCCCGGCACGCTCGCCGAGCGCCGCCGCTCCGGGCTCGCCACGCCGCCCCGGCGGCTGGTCGCGGCGGGCGCGCCGGGCCGCAGCCTGCGCCTGGAGATCGAGGGGCTCGGCGGCGGCGAGTGGCTCATCCCGCTCGACTCCCCCGCGGCGGCCGCGTCGCGGGAGCACGAGGTGGCCCATGTGGCGCTGGACGGCGTCGAGTTCTGCCGGCTCGCGGCGGGCCACGTCTCGCCGGAGGAGGCGGCCGCGGGCCAGGACGGCGACCGCGAGGCGATCCGCGACGTACTCTTCGCGGCGGCCTCGCTGAGCCGGATGTGAGCCCCTGGCAAGGGTTTCAGGCGAAGACCACCGTGCGGCGGCCGTTCAGGAGGATCCTGCGCTCCGCGTGCCACTTCACGGCCCGCGCCAGCGCCTGGCACTCCACGTCACGGCCGACCGCGACCAGCTGGTCGGGGGTGACGTCGTGGCCGACGCGCTCGACCTCCTGCTCGATGATCGGCCCCTCGTCGAGGTCGGCCGTCACATAGTGCGCGGTCGCGCCGATCAGCTTCACACCGCGCGCGTGCGCCTGGTGGTAGGGCCTCGCGCCCTTGAAGCTCGGCAGGAAGGAGTGGTGGATGTTGATGATCCGCCCGCTGAGCTCCTTGCACAGGTCGTCCGAGAGGACCTGCATGTAGCGGGCGAGGACGACCAGTTCCACGCTCTCCGCGCGGACGATCTCCAGGAGCCGCGCCTCGGCCTGCGGCTTGGTGTCCTTGGTCACCGGGATGTGGTGGAAGGGGACGCCGTACGAGGCGACGAGCTCGGAGAAGTCCGTGTGGTTGGAGACGACCGCGGCGATCTCCACCGGCAGCGCGCCGATCCGGGAGCGGAACAGCAGGTCGTTCAGGCAGTGGCCGAACTTGGACACGAGCAGGACCACCCGCATCTTGTCCTCGGCGCGGTGGATCTGCCAGTCCATGTGGAAGGAGTCGCCGATCGCGGCGAAGCTCGCCCGCAGCTTGTCGACGGTCACCGGGGCCTCGGCCGAGAAGTGCACGCGCATGAAGAACAGTCCGGTGTCGTGGTCGCCGAACTGCTGGCTGTCCTCGATGTTGCAGCCGGTCATGAAGAGATAGCTCGACACGGCGTGCACGATGCCCTGCTTGTCGGGGCAGGAGAGGGTGAGGACGTACTGCTCAGCGGGGGCGGCGGGCGCGGTGGACTGCTCGTTCATGCGGCCAAGGTTCCCACAGCGGGGACCGCGGACGGCAATCGTCCCGCGGGTCGGACCGTGTCGCCGTGGGAGCGCGGCCGGGAACGCGCCGGCGGACGTCCCGTCAGGCGGACCGCGTCATGATCCGCAGCACTTCGAGCGTCTGCGGCGGTACGTCGGGGTCGTCCCCGTCGCCCGCCGCGAGCCGGACGTGCGCGTCACGCGCGGCACGGACCGCCTCGGGCCAGCCGGGGTGCTCCAGATAGACGGAGACCAGCGCGTCCGGCCCCACCTCGTGCATGATCCGCAGGACCCGCAGCACGGCCGTGTCGACGAGGGCCGCCTCCTGCGGGTCGCGGAAGATCGTGCCCACGTACTTCTCAGCGGACCAGTTGTCCAGCCAGGTGTCCTCGACCAGCCGGTACACGGCGTCGGTCACGTCCCCGTACTCCTCGCGCCCCGCGAGCCAGCACTCCCGCTGGAACGCCGGGTCGGAGAGCATGTGCAGCGCCGAGCGCACGTTGCTGCGCCAGCGCCACCACGGCATGTCGTTGGTCGGCATGCCACCCATGGTGCTGGAGCGACGGCCGCGACGGGAAGACTTCTCCGAACCTTGCACGGTCATGGATCGTACGTTCCCACGCCGCGCACGCGAACCGGACCCCGCCCGTTCACCTTCATGTCACTGTCCGTTGAGAACGCGTCACTCCAAGGTTGGCCACGTCACGGAATCGTGCAGGGACATGACCGGCTGGCGACGCACCTTCCTCCCCCGCCCCTCCCGAACCGCAGCGCTCTCGGCGGCCGCAGTGGCGGCGTGCACGTCCCTGATAACCGGTTGCGGGGTCATTCCCGGAACCACGGGGGGTTCCGGGAATGACCCCATCACCGTCATGACGTGGGCGCCCGAGAAGACCAAGGCCACCAACAAGCCCGGCGTCCCCGCCATGGCGCAGGCCTACGCCCGCTGGGTCAACGCCCACGGCGGCCTCGGCGGCCGCGAGCTCAAGGTCCTCACCTGCAACGACCACAACGACCCCGTCGGCGCCGCGGAGTGCGCGCGCGAGGCCGTCGAGAACGACGTGGTGGCGGTCGTCGGCGCGTACAGCCAGCACGGCCGCTCCTTCCTCGGCCCGCTGGAGGTCGCCGGCATCCCCTACATCGGCGGCTACGGCATCACCGACGACGAGTTCAGCAGCCCGCTCTCCTACCCGGTCAACGGCGGCGAACCGGCCCTCCTCGCGGGCAACGGCCGGCAGCTCGCCGCCCGCTGCGCACGCGTCTCCCTCGTCCGCCCCGACACGCTCGCCGGCGACGAGCTGCCCAAGCTCCTCAACCAGGGCCTCGCCGACGGCCACCACAAGCCCGTCTCGGACATCCGCGCCCCCGAGGACGGCACCGACCTGACTCCGCAGGCCGAACGCGCCCTGAAGGATGCGGGCTCCTCCGACGGCTGCGTCACGGCCGCGCTCGGGGCGCGCACCGACACCTTCTACGACTCGTTCCGGCGCACCAAGGACGACTATCCGCCGGTACGGATCTCGTCGGTCCTCGGCAGCGTCGACCAGTCCCTCATCGACCGCACCGGCGGCGCGAACGGCCCCTACGAAGGGGCGTACGTCACCGGCTGGTACCCGGCGGCGGGCGACGCCAGGTGGGACCGGATGCGGGACGTCATCCGCGAGCAGGCGTTCGGCGACAACCGGGTCGACCCGGCGGACGCGGGCGTCCAGACGACGTGGATCGCGTACACCGTCCTGAAGCACGCCGTCGAGTCGCTCGACGGCGGCGAGGTGTCGTCCCGCACGCTGCGCCGCGCCCTCGACGGCGGCCTGCGGGTCGGGACGGGCGGCCTCACGCCGCCGCTGAGCTGGCGCTTCGAGGACCTGCTCGCCGCGAGCGAGTACCCGCGCCTGATCAACTCGGGCGTCACGTTCCAGGTGGTGCGGGACGGGCGGCTGGTCCCGGCCCGCGAGGGCTTCGTGAACGTGGAGAAGACGCTGGAGCAGACGACGTAGTACGCACTGCGTACGGACAGGCCCCGGCCCGTCAGAGCTGCGTCTTGGTGCGCTCCGTCAGACCGTACTTCCGCGCGATCGCGTTCCAGTGGTTGGCGGCCTGCTCCTTGGCCGTCGTCGCCGCACCGCTCTGCCGGTTGCCCGCCGCGGTGTGCGAGGTGTTGCGGGCGTGGCCCTTGCGGCAGCCCTTCTTGCCCGCCACCTGGTCCGCCCACGCGGCGTAGTGGTTGTCCGCCGCGGCGGACGCCTTCCACGCCCTGTTGAGGGAGGCGGTCAGCTGGTCGTTGGCCGGGAGCTTGTCGACCTTCAGGGCGGCGAGTCGGGTGACGAGCCCGTTCCGCTGCCGGGCCGCGTCGCGCAGGTCCTTCGCCGACTGGCTGAGGTCCTGGCACTTTCCTACGTTGCGTACGGCGGCGATGACCGTGTCACGGCTGTTGTTGCTGTCGGCGAGCAGCTTGTCCAGGGCGACGGCCTGGTCCTTGGCGGGGTCGGCGGTGGGCGAGGGCCGCTCGTCGGGTTCGGCGGAGGCGGAAACGGGCTTGCCGTCCCCCTTCTCCTCGTCGTCCCCGCCACCGGAGCTGAGCAGCGCGCCCGCTCCGACGCCGAGCAGGGCGATGCCGACTCCGACGGCGGCGATCAGCGGCACCTTCGATCCGGTGCGGTTGCGGCGGCCGCCACCGCCGCCGTGCCCGCCGGGCACGCCGGGCGCGGGTGCGGGGCCGGGCGGGGGTCCCTGCGCCTCGACGCGGGGCATCTGCTGGGTGGAGGCGGGGCCTTCCGCCTCGGAGTCGGTACGGAAGAGACTGTCGAACTCGGCGGGCGGCTGCCGGTCGCCGGGGGCGCCGGGCCGGATGCCGTACGGGGCGGCGGTCGGCTCGGGCGGCGCGCTGTCGGCCGGTACCGGCGCGATGAGCTGCGTGGGATCACTGTCGGACGCGGCCGCCGGGGTGCGGCCGAGGAACTGCGTGGCATCGGCGGCGGGAGCCTCGGGCGGCAGGGCACCGGGGCCCACCGGGGGTATGTACTGGGTGGCGCCGTCGTCGGACACCGGGGGTATGTACTGCGTGGCGCCCTCGTCGGCCACGGGGGCCATGTACTGCGTCGCCTCGCTGTCGGAGGGCGCGGAGGGCGCTCCCGGGGCGGCGACGGGCGGCAACGGCATGCTCTGTGCGGCGGGGGTGGCGGGGGGCAGCGGCTGAGCGCCCTGAGGCGCGGCGTGCGCACGGTGGCCGCGCCGCGGCGCGGCCTCTTGGCCCTCCTGCCCGGACTGCGGCGGCGCGGCGTGCGCGCCGTGTCTCGGCAGCGCGGGCTGCCCCGGGGCGGCGTGGGCACCGCGCGTCTGCGGCGCGGAGTGGGCGCCCTGCGCCTGTGGCGGTGCGGCGTGGGCGCCTTGCGCCGCCTGCGCCCCGTGTGCGCCCTGTCCGGGCTGCTGCCCGTATTGTCCCGCCGGAGCGGGGTGACCGGACTGCGGGCCTCCGGTTCCACCGTGCGCGGCACCGGACCCTGGCTGCGGGGAGCCGTAACCGGGCTGGGGAGCACTCTGACCCGAGGGCGGGTAGCCGTAACCCGGTTGCGGGGCGCTCTGGTTCGTCGGCTGGGCGCCGGGGGCGGGCTGCGCGGCACCGGACCCCGGCTGCGGGTACCCGTAACCGGGCTGCGGGGCGCTCTGACCCGACGGCGGATAGCCGTAGCCCGGCTGCGAGGCGCTCTGGTTCGCCGACCGGGCGCCGGATGCCGGCTGCGCGGCACCGGACCCCGATTGCGGGTACCCGTACCCGGGCTGCGGAGCGCTCTGGCCAGCTGGCGGGTAGCCGTAACCGGGCTGCGAGGCACTCTGGCCCGACGGCTGGGCGCCGGGGGCGGGCTGCGCGGCACCGGGCCCCGGCTGCGGGTACCCGTAACCGGGCTGCGGGGCGCTCTGACCCGAAGGCGGATAGCCGTAGCCCGGCTGCGAGGTCTCGGGCCCAGGCTGATGGGGACCCTGCCCCGGCTGCTGTGCGACGGGGCCGGGCGCGGCACCCGGCCCCGTCGACGGAGTCCCGTGACCCATCTGCTGGGGGCCTCCGCCCTGCCGCGAAGCTCCCTGGCCCGCGTGCTGGGCGCCGTAGCCCGCCGGTGCGGTGCCGGGTCCCTGCTGCGCGGCGCCCGGCTGCCCAGCGCCCTGGCCCGCGTATTGGGCACCGTAACCGGCCTGCGAGGCGCCGGGGCCCTGCTGCGGCATGGCCTGTCCCGCGCCGGGGCCCGGCTGCGGGTAGCCGTATCCCTGCGGAGTGCCCGGTGCCGGCTGCTGCGCCTGCGGGTAGCCGTAACCGGGCTGCGGAGCGGCCGGCCCCGGCTGCGGGTACCCATATCCCGGCTGCGGAGCGGCCGGGCCCGCCTGCGGGTAGCCATACCCCGGCTGCGGCTGCGGGGTGCCATAGGGCTGCTGCCGGTCTCCGTGCGATGGGTCGTACGCGGGGGCCGGGCCGTTCTCCGGGGGGAGGGGCTGGGCGGGCGGGGTGGGGGTGTCGGGGCCCCAGGAGTGGTTCCAGGGGGTGCCGCCCGCCGGGGCGCTGTGGGGGGCCGCGGTGGCGGGGAACAGCGGCTCGCCGCCGTCCGCGGGCAGCACGACGCCCTCGTGGGCGGGCCGCTGCTGCGGATCGGAAGAAGCAGCGCCCTGACCGCTCTGCTGCGTCACCGGGACTCCTACACCTGGGGGGACCTACGGAACCGTCGGGTCACGCTACCGGGTCGCCACATCCCTCTGCCACGCAGCTCAGAACGCCGCCCTCCGCTCGCCGTCGCCTGTAACAAAACCTCCCGCCCCGGCGCTGTTCAGGGGTGCGTCGCGCCGGATCACGCCGCCTGGATGTCGACGCGCGCCCCGAACTCCCGCACCACCGGCTCCTCCCGGTAGGGCTCCAGACGCTCCTGGAAGTCCTCCAGATACTCCGCGCCGCGGTTGGACCGCAGCGTGCCGAGGAGTTCGACGGCCTTCAGGCCCGTGTGGCAGGCCTGTTCCACCTCGCGCCGCTGCACCTGCGCCGTGGCCAGGAGCACGAGGCCGATCGCCCGGCGGCGTGCCCGCGTCTCGGGGTGCCCGTCCAGGGACTCCTGGGCGCTGCGCGCCGCCGCGTCGGCCTGGCCCAGGTCCCGGTGACAATGCGCCATTTCATCGGCCAGATACGCGTGGTCGAAGTGGCGGATCCAGACCGGGTCGTCGCCCGAGTCGGCCGTGCCGGACGCGCGGTCCATCGCCTCGGCCGCCCGCCCCGCCACGACCTGCGTGGCCCGCGCGTCGCCGAGCAGCGCGTGCCCGCGCGCCTCGGCGGCGTAGAACATCGCCTCCGCGCGGGGCGTGACCCTGCCGCGCGTCCCCTCCTGTGCGGCCCGCGCCAACTGCGCGATCTCGCGCGGGTTTCCGAGCTGTGCGGCGAGGTGGCTCATCGACGCGGCGAGGACGTATCCGCCGTATCCGCGGTCGCCCGCCGCCTGGGCCAGGCGGAGTGCCTGGATGTAGTAGCGCTGGGCGAGGCCCGGCTGGCCGGTGTCGACGGCCATGTATCCGGCGAGCTCCGTCAAGCGGGCCACCGCGGCGAACAGTTCGCGACCTACCGCCTCCCGGTAGGAGCCCGCGAGCAGCCCGGAGACCACGGAGTTGAGGTAGTGGACGACGACCGGCCGCACATGACCGCTGCCGAACTGGTGGTCCAGCTGGGTCAGCGCCTCCGTCATCGCCTTGACTGCGGCCACGTCCGCCATGCCGACGCGCGGCCCGGCGGCCCTGCCGACCTGCGAGTCGGGCGACGAGATCAGCCAGTCGCGGCTGGGTTCGACGAGCGCGGACGCGGCCACGGACGACCCGGAGAGGAAGTCCCTGCGGCCCACGTCGCTGCGCCACAGCTCACAGACCTGCTCGATGGCGCCGAGAACGGTCGGCGAGAACTGAAGCCCCACGCCGGAGGCGAGGTTCTTGCCGTTCGCCATGCCGATCTCGTCGATGGTGACGGTGCGGCCCAGCTTGCGGCCGAGTGCCTCGGCGATGATGCCGGGCGCCCGGCCGCGCGGCTGCTGTCCGCGCAGCCAGCGGGCCACCGACGTCTTGTCGTACCGCAGGTCGAGACCGTGTTCCGCACCGCACATGTTGACCCTGCGGGCCAGTCCGGCGTTGGAGCAGCCGGCTTCCTGGATGAGCGCCTGCAGCCTTTCGTTGGGCTGTCGCGCGACGAGCGGCCTTGCGGCCATGGCGTACCCCCTGTGTGCACCGTGGACCATCGGATCGGTCGGCCGCCGTAGGCCGCCTCGCGATGATCAATGCCCTTGAGGCAAGGCGAAGATGCGCCACAAAAGAAGCAAAAGAAGGCATTAAGAACTACAAATGCCAATCTGTACGGACCTCTGTGCGGGCCTCCGGACGGACCTCTGCACGGACGTCTGTACGGGCCTCCGCGGACCTGTGGGCCCCCGGGCTTCCTCCGAGGCGTTCTCTGACTGCCCGTGACCTGGTTACCCGCACCCGGGAGCCATTGCCCATGCGCGCCCCCACCCATGCACCCATGCGCCCCAGCCGCAGGATCGATGCTCCTCCCCCGCCCTCGCGTGCGCCCGTAACCCGCGGTGGCACCGGGAGTTGAGAACTCCGTGGAAGAGACCATCGGAGTGACGTCAGCCGCGCAGATCCCGAAGCAGCGCGGAGAAGCCTTGCTGGACACGGCCGTACGGTACGCGGAGGAGCGTCACTGGGACGTGTTTCCGGGGACCTGGCTGGAGTCCGCCGAAGGGGTCGAGCGGTGCTCGTGCGGGGGCGTCCCGTGCGGTGCGCCCGGCGCACATCCCGCCCGGGAGGACTGGGCGACCCAGGCCACCGGCAGCGCGACGGTCGCCCGACGGCTCTGGCAGAAGCAGCCCAAGGCGTCGATCCTGCTCCCCACGGGCCGCACGTTCGACGCGATCGACGTGCCCGAGACCGCCGGCTTCCTCGCCCTCGCCCGCATGGAGCGCATGCAGCTCACGCTCGGCCCCGTGACCCGCTCGCCCGACCGCCGCATGCAGTTCTTCGTGCTGCCCGGCGCCACGGCCAAGGTCCCCGACCTGGTCCGCAAGCTGGGCTGGCCGCCGGCCGCCATCGACCTCGTCCCGCTCGGCGAGGGCGCCTATGTCGCCGCGCCCCCGACCCGCTTCGGCACCTCCGGCGCGGTCCAGTGGGCCTGCCGCCCCACCGCCGCCAACCGCTGGCTGCCGGACGCCGAGGAGATCATCTCCCCGCTGGCGTACGCGTGCGGCAGGGAAGCGCGCCGCTGAGCGAGCGGCCATCCCACCGACCGCCCCACCGGCCGCCCCCGGGGCCGCCTCCGACGTATCGTGCGGACCAGGGCGGAAGCGGCGGAAGCGGCGAAGGGCGGCACGGTGACCGAGGCGGCGGCGGTACGGATCCAGGGGCTCTGGAAGCGGTTCGGCGAGCAGGTCGCCGTGGCCGGCATCGATCTCGCCCTGCCCGCGGGCAAGTTCATCGGCCTGGTCGGCCCCAACGGCGCGGGCAAGACCACCACCCTCTCCATGGTCACCGGCCTCCTCAGGCCGGACCACGGCACCGTCGAGGTCGTCGGCCACGACGTGTGGCGCGACCCCGTCGAGGTCAAGGCCCGCATCGGCGTACTGCCCGAGGGGCTGCGCCTCTTCGAGCGGCTCTCGGGGCGCGAACTCCTCGCGTACACCGGACGGCTGCGCGGCCTGCCCGGCGCCGAGGTCGACAAGCGGGCCACCCAGCTCCTCGACGTACTCGACCTCGCGGGCGCCCAGCACAAACTCGTCGTCGACTACTCGACCGGCATGCGCAAGAAGACCGGCCTCGCCGCGGCCCTGCTCCACAACCCCGAAGTCCTCTTCCTCGACGAGCCGTTCGAGGGCGTCGACCCCGTCTCCGCGCAGACCATCCGCGGCGTCCTGGAGCGCTACACCGCCTCCGGCGCCACCGTCGTCTTCTCCTCCCACGTCATGGAGCTCGTCGAGTCGCTCTGCGACTGGGTCGCCGTCATGGCCGCGGGACGCATCCGCGCCCACGGCACCCTCGCTCAGGTGCGGGGCGACGCGCCCTCGCTGCAACAGGCCTTCCTCGAACTCGTCGGCGCGAACAGCCGCGACGCGAGCTCCGACCTCGACTGGCTCGGCGGCGGCCCGCGATGACCACACGGCCCGCCGCGCCCACCCCCGTCACCTCCGTACTCGTCTCCCTCAAGCTGTCCCTGCTCCGCAACGGCCTGCGCCAGTCGGCGGGCCGCCGCGCCGCCTACATCGCGTCCGTCGCCGTCTCGCTCCTCTTCGCCGCGCTCCAGCTGCTCGGCCTCGTCGCCCTGCGCGGCAACGCCCACGCCGCCACCGTCTGCGTCCTGCTCGTCGGCGTGCTCGCCCTCGGCTGGGCCGTCATGCCGCTCTTCTTCCCCAGCGGCGACGAGACGCTCGACCCGACGCGCCTGGTGATGCTGCCGCTGCGCCCCCGCCCGCTCGTCCGGGCCCTCCTGGTGGCGTCCCTCGTCGGCATCGGCCCGCTGTTCACCCTCTGCCTCGCGGCCGGCGCGACGGTCGCCCTGGCCCACGGCGCGGCGGCGGCCGCCACCGGCGTCCTCGCCACCGCCCTCGCCCTCCTCCTCTGCGTGGCGCTGGCCCGCGCGGTCGCCGCCGCCAACATCCGGCTCCTCACCAGCCGCAAGGGCCGCGACCTTGCGGTCCTCAGCGGCCTCGTCATCGCCGTCGGCGCGCAGGCCGTCAACTTCGGGGCGCAGAAGCTCGGCACGTCCGGCCTCGACACGCTCGACCCGGCGGCGGACGTCGTGCGCTGGATCCCGCCGGCCGCGGCGCTCGGCGCCGTGGACTCGGTGAGCGGCGGCGCGTACGGGACGGCGGCGGCCCAGCTCGCCCTGACCGCGGCCGCCCTCCTGGCGCTCCTCGCCCTCTGGCAGCGCAGCCTCACCCGCCTGATGACCGCACCGGACGGCTCCACGCTCGCCGCGGCGGAACCGGACAAGGGCACCTCACGCGCCTCCGGCGCCCTCGCCGCGCTGCTCCCCGCGGGCCGCACCGGCACCGTCATGGAGCGCAGCCTGCGCTATGTGTGGCGCGACCCGAAGACCAAGGCGGCCTGGGTGACGTCCCTCGCCATCGGCCTGATCGTGCCGCTCTTCAACGCCTTGCAGGGCACCGGGTCCGTCTACTTCGCGTGTTTCGCGGCGGGGATGCTCGGCATCCTCATGTACAACCAGTTCGGCCAGGACACGTCCGCGTTCTGGATGGTGGCGATGACGATCTCCTCGACGCGCGACGCGTACGTGGAGCTGCGCGGCCGGGCCCTCGCGCTGCTCCTCATCACCCTTCCGTACGCCGCGCTCGTCACCGTCCTGACCACCGCGATGCTCGGCGACTGGCCCGCGCTGGCGGAGGTCCTCGGCCTCTCCTTCGCGCTGCTCGGCGCGATGCTGGCCACGGGCGCGTGGTCCTCGGCCCGCTTCCCCTACTCGATCCCGCAGGAGGGCTACAAGAACGTCGCCCCCGGTCAGGCGGGGCTCGCCTGGATCTCCATCCTCGGCGGCATGGTCGCGGCGGCCCTGCTGTGCGCCCCCGTCCTGACCCTGGCGATCTGGCTGCACGCCTCGGGCGCGGCCGCCTGGAGCTGGGTGCTGCTGCCCCTGGGCGCGGCGTACGGCGCGGTGGTGACGGAGCTGGGGACGCGGCTCGCCGCCCCGCGGCTCGCGCGGCGCCTGCCGGAGATCCTCACGGCGGTCAGCAAGGGCTGAGAGCCTTTTGAGGGGGCCCGGGGGTGTCCGGGGACGCAGACGACCCGCGAGCCGTGGTTCCTGCCGCCGGGGCGGAGGAAGCCGGCCGGACGTACCGGCGGCTCGCGGGTCGGGTGACCGCTTGGGAATAGGGCCGGCTGCGCGCACATCACACGCGCTGGTCCGGCGCCGAATTCGAGTTGCGACGTCGGGCCGCTAGCCCGCAGTCACCTCACGCGTCCGGTTTTCATACATCTGCCGAACCACCTCCCTTCTCGTGTACGCGCCACCCTAGGAACCGTCCCGCGGGCCGCACAACCGAATTTCCGCGCACGAATTTCCGTCCGACTTCCGGGAACTTCCTGTGGGGTGCGTCACGTTCCAGTTGAATGATCTGAACATGCGGTACAGGCGGACGGCCTGTAGGGGGTGCCACGTGAGTGCTTCGCGGCGGAGCGGAACCACTGACGAACTGGGTCCTGAAGAGCCCGAGCCCGGCGGAGCCGAGTTGCTCGCGGCACTGCTCGACGGGATGGACGCGGCCCTGTGCGCGTTCGACGCCGACGGTGTGGTGACGCACTGGAACCGCGAGGCCGAGCGGATACTCGGCTGGTCGGCGGCGGAGGCCGTCGGGCGGCGCGGGTTCGCGGGGTGGGCGGTGCGCGCCGCGGACGCCGTCGAGGTCGAGGAGCGGCTGCTGTCCGCGATGGACGCGCCGGGCCGGCAGGTGCACGAGTTCGCGCTCGTCACGAAGGACGGCGGGCGGGTGCTCGTGCGGATGCAGTCGGCGTCCGTGCGGGGCGGTGACGGCAAGCCCTCGGGGGTGTACTGCGCCTTCAGCGAGGTCCACGCGCAGATAGACCTGGAGCGGTCCATCGCGCTCAGCGAGGCGCTCTTCGAGAGCGCCTCGTGGGGCGTGGTCCTCGTCGACGCGGACCTGCGGCCCGCCGTGGTGAACGAACACGCGGCCCGCGCCTTCGGGGTGGGCCCCGCCGCCGTCCTCGGGCGGCCGCTGGCCGATCTGCTCGGGGCGGGCGTCGAGGAGCTGGAGAGCGCGCTGACCCATGTGCTGGCCGAGGGGACGCCGCCCGCGCCCGCCGAGATGTGGGTGTCGGTGCGCACCGGGGCGGGTCAGTCCGGGGCCGGGCAGTCCGGAGCCGGGCAGGAGGGGGGTGGCGGCGGGGGTGAGCGGCGCTGCTGGCGCAGCGGCTTCCTGCGGCTGGCGTCGCCGCTCGCGGAGGAGCCCGTGCCGCTCGGCGTCGGCTGGCTCTTCCTCGACGTGACCGAGGCCAAGCAGGCCGAGCAGGAGGCCGCGCAGCTGCGGTTCCGCTCCCAGCAGCTGCACCGGGCGGCACGGGCCACCGCGGAGTGCGAGAGCCCCATGGAGGCGGCGACGGTCCAGCTCGACTTCGCGCTCGCCGGGTTCGCCGATCACGCCCTGGTGGACCTGACGGCCGGCGCGGACCCGGTGCGGCTCGTCCGGGTCGCTGCGACGCCCGCGGGGGCGCCGGGCCCCTGCCTGCCCGTCGCCACGGCGGGCGTCCCCGTGCGCTACCCCGAGGGGCACCCCGCCCCCCAGTGCGTGGAGCGCACCGGATCGGTGCGGGCCAGCGCGGGGGCGGCGGCCGCACCGGAGCGGGCCCGCCAGTGGGCGACGGTACGGCAGTGGCCCGAGGAGTCGGTGCACGCGCTCTGCGTGGTCCTGCGCAGCCGGGGCCGCACACTGGGCGTGCTGACCTTCCTCCGGGGCGCGGCACGCGGCCAGTTCGACCGGGGCGACGCGACGTACGCGGAGAGCGTCGCGTCCCGCGTAGCCGCCTCCCTGGATTTGGCCCAGACCCTGAACCCGACCGACGGGTGAGAAACAGCGCAGGCCACACCCCAGGGCCGCGGGGAACTGCGCGAGCAACCACACACGACCGGCAGGCGAGCGACGACGCAGGACTGCCCCCGGCGGTGCTCAGTGCCGGTAGAAGATGCGATCCCCGTACTCCTGGAAGACGCGACCGTTCCAGTCGTGCCCGCCGTCCACGTTCCCGGACCGGAGAAGCGGCGGCTGAATGCCGCGCTCCGCGAGCTTCTCGACGGCCGCGGCGGTCATGGCCTGCATCAGCGCGTTCGTGACGACACTGGACGCGGGCCCGAATGGGGCATCGACCCCGTCGAGGGAGAGCTCCGCGTCGCCGACCCCGATCTTGGAGTCGACCACCACGTCGCAGTGGTCCTTCAGGAAGGTGCCGGAGACATGCCGCGACCTGGTCTCCGTCGCGTACGCCACCGAGGTGACGCCGATGACCTTCAGGCCGAGGGCGCGGGCGTTCATGGCCATCTCCACCGGCAGCGAGTTCCGCCCGGAGAGCGAGATGATCACGAGTACGTCGCCGGGGCGGGCCGGCGAGGAGTCGAGGACGGCGCCCGCGAGGCCGTCGACCCGCTCCAGGGCGGAGCCCAGCGTGGCGGGCATCACGTCGACGCCGACCACTCCGGGCACGGCGAGGAGGTTGACGAGGGCGAGGCCGCCCGCGCGGTAGACGACGTCCTGCGCGGCGAGGGAGGAGTGCCCGGCGCCGAAGGCGAAGAGGCGTCCGCCGGACTCGACCGCGTCGGCGAGCAGCGTGCCCGCGTCCGCCACGTTCCCGGACTCCTCGTCGCGGACCCTCTGGAGCAGTCCGATCGCGGCGTCGAAGTACTGACCTGCCGACTTGCTCTCGCTCTTGCCCTCGCGCTTGCTCTCGCTCTTCGAGCTCATTCGCATCACGTTGCGGTCTGGACCAGCGCCCTGTCAACACCGTCGCAGGCCCTCACAGGCCAGTACTGGGCGGGAATTCCACCGGCGCGACACGGTTGTCAGTGGTATGCGTCAGAATTGAGGGCAGGGCCAGCGCACGAGCGAATTCTGAGGGGCACCCATGTCGGGGCTGATTGACACCACTGAGATGTATTTGCGCACCATCCTCGAGCTGGAGGAGGAAGGTGTGGTCCCCATGCGTGCCCGGATCGCCGAGCGGCTCGATCAGAGCGGACCGACGGTGAGCCAGACCGTGGCGCGCATGGAGCGCGACGGCCTGGTGGCGGTCGCCAGCGACCGGCACCTGGAGCTCACCGAGGAGGGCCGCCGCCTGGCCACCCGTGTGATGCGCAAGCACCGCCTCGCGGAGTGCCTGCTCGTCGACGTGATCGGGCTGGAGTGGGAGCAGGTGCACGCCGAGGCCTGCCGCTGGGAGCACGTGATGAGCGAGGCGGTGGAGCGCCGCGTCCTGGAGCTCCTGCGCCACCCCACCGAGTCTCCGTACGGCAACCCGATCCCGGGCCTGGAGGAGCTGGGCGAGAAGGACGGCGCGGACCCGTTCCTGGACGAGGGCATGGTCTCCCTCACGGAGCTCGACCCGGGCGCCGAGGGCAAGACGGTCGTGGTGCGCCGCATCGGCGAGCCGATCCAGACGGACGCGCAGCTGATGTACACGCTGCGGCGGGCCGGCGTGCAGCCGGGCTCCGTGGTGAGCGTGACGGAGTCGGCGGGCGGTGTCCTGGTGGGCAGCAGCGGCGAGGCCGCGGAGCTCACCACGGAGGTCGCGTCGCACGTCTTCGTCGCCAAGCGCTGAGGCCGCGCTCAGCGGATGTCACCTTCCGGTGCGGGGCGACTGCGCCGCGGGCCGCCTTCCGGAGCGGGTCAGGCCGTGTGGGGCAGTCAACTCCCGTTGCGCGTGAGGTCGTTGACGGTTCTCCCTGATCTCCGCGCGTTTTTGCGGAGTCCAAGATTCAGTGTGCGGAATCGCAGCGCCCGAGCGTTTTGCGTGCGAGGCTGTCGCGAGAGGCATATGACCTGAGGGCTCTTGACCGTGTCGGCGCCAGGTCTGGCCGGTCGGCCGGAGAGGGGGCTGGAGGATGTGCCCGTCTGGTGCGTTTGGTGAGGGCCCCGGCGCTGGTGAGCGCCGGGGCCTGTCCTCCCCTGTGCTGACCCGGAGCCCCGAGCTCTCAGGGTCATTCCCCTCGGACCGAACTCCCCGAGCGGCCCGCCTCCCGATGAAGATCTCCCCGCGGCCGCGCCGGTCAATCCCCGAGCGTGGTCACCCGAAGGTGGGGTGTTATCGGCGAACCGGCCGATTTCGAAAGGGAGTTCGATAGCGTGCGGGGGTGTGGAGCAGGGCCAGGCGTGGAACCCGAGCGGAACCCAGGGGGGTGCCAGGAACCATGGTGCGGCGCATCGACGTGACGGGCGCGGGCGGCGTACGCCTCGCCGCCTGGGAGTACGCCGACCCTCCCAAGCTCAGGGAGGCCGAGGGAGCGTCCGGCGGAGTGCTGTTGCTGCACGGCCTGATGGGCCGCGCCTCGCACTGGGCGGGCACCGCCCGCTGGCTCGCCGAGCGGCACCGCGCGGTCGCACTCGACCAGCGCGGCCACGGCAGGAGCGAGAAGCCCGCCGAAGGCCCCTACACCCGCGATGCCTACGTGGACGACGCCGAGGCCGCCCTCGTCCAGCTCGGCCTCGCCCCCGCCGTCCTCATCGGCCACTCCATGGGCGCCCTCACCGCCTGGCAGCTCGCCGCCCGCCGCCCCGACCTCGTCCGGGGCCTCGTCATCTGCGACATGCGGGCCTCCGCGCTCGGGGCCGCCTCCCAGCGCGACTGGGAGGACTGGTTCAAGTCCTGGCCGGTGCCGTTCGCGACGCTCGCCGACGTACGCAAGTGGTTCGGCGAGGACGACCCCTGGGTGGAGCGGCCCAACCCCGCGCGGGGTGAGTTCTTCGCCGAGGTGATGACCGAGGGCCCGGACGGCTGGCGGCCCGTCTTCGACCGCGCCCAGATGCTCAGCTCCCGCGAGACGTGGGTGCACGACGCCCACTGGGAGGAGCTCATCCAGGTCCGCTGCCCCGCGCTCGTCGTGCGCGGCCAGGACGGCGAGCTCGGCCGGGCCGAGTCCCAGGAGATGGTCCGCGTGCTGCCCCGCGGGGAGTACGCGGAAGTGGCCGACGCGGGACACCTCGTGCACTACGACCAGCCGGAGGCGTGGCGCGCCGCGGTCGAGCCGTTTCTGGACGGGGTCCTTGCGGGGTGACTCGGCGCCCCGCACATTCGGCGCCGTCTCGTCGTGGCCTTCGGCCTACTCGTCCTCAAGCGCCGGACAGGCTGAATCGTCCCCCGCTGCGGGCCGACAGCACAGGACTCACGGGCCTCACGGACTGAGGCGTTCCAGCCGCCAGCCCCCGCCGTCCTCCGTACGCACGTACCGCAGACGGTCGTGCAGGCGGTCCGTCCTGCCCTGCCAGAACTCCACCGCCTGCGGTGTCACCCGGAAGCCGCCCCAGTGCGGCGGCACCGGGACCTGTTCGCCCTCCGGGTAGCGGGCCGCCAGGTCGGCGTAGGCGCGGTCGAGTTCGGCGCGCGAGGCGAGCACGGTGGACTGGGCGCTGGCCCAGGCGCCCAGCTGGGAGCCGTGTGGGCGGGTCCGGAAGTACGCGACCGTCTCCTCGCGCCCGACGCGCTCCGCCGTGCCGGTGACGATCACCTGGCGGGCCACGGCGTGCCAGGGGAAGAGCAGCGAGACGTGCGGGTTGGCGGCGAGCTCGCGGGCCTTGCGGGAGCCGTAGTTGGTGTAGAAGACGAAGCCCCGCTCGTCGAAGCCCTTCAGGAGCACCGTGCGGGAGCTGGGGCGGCCCGTCTCGTCGGCGGTCGAGACGACCATGGCGTTCGGCTCCGGGACGGCGTCCCTGTCGCGTGCGGCCTCCTTGAACCAGAGGGCGAACTGGTCCATGGGCGCGGCCGGCAGCTCGGCCTCTGACAGCCCTCCGGTGACGTACTGCTCACGCATGTCGGCCGGTTCCGGAAGGGGGACACTCGAGTCGGTCACCCGGTCATCTTGCCGTACTTGCCGCGCGGTGCGGAGAGGTGACGTGTGGCACTGAGTGCCGCATACCGTCGCCAAAGGTGGCACCAAGGGATATCGTCCTGCTGCCGTATCGGTTGGGTGACCACCAGCCTCACGGGGCATCACCGGGTTACCGTTCCGGACCGCGAGTCATGTCGAATCCATCTTGAGGAGCCGCCTGATGTCCGACTTCGTACCCGGACTTGAAGGAGTCGTCGCGTTCGAGACGGAGATCGCCGAACCGGACAAGGAAGGCGGCGCGCTCCGTTACCGCGGCGTCGACATCGAGGACCTGGTCGGCCACGTCTCCTTCGGCAACGTGTGGGGCCTGCTCGTCGACGGCGCCTTCAACCCCGGTCTGCCGCCCGCCGAGCCCTTCCCGATCCCGGTGCACTCCGGCGACATCCGCGTCGACGTGCAGTCCGCCCTGGCGATGCTCGCGCCCGTCTGGGGCCTGCGGCCGCTGCTCGACATCAGCGAGGAGCAGGCCCGCGAGGACCTGGCGCGCGCCGCCGTCATGGCCCTCTCGTACGTCGCCCAGTCGGCCCGCGGCCAGGGCCTGCCGATGGTTCCGCAGCGGGAGATCGACAAGGCCGGGACGGTCGTCGAGCGGTTCATGAAACGGTGGCGCGGGGAGCCCGACCCCAAGCACGTGCAGGCCGTCGACGCGTACTGGACGTCGGCCGCCGAGCACGGCATGAACGCGTCCACCTTCACCGCCCGCGTCATCGCCTCCACCGGCGCGGACGTCGCGGCGGCGCTGAGCGGGGCCGTCGGCGCGATGTCCGGGCCGCTGCACGGCGGCGCGCCCTCCCGGGTCCTCGGCATGATCGAGGAGATCGAGCGCACGGGGGACGCGGTGGCGTACGTGAAGCAGGCGCTGGACAAGGGTGAGCGGCTGATGGGCTTCGGGCACCGGGTGTACCGGGCCGAGGACCCCCGCGCGCGCGTGCTGCGGCGCACCGCCCGTGAGCTGGGTGCGCCCCGCTTCGAGGTCGCGGAGGCGCTGGAGAAGGCGGCCCTCGACGAGCTGCACGCCCGCAGGCCCGACCGTGTCCTCGCCACGAACGTGGAGTTCTGGGCCGCGATCGTCCTCGACTTCGCCGAGGTGCCGGCGCACATGTTCACGTCGATGTTCACGTGTGCGCGGACCGCCGGGTGGTCGGCGCACATTCTTGAGCAGAAGCGGACGGGGCGGCTTGTCCGGCCCTCCGCCCGGTATGTCGGGCCCGGCAGCCGTTCCCCGCAGGAGATCGAGGGGTACGAGGAGATCGCCCGCTGACCGCGGGCACACGTTGAGGTCGCGGGGCTCTGCCCCGGACCCCGCTCCTCAATCGCCGGAGGGGCTGAAAACAAGCACCCCGCGCCGGAGGGGCTGAGAAGCCCCTCTGCCGGAGGCGGCTGAGAATAGACAGCCCATGCCGGAGGCGGCTGGATGATCAGCTGCCTCCGGCGAGGTACAGGCCAAACCTCAAGCCCGTAGCGCCGCCTCCACCAGCACCGTCCACTGCGCCACCACCCTCTCCCGCCGCGCCCCGTCATCCGTCAGCAGGTTTGCCAGGCCCAGGCCCCGGGCCATGTCCAGGAGGCCCTGGATCGTCTCGCGGACGCCGGGGCGGGACTCGTCCGCGCCGAGGAGGGACACCGCGATGCGGTGTATCTCGCGGCCCACGCGGGATTCCAGTTCCGTCACCCGCGAGCCGAGCGCCGGCTCGTTCGACGCGGCCACCCACAGGTGGAGTGCCGCGCGGAAGAGCGGGCCGGTGTAGAGGTCGACGAGGGCGGCGACCACCGAGGCCCTGTCCTGGGCGGGCAGGGCGCGGAGTGCCGTGGAGCGCTGTTCGGCGACGTACTCGACGGCCGCCGTGAACAAATCCTCCCGCGTGGGGAAGTGGTGCTGCGCCGCGCCCCGCGAGACGCCCGCCCGCTCGGCGACCACGGAGACCGTGGAGCCCGCCCAGCCGTGCTCGGCGAGGCAGGACACCGCGGCCTCCAGGAGTTTCTGCCGCGTCGCGCGGCTGCGGTCCTGCTTGGGTGCCCGGTCGGCGGCGGTCACAGCACCCATGGGCGCTCCCGTCGTTCGAGGAACGCCGTCATGCCCTCGCGCGCCTCGGCCGAGCCGAAGAGCCGCGCGGACAGGGCCGTGAGGGCGTCCGATTGGTCGTCGAATGCGTCGAGCACCCTAGCCGTGAGCAGCTTCTTCGTCTCGGCCAGGGCGCCCGGCGCCGCCGCGCGGAACCCGTCGAGGAGCGGTTCGAGCGCGGCGTCGACGTCGGTGGCGGCCGCCGTGACCAGGCCGATGCGGGCCGCCTCCGCCGCGTCGAAGCGCTCCCCGGTGAGGTAGTAGCGAGCGGCCGCGCTCGGGTCGAGGCGGGGCAGGAGGGGGAGGGAGATCACGGCGGGGGCGACGCCTATGTGCACCTCCGTGAACGCGAACGACGCCCCCGGGCCCGCGACCGCCACGTCGCACGCGCCGAGCAGCCCGAGCCCGCCCGCCCGCACGTGCCCGTCCACCCGTGCGGCGACCGGCTTGGGGAGCGTCACGAGCTGCCGGAGCAGCGCCACGAAGTCCCGCGGGTCGGGCGGGGCTTTCAGGTCGGCGCCCGAGCAGAACGTCGAGCCGGTGTGGGTGAGCAGGGCCGCGCGGGTGGCGGAGTCCTCGCCCAGGTCGCCGAGCGCCTCGGCCAGGGCGCCGACCAGCTCCGCCGAGAGCGCGTTGCGCCGCTCGGGCGCGTCCAGGGTGACGGTGGTGATGCCGCGGGCCGGGGAGGAGACGGTGAGACTCACGGTGGGCGCTCCTCAGTAGGACTTGGGCAGGCCGAGCGTCTGGTGCGAGACGTAGTTGAGGATCATCTCCCGGCTGACCGGGGCGATCCGCGCCACGCGGGACGCGACGATCAGCGAGGCGAGGCCGAACTCCTTGGTCAGGCCGTTGCCGCCGAGCGTGTGCACGGCCTGGTCGACGGCCTTCACGCAGGCGTCGGCGGCGGCGAGCTTCGCCATGTTGGCGGCCTCGCCCGCGCCGACGTCGTCGCCCTCGTCGTAGAGCCCGGCGGCCTTCTGCATCATCAGGCGGGCGAGTTCGAGCTCGACGTGGGACTGGGCGAGGGGGTGCGCGATGGCCTGGTGGGCGCCGATCGGGGACTTCCACACGCTGCGTTCCTTGGCGTACTCGACGGCGCGGGTGAGGGCGTACCGGCCCATGCCGATGGCGAACGCGGCGGTCATGATGCGCTCGGGGTTGAGGCCCGCGAAGAGCTGGAGCAGGCCCGCGTCCTCGTCGCCGACGAGCGCGTCCGCCGGGAGCCGCACGTCGTCGAGGGTGAGCTCGAACTGCTTCTCCGCGGCCTGGAGTTCCATGTCGATCCGCCGCCGCTCGAAGCCGGGTGTGTCGCGCGGGACGATGAACAGGCACGGTTTGAGGTTGCCGGTCCGCGCGTCGGACGTACGGCCCACGATGAGTGTCGCGTCGGCGATGTCGACGCCGGAGATGAAGACTTTGCGGCCGGTGAGCAGCCAGTCGCCGGTGTCCGGGTCGCGGCGTGCGGTGGTGGTGATGCGGTGCGAGTTGGAGCCCGCGTCGGGTTCGGTGATGCCGAAGGCCATGGTGCGGGTGCCGTCGGCGAGCCCCGGCAGCCAGGTGCGCTTCTGCTCCTCGGTGCCGAAGCGGGCGATGACCGTGCCGCAGATCGCGGGCGAGACGACCATCATGAGGAGCGGACAGCCGGCGGCGCCCAACTCTTCGAGGACGATGGAGAGTTCCGCGATGCCGCCGCCTCCTCCCCCGTACTCCTCGGGCAGGTTCACGCCCAGGTACCCGAGCTTGGCGGCGTCCGCCCACAGCTCGTCGGGGTGGCCGCCTGCCGCGGCGACCCTGGCGACGTAGTCGCGGCCGTACCGCTTGCCGAGCGCGGCGACGGCGGCGCGCAGGGCCTGGTGCTCCTCGGTTTCGAGGACGGTGCTGCGAGCGGTGACACTCATGAGGACTCTCCCTCTCGGACTACGGCGAGCAGCGCGCCGACCTCGACCTGGCGGCCGGGCACGGCGTGCAGGGCGGTGAGCGTTCCGGCGGCGGGGGCGCAGATGCGGTGCTCCATCTTCATGGCCTCCAGCCAGACGAGGGGCTGCCCGGCGGTGACCGGCTGCCCTTCGGCGATGCCGTCGGCGACGCGGACGACGGTGCCGGGCATGGGGGCGAGGAGCGAGCCGGGTGCGCGGCGGGTGGTGGGTTCGGGGAGCAGGGGCAGCGGGGTGAGGGCGGTGTCCCCGTCCGGTGTGCCGACGTGGACGCGGCCGTCGTACCGCGCGACCGTGAACGTACGTCGTACGCCGTCCACTTCGAGCACCACGCGTCCCGGGTGCACGTCGAGCACGGTCACGCCGTCGGCGGCGGGGCCCTGCCGCGTGTGGTGGTAGCGCACCTCGTGCTCGGTGCCGTCGGGTTCGGTGCGGTAGCGCTTGAGGTGGGGCTGGGAGGGGAGGTTGCGCCAGCCGCCGAACCGGGAGCGGCCGTGCGCGTCGGCGAGGGCTGCGGCCAGTGGGGCGTACGGGTCGGGCGCGGCGGCGGTGAGTGCGGGGGCGTGCCGGTCGTAGAAGCCGGTGTCCATGCGGGCTTCGGTGAACTCGGGGTGCCGCAGGGAGCGGACGAGCAGGTCGCGGTTGGTGACGGGTCCGTGGACGGCGGCGCGCTCCAGGGCGCCCGCGAGTCTGCGGACGGCTTCGGCGCGTGTCGGCGCGTGCGCGACGGCCTTGGCGAGCATCGCGTCGTAGTGCACGCCGATGGTGTCGCCCGCGGCGTACCCGGTGTCGAGGCGCACGCCGCCCGGCACGTCGAGGCGGTGCAGGGTGCCGGTCTGCGGGGCCCAGTCGGCGGCCGGGTCCTCGGCGTAGAGGCGGGCCTCGACGGCGTGGCCGTGCGGGGCCGGCGGCTCCTTGTCCAGGGCGGCGCCCTCGGCTATCCGGATCTGTAGCGCGACGAGGTCGAGTCCGAACACGGCCTCCGTCACCGGGTGTTCGACCTGGAGGCGGGTGTTCATCTCCAGGAAGTGCGCCCGCTCTCCGGCCACCAGGAATTCGACGGTGCCCGCTCCCCGGTAGTCGGTGACGCGGGCGGCGCGCACGGCCTGTGCGTGCAGTTCGGCGACCAGTTCCGGTGTCAGGCCGGGGGCCGGCGACTCCTCGATGACCTTCTGGTGCCTGCGCTGGAGGGTGCAGTCGCGGGTGCCGAGCGGCCACACGGTGCCGTGCGCGTCGGCCATGATCTGCACCTCGACGTGGCGCCCGCCCTCGACGTACGGCTCGACGAACACCTCCCCGTCCCCGAAGGCACTGGCGGCCTCGGCCCGCGCCGCCGCCAGCTCCCCCGGCAGATCGGCCATGTCCCGTACGACGCGCATGCCGCGCCCGCCGCCGCCCGCGGCGGCCTTCACGAGGACGGGCAGGTCGGCCTCGGTGACGTCGCCGAGCGGCGCGACGCCCATCAGTTCCTTGGCGCGCGTCTTGGACGCCATCGCCTCGATCGCTTCGGGCGGCGGCCCGATCCAGACGAGCCCGGCGTCCAGGACGGCGCGCGCGAAGCCGGCGTTCTCGGAGAGGAAGCCGTAGCCGGGGTGGACCGCGTCGGCGCCCGCGGCCTGCGCGGCCTTCACGACGAGGTCGCCGCGCAGATACGTGTCGGAGGGCGCCGACCCCGGCAGCCGTACCGCCGTGTCCGCCTCGCGTACGTGCAGGGCGTCCGCGTCGGCGTCGGAGTGCACGGCGACCGTGGCGATGCCGAGCTCCCGGCAGGTGCGGAAGACGCGGCAGGCGATCTCGCCCCGGTTGGCCACGAGTACTGACTTGATCATCGTCATCGTCACTGCCTCACATCCGGAAGACGCCGAAGCCGCCGCGTGCGCCTTCGTAGGGGGCGGTGTGGATCGCGGAGAGGCAGAGACCGAGGACGGTGCGGGTGTCGCGCGGGTCGATGACCCCGTCGTCGTAGAGCCGCCCGGACAGGAACATCGGCAGCGACTCCGCCTCGATCTGCTGCTCGACCATGGCGCGCAGTCCGGCGTCCGCCTCGTCGTCGTAGGGCTGCCCCTTGGCGGCGGCGGAGGCGCGGGCGACGATGGACAGGACGCCCGCGAGCTGCTGCGGGCCCATGACGGCGGACTTGGCGCTCGGCCAGGCGAAGAGGAAGCGGGGGTCGTAGGCGCGGCCGCACATGCCGTAGTGCCCGGCGCCGTAGCTCGCGCCCATGAGCACCGACAGGTGCGGCACCCGCGAGTTGCTGACCGCGTTGATCATCATCGCGCCGTGTTTGATGATGCCGCCCTGCTCGTACTCCTTGCCGACCATGTAGCCGGTGGTGTTGTGCAGGAAGAGCAGCGGAATGTCGCGCTGGTTGGCCAGCTGGATGAACTGGGCGGCCTTCTGCGACTCCTCGCTGAACAGCACGCCCTGCGCGTTGGCGAGGATGCCGACGGGATAGCCGTGCAGGGCGGCCCACCCGGTGACGAGGGAGCTGCCGTACAGCGGCTTGAACTCGTCGAAGTCGGAGCCGTCGACGATGCGCGCGATGACCTCGCGCGGGTCGAAGGGTTTCTTCAGGTCGCCGGGGACGATGCCGAGGAGTTCTTCCTCGTCGTACTTGGGCGGCTCGGCAGGCCCCGGGTCGGCGTACGCCTTGCGCCAGTTGAGGCGCGCCACGACCCGGCGGGCCCGGCGCAGCGCGTCGCGCTCGTCCTCGGCGAGGTGGTCGGCGAGGCCGGAGGTGCGGGCGTGCATCTCGGCGCCGCCCAGCGACTCGTCGTCGCTCTCCTCGCCGGTCGCCATCTTCACCAGGGGCGGGCCGCCGAGGAAGACCTTCGCGCGCTCCTTGACCATGATCACGTGGTCGCTCATGCCGGGGACGTAGGCGCCGCCCGCGGTGGAGTTCCCGAAGACGACGGCGATGGTCGGGATGCCGGCCGCCGAGGACTGCGTGAGGTGTTTGAAGAGGGCGCCGCCCGGGATGAAGATCTCCTTCTGGGAGGGGAGATCCGCGCCCCCGGACTCCACGAGGTGGATGGAAGGCAGCCGGTTGGCGTGCCCGATCTCGTGCGCCCGGAACGCCTTCTTCAGCGTCCACGGGTTGGAGGCGCCGCCCCGGACCGTCGGATCGTTGGCGGTGATCAGGCACTCGACACCCTCGACGACGCCGATGCCGGTGACCATGGAGGCGCCGACGGGATAGTCGCTGCCCCAGGCGGCGAGCGGCGACAGCTCCAGGAACGGGGTGTCCGGGTCGAGGAGCAGTTCGATGCGTTCCCGGGCGAGCAGCTTGCCGCGCTCGCGGTGCCGCTGGACGTACTTCTCCCCTCCCCCTTCGAGGGCCTTGGCCTGCTCGGCGTCGAGCTCCGCGAGCCGGTCCAGCATGGCCTGGCGGTGCTCGGCGTACTCGGCGCTCGCGGAGTCGAGCGCGGAGGCGAGGACGGTCACAGCAGTACCTCCGGTATGTCGAGGTGGCGGGCGCGCAGCCACTCGCCGAGGCCCTTGGCCTGCGGGTCGAAGCGGGCCTGCGCGGCCACGCCCTCGCCGAGCAGTCCCTCGACGACGAAGTTCAGGGCGCGCAGGTTCGGCAGGTCGTGGCGGACGACGCGCAGCCCGGCGGTCTCCGGGAGGAGTGCACGCAGCCGGTCCACCGTCAGCTCGTGGGCGAGCCACCGCCAGGCGTCGTCGGACCGCACCCATACGCCGACGTTGGCGTCCCCGCCCTTGTCGCCGCTGCGGGCCCCGGCGACGAGGCCGAGGGGGGCGCGGCGGACGGGTCCTGGCGGGAGGGGCGCGGGCGGGGGCGGGGTCGGCAGGTCTTCCAGTACGAGGGTGTCGGCGCCGGACGGGACAGGGCGCCGCTCCCCGTCGGGCAGGACCGCCACGTGTCCGACGCTGTCCCGCTCGACGTACGCCGCCTCGAAGACCCCGTACGGGGAGCCCTTGCCGGGCGGCGCCGTCACGTGGAAGCCGGGGTAGCTCGCGAGGGCCAGCTCGATGGCGGCGCCGCTGAGCGTGCGCCCGACCGTGTCGGCGTCGGTGTCGCGCACGACGAGGCGGAGCAGGGCGCTGGCGCTCTCCTCGGTGGGCGCGTCCTCCCGGTCGGTGCGGGCGAGCTCCCACCGCACGTGCGCGGGGCGGGACTTGGCGCGGTCGAGGGCGTCCTCGATCTGGGCGCGGACGAGCGCGGCCTTGGCCTCGATGTCGAGCCCGGTGAGCACGAAGACGACTTCGTTGCGGAACCCGCCGAGCCGGTTGAGGCCCGCCTTGAGCGTCGGGGGCGGCGCCTCACCGCGTACGCCGTCGATGCGGACGCGGTCGGGGCCTTCCTGGGTGAGGGTGACGGTGTCGAGGCGGGCGGTCACGTCGGGTCCCGCGTACCGGGCGCCCTGCGTCTCGTAGAGGAGCTGCGCGGTGACCGTGCCGACGTCCACGAAGCCGCCGGTGCGGTCGTGCTTGGTGATGACGCAGGAGCCGTCTTCGTAGATCTCGGCGAGGGGGTGTCCGGGGTGTCGCAGAACGTCCGCGCCGCGCCGCGCGGCCTGCTCGGCGAAGAAGGCGTAATTGCCGCCGGTGGCCTGCGCGCCGCACTCCAGGACGTGCCCGGCGACGACGGCGCCCGCGAGCCGGTCGTACTCCGTCGGACCCCATCCGAAGTGCGCGGCGGCGGGCCCGGTGACCAGGGCGGCGTCGGTGACGCGCCCGGTGACGACGACGTCGGCGCCCGCGTTCAGGCACGCGGTGATGCCGGCGCCGCCCAGGTAGGCGTTGGCGGTGAGGGCGCCGGGGAAGCGGGGGCCGAGGTCGTCGCCCTCGACGTGCGCGACCCGCGTCTCCCCGAGCCCGAGCCGCCCGGCCAACTCCCGTACGGCGTCCGCGAGCCCCGCCGGATTGAGCCCGCCCGCGTTGGCGACGATCCGCACGCCGCGCTCCCGGGCGAGCCCGAGGCACTCCTCCAGCTGCCGCAGGAAGGTCTTGGCGTACCCGCGCGCGGGGTCCTTCAGGCGGTCACGGCCGAGGATGAGCATGGTGAGCTCGGCGAGGTAGTCCCCGGTGAGCACGTCGAGTTCCCCACCGGTCAGCATCTCGCGCATGGCGTCGAACCGGTCTCCGTAGAAGCCGGAGGCGTTGCCGATGCGGAAGGGTCGTACGGTCACTGTCCTGGTCCCTTCGGGCGGGTGACCGGGGCCGGTCGTCGGGCCGGGGCCGGTCATCGGGCCGGGGCCGGTCATCGGGCCGGGGCCTTTCGGGGGCGGCCGGGGCCCGGTGGGCCCGCGAAGGCCTGCGCGATGTCCAGCCAGCGGTCGGCGTCGGGGCCCTCGGCGCGGACGCCGAGATCGGCGCGGTGGGCTCGCTGGGTGACGAGCAGGCAGAAGTCGAGCGCCGGGCCGGTGACGCGCTGGGCGGCTTCCTCGGGGCCGTACGTCCAGAGCTCACCCGTCACGGGCGACGTCAGCTCGACCCGGAACTCCTCGCCCGGGGCGGGCAGTCCGCGTACGGCGAAGGCGAAGTCGCGCGCCCGCACCCCGATCCGCGCGACATACCGCAGCCGGTCCGTCGCCGGCCGCGCCACACCGAGCGCGTCCGCCACGTCCTGGCCGTGCGCCCAGGTCTCCATGAGCCGTGCCGTCGCCATGGAGGGGACGGCCATGGGCGGCCCGTACCAGGGCAGGCGCGTACCTGCGGGGGTCTCGCTCAGGATCTGCCACAGCTCGTCGCGCCCGGCACGCCAGCGGGCGAGCAGTTCGGCGGGCGGCAGCGCGGCGCCTTCCGCCGCCCCCTCGTCGACGAAGGAGTCGGGTGCCGCCGCGGCCTTGCGCACCTCCGCGGCGAAGGCGTCCGGGTCCGTGGCGGCGAGCAGCGCGGCCCGGTCCGTCCAGGTCAGGTGCGCGATCTGATGGGCCACGGTCCAGCCGGGCGCGGGTGTCGCGAGGGACCATCGCTCCCGGCTCAACCCCGCCACGAGACGGTCGAGTTCCTCGCTCTCGCTGCGCAGGTCGTCGAGGACGGGCAGGGCGTCTGACACGGAACGCTCCCCTCGGGGCACGGCGGTGTGCCTGGGAGCATGGCAGCGCGCAGAGAAACAAGCAAGCGTGCTTGCATTACTTTTCGGACGGCCGCCCGGCGGGTTCGGCACCGTGTGCGGCACGGGGGGCGGCACCGTCTTCGGCACTGGGTTCGGCACCGCCTTCGGCGCCGGGGACGGCGGTCATGTCGAAGGGGGCCGCCGACTCGGCCGGCTCCGCACCGGTCACAGGACCGGACCCCGCACGCGCCCGCCGCCGTCCCACCTGCGTCCGCACCGCACCCATGCTCGCCGCGATGACGAGGCTGATGGCGACGGCCTCGGCGGCGGAGAGCGCCTGGCTCAGGACGAGGAACCCGGCGACGGACGCGATGGCCGGTTCCAGGCTCATCAGGACCGCGAAGGTGTGCGCGGGCAGCCGCCGCAGGGCGAGGAGTTCGAGGGTGTACGGCAGTACGGACGACAGCACCGCGACGGCCGCGCCGAGCGCCAGCGTGCCCGGCTGGACCAGCCGCGACCCGGACGCGGCGACGCCCAGCGGCAGGAACAGCACGGCCGCGACCGCCATCGCGAGGGCCAGACCGTCGGCCTGCGGGAAGCGCCGCCCGGTGCGCGCGCTGAAGAGGATGTACACCGCCCACATCGCGCCGGCCCCGAGGGCGTAGGCGACACCGACCGGGTCGAGGCCGTCGAAGCCGCCCCCGCCGCCGAGCAGGAAGACGCCGCAGAGGGCGAGCGCCGCCCAGACGAGGTTCACGGCGCGGCGCGAGGCGAGGACGGAGAGCGCGAGCGGGCCGAGGACTTCGAGGGTGACGGCGGGGCCCATGGGGATGCGGGCGACGGACTGGTAGAAGAGGCCGTTCATCCCGGCCATGGCCACGCCGAACGCGACGACCGTGCCCCAGTCGGCCCGCGAGTACCCCCGCACCTTCGGCCGGCACACGACGAGCAGCACGAGGGCGGCGAAGACGAGCCGCAGCGCCACGATGCCGACCGCGCCGACCCTCGGCATCACGCTCACGGCGAGCGCGCCGCCGAACTGCACGGAGATCCCGCCCGCGAGCACGAGCCCCACGGGGCCGAGGGAGCCGAACGCACGCGGCGTCGGCGCTGCCTGATCGCTGCGGGAGACGTTCACGCGCGAGCCTTTCCCGAGGTCCGGTGTCCTGAAGTCCTGAAGTCCGTGGAGTACATCACGCTGCACTGCGCCATACAAAGTAATGCACCACGTCAGGATTGTGGAGCGCTTTTACTGCTGTACGCAAACCGCGCCCACATGTCGAAGCTACGGCGCCCGGCACGGCTTGAGAAATCACGCAGCCCGCCACGTCCCGCACGCTCGCGGCGCTGGAGGACGCGCTCGGCGTGCGGCTCGTGGACCGTTCGACGCACCACCTCACGCTCACCGCCGCGGGGCACGCGTTCCGGGACCGGGCGGCGGTCGCCGTCGCCGCGTTCGAGGACGCGCTGGACGCGGGCCGCTCGGTGCGCAGGCCGCTGCGGCTCGGGCACGCGTGGTCGGCGGCGGGCCCCTACACCGTTCCTCTGCTGCGCCGCTGGCGCGCGGCACACCCCGACGTACCGCTCGAACTCCTCCGCATCGACGACCGCACCGCGGGGCTGACCCGTGGCGCGGTCGACGTCGCACTGCTGCGCGGTCCCGTCGACGCGCCCGGTCTGGTCTCCGAGCTCCTCCACACGGAGCGCCGGGTGGCCGCCGTCCCCGCCGACAGCCCCCTCGCGGGCCGCGCCGAGCTGGCCCTCGCGGACCTGGCGCACCGCACGATCGCCCTCAACTCGGTCTCCGGCACCACGACGCTCGACCTGTGGCCCGCCGACGCGCGCCCCACGTCCACGGTGACCGTCGCCAACACCGACGACTGGCTGGCCGCGATCGCCGCCGACCGCGCGGTGGGCGTCACCACCACGGCGACCCCCGGCATGCACCCGCACCCGTCGGTCACCTACGTCCCCCTCACGGACGCCCCGCCCCTCCCGGTCTCCCTGACCTGGCGCGCCGGCCCCGCCCCGCACCCGTACGTGAGGGCACTGGTGGAGCTGGCGCGGGAGGTCATGCGGGGGTAGGGCTCAACCGTCTCCGGAGCCCGGCTCCCGCGTCTCGCTCCCGGCACGGGTGTGGCGCACCCCGTCCGTCAGCCCGTCCGCCAGCACCTCCGCCAGATGCCGTCCCCGCACCCCGGCGAGCTGGGCCAGCTGGGTGCGGCAGGAGTAGCCGTCGGCGAGGACCACCGCGTCGGAGTCCGCCTGCGCCACCGAGGGCAGCAGTTGTTCCTCGGCGCAGGTCTTCGAGACGTCGTAGTGGCCGCGTTCGAAACCGAAGTTCCCGGCGAGGCCGCAGCAGCCGCCGCTCAGTTCGCCCGTCAGGCCCGCCTTCGTGCGCAGCCGCCGCTCCGCCGCGTCGCCCAGGACCGCGTGCTGGTGGCAGTGGGTCTGGCCGACGGCGGGGCGGTCGACGGCCGGGGGCCGCCAGTGCGGGGCCAGTTCCTCGACGGCCTGCGCGAAGGTGCGGACCGCGGCGGCGAGCCGGGGCGCGCGGGGGTCGTCGCCGAGCAGTTCGGGCAGGTCCGTGGTGAGCGCGGCGGCGCAGCTCGGCTCCAGGACGACGACCGGGGTCCCTGCCGCCAGGAGCGGTTCCATCCGGTCGAGGGTGGCGCGCAGGACGGTGCGGGCGCGGTCGAGCTGGCCCGTCGAGACGTACGTCAGGCCGCAGCACACCCCGCGCGCCGGCACCGCGACGCGGAGCCCCGCGTCCTCCAGGACCGTCACGGCGGCCTGCCCCACGGAAGGGGAGAGGTGCTCGGTGAAGGTGTCGGGCCACAGCACGACATCGGCCCGCGGCCCGCTCCCGTCTCCCTTCCCGCCTTCGTCCCTGCTCGCCCACCACTGCCGGAACGTCCGCGTCGCCACCTCCGGAAGCGTCCGCTCCGGGGCGATGCCGCCCATCCGTTTGGCGAGCGCGGCCAGCGGGGCGATCCGGGACAGCGCGTTGACGAGCCGGGCCGTGCGCGTCGCCGCGACGGCCCGCAGCCAGCGCGGCAGCCAGCCCATCGCGTAGTGGGCGGCGGGTCTGCGGCGGCCTTCGTAGTGGTGGTGGAGGAACTCCGCCTTGTACGTGGCCATGTCGACGCCGACCGGGCAGTCCGAGCGGCAGCCCTTGCAGGACAGGCAGAGGTCGAGGGCGTCCCTGACCTCCGTGGAGCGCCAGCCGTCCGTCACCACCTCACCGGCGAGCATCTCGTGCAGCAGGCGGGCGCGGCCGCGCGTGGAGTGCTCCTCCTCGCCCGTGGCGCGGAAGGACGGGCACATCACGCCGGTGGGAGAGGCCGCCGACGCGGTACGGCACTTGGCGACTCCGACGCACCGCCTGACCGCCGCCGTGAAGTCGCCGCCGTCGTGCGGATAGCCGAAGACGACGTCGACCGGCTCACGCGGCAGGGGCGCGAACCGCAGGCCGGCGTCGAGGGGCGCGGGCCGCACCAGCATGCCCGGGTTGAGCAGGCCCGCCGGGTCCCAGACGTCCTTGACCCGTTCGAAGAGGCGGATGAGGTCGGGGCCGTACATCTTCGGGAGCAGTTCGGCGCGCGCCTGCCCGTCGCCGTGTTCGCCGGAGAGCGAACCGCCGTGCGCGACGACGAGTCCGGCGAGGTCTTCGGAGAAGGCGCGGAAGCGGGCCACGCCTTCGGGGCTCAGCAGGTCGAAGTCGATGCGTACGTGGATGCAGCCGTCCCCGAAATGCCCGTACGGCGTGCCGCGCAACCCGTGTTCGCCGAGGAGGGCCCTGAAGTCCCGCAGGTAGGCGCCGAGCCGGGCGGGCGGCACCGCGCAGTCCTCCCAGCCGGGCCAGGCCTCGGACCCGTCCGGCATGCGGGTGGCCGTCCCGCTGGCGTCCTCGCGCACCCGCCACAGCGCCCGCTGCCCCGCCGGGTCGTCGACGACCACGGCGTCCACGGTGCCGGCGGCGGCCGCGCGCACGATCGCGGCGCCGCGCGCGCGAGCCTCGGCCGGGCTGTCGCCGCCGGTCTCCACGAAGAGCCAGGCGCCGCCCTTGGGCAGCCCGCTCTGCCGGGCGGCTCCGCGCACGAGGTCGGCGGCCATGCCCTCGACGGTCAGTGGCCCGTGCGGCAGGAGACCCGCCGCGGCTTCGGCGGCCGCGCTCTCGTCGGCGTAACCGAGCACGGCGAGCGCACGCGCGCGGGGCGCTTCGACGAGGCGTACGCGCGCCTCGGTGAGGACGCCGAGGGTGCCCTCCGAACCGCAGAAGGCGCGCGCCAGGTCCGTGCCGTGTTCGGGGAGCAGCGCGTCCAGGGCGTAGCCGGAGATGCGGCGCGGCAGGTCGGGGAAGCCGGTGCGCAGGAGCGCCAGGTCGCCGTCGACGAGGGCGCGCAGGCCCGCGGGGGCGCCGTCCCAGCCTCTGGCGAGGTTGCGGAGTCCGCCCGCGCCGTCGAGCACGGTGAGGGCGGAGACGTTGTCGGCGGTCGTGCCCCAGGCCACCGAGTGGGAGCCGCAGGAGTTGTTGCCGATCATTCCGCCGAGGGTGCAGCGGCTGTGGGTGGAGGGGTCGGGGCCGAAGGTGAGGCCGTGCGGGGCCGCGGCGGCGCGCAGGTCGTCCAGGACGACGCCCGGCTGCACCACGGCGGTGCGCTCCTCCGGGGCGAGGGCGACGACGCGGTTCATGTGGCGGGTGAAGTCGAGGACGACGCCGGTCCCCGTGGCCTGCCCGGCGATCGAGGTGCCCGCGCCGCGCGGCACGACCGGCACGTCGTGCTCGCGGCAGACCGCGAGGACCGCCGCCACGTCGTCCGCGTCGCGCGGGGCCACCACCGCGGTGGGCACCCGGCGGTAGTTGGAGGCGTCCATGGTGTGCAGGGCCCGCGCGGTGACGGAGAGGTCGACGTCCCCGCGCACGGCGGCGCGCAGGTCTTGTGCGAGGCCGTCGGGGGCGGCGCGCAGGACCTGTCGATGGCCGTCGGCGGCGGCGCGCGGGTCCTCTCCGCGGCCGTCGGCGGCGGCGCGCACGTCTTGTTCACGGCCGTCGGCGGCCGGGCGCACGTCCTGTCCACGGCCGTCGGCGGCAGCGCGCACGTCTTGTTCACGGCCGTCGGCGGCCGCACGCAGGCCCTCTCCGCGGCCGTCGGCGGCCGCGTGCAGGTCCTCTCCACGGCCGTCGGCAGCCGCACGCCGGTCGGCTGCCCGGCCGTCGGCAGCCGCGTGCAGGCCCTGTTCACCGCCCTCGGCGTCGGCGTCGAGATCGCTCATGCCGTCCAGGATGCCCCCGCACAGGCCCCTCGCGACCAGCCCGCCCCACCCGTTTTTGCACGATCCGGACGGGAAGATTCCCAACCCGGTCCATAACTCTCCTATAGTGATCCCGACTTGAGCAGAGTGTGTCGCTTCCGATCGAGGACCCCGATTGATGACCGCGCAAACCCCCCTCGCGCGCCCCGGGACGAGTGGGGCCTCCCCTGCTCGAGCGGAGACAGGAACGCGGGAGAAGCCCCCGCTGCGCCCGACCGCGCTCGTCCTGCTGGCCTGCGCCCTGACCACCGCGGCCCTCACCGGAGCCGCCGTGGCCGTCGCCCCCGACTCCGTGCGGACCCCCCTGGCATGGGGGGCGGGCGCCGCCTCCCTCGCGCTCAGCGCCGCCGTGACGCTCGCCTTCCACTCCCTCCGCACTGGCGCCCTGCTGCGCCGCCGCGTGGCCGCCGCACGGCAGGACGCGGAACGGCTCGTCCTCGAACAGGCGGCCCGCGCCGCGGAGTTCACCCGCGAGCGGACCGCGCTCACCGAGTACTTCGCCCGTGAGCGGAACGAACTGACCGTGCGGGCCCGCACCGCCGAGTCCGAGCGGGCCGCCGCCCTCGCCGCGTGCGCCAACGCCGCGGGACGCATGCAGGCCCTGGCCACCGGCATGCTCGCCGACCTGCGCGAGATGGAGGGCAGGCACGCCGACGAGGACGTCCTCACCGACCTCCTCCACCTCGACCACAGGACCGCGCAGGCGGGCCGCATCGCCGACTCCGTGGCCGTGCTCACCGGCGCCCGCTCGGGCCGCCGCTGGTCCCGGCCCATCGTCATGGAGTCGATCCTGCGCGGCGCGATGGGCCGCATCGGCGGCTACCAGCGCGTGCGCGTCCACTCGGCGAGCGAGCTCGCCGTCGCGGGCCACGCCGCCGAGGGCGTCATGCACGCCCTCGCCGAAATCCTGGACAACGCCGCGAACTTCTCGCCGCCCACCTCCGAAGTGCACGTCTACATCGAGGAGGTCGCGGCCGGCGTCATCGTCTCCGTCGAGGACAGCGGCCTGGTGATGGGCCCCGTGCAGCAGCGCCGCGCCGAGCGCGCCGTCTCGGGCGAGACGACGGGGCTCACCGGTCTGTCCGGCACCCGGCTCGGCCTCGCGGTGGTCGGCAGGCTGGCCCGCAAGCACGGGCTGACGGTGTCGTTCCGCCCGTCGGCGCGCGGCGGCACAGGGGTACTCCTGCTGATACCGCAGGAGTTGCTCTCCCGCCCGTCGGAAACGGCAGCGATACCGGCGGCGGCCGCCGCACTCCCCCCGGCGACACCGACACACCTCCCGCCCCGGGAAGGGGCCGAACTCCCCGCACGGGAGGGGGCCGAGCTCCCCTCGCAGGGGCAGGCCGAGGCCCCCGCGCAGGGAGAGGCCGAGCTCCCCGCGCGGGAGCAGGCGGAGGTCCCCGCGCAGGGGCAGGCTGGAATCTCCTCCCAGGGACAGGCCGAGCTCCCCGCACGCGAGCGGGCCGGACTCCCCGCGCAGGAACAGGCTGGCGCCCCCTACCAGGAACAGGCCGGTCTCCCCTCCCAGGAGCAGGCCGAACTCCCCGCGCGTAAGCGCTCCGCGCTCCCCTCGCAGGGGCAGGCCGGCGCCCCCTCGCGGCCGCAGGCCGGAGCCCCCGCGGGGGAGCGCGCCGAACTCCCCTCCCAGGGGCAACCCGCGCCCCCCTCCCACGCGCGGACCGAGCTCCCCTCGGCCGCGGGTGCGGCCGGCGCCCCGGACGCGTACCTCCTGGACGCCCCCCTCGACCGCGTCGACGCGGAACCCGTGCCCGACCACCGGTCGGCCGCCGTGGCGCCGCTGCCCAAGCGGCCCCGCGGCCGGACCCTCGCCGCCGCCGAGCGGGCCCGTGCCGACAGTGACACCGGGGAGACCCGCAGGCCCCGCGCCCCCGGCGCCGCGAGCACCGCCGCCCGCTTCAGCAGCTTCCGTCAGGCCGTCCGTACCACTCCCACGGATCCCGCCACTCCGTCGGCCCCCTCGGAAGCCACGGACGCCCCCGCAATCCCCCAGCACCCGGAAGGCGACACCCCCCGATGACCACCGGCACCACCGGCACCACCGGCACCTCCCCCGGCAGCACCACCGACGCCAAGCTGACCTGGCTGCTCGAAGGCCTCCTGGAGCGCACCCCCGGCGCCCGGCACGCCCTCGTGCTCTCCCGTGACGGCCTGAAGCTGTGCCGCACCCGCGAGCTCTCCGTCGACCAGGCCGACCAGCTCGCCGCGATAGCCGCCGGCATCCAGTCCCTGTCGCACGGCGCGTCCGCCGAGTTCGGTGACGGCAGCGGCGGGGTCCGCTCGGCGATGGCCGAGTTCTACGGCGGCATCCTCTTCATCGTCGAGGCCGGCGAGGGCGCCCACCTCGCGGTCATCGCCGCCGAGGACGCCGACGCGGGTCTCGTCGGCCACACCATGAGCGAGCTGGTCGAGCAGCTGGGCGAGCACCTGCGCGCCGCGCCCCGCGCCGACGACACCCCCCGCGGCCGGCCCGCGTCATGAGCCGCCCCGGCCGGGACGACTCCCCCGACCGGCTGTACACCCTCACCGGGGGTCGCAGCCGGTCGGCGCCCGACACGCCCTTCGACCTGGTGACCCTCGTCGTCGCCGAGTCCGCTCCGGTCCCCGGCATGCAGTCCGAGCACGCCGCGATCCTGCGGATGTGCGGGCTGCCCACGGCGGTCGTGGAGATCGCCGCCGAGCTCCGCCTGCCGGTGAGCATCACCCGCATCCTGCTCTCCGACCTGCTCGACGCGGGCCGGATCAGCGCCCGCCACCCGCGTTCGGGCCCCACCCACAGCCTTCCCGATTCCGACCTCCTGGAGCAGGTGCTCGTTGGACTCCGCAACCTCTGAACGCAGCGCTACCGGGACCACCCGAACAGAGCTGACCGCCACCGCCGACAACGGCCTGAAGATCGTCGTGGTCGGCGGCTTCGGCGTCGGCAAGACGACCCTGGTCCGCTCCGTCAGCGAGATCCGTCCCCTCAACACCGAGGAGACGATGACGCAGGCCGGGCGGGGCATCGACGAGACGGGCGGCCTCGAAGGGCTGGGCGCCAAGACGTCCACGACCGTCGCCTTCGACTTCGGCCGCATCACGCTCGACGCGCACAACGTCCTCTACCTCTTCGGCGCCCCCGGCCAGGAACGCTTCTGGTTCCTGTGGGACCGCCTCTTCTCCGGCACCCTCGGCGCGGTCGTCCTCGTCGACACCCGCCGCCTGGAGGACTCCTGGTACGCGATCGACCGCCTGGAGCACCACGGCACGCCGTTCATCGTGGCCCGCAACGACTTCGGCGGCCCCGCGCACACCACGGAGCAGCTGCGCGAGGCGCTCGACCTCGACCCCGGGGTGCCGCTCATCGACTGCGACGCGCGGTCCCGGCAGTCCGGCAAGGACGTGCTGATCACGCTCGTCGAACACCTCCAGACGCTGTACGCAGCGCAGTACGCCGCTCAGCGCGCCGCCGCCCAGCCGCACACGCCCCAGGAGACCGCTCAGTGACCTGCCCCGTGACCGGCGCCGGACAGGGCGCCGCCCCCGGCCCCGTCCCGCTCTCCGGCCCGCGGTTCGCCACCGAACCGGCCCAGCTCTACCGGGAGATGCGCCGCGACCACGGCCCCGTCGCCCCCGTGCTCCTCGACGGCGGCATACCGGCCTGGCTCGTCCTCGGCTACCGCGAACTGCACCAGGTCACCGGCGACCCGCTCCTCTACAGCCGCGACTCCGAGCTGTGGAACCAGTGGCCGAACATCCCCGCCGACTGGCCGCTGCTCCCCATGATCGGCCACAAGCAGCCGTCGATCCTCTACACCGTCGGCGAACGGCACACCCGGCGCGCCGCGATGATCGCGCACGCCCTCGAAGCGGTCGACCCCTTCGAACTCAAGTCGCACGCCGAGACGTTCGCGGACGAGCTGATCGACCGCTTCTGCGGCAAGGGCACCACGGAGATCATCTCCGAGTACGCGATGCTGCTCCCGGTCCGCGTCCTCGCCCGCATCTACGGCTTCTCCGACGAGCAGGGCCCCGGCCTCGTCACCGCCATGAACGACATGATCGACGGCCGCGAGCGGGCACTCGCGGGCCAGCAGCACCTGGCGGACTCCATGATGCGGCTCATCACCGACAAGCACGCCAAGCCGGACCAGGACGTCGCCTCGTACATGATCGAGACCCAGCAGACGGAAGAGGGCTCGGACTTCACCGACGAGGAGATCGCCCAGGACCTGATGGTGATGATGGCCGCGGGCCACCAGCCGTCCGCCGACTGGATCGGCAACTCGCTGCGCCTGATGCTCACCGACGACCGCTTCGCCGCCTCCCTGTTCGGCGGCAGGCACAGCGTCGCCGAGGCCATGAACGAGGTCCTGTGGGAGGACACCCCGACGCAGAACGTCGCGGGCCGCTGGGCCTCCCGCGACACCCACCTCGGCGGCCGCCGCATCAACGCGGGCGACCTGCTCCTCCTCGGCCTCGCCGCCGCCAACTCCGACCCGCAGGTCCGCACCGACGGCTCCGCGCTGACCGGCGGCAACAACGCCCACTTCTCCTTCGGCCACGGCGAGCACCGCTGCCCCTTCCCGGCCCAGGAGGTCGCCGAGGTCATCGCACGGACCGGCATCGAGGTCCTCCTCGACCGCCTGCCCGACCTCGACCTCGCGGTCCCCGCCGACTCCCTGACCCGCCGCCCCTCGCCGTGGCTGCGCGGCCTGACCGAACTGCCGGTGAGCTTCACCCCGACCCCGACCTCAGCGTTTGGAGACCGAAGATGACGCGCATCGCCCTGGACCCGTTCGTCACCGACCTCGACGGCGAGAGCGCACGGCTGCGGGCGGCGGGTCCGCTCGCGGAGGCGGAGCTGCCGGGGGGCGTACCGGTGTGGGCGGTCACGCACCACGCCGAGGCGCGGCAGCTGCTCACCGACAAGCGCCTGGTGAAGGACATCGAGGTCTGGGGCGCCTGGCGGCGCGGCGAGATCCCCGCCGACTGGCCGCTGATCGGCCTCGCCAACCCCGGCCGCTCCATGCTGACGGCCGACGGCGAGGAGCACCGCAGGCTGCGCACGCTCGTCGCGCAGGCGCTGACGCCCCGCCGCGTGGAGCACATGCGCGGCCGCATCGCGGAGCTGACGCAGGGCCTGCTCGACGGCCTCCCGGCGGACGGCCAGGTGGTCGACCTCAAGGCGGAGTTCGCCTACCCCCTCCCCATGTACGTCATCAGTGACCTGATGGGCATCGACGAGGCGGACCACCCCCGCCTGAAGGTCCTCTTCGACAAGTTCTTCTCCACGCAGACGCCCCCTGATGAGGTCGTGGCGACGCTCGGCGAACTCGCCGCGATGATGGGCAAGGTCGTCGCGGCCCGCCGCGCGGAGCCCGGCGACGACCTGACCAGCGCGCTGATCCAGGCCTCCGAGGACGGCGACCACCTCACCGACGAGGAGATCGTCTCCACGCTCCAGCTGATGGTCGCGGCCGGCCACGAGACGACGATCTCCCTCATCGTCAACGCGGTGGTGAACCTCTCCGCCCACCCCGACCAGCTCGCCCTGGTCCTGTCCGGCCGGGTCGGCTGGGACGCGGTCATCGAGGAGACCCTGCGCTACGCCACCCCGACCTCGCACGTCCTGATCCGCTTCGCGGCCGAGGACGTCCCCGTCGGCGACAAGGTGATCCGCGCGGGTGACGCGCTGATCGTCTCGTACGGCGCGATAGGCCGCGACGAGCAGGCGCACGGGCCCACGGCGGGCACCTTCGACATCACCCGCACGTCTCCCACGCGCCACATCTCCTTCGGGCACGGCCCGCACGTGTGCCCCGGCGCGGCGCTCTCCCGCCTGGAGGCGGGCGTCGCCCTCCCGGCCCTGTACGCCCGCTTCCCCGACCTGACCCTGGCGGTCCCGCACACGGCCCTCCGCAACAAGCCGGTGGTGACGCAGAACGACCTGTACGAGCTGCCGGTACGGCTGACGAGTTAGCCCCTCCGGCGTTTGAGGAGCGGGGTCCGGGGCGGAGCCCCGAGGCGTCCACGCCCGGTGGGGTCGCGATCTCAGCCGACGGACACGAACGAGACGGCGCGCCCTGAGCCGCTAGGCTCGCCCCGTGGCTGAGATCCAGATTCCCGCTGACATGAAGCCCGCCGACGGCCGTTTCGGCGCGGGCCCCTCCAAGGTGCGTACGGAGGCGCTGGACGCCCTGGCCGCCACCGGCACCTCCCTCCTCGGAACCTCCCACCGCCAGGCCCCGGTCAAGAACCTGGTCGGCCGCGTGCGCGAGGGCGTCAAGGACCTCTTCTCCCTCCCCGAGGGGTACGAGGTGATCCTCGGCAACGGCGGCTCCACCGCCTTCTGGGACGTGGCGACGCACGGCCTGATCGAGAACAAGTCGCAGCACCTCAACTTCGGCGAGTTCTCCTCCAAGTTCGCGAAGGCGGCGAAGCTCGCCCCGTGGCTGGCCGAGCCGACCGTGATCGCGAGCGACCCGGGCACGCACCCCGACCCGAAGGCGGAGGCGGGCGTCGACGTCTACGCCTTCACGCACAACGAGACCTCGACGGGCGTCGCCGCGCCCATCAAGCGCGTCGAGGGCGCCGACGCCGGCTCCCTCGTCCTCGTGGACGCCACGTCCGGCGCGGGCGGCCTCCCGGTCGACATCGCCGAGACGGACGTCTACTACTTCGCCCCGCAGAAGTCCTTCGCCTCGGACGGCGGCCTGTGGCTCGGCGTGTTCTCCCCGGCGGCGATCGAGCGCGCCGAGCGGATCCACGCGTCGGGCCGCCACGTCCCGGAGTTCTTCTCGCTGCCCACCGCGATCGACAACTCCCGCAAGAACCAGACGTACAACACCCCGGCGCTCGCCACGCTGTTCCTGCTCGCCGAGCAGCTGGACTGGATGAACTCCCAGGGCGGCCTCGAGTTTACGACCGGCCGCACGGCCGCGTCGTCGCGCACGCTGTACGGCTGGGCCGAGGAGTCGAAGTACGCGACGCCGTTCGTCACGGACGCGGCGAAGCGGTCGCAGGTCATCGGCACGATCGATTTCTCCGACGAGGTCGATGCGGGCGCTGTCGCCAAGGCGTTGCGCGCGAACGGGATCGTGGACACGGAGCCGTACCGGAAGCTGGGCCGCAACCAGCTGCGCGTTGCGATGTTCCCGGCGATCGACCCCGCGGATGTCGAGGCGCTGACCAAGTGCATCGACTTCGTCATCGAGCGTCTCTGACCTTTCGCTGCGCGACCGGCCGCGGGTTCGTCGTGGCTGGTCGCGCCCACGCGGCGGAGCCGCAAATGTCACAGCCCCGCGCCCCTTACGGGGCGCGGGTCCCGCGCCCTACCTGCTCAGCCGCCTGAACCTCCTCACCGCCAGCGGCAGGAACACCAGCGAGATCACGATCGGCCACACCACCGCCATCAGGACCGCGTGCTGTTCCACCCAGCTGGAGCCGCCCGCGCCCGGGTTGCCGAAGAGTTCACGGGTGGCCGTACCCGTCGACGAGACGGGGTTCCACGCGGCGACCGGTGCGAGCCAGTCCGGCATCAGGGACGGTGCCACGAAGACGCTGGAGATCATCGTGAGCGGGAACGCCACCGCGTAGAGGCCACCCGCCGCCTCCGGAGTGGGGACCACCAGGCCCAGGTACACGCCCACCCAGATCAGGCTGAACCGCAGGAGCAGCAGCAGGCCAAAGGCGAGCAGTGTGTCGACGACGCCCGCGCTGGAGCGCCAGCCGATGGCGAGCGCGGTCAGCGCGAGGATGGTCAGCTCGGCGCAGGCCACGATGAGGTCGGCGAGGCCGCGCCCCGACGCCACCGCCGAGGGGGCCATCGGCATCGAGCGGAACCGGTCGATGACGCCCTTCGACGCGTCCGTGACGACGCCCATCGCCGTGTTCATGAACCCGAAGGCCATGGTCATCACGAACATGCCGGGCATCAGGAACTGCTTGTAGTCGCCATCCTCGCCGCCGCCCGGCACCTTCATCGCCTCGCCGAAGACGAAGCCGTACAGCAGCACGCTGATGATGGGGAAGCCCAGCTGCCAGGCGATGGTGACGGGCTGGCGCAGGAAGTGGGTGAGGTAGCGCCGGGTGACGTTCCAGCAGTCGGCGAGGGCCCAGAAGAGGCGCCCGTGCGCCGTCTGCGCGGTGTCGGCGGTGAGGGCGACGCTCATGCCGCGACCTCCTTCGTGGTGTCGGCGGACTCGGAGGTCTGTCCCGTCAGGCGCAGGAACACGTCGTCGAGGCTGGGCCTGCGCAGGCCGATGTCCTCGACGGCGATGCCTTCGTCCCGCAGGTTCCGCGCCACCTCGGTCAGTGCGCCGACCCGGTCGGTGACGGCGGCCTGCACGCGGCGCTCCACGTCGACGGTGAGCGGTTCGCCGTCGCAGACGCAGGTGACGGCCTTCACGGCGGCGGGCAGGTCGGCGGCGTCGCGGACCACGACGTCGAGGTGGCTGCCGCCGACCGTGTTCTTCAGGCCGTCGGGGGTGTCGTCGGCGATGGCGCGGCCCCGGTCGATGACGGTGATGCGGGAGGCGAGCCGGTCGGCCTCTTCGAGGTACTGGGTGGTGAGCAGCACGGTGGTGCCGCGCGCCACCAAGTCCCGTACGGAATCCCAGACTTCGAGGCGGCTGCGCGGGTCGAGGCCGGTGGTCGGCTCGTCCAGGAAGAGAACGGCGGGCGCGAGGATCATCGAGGCGGCGAGGTCGAGCCTGCGCCGCATGCCGCCGCTGTACTGACCGGCGCCCTTCTCCGCCGCGTCCTGGAGGTGGAACTGGTCCAGGAGTTCGTCGGCGCGCTGCCGGGCGCGCCTGCCGCCCAGGTGGAAGAGGCGGCCGAACATCTCCAGGTTCTGCCGCCCGGTGAGGATCTCATCCACGGCCGCGTACTGCCCGGTGAGGCCGATGCGGCCGCGGACCAGGGCGGGTTCGCGCACCACGTCGGCGCCGGCCACCTCGGCGTGGCCGCCGTCGAGCCGGACGAGGGTGGAGAGGATGCGTACGGCGGTGGTCTTGCCCGCGCCGTTGGGTCCGAGGAGTCCGTGCACCGTGCCCTGCTCGACGTGCAGGTCGAAGCCGTCCAGGGCGCGCTTCTCCCCGTACCGCTTCTCCAGCCCTTCGGCTCGCACCGCGAAGCCGTTCCCGTTGCCGCTCATCGACCGCCCCTTCCCTCCGAGTACGCCGCTCTGAGTACGCCGTACCCAATAGAGAGTACACCGTACCCAGTTTCGGCGCGTACGGCGTACTCAATTTCTGGACCTGCGATTAGGCTGAGAGCCATGACGAGCACGAACAGCAGCAGCGGCAGCGGCGACGACCGGCGCACCGGCGGCGACATCGCCCGCAGCCTGGAGCTGCTCTGGGGCGAGGGCGGCCGCCCGACCCGGGGCCCCAAGCCGGGCCTCACGCTGGACCGGATCGTCACCGAGGCGGTGCGCCTCGCGGACGCGGAGGGCCTCTCTGCGGTGTCGATGCGCCGCCTCTCCACGGAGCTCGGCACCGGCACGATGTCCCTGTACCGGTACGTCCCCGGCAAGGGCGAGCTCGTCGATCTGATGCTGGACCGGGTGTACGCGCCGCCCGAGGACGACGGCCCCTGGACCGGCGGCTGGCGCGAGGGCGTCGAGGCGTACGCGCGCGAAACCCTGGTCCTCTACCGCCGCCACCCCTGGCTGCTCCAGGTCAACCAGGCCCGCCCGGTGCTCGGCCCGGGCGCCGTCGGCGGCCTGGACCGCACCCTGTCCCGGATCAAGCCGATGGGCCTGAGCGACCCCGAACTGATCGGCGTGATCGTGATGACGGAGGGGTACGTCACCGGGATCGCCCGCACCCAGGTGCACGAGGTGGAGGCGACGAAGAAGACGGGCCTGTCGGACGAGGCGTTCTGGGAGGCGCAGACCCCCGTCCTCGAACGCGTCATGAAGAGCGGCCGCTACCCGACCCTCGCGGGCCTCTCCGAGGACTCGTTCGGCCCGGACTTCGACCACTTCGAGTTCGGTCTGCAACGGCTGCTGGACGGCCTGGACGTGCTGGTGGCCCAGCGCACCCGGAGATAACCCGAGACGGACCGCTATTTGCTTCCGCGCCGGCCCAGCCGCTTCAGCCCGAACACGGCGAGGAGGACGGCCCCGAGGACGATGGCGCCGGTCTTGACGCTGCCGTCGATCCCGGAGTCCTTGCCCCCGTCGCTGTCGGACCCGCCGCCGCCCGCCGACGAACCGGACCCGCTCCCCGCACCGCCCCCCGGCGCCTCGACGGGCTCGACCTCGCTCTGCGCGCCCTCGGTGCCGTACATCAAGGTCGTACCGTCCGTCGTGTACGTGACGGACTCGCCCTGCCGCTGCAACGGAACGCTCAGCCGCCCCTTGCGCTGCGGCTGCTTCCCCTCGCCCTGCCAGGCGTACCAGATGCCGCCGAAGTACCCGCGCAGCGCGAGCTGTTTCCCGTCGGGCGAGAAGGCCCCATCAGTCACCCAGAGATCGATCTCGGACACGCGCTTGAAGACATTCGTGCCTGAGGCGGACATCCGCTCAGGGCCCTCGTACAGCCCGCCGCCGTCCTCATTCTTGCTGACGATGTAGATCCGCCCGGTCTTCGGGTGCACCATCAGCGCCTCCGCGTCCCGCGCGCCGTCGGCGTACTTCACGACGTACTGCGTGGCGCGGATCGTCTGGTCCTTCAGCTGCTTCGGCTCGGGCAGCTTGTAGACCCAGACGTTCGACCAGGTGCCGTTGAGGTTGTCGCCGATGTCGCCGACGTAGATGTTCCCGTCGCTGCCGACCGAAATCGCCTCGACGTCGCGCGGGGAGCCCACGCCCGTCATGGTCACGGTGGCGACGGTCTTCCCCGTCTTCGAGTCGACCGCGTAGAGGAAGGCGCCCTTGTCCTGGTCGTTGTGCGTCCAGTAGACGCCCGGGTGGGCGCGGGACGCGGCGAGGCCGCTGGACTCGACGATCCGCGGGTCCTTGATGGTGAACCCGTCGTGGCCGTCGGCGGCAGCGGGCACGGCGGTGGCGAAGACCAGCACGGCACCGGCGACAAGGACGGAGGACGGAACAGCCCGAAGCGAACGCATGGGCCCAAGAGTGCCATCCGCGCTCCCGGGCGGAGTGCGCAGCCTCACATCGCAGGCGCGGGCCGCGATCCGGGATGATGTCCGGATGCTCAGGTTCATGTTCGTCGGCGACTCGATGACCATCGGAAGCGCCGGGGAACACACCTGGCGCTACCGGATGTGGCAGCACCTGCGCGCCACCCTCGGCCCCGGGGGCGTCGCCGTGGTCGGCCCGCGCACGACCCTCCACGACAAGGCGACGGGAGAACCCAGCTCCCACGACTACGCCGCTGACGTCCCCCCGGACTTCCCCCGCCACCACCTGGCGGGCTGGGGCGAGGGCTGGCTGCACATGGCCCCCCGCATAGCCGACGCACTGTCCCGCGACCCGGCCGACATCCTCCTCGTCTCCCTCGGCCTGATCGACCTCGGCTTCTACACGAACGCGGACCAGACGACGGAGAACGTCCGCGCCTTCGTCACGGCGGCCCGCGCGACGAACCCCCACGTCCGGATGGTCCTGCTCCCCGTCATCCCAAACACCCGCGCGACCTCGGACGCCCCGTTCGCAAGCGAGGTCGCCCACTTCAACGAACTCCTGGCAAAGACGACGGCAGACCTGGACACCCCGACTTCCCCCCTGCTTCTGGCCTCCCCACCCCCTTCGTACGACATCCATCTGGACACCTACGACGGCACACACCCGAACGCGAGCGGCGAACACAAACTGGCATCGGCGTTCGCTGAGGCGCTGTTCCAGGGGTGGGGCATCGGCGGTCCCTACGCCACCCTCACGGGCGATGGCACCGACGCGCATGCTGGCCGCGCTGTCCCGGGACCCTGACACGGACTACGGCCAGGCGCAGGGCCTCAGGACCACTGAATGATGGCTCGCCGACGCGGCTGCACGTGCCGGGTCACGTACGCGGGCGCCACGCAGCCCGGGGCCAGGGATCGGTGCGCGCCAACGTCTCGTGCAACAAATCACCCTCCACGAAGGGGACTTCACTCGTGGGGCGTGACCTCCAGTCCAGCGGCCACGTGTAGCCGTCCAGCGCGGGCACGCCGACGTACGCGAGGTTTCCCGCGCGCCGGCTCAGCGCACGCGCGCCAGCCGGCCAGCTGTATGACTCCGCCGCCTGCGGGGGCAGCAGGAAGTACAGGTAGCGTCCGCCCGTCGCCTCGCGGACGATCGGGCCCGCGCGGAACTCCGTGAACTGCATCAGGTCGTACGCGACCTGTTCGCCCAGCGCGCCTTCGATCCGTACCGCGTCGAAGTGAATGCCCGCGTGCCGCAGGGCGTGGCCCGTCGCCGGGATCCAGTCGTGGACCCTGAGTGATGAGGTTTCCGAGTTCATGCAGCAGATGCTGTCGGGCGCTCACATACTGTGACCAGGGATTCACAGGCGTCGTGCTGCGCTGTGCACTTGGGGAGGTCGCTGTGCACTCCGGTGAACGAGGGTCGGAGACGTTCGGTGCGCTGTTGCGCTTCTACCGTGAGCGGGCCGGGATGACCCTGGAGGCACTGGGCGCGCATGTTCAGTACTCCAAGTCGCAGGTGGCGATGGTGGAGCGCGGGGAGCGAGCACCCAAGGGCAAGTTGGTCGAGATTGCTGATGAGGTGCTGGGCGCGCAGGGTGCATTGATGCTGCTCGCGGAGAAGGAGTTCGGGAGCAGCGGGCTGCGGCCCTGGACCGAGGACTACCTGGCCGAGGAGAAGAAGGCCGCCGCCCTTCACGTGTACCAGAGCCACGTGATCCCCGGTTCGCTCCAGACAGAGGCGTATGCCCGGGCCGTCTACAACTGCAACTGCTACCCGACCCTGGACGACGACGAGGTCGAGAAGCGGGTGGTCGACCGCGTGGGTCGCCAGCAGCTGTTTCAGCGCAGGCCCACACCGAACGTCAGTTACGTCCTGGAGGAGAGCACTCTCACCCGTCCCATCGGCGGCCCGCCCGTCCTCAAGGAGCAGCTGCACCACATCCTCGGAATCAGCCAGCTGCGACACGTCGAGATCCAGGTCATGCCGCATGAACGGCAGGTCCATGCGGGACTGAACGGCTCGATGATTCTGCTGGAGACAGCAGAGCGACGTCAGCTCGCCTATGTGGAGGGCCACCGAGGCGGCTACTTCGTAAGCGAACAGCCGGACCTGGGAGACCTGTTCGGCAAATATGGCATTCTGCGGGCGCAGGCTCTGACCCCGGAAGAGTCAGCGGAGCTGATCGAACAGGTGGCGCAGGGACTATGAGCGTGGACCGCAACTGGTTCAAGAGCAGTTACAGCGGCGGCGAGGGCGAATGCATCGAGGTAGCCCTCACCTGGACCAAGTCCACATACAGCGGCAGTGAAGGCGAATGCCTGGAAGTCGCCGCCACCCCCACCACCATCCACATCCGCGACTCAAAGCTGAACCCGGCCGGGCCCACCCTCCACATAGCCCCCGCCACCTGGACCGCCTTCCTGGCGCCCCACGGCGAGGCGGACTGACGCGCTCAGGTCGCCCGCGTCAGCCGATTCGCCAGCGTCGACATCGTGTACGTGCCGATGCCCAGGACGACTTCGAGGGCATTGCGCTCGGTCCAGCCGTGGGCGAGGAACGCCTTCAGGTCCGCGTCGTCGACCCCGCCCGCCGTGGCGAGGACGGTCAGCGTGAACTGCCGCACCGCTTCGAGGGGTTCGTCAGAGAGAGCCCGTCCCTCGCGGAGGGACGCGATCAGCTCGGGCGACGCGCCCAGCTTGCGCAGCTTGCCCGTGTGGAGCGTGACGCAGATGTGGCAGTCGTTGCGCGTCGCGACCGTCATGATGACGACCTCGCGGGCGACGGGTTCGAGGGTCGTCCGGTCGAAGGCCGCGGTCATCTCCAGGAAGCCGTTGAGGAGTTCGGGCGACTCGGCTAGGCGGGCGACGGCGTTGGGCAGGTGGCCGAAGGCGCGCTCGACGCCCTCCATGGCGGGGCGGGACTCGGGCGGGGCGGACTCCACGGTGTGCTCGGCGAACATGCATCCCCCTACTATCGACAACATGGTTGACGATGAGAAGGTAAACCAGGTTGACGACCCACGCAAGGGAGGTGAGGTCCGGGGATATGAACTGCCGCTGCTCCTCTTCGCCGGGTTCCGCACCCTCATCGACCGCCTCCACGCCGAACTCGCCGAGCAGGGCCACCCCGACCTCCGCCCCGCGCACGGGTTCGCGATGCAGGCCATCGGGGCGGACGGCGCCACCGCCAGTGAGGTCGGGCGGCGGCTCGGCGTCTCCAAGCAGGCGGCGGGCAAGACGGTCGACCGCCTCATCGCCCTCGGATACGCCGCCCGCACCGACGACCCGGCCGACGCCCGCCGCAAGCTGGTCGAGCTCACCCCGCACGGGTTCGACGCGCTGCGCCGGTCGGCGGCGGTCTTCGACGAGTTGCGGGCGGAGTGGGCGGCGACCGTGGGCGCGGACCGCCTCACCGACCTGGAGTCGGCCCTCCGCACGGTCGTACCGCCGGACGCCTTCCGGCTCGACGCGGCGGGGTGGCTGGGCGGCTCGTGACCGGACGTGACCTTGGCTCCGTGCGTATCGTTGTACTGCGCGGCTGCACTCGACCGAGGGCGGTCGGGGAGGAGCGCCACGATGACCGTCGTGGAGACCGACAGGATCGCCATGGCCGAAGACGACGTCGAGTGGGACTTGGACCGCTGGTTCGAGCTGCTCGAGCGGATGACCCCCGAGGGAATCAAGGCAGAAGTTGTCGAGGGGGCCGTTTCTATGGTGCCGCAGCGGAATGTGCACTGGCAGATCATCCGAAGGGTTCTCTACGCCCTGGACGACAGGTTCGGCCGGGACACGCTGGTCATGACGGACGTACGCATCGACTTCCCCGGCTATCAGAACGGCTTCTGCCCTGACATGGCGAAGCTCAAGGATGGATCGAAGCCGGACGAGGAAGGCCGCTGGCGGTACCAGGACGTGGAGTTCATCGCCGAGGTCATCTCCCGAGGCACCGCAATGAACGACTACGGCCCGAAGAAGGCCACCTACGCCGAAGCGGGCGTCCCCGTCTACCTCATCGCCGACCCGTACCAGCGCCGCTGCCACGTCTACACCGACCCCAAGGACGGCGAGTACCGCACCGAGTCGAAGTCCGACTTCGGCGAGGAGGTCGACCTGACCGGCACCGTCCTCGGCCTCGTCCTCAAGACCGACGGTTTCCCCCGCGACTGACCGAGCCCCCCCCTTGCCTAGAGCCCACTCCACCCCGTTGGCTAGGACCCCATGAGGTACACGCAGCTGGGACGCACAGGGCTCAAGGTCAGCCGGCTCACGCTCGGCACCATGAACTTCGGGCCGCTCACCAACGAACCCGACAGCCACACACTCATGGACGCCGCGCTCGACGCGGGCGTCAACTTCTTCGACACCGCCAACACCTATGGCCAGAGCGTGGGCAAGGGCCGCACCGAGGAGATCCTCGGCACCTGGTTCACCCAGGGCGGCGGCCGGCGCGACAAGGTCGTGCTCGCCACCAAGGTGTACGGGAACATGGCCCCGGACGGGGAAGCCTCCTGGCCCAACCACGAACGGCTCTCCGCCCTCAGCATCCGCCGCGCCGTCGACGCGTCGCTCAAGCGGCTCCAGACCGACCACATCGATCTCTACCAGTTCCACCACATCGACCGGCTGACGCCGTTCGAGGAGATCTGGCAGGCCATCGACGTCCTGGTGGGGCAGGGCAAGATCCTCTACGCCGGGTCCTCCAACTTCCCCGGCTACAAGATCGCCCAGGCCAACGAGACCGCCCGCAGGCTCGGCAGCTACGGCCTCGTCAGCGAGCAGTGCCTCTACAACCTCGCCGCGCGCGACGCCGAGATGGAGGTCATCCCCGCCGCCCAGGACTACGGCCTCGGCATCATCCCGTGGTCGCCGCTGCACGGCGGGCTGCTCGGCGGCGTGCTGAAGAAGGAGGGCGAGGGGTCGCGCCGCACCGGCGGGCGCGCCGCCGCCGAGCTCGCCAAGCCGGAGGTCCGCGCGCAGGTCCAGGCGTACGAGGACCTGCTCGACAAGCACGGCCTGGAACCCGGCGAGGTCGCCCTGGCCTGGCTGCTCACCCGGCCCGGCGTCACCGCGCCGATCGTCGGCCCGCGCACGGCGGAGCAGCTCGACTCCGCACTGCGCGCCGTCGATCTGGAACTGCCCGCGGAAGTCCTCGACGCGCTCGAAGAGATCTTCCCCGGGCCCGGCCCTTCGCCGGAGTCCTTCGCCTGGTGAGGCCGGGCGGAGGTTGAGAGGGGGGCGGTGGCGCCCCCGGCGGCTAACCGCCGACCGCGGACGCCACCGCCACCACGACGAACATCAGCACGAGCACACCGGCCATGATCCGGTTTCTGGTCTTCGGGTCCACACCGTCGAGGTTAACCGGCGCCGCCCGGCTCCCGGACGCCGCCTCCCAGATTCCAGCGCCCGACCGCCTCGTACCGCGGCCGCTCCCCCGGCACTCCGCTCCGCGGCAGGTCGCTGCGTACGAGAGTCAGCTCGCGGACGGTCCACGCGGTGCCCTCGAAGGAGCGGAGCGCGTCCGCGTACGGCGCGAGATCCGGCTCGCCGCGGCCGCGCGCCACCGTGAGGTGCGGGCGGTAGTGCCGGTGCTCCTCCATCGTGATGCCCGCCTTGCGGGCCGCCGCGTCCGCCCGCGCGGCCAGCAGCCGCAGCGCGGCCACGTCGCCCGCGGCGCCCGCCCACAGCGCCCGGTTGCCGAAGTGCCCGCCGCCGCGCAGGGAGAGGGTGAAGGGCGGCGTGCGGCGCGCGGCCCGCTCCAGGCGCGCGGTGAGGTCGGGCACCGTCCCGTCGTCGACCTCCGCCATGAAGGCGAGCGTGAAGTGCCAGCCGTCCCGCGCCGTCCAGCGCAGCTCGTCCGCGCCCGGCAGCTCCCGCAACGCGCCCAGGGAGGCGGCCAGTTCGGCGATCACGGAGTCCGGCGGGAGGACGGCGGCGAAGAGTCTCATGGGAGCGAACGCTAGCCTCCCGGCATGAGTGACTGGGAGTCCATAAAGATCCGGCCGGGCTGTGCCGAAGACGTTCCCGCCGTCCTCTCGCTCTTCGACGGAGCCGTGGAGTGGCTCGTCTCGCGGGGGCGTACGGGACAGTGGGGCACCAAGCCCTGGTCGGAGAATCCGAAGGCCGTCGCCCTGGTCGAGAAGTACCTGACGACGGGCGAACCGTGGATCGCGGAGATCGGCGGCCAGGTCGCGGGCACGGTGACGCTCACCGACGGGCCCGGCGGCGACACCATCCCCGCGGCGGACGAACCCGAGCGGTACATCCACCTGCTCGCCGCCGACCGCCGCCGCTTCGCGGGCCGCGGCGTGGGCCGCGCGCTGCTCGCGCACGCCGTCGAGGAGACCCGCAGGCAGGGCGTCCGGCTGCTGCGGGTCGACTGCTACCGGGGCGAGGACAGGGCTCTCGTCGCGTACTACGAGAGCAACGGCTTCACCGCCACCGTGCCCTTCACGGGCCCGGACGGCAGCTGGCCCGGCCAGGTGCTCGAACAGCGCGTCTGACACCTGGCCCGGCCACGCGGGGTCACGCCGCGGTCGCCAGCTCCCGCTCCCTCGGCACGAACTGCACGTGCTGCCGGCCGCGGCGCAGGTCCACCTTCAGCCGCAGGTTCGCGGCGCGGGCCAGCATCAGGCCGACGCCGATCGCGGCGAGCGCGCAGACGAGGCCGCCGACGGCCATGCTGATCCGCACGCCGTACGCGTCGGCGAGCCAGCCGAAGAGCGGGCCGCCGAGCGGTGTGCCGCCGGTGAAGACCATCATGAACAGCGACATGACGCGGCCCCGCATCTCCGGGTCCGTCGCCATCTGCACCGAGGAGTTGGCGGTGACGTTCACCGTCAGGCCGAGGATGCCGATCGGCACGATCAGCGCGACGAACATCCACAGGTCGGGCGCGAACGCGGCCACGACCTGGAGGACGCCGAAGGCCACCGCGGCGCCCGCGAGCAGCCGCAGCCGCGAGGTGCCCCTGCGGGCGGCGAGCAGCGCGCCGGCCAGCGAACCGATCGCCATCAGGGTGTTGAACAGCCCGTACATCCCCACGCCGCCGTGGAAGATGTCGTCCGCGAAGGCGCTCAGCCAGATCGGGAAGTTGAAGCCGAAGGTGCCGATGAAGCCGACGAGGACGATCGGCCAGATCAGCTCGGGGTTCTTCGAGACATAGGTCAAGCCCTCGCGCAGCTGTCCCTTGCCGCGCGCCTTGCGCGGGGTGTGGTGCAGCTCGGCGGTGCGCATCAGCAGGAGGCCGGTGAGCGGTGCGAGGAAGGACAGGCCGTTGGCGAGGAACGCCCAGCCGGGTCCCACGGCGGCGGTCAGCGCGCTCGCCACGGCGGGGCCGATGAGGCGGGCGGACTGGAAGTTGGCGGAGTTCAGCGAGACGGCGTTGCGGACCTGGTCGGGGCCGACCATCTCGGAGACGAAGGACTGCCGCGTCGGGTTGTCGACGACGGTGACGAGGCCGGTGAAGAAGGCCGCGAAGTAGACGTGCCAGACCTGGACGTGGCCGCTGAGCGTCAGCGCGGCGAGGAAGAGCCCGCTGAGGCTCATCGCGCCCTGCGTGACGAAGAGCAGGTTCCGCTTGGCGAAGCGGTCGGCGATCACGCCGCCGTACAGGCCGAAGAGGAGCATCGGCAGGAACTGCATGGCCGTGGTGATGCCGACGGCCGCGGAGGACCCGGTGAGGCTCAGCACCAGCCAGTCCTGGGTGATGCGGGCCATCCAGGTGCCGGTGTTGGAGACGACGGCGCCGGTCGCGAAGAGCCGGTAGTTGCGGATCCTCAGCGAGCTGAACATCGAGGTCTTGCGGGGGCGGGCGGGGGTGTCGAGGGTGGTTGGTGCGGGGGCGGAGTCTGCTCCGGATCCCGTACTCAAAGTAGGTTCGCCTCCTTGGCGTACGTGCGCGTACGTAATGTCTGACGCTCCCGGCCGGTCGGCGGGAGTCCCGCCGGGCGCGGGGACCACACAGGCCCCAGGGGCACCCGCGAGGTACTGCGGGAGTACCCACGGGGCTCCGCGGGACTACAGGTGGGCGAGCTTCTCCAGGACGGGCGCGGCGGCGCGCAGCCGCTCCCACTCGTCCTCGTCGAGGTGCTCGACCAGACCCGCCAGCCAGGCGTTCCGCCTGCGGCGGCTCTCTTCGAGCATCGCTTCGGCGGTCTCCGTCTGGGTCACCACCTTCTGGCGGCGGTCCTCCGGGTGCGGTTCGAGCCGGACCAGCCCCTTGGCCTCCAGCAGGGCCACGATGCGGGTCATCGACGGCGGCTGCACGTGCTCCTTGCGGGCGAGCTCGCCCGGGGTGGCGGAGCCGCAGCGGGCGAGGGTGCCGAGCACCGACATCTCGGTGGGGCTCAGCGACTCGTCGACCCGCTGGTGCTTGAGTCGACGGGACAGGCGCATCACAGCGGAGCGCAAGGCGTTCACGGCGACGGCGTCGTCACCATGGGAGAGGTCCGGCATGTTTGTTAGCGTAACTCATTACCCTAGCTAAGGACCACTTGGTTTTCCCCGCTTACCGCGCCCCACCCATTCGTCACCCGAACGAGTGAGGTGGCCAAAAGAGGAATGAGCGTCCAGGACCATGTGGTCCGGACGCCCATTCGGGACGACTTCGACGAACGCTCAGGTCAGACCACTCAGGTCAGATCCGCTCAGGTCAGATCCAGCGCCGGCATCAGGTAGTAGAAGGCGAAGACCGCCGACACCGCGTACATCGCGACCGGCACCTCACGGCCGCGACCGGACGCGAGCCGCAGCACGGTGAAGGTGATGAAGCCCATGCCGATGCCGTTCGTGATCGAGTACGTGAACGGCATCATCAGCATCGTCACGAACGCGGGGATCGCGATGGTGTGGTCCGCCCAGTCGATCTGCCGGATGGAACCGGACAGGATCAGGAAGCCGACCGCGAGCAGCGCGGGCGTGGCCGCCTGGGACGGGACCATCGTGGCGAGCGGCGTGAGGAACAGCGCGACGGCGAAGAGCCCGCCGGTGACGACGTTGGCGAAGCCGGTGCGGGCCCCCTCGCCGACGCCCGCCGTGGACTCCACGAAGCAGGTGGTGGCGGAGGAGGACGAGGCGCCGCCCGCGGCGACGGCGATGCCGTCGACGAAGAGGACCTTGTTGATGCCGGGCATGTTGCCGTTGGCGTCGGTGAGCTTGGCCTCGTCGCCGACGCCCATGATCGTGCCCATCGCGTCGAAGAAGCACGAGAGCAGCACGGTGAAGACGAAGAGGACGCCGGTGAGGATGCCGACCTTCTCGAACCCGCCGAACAGGCTGATCTCGCCGACGAGCCCGAAGTCCGGCGTCGAGACGGGGTTGCCGGGCCACTCCGGGGAGGTCAGGCCCCAGGAGGGGATGTCCGCGAGCGAGTTGATGATCATCGCGACGATCGTCATGACGACGATGCTGATGAGGATGGCGCCCGGCACCTTGCGTACCAGCAGGGCCAGGGTGAGCAGCACGCCGAGCACGAAGACGAGGACGGGCCAGCCGTTGAGGTGGCCGTCGCCGCCGAGCTGGAGCGGGACGGTGGTGTGCGCGGCGTCCGGCATGCGCGAGACGAAGCCCGAGTCGACGAGGCCGATCAGCATGATGAAGAGGCCGATGCCGATCGCGATGCCCTTGCGCAGGCCCAGCGGCACGGCGCTCATCACGCGCTCCCGCAGCCCGGTCGCGACCAGCAGCATCACCACGAAGCCGGCGAGGACGACCATGCCCATCGCGTCGGGCCACGACATGCGGGGCGCGAGCTGGAGGGCGACGACGGTGTTCACGCCGAGGCCCGCGGCGAGCGCGATCGGGACGTTGCCGATGACGCCCATCAGGAGCGTGGTGAAGGCGGCGGTGAGCACGGTCGCGGTGACCAGCTGCTTGTTGTCGAGCTGGTGCCCGTACATGTCCTTCGCGCTGCCCAGGATGATCGGGTTCAGCACGACGATGTAGGCCATCGCGAAGAAGGTGGCGAAGCCGCCGCGGACTTCCCTGGCGAGGGTCGAGCCACGCTCCGAGATCTTGAAGAATGCGTCGAGGCCGTTCTGCGGGGCCTTCGGCGGCTCTTTACGGGCATCGACCGGAGCGCTGGCCGAGGAAGACATGGAAAACCTCATGACCTGTGAATGAAGAAGGTGAAGTGCCGAGCTTCGCGAACTTGTACCTTCATACGAAAGCAATCGGCCATTAACGAGCCGTTTCAGTATGAATACATGAAGCCGAAATCGCTATCTCCGCGCGTAGACCCCTGGGGGGCCATGGGTGTACGGGGTCCCGGTCCCGCCTCGTAAGGTGTACGCATGGCGAAGTGGACCCCACAGCACGAGGCGCCGGAGCCCCTTGAGGGCCCCGTGGTCGCCACCATCACGGGCGGCACGATCCTCTGGTTCGTCCTCTTCCTGGTCCAGCTGCCGTTTTACGGCTGGTTCGACGACCGCGACGCCACCTGGTGGGTGTGGACCTGCCTGGCCGGCGCGGGCCTCGGCCTCATCGGCATCTGGTACGTGCGGGGGCGCGACGCCGCCATCAAGAGGGCGAAGGTCACACAGCAGCAGTAGTCCGTACAACCACAGGACGGGTCGAGTCCTACCCTGGTCGGATCTTTGGGGCATTCAAGGGGTGAAGCCCAAGCACCGCCCTTACCGTCGAATGCATGACGCATATCGATGCCGGCGCCGAGCTCGACCCGGTCCACCCGGTGCCGCCGCCCCCAGGGCGGGCCACCGGCCTGACCACCGCGGAGGTCGCCGAGCGGGTCGCCCGCGGCGAGGTCAACGACGTACCGGTCCGCAGCTCCCGCTCCCTGGGCGAGATCATCCGGGCCAACGTCTTCACCCGCTTCAACGCGATCATCGGCGTGCTCTGGGTGATCATGCTCTTCGTGGCGCCGATCCAGGACAGCCTCTTCGGCTTCGTCATCGTCGCCAACACCGGCATCGGCATCATCCAGGAGTGGCGCGCCAAGAAGACCCTGGATTCGCTCGCCGTCATCGGCGAGGCCAAACCCACCGTCCGGCGCGACGGCAGGGCCGTGGAGATCTCCACCTCCGAGATCGTCCTCGGCGACGTGGTGGAGCTCGGCCCCGGCGACAAGATCCCGGTGGACGGCGAGGCCGTCGAGACCGACAGCCTGGAGGTCGACGAGTCGCTCCTCACCGGTGAGGCCGACCCGGTCGTCAAGAAGCCCGGCGACAAGATGATGTCCGGCTCGTTCGTGGTCGCGGGCGGCGGCGCCTTCACCGCCACCAAGGTCGGCCGCGAGGCGTACGCGGCGCAGCTCGCCGAGGAGGCCAGCCGCTTCACGCTCGTCCACTCCGAGCTGCGCTCCGGCATCTCCACGATCCTCAAGTACGTGACGTGGCTGATGGTCCCCACCTCCATCGGCCTGGTGATCTCCCAGCTCGTCGTCAAGGACGACAACTTCAAGGAGTCCATCGCGTACACCGTGGGCGGGATCGTCCCCATGATCCCCGAGGGGCTCGTCCTCCTCACCTCCGTGGCCTTCGCGATCGGCGTGATCCGCCTCGGCCGCAAGCAGTGCCTCGTCCAGGAGCTCCCCGCGATCGAGGGCCTGGCCCGCGTCGACACGGTCTGCCTCGACAAGACCGGCACCCTCACCGAGGGCGGCATGGACGTCACCGAGCTGCGCACCCTCAACGGCAGCGACGAGGGTTACGTCCGCAAGGTCCTCGGCGCCCTCGGCGAGTCAGACCCGCGGCCCAACGCCTCGCTCCAGGCGGTCATCGACGCCTACCCCGACAGCGAGGACTGGCGCTGCACGGAGTCGCTTCCGTTCTCCTCGGCCCGCAAGTACAGCGGCGCGTCCTTCAGCGAGGGCGACGGCACCGAGTCGACCTGGCTGCTCGGCGCGCCCGACGTCCTGCTGCCCGACGGCGACGCGTCCCTCGCCGAGATCGAGGAGCTCAACCAGCAGGGCCTGCGCGTGCTGCTCCTGGCCCGCGCGAGCGGCGCCCTCGACGACGCCGACGTCGCCTCCGGGGCGCGCGCCACCGCGCTGGTCGTCCTCGAACAGAGGCTGCGCCCCGACGCCGCCGACACCCTGCGCTACTTCGAGGAGCAGGACGTCGCCGCCAAGGTCATCTCCGGTGACAACGCCGTCTCGGTGAGCGCCGTCGCGGGCAAGCTCGGTCTGCCCGGCGCGGAGAACACGGTCGACGCGCGCAAGCTGCCCACCGAGCGGGACGAGATGGGCGAGGCCCTCGACGACAACTCCGTCTTCGGCCGCGTCACCCCGCAGCAGAAGCGCGACATGGTCGGCGCGCTCCAGTCACGCGGCCACACGGTCGCGATGACGGGTGACGGCGTCAACGACGTCCTGGCCCTCAAGGACGCCGACATCGGCGTCTCGATGGGCTCCGGCTCGGAGGCCACGCGCGCCGTCGCGCAGATCGTGCTCCTCAACAACAGCTTCGCGACGCTGCCGTCGGTCGTCGCCGAGGGCCGCCGCGTCATCGGCAACATCACCCGCGTCGCCACGCTGTTCCTGGTCAAGACCGTCTACTCGGTGATCATCGCGCTGCTGGTGGTCTGCTCGCAGGTCGAGTACCTCTTCCTGCCGCGCCACCTGACGCTGCTCTCCACCCTGACGATCGGCGTCCCCGCCTTCTTCCTCGCGCTCGCCCCCAACAAGGAGCGCGCGAAGCCGCACTTCGTCCGCAGGGTCATGCGGTACGCGATCCCCGGCGGCGTCATCGCGGGCGTCGCCACCTTCGCGACGTATCTGCTGGCCCGGCACCACTACGAGGGCGCGGGCGCGCGGGAAGCCGAGACCAGCGCGGCGACCCTGGCGCTGTTCCTGATCGCCATGTGGGTGCTCGCCATCATCGCCCGCCCCTACACGTGGTGGCGGATCGGCCTCATCGGCGCGATGGGTCTCGGCTTCCTGCTCGTGCTGACCGTGCCCTGGCTCCAGGACTTCTTCCAGCTGAAGCTGGTGGGCACGACGATGCCGTGGGCGGCGGTCGCGATCGCGGCGGTGGCCTCACTCGCCATCGAGGTCGTCTACCGCGTGGTGGACCGCCGCTTCCCCGCCTGACGGCGGGCGGCTGCTACCGGCTTTCTGCTGCCGGCGGCTGCTACTGGACGTCGACGAAGTCGCTGGTGGACGTCACCGACGGGGTCGTGGACGTGCCCGCGAAGACGTAGCGGTAGTAGCCGTCGGCCGAGGCCGTCACCGTGGTCTTCAGGTTGCCCTTGGTGTCGGACTTGACCGTCTTGAGGGTGGTGTAGCTGCTGGCACCCTTCTTCTTGTACTGAAGCTTGACGTCCTGCTTGGTGTAGCCGGCGTACTTCGCGGTGTCCCAGTTGGCGCGGGTCAGGGCGCCCGTGACCGTGAGGGTCTTGCCCTTCTTGATGGGCTCCGGGGAGGCGTTGGTGGTGAGCTTGGCGGCGCGCTTCACCGAGACGTTGGTCGGGTACGAGTCCGTGGACATGTGGTCGCCGTCCTTGCCCTGGGCGATCGTCCAGACCTTCCACTTGCCGGCGAGGATGTTGCTGTAGATGTTCACGTTCGGGTCGGCGACGACCGTCGTGGTGCAGGTGGACGTGGTGTCGTCGACGACCTTGCAGTCGCCCTCCATGACGTCGGGGACCATCGAGCCGTCGATGCCGTCCTCCGCGTCGAAGTCGGTGCCGTGCCACAGGAACGCGGTGGCGTCCTCGATGCCGGTCGGGTCGGTCGCGGTGACGGCGATCTTGACCGTCTTCTTGGCGGAGGTGCCGACGACGATGTCCTTGCCGCCGTTGACGGTGACCTTCGTGATCTTGGTGTCGCCGACGACCTCGTCCGCGGCGGACTTGGCGACGAAGGAGGAGAGGTTCGGAGCCTTCGGGGCGTCGTCGGCCTGGGCGGCCGGGACAGCGAGTGCGGACAGGGCCAGGGTGCCGGACAGTGCGGCCACGGTGGCACGGATGCGCATGTGTTTCCCCAGTTGGAGAAGGGGGCCTCGCGGTGCATTGCCGTCACGCGAGGCCCGAGTGATCTAGGAGTCTGTTGACTCGCAAGATCAGACTCGCCACTGAAGGGAACGGTTGTACGACGGGTTAAGAAAATGTGACCGAGTTGTGGAATGCCCTGTTCCATCCCGGGTCGGCAGGTGGCCGTCGGGTCGGAACAGGGCATTCCGAACGGGCATGCGTGGCGCGTCAGTCGAACCAGCGGTCCCGAGCCAACTCCGCCGTCCGCGACGGATCTTCGAGCAGCGCCGCCACCTCGAAGCGGCGCGGCCACTGGCCCGCCGCCCAGGCCAGACCGGCCGCGACCCCCTCCACGGTCGCCGCGTGCACGACACCGTCCGGGGTGCGGCGCCAGTCCAGCTCCACACCGCCCGCCACCAACTCCTCGTACTCGACGTACGTCTTCGGAGTCGACGCCCCGAGCAGGGTCCGCACCGACTCCGGCACCGCGTGCTCGACGCCCTCCCCCGACGGCTCCGCGGCCACCGTTTCGCTCAGCCGCCGCACCTGGAACAGCTCCGCGAGGTCCCCCGCCCTGCCGGGCCGCACGGGCAGCAGCGCCACACCGCCGGCCAGCGGCAGCAGATCGGGCGCGTCGGCGACCACCGCGTCCGCCGCGTCGACGACCACGACCTCACCGTCCACCACCGCGCGCAACTCGTCCGGCAGGGTCACCTGCTCCGGGTCGAGATCGGCCAGCGCCCCGTACAGGGCGTGCAGTTGCGCGGCCGAGACGGCCCTCTCCGGATCCGCGAGCCGGTCGAGCAATTCGGCCGCGCCACCCGGTTCCTTCAACAGCGCGGCCACGGACGTCCGTACGCCCAGAGCCCGCAGCACCTGCTCGTCGCCGAAGCCGGACGCGTCCGCCGCGTCGTAGAGCCCGGTGAGCAGCGGATCGCCGCCCTCCGCCCGCAGTCCGGCGGGCCGGCGGCCGTCGAGGACCGGGTGGCCGCGCAGCCACCACGCGGTGTACGAACGGACCGTCTCCGTCGTCCCGTCCGGCAGCAGCACCCGCAGCGGCTGCGTCAGCGCGTCCCGCAGCGGCGGACGCGACAGCATCGCCAACGCCTGCGGCCAGCAGTCGTCGTCGACCAGGTCGAGATCCCGTACGGCGACGATCTCGGTGGCCACCGGCGGCACCGGAGTGTCCGGCAGCCGGTCGAGCACGTCCTCGCACCACACGTCCACGGCGTCGAGCAGACCCGCGTCGTCCGGCTCGGCGAAGTCGCTGTCGCGGGGCTCCAGTTCGTCGGGGTCGAGGACGACGTCGGTGGCGCGTACGAGAGCGAACGTGGCGAGCACACCGCAGGCGGCGAGCGGCTGCTCCCCCCACCGCTCCGCCAGCTCCTCCTCCACGTACGCCAGCTCACCCTCCCGCATGACCTGCGCGAAAGGGCTGCCCGGCAGGACGAGCTCGCCCGCCGGGGAGAGCTCACCGTCCTCGTCGGGCAGCGCGAGGGCGGCCAGCCACGGCTCGTCGCCCGGGGCGAGGTTCGCGTCCCGCACGAGCCCGAGCACGACGTCCGCCAACTCCTCGGCGTCCAGCGCGTCCTCGTCCCACGCGTCGTCGTCGAGGGACGCGGCCACGGCCGCACGGACCTGCGGCGTCGTGAGGACGGCGCGCGGTGTCGCGGGCAGCGCGCCGAGCTTCTCCAGGAGCGGATGGACGGCGTCCGGATGGGCGACCTTCAGGCCGAGGCGGGCCAGGGACGCCGGATCGCGCTCGTCCCCGGGTGCGGGGAGCAGCACCTGCCGGGGCCCGATCGTCGTACGCCCTCCCCCGGAGCCGAAAGCCTGGGAAGTGCCCCCGGCGAGCGGCACCGGCAGCCCGGACAGCCGGTCCGGGTCGACCCCCGCCAACGTCTCGTACAGCCGCCGCCACCAGCCCGGCTCCCGCTCAAGACCCGCGAGACGGTCCACCGCCTCGGTCAGCGGAACGCGCGCGACACCGAGCGTGCGCAGCTCGGCACGGCGCTCCAGGCCCGCGGGCAGCAGACTCGGCAGCACCTCGGCGAGCACCCGGACGGTGTCCGCGCCGGCGCCCTCCACGACCTCCGCGTCGCGCGGCCGCAGCGTCTCCGGCAACTCGTCCTCTTCGCCCTCGGCGCGGGGCAGGGCGGGCGGCAGGAAGGCGGTGCGGGGCAGCCGGTCCAGGATGGCCTGCCGCAGCGCGCCGTCCAGCTCGCTCCTGCCGAGCGGGCCCGGCACCAGGGAGATGACCTCCTCCGTGACCGGCCGCCAGTCGGCGAGCAACTCCACGTAGGCCTCCGCGGCCCGCTCCACCAGGAAGTCGCTCAACGGCCCCGGAGCCGCGTGCCGCCGCGCGGTGTCCAGCGGGAACGACGCGAGGAGCAGCGCCGGTACGCCCAACGGCTCGTCGCTCGGCGTCGGCGCGTGCACGACGGGGCTGGTCCGGGGCCGCACCGGGGCACCGTCACCGTCCGTCGGCACGGCCCACGTCACGGACCAGTACGGACGGAGCCGCTCCTCGACGGGCCGGTCCTTGAGCAGGCGGGCGTCGAGCGGCCCGTGCCGGCTGACGGTGCGCCAGCGGGTGGTGCCGTCGCGGGTGTCGTCGATGACGGTGTACGGGGGGCTGGTCGCCTCGTTCGGGGTGCTGGTCGCCTCGTCCGGGGTCTCGCTACGGTGGGGCAGCGTGCGAGTCGTCCCGTCCGGGGTCTCGGTACGGCGGCGCAGGGTGCGGGTCGCCCCGTCCGGGGTAGCGATGGTGACTTCTTCGAGGCCCGGCAGGGCGAGGAGCAGCGCGTCGTCGACGCCGTCGAGGAGGCGCGCCACGAGGTCCTCCGCGGCGGCGTCGCGCAGCGGCAGGATGACGACCGTGTCGTACCCGGCGGGGGCGGTGCCCTCGGCGGCGAACGGAAGCCGCAGCAGCGGGACGTGGCCGCCCCGCCGCCTCACCTCGTCCCCGAGCCCCGGGCTGAACCTGGCGGTCTCCGCGGCCAGTTCCCGCGCCTCGTCGAGCGACCAGCGGACGCCGCCGGTACGCCCGACGACGGCGGGCTCGTCGCTGACGGCGAGCACGGCGGCGAAGCCGACGCCGAAGCGGCCGACGCTGGTGGCGGCGCTGGGCGCGGCGTCCTCCGCACCGGCCTCCGCACCGGTCCACGCGCCGGTCCCCGCACCGATATCCCCACCGGTCTCCCGCTTCGCGGAAGCGCGGAGGGTGGAGAGGGACTCGACCCCGGCGGCGTCGAGCGGCGCGCCGGTGTTCGCCGCGGCGAGGACCCCGCCGCGCAGGGTCAGCGCCAGCCGGCCCGGCACGCCCGCGCGGGCGGCGGCGTCCGAGGCGTTCTGGGCGAGCTCCACGACGAGCCGGTCGCGGTAGCCGCCGAGGGCGAGGTCCTCCTCGGCGTTGGCGTCCTCACGGAAACGGGCCGGCGCCGCCGCCCACGCGTCGAGGACTCCGCGGCGGAGGCGGGCGGTGCCGAAGGGATCCGTACCCTCGGCCGCCGGCCGCACGGTCTTGCTCACGGTGGACTGTCTCCTCTTGTGGTGGCTGCGGCTTGTGGTGGCTGCGGACGCGTGCGGCGCGTGTGCGGGTGCGTCTGTGTGCTTTGGGGCGGGAGCTTGGTGCTTTGGCTTGGTGCTTGGTGCTTGATGCTTGGCCTGCGGGCGAACGGTACCGCGTCCCGCCGGGAGCGTCGCAGGACGGAGCCGCTGCTCCGCTTGGCGAGGCGGGCGTGTTGCGCGCGGCCTGTGAGGCGGGCGTCCTTGCCGCCCCTTCGCGGCGATCGCTCCCACCCACCCACCCGTGCGCCCCGCACCGCAAGGTGGACGCGGTGCGCCGCTGCGCGGCGGAGGGGCGGTCGGGTTTTGTGCGGTCCGTGGGGCGGGGGGTCGCCGCCGCTTCGCGGCGGGTTCACGCGCGGCGCTCACTCACCCCGTCAGGGGTGATGAAAGGGCGGGTGGGTGGGGAAAACGCCGCGAAGCGGCGGCGCGGGGCTTGTGCGCGCAGGGGGACTGATGCGGCTACCCGGCCAAGGCGGGCGGCGGCCACAAATCCCCCGCCCCCCGCCGCCGGAACTACGAGTGGCCGAGGTCCTCCCCAGGCCCCTCCCCGCTCACCGACCCGGAATCCGCCGCGGGCCGCAGCGGCAGTACGTCCACCCGCGTCTCGTCCAGCACCGGCGGCGCCGGCCGCGGCGGCTTCGGCATGACCGCGGCCTCCGAGTGCCCACCGCACCCGTACGACAGGGACACCACGTGCCCGTCCGCCGGCCCGAACTCATTGCCGCAGATACCGAACGCCTGCCCGAGCGAGCCACCGATCCGCACCAGGAATCCGCAGCTGACGCACGCCGCGGGCGCCGCCTGCGCCATCGCGGTCTTCGCCCCGTACGCCTCGTCCCAGCGGTCCGCGGCGACATGCAGCCCGTACCGGGACAGCACCCGCGCCCGCCGCATGCCCAGTTCGTCGGCGATCGCCGCGATGGAACCGCGGGCCGGCGCGACCGGCAGCTCGGCGGGCGACACCGGCGTGATCTCGGCGTCCTCCGCCTCGACGAGCTCGGCCATCTCCTCCGACACCGCGGAGTTCGGCGGCGGCTCCTCCTCGCCCGAGTAACCGGGCTCCAGACGCAGGTCCTCCGCGTCCGTCGGCAGCAGGTCCCCCGGGCCCATGTCGCCCGGCCGCAGCCGCTCGCTCCACGGCACCCACTCGGGGGCGAGGAGTGCGTCGGGGCCCGGCAGCAGCACCGTCTCGTCGAGGGTGACGACCTTGGCCCGCGAGGCGCGGGCCACCGTCACGGCCCACCGCCAGCCGCGGTAGCCGAATTCCTTGCACTCGAAGAGGTGCGTGACGACGCGGTCGCCCTCGACCACGACCTCGACATGCTCGCCGACCACACCGGGCGCGGCGGCCTCCTCGGCCGCGGCGCGTGCCAGGCCGACCGCCTCGGCGCACAGGCGGTCCGGGGTACGCGGGGTGCGCGGGGTACGGCTTCGCGTTGTCGCTGCGCTCACAAGTATCGCTTCTCTCCTACGCCGTCTCACGAGTGCGCCACCCTTACGCGGGGGTACGGACGGAGCGGACCAGAGGGCCGCGTCAACGTCCGCGCCCGACGTTCTCGGGCGCACCTACGTCACCCATTCTGCGGGATGACCGAGAGGCGCGCGGCCAAGAACAACCGCCGCAGGCGCGCTACGCACGCTACCTTCTCCTGGCCCCTGGGCCTACACCGACGTACGCCCCCGCGCCCCGGCCCACCCTCATCCCCCTCCCCCACACCCCCCTGCGCCCACACCCCGCACCGTCCCTCCCCGGCGCTTCCCCCACCCACCTCACCCCTCCCGTCCCGCCCGGGCAACCGCGTCAGTCCCCCTGCGCGTACTCGCCCCGCGCCACCAATCCCCGGCGTTTCCCCCACCCACCTCACCCCTTCCACCACCCCTCCCGTTTCGCCCGAGCACCCGCACCAGTCCCCCTGCGCGTACTCGCCCCGCGTCGCCGCTCCGCGGCGTTTCCCCCACCCACCCGCCCTTCCATTTCCCCCTGCGGGTGGGTGGGCGCCGGGTAGGGCCCCGCCGCGCAGCGGCGCAACAACGTCCACGCTGCGGTGCGGGGCGCACGGGCGGGCGGGTGGGAAAACTCGCCGCGCAGCGGCGCGACACGCTCCGCGCTGCGGTGCCGGGCAAACGGGTGGGTGGGTGGGAAAACTCGCCGCGAAGCGGCGGGGAGCCTTTGCCGCGCAGCGGCGCTTCGCGTTCACGCTGCGGTGCGGGGCAAACGGGTGGGTGGGTGGGAAGAACCCGCCGCGAAGCGGCGAAGGGAACATCCGCCTCGCGGGATGCGGGAAGCCCGACCTACCCCCGCCGCGCAGCGGCGCACCGCCTCCACGCTGCGGTGCGGGGCAAACGGGTGGGTGGGCGGGAAAAACCCGCCGCGAAGCGGCGGAGAGAACGTCCACCCCGCGGAGTGCGGAAAGCCCGACCGCCCCCCGGGGCCCACCGCGCCGCGCAACCGAGTGGGCGCCAAAGCCCCGTGTCCGGGTGGGCTGCGCCCGCCCCCACCAGGCGGCCCAGCACAGGGCGCCACGGCTCACAGCCAGTATTCGCACTTGTAGTGCCCCCAAGGGGGCACTATGACGGGGTGGCCCCCACCAGGTCGATGTCCGTAGGAACCGTCTCGCCGGGACCGGCGAGACGAACCGCCCGTGCGCTGGCCCGCGCCCTCCACCTCCCCTTCACCGGCACCGCCCGAGGCATCCGCAAGGCCACCCACGCCCACGGGGCGGGCGAGTCGGGGCTCGGGAAGCTCATCGAGCTGCACGCCGTGAACGGCGCGGGTGACGTCATGATCACCGTCGCCCTCGCCTCCACCGTCTTCTTCTCGGTGCCGACCGACGAGGCCCGCGGCCGCGTCGCGCTCTACCTCGCCATCACGATGGCACCGTTCACGCTCCTCGCCCCCGTCATCGGCCCGCTCCTGGACCGCCTCCCGCACGGCCGCCGTGCCGCGATGGCCGGCGCGATGCTGGCCCGTGCGCTGCTCGCGCTGGTCCTCTCGGGCGCGGTGGTGACCGGCAGCGTGGAGCTCTATCCCGCCGCGCTCGGCGTGCTCGTCGCCTCCAAGGCGTACGGGGTGGTCAGAAGCGCCGTCGTGCCCCGCCTCCTGCCACCGGGGTTCTCCCTGGTCAAGGCCAATTCGCGGGTCACACTCGGCGGTCTGCTCGCCACCGCCGTCGCGGCGCCCGCCGGCGCGGGGTTGCAGGCGCTCGGGCCGCGCTGGCCGCTGTACGGCGCCTTCGTGATCTTCGTCTCCGGGATGTTCCTGTCGTTCTCGCTGCCGCACAAGGTCGACTCGTCGAAGGGCGAGAGCAAGGCCCTGCTCGCCGCCGACGAGGAGCATCTGCATCTGCACGCCCGAGCCGAGGCCGAGGCCGACACCTTCCGCAAGCGGCGCCTCGGGCTGCGTACGGTCGGCCCCGCCGTCACCCACGCCCTGGCGGCCAACGCGTCGCTGCGCTGTCTCTCGGGCTTCCTCATCTTCTTCCTGGCGTTCCTGCTGCGGGAGCATCCGCTCGCGGGGCAGAGCGCGGCGGTGTCGCTCGGCATAGTGGGCGTGGCGGCGGGCGCGGGCAACGCGCTGGGCACGGCGGTCGGGGCCTGGCTGAAGTCCCGGGCTCCGGAGCTCATCATCGTGACGGTCGTCGCGGTGGTGCTGGGCGTGGCGGTGACGTCCGCGCTGTTCTTCGGCGCGGTGGCCGTCGCCTGCCTCGGCGCGTGCGCGGGTTTCGCGCAGGCCCTGTCGAAGCTGTCCCTGGACGCGCTGATCCAGCGGGACGTCCCGGAACAGGTCCGCACCTCCGCGTTCGCCCGTTCCGAGACGCTGCTCCAGATGGCCTGGGTGGTCGGGGGCGCCGTGGGCATCGCGCTGCCGCTGATCGGGACGCTGGGTCTCTCGGTGGCGGCCGGGATAGTGGCGGTGGGCTGGCTCTCGACCGTGCGCGGTCTGCTTCTCTCCTCCCGGCACAGCAGCCCCCGCCGCGCCCGGGTGGTGTGAGACGCCCCACCCGGCGACGGCACGCCGCGACCCCCGCGTAACAGCACCCCTGGACGCGCCCGATAGCCTTCGCCCATGACCTCCCTGCTCCGCGGCGGAGCCGCGAATGTGAACAGCGCGGTGCGCCGCCGCCGCACCGTGGCCGCCCTTGGCGCCGTCTCCGCCGGACTCCTCGTTCTTTCGGCCTGTGACAAGCCGACGCCGCTGGCCACCGTGACGGTCGGCAGCGACTCGGTGCACACGGAAGCTTCCTGCTACAACGACGGCAAGGAGCTGAAGGAGTCCCAGCTGAAGTCCTGCCTCCAGGACAAGGACGTGAAGACCGTGAAGGTCGACCCGGACGAGAAGGTCCGCTTCGGTGTCGACCCGGAGATGGCCGAGAAGGGCTGGACGCTGCTGATGAACGGTCAGCCGCTGACCGAGGCCAGCAAGAAGACGTACGTCGTCATCCCGGGCAGCGTCTTCTTCAACCAGCAGTACGGCGGTGGCGGCAGCAAGTCGACCGTCAGCCTGCTGGAGGGCGGCAAGGGCTCGGAGTCCAAGGCCACGGGTCTGTGGTCGTTCAAGTTCGAGAAGGACTCCTGACCACGTACACCGAGCACACCGCGGACCCCGCGCACACCGCGGACCCCGCACGCACCACGGGCCGCGTCCTCCTCGCCACCGCCGTCCCCGCCGAACGGGACGCGGTGGCCCGCGCGCTGACCGGCGGCCCCGACGCGGCCGGCGTCGACGCCCTCGCCGTCGGTGTCGGCCCGGCGGCCGCCGCTGCGGGCACGGCGACCGCACTCGCCCGTGCCGCCGCCGAGGGCCGCCCCTACGCCCTGGTCGTCTCGGCGGGCATCGGCGGCGGCTTCGCACCCGACGCGCCCGTCGGCTCGCTCGTCGTCGCCGACGCGATCACCGTCGCCGACCTGGGCGCCGAGACCCCCGACGGCTTCGCGCCGGTCACCGAACTGGGCTTCGGCGCCGTCACACACCGGCCGCCCCCTTCCCTCGTACGGGAGGTGGCGGACGCCTGCGGTGCCGCGACCGGCACCGTCCTCACCGTCTCCACCGTGACCGGCTCCGCCGAGCGCGCCGCCGAGCTGCGGCTGCGGCATCCGGGCGCCCTGGCCGAGGCGATGGAGGGTTTCGGTGTCGCCGAGGCGGCCGCCCTGCACGGCCTGCCCGTCCTGGAGATCCGCGCGGTCTCGAACCCCGTCGGCCCGCGCGACCGCGCCGCCTGGCGGATCGGTGACGCGCTGGCCGCGCTGAGCGACGCGTTCGGGAAGTCCGCGCCGGTCCTGAGGAGTTGGAACCCACATGGCAGCACACACGACTGAGCCCCGGAACGACGCGGAGCGCCTGCGCATCGCGTACTCCCCCTGTCCGAACGACACGTTCGTCTTCGACGCGTGGGCCCACGGCCGGGTGCCGGGCGCGCCCGCGCTCGACGTCACGTTCGCGGACATCGACATCACGAACGGCATCGCGGAGAGGGGCCCGGCGGAGTCGGACCTCGACGTCCTGAAGGTGTCGTACGCCGTCCTGCCGTACGTCCTGGACGAGTACGCGCTGCTGCCCTGCGGCGGCGCCCTCGGCCGGGGCTGCGGGCCGCTGGTCCTGACCCGGGAGCCGGGCGTCGACCTCACGGGGAAGACGGTCGCCGTGCCGAGCGAGAAGTCGACGGCGTACCTGCTGTTCCGTCTCTGGGCGGCGGACACGCTCCGCGACGGCGGCGTCGGCGAGATCGTCGTGCTGCCCTTCGACCAGATCATGCCCGCGGTGCGCGACGGCAAGGTCGACGCGGGCCTGGTCATCCACGAGGCCCGCTTCACGTACCAGAACTACGGCCTGCACCGCCTCGCCGACATGGGCGAGCACTGGGAGGCCACCACGGGCCTGCCGATCCCGCTGGGCGCGATCATCGCGCGGCGGAGCCTCGGCGCGGACGCGCTGCGGCGGATCGCCGAGTCGGCCCGCACCTCGGTCCGGATGGCCTGGGACGACCCGGAGGCCTCCCGTCCGTACGTCCTGGAGCACGCGCAGGAGATGGATCCGGCGGTGGCGGACCAGCACATCGGTCTGTACGTCAACGAGTTCACCGCCGACCTCGGCGAGGACGGCTACGCGGCGGTCCGTGGCCTGCTGACGCGCGCCGCGGCCGAGGGGCTCGTACCGCCCCTCGGCCCGGACGCTCTGGCGTTTCCCTAGCGGTTCTCCAGCGGGCGCGCCCGGCGCCTGGCGCTCGGCGCGTGGCCGGACAGCGGCTACACGTCCAGCTGGTCCGCGACCGCCCGCAGCAGCCCCGCGATCTTCGCGCCGGACGCCTTGTCGGGGTAGCGGCCCTTCTCCAGCATGGGGGTGATGTTCTCCAGGAGGGTCGTCAGGTCCTGGACGATCGACGCGAGTTCGTCCGGCTTGCGGCGCTGCGCGGCCGCCACCGACGGGGTCGGGTCGAGGATCACGACGGAAAGGGCCTGGTCACCGCGTTGGCCCGCGACCACGCCGAACTCCACGCGCTGGCCGGGCTTGAGTGTGTCGACGCCGGCGGGCAGTACTGAGGAGTGCACGAAGACGTCGCCGCCGTCGTCGCGGGAGAGAAAGCCGAAGCCCTTCTCGCTGTTGAACCACTTGACCTTGCCGGTAGGCACGTGAAGTCCTCGTCCTCGTACTCGTCGTACTCGTTTATGCCGGGTCCGCCCGTCCGGAACGGCGGGGCGAAAACGGCTCTGGATAGCACTACAGCGGGTCGCTCGACCCGCCGAACCCAAGACTATTGGTCCGGGGGCCGGTGGCAAGACGTCCCCGGATTCTTCCTTCGCGCTGGGAACTACCCTGGTCGGGTGCGTGACAAAACCCAAGCGAATTCCGCCGGTCCCGGCGATGGAATGGTCCGGACCGGAGCAATCGTCTTCTTCGTCGGAGCCGTGGCCACACTGGTCACGGTGGCCCCGCTGTTCCTGGGCACCGATCCCTTTCCGTCCATCGCGTACGCGGTGTGCATGCTGATGGGCGTCGGGTTCCTCATCGCGGGCATCGGGGTGCTGCGCGGCATCGCCTTCCAGCGGCGTCAGGCCAGGTCGAGCGTCAGCTGACGGGGCCACGCGCGGCGTACGCGTCGAGCCAGGCGGGGAACTCCGCGAGGCCGCCGAGCACGACGTCCGCGCCGGCCGCGCGCAGTTCCGCTGCGTCGCACGGTCCGGTCGCCACCGCGACGGAGAGCGCGCCCGCCGTACGCGCGCCGCGTACGTCGCCGGTGTGGTCCCCGACGTACACCGCCGCGTCGTGCTCGCGCAGCGCCGCCGCCTTCGCCTCCGCCCACAGCCAGCCGATGACGGCGTCGGCCTCGATGCCGAGGTGCGACAGGTGCAGCTTCGCGTTGGGCTCGTGCTTGGCGGTCACGACGATCGCGCGGCCGCCGTGCGCGTGGACCGCGGCGACGGCCTCGCGGGCGCCGGGCATCGCGAGCGTCGGCTCTATGGCGTGTGTGGGGTAGATCTCACGGTAGAGGTCGGCCGTCTCCTCGATCCTGTCCTCCGGGAACCAGTACCGCAGCTCCTGCTCCAGCGGCGGACCGAGCCGCGTGATCGCCAGGTCGGCGTCGACGTACGTCCCCGTCGCCGCGGAGAGCGCCTGATAGGCGGCCTTGATGCCGGGCCGGGAGTCGATCAGGGTCATGTCGAGGTCGAACCCGACGGTCAGCGTGTGTGAGCTCATGAGCCCATTCTGCCGATGCCGACCGCACCGGAGCCGATGGCGGCCATAGCGGGGCTGATGGCCGCCATACCGGGGCTGATGGCCGCCATACCGGGGCTGATGGCCGCCATACCGGGGCTGATGGCCGCCACACCGCAGCCGACGGCGGCCATACCGGAGCCGGTGGCGGCCCCACCAGAGCCGGTGGCGGCCCCACCAGAGCCGACGGCCGCCCCATCAGAGCCGACGGCCGACGCGCCAAAGCCGATGGCTAACGCACCAGAGCCGACGGCGGCCTCGCCGGATCCGATGGCGGCCTCGCCGGATGCGATGGCCGCCGCACCGCCCGCACATAGACTTAGCCCACCCTTACCGCCGCTCCCCCAGCCCTTCGGCCCGCCCCCTCCTGTCCTCGCCCCGTGAAACGAGCTCAGCCGATGCGTGTGCCCGTCGGACGTGCCGCCGTGATGACGGCGGCCGTCGTGGCCCTGCTGCTCGCCGTCCTGTTCAGCCTCTGCGTCGGCGCCCGCGCCATCGCGCCCTCCGTCGTCCTCGACGCGCTGCTGCACGGCGGGCACAGCGGCTCCGCCGGTGTGATCCGCGAGATGCGGGTGCCCCGCACCGTGATCGGCGTGCTCGTCGGCGCGTCGCTCGCCGTGGCGGGCACCGTTCTTCAGGGCATGACCCGCAACCCGATCGCCGACCCCGGCATCCTCGGCATCAGCCAGGGCGCCGCGGTCGGTGTCGTCCTCGCCATCGCCTACGCCGGCGTCCACACCCTGACGGGTTACGTCTGGTGGGCGTTCGCAGGCGCCGGGATCGCCTCCGTCGCCGTCTACGCCATCGCGGCCGGCGGCCGGGGCGGCGCCACCCCCGTGAAACTCGCGCTCGGCGGCGCCGCGATCAACGCGCTGCTCGTCTCCGTGACGACCGCGGTCCTCACCACCAAGGCCTCCGCACTGGACGAGTTCCGGTTCTGGCAGGTGGGTTCGCTCGCCGGGCGCGACGCCGGGATCGTCGGCCGGCTCTGGCCGTTCCTCCTCGTGGGCCTGGTGCTCGTCCTCGTGGTCGCGCGCGGCCTCGACGCGCTGGCGCTCGGCGAGGACGTGGCGAAGGGGCTCGGCCAGAACGTCGCAGCGGTCCGGATCGTCGGCGGGATCGGCGCGACGGTCCTCACCGGCGCGGGCGTGGCGGCCGCGGGGCCGATCGCCTTCATCGGCCTCGCCGTGCCGCACATCGCCCGCGCCCTCATCGGCAGCGACCACCGCTGGGTACTGCCGCTCGCGGCGGTCCTCGGCCCGGTGATGCTCCTCGTCTCCGACACTGTGGGGCGGGTCGTCTTCCCGCCCGGCGAGGTGCCCGCGGGCGTGATGACCGCGCTGATCGGGGTGCCGTTCCTGGTGGCTCTCGTCCGCAGGAAGACGGTGGCGGCATGAAGGGTATGCAGGGTGGCGGCATGAGCGGTGGTGCGGGTGTCGTGTCTCCCGGTCCCGCCCCGGACCGGAACCGGGCCCGCGTCCGGCCCGCCGGCTACACCGTGCTCCGCGTGCGCGACGCCGCCTTCCTCGTGCACCGCAGGGCCGCCGCCGTGGCCGTCGCGCTCGCCCTGCTGCTCGCCGCGAGCTGTCTCGCGTACCTCTGTGTCGGCGAGTCGTTCGTCCCGCCCGGCGAGGCCCTGAAGGTCGTCTTCGGACAGCCCTCGCCGGACACGCTGGTCGTGGGGACCCTGCGCGAACCCCGCATGGTGGTGGGCCTCCTCGTCGGCGCCGCGTTCGGCGTGGCGGGTGCGCTCATCCAGACCGTGGCCCGCAACGCGCTGGCCAGCCCCGACATCATCGGCATCAGTCAGGGCGCGAGCGCACTGACGGTCGGCGCGATGACCTTCGGCGTCACCTCGTACACGGTGCTCCCCTACCTCTCCGTGCTCGGTGGGATCGCCGCGGCCGTCCTCGTCTACGTCTTCGCGTGGCGCGGCGGCCTGCACGCCACCCGTTTCGTCCTCATCGGCATCGGCTTCGCCATCGCCCTGCGGTCGCTGACGACGCTCTTCATGACGAAGGGCGACTACCTCGTCGCCCAGCAGGCGCAGATCTGGATGACGGGCTCCCTCAACGGCCGCGGCTGGGCCGAGGCGAACCCGCTCGGCGTCACCCTGCTCGTCCTGCTCCCCTTCGTCCTGTGGGCGGCCCGCGCCCAGCGCGCCGTCAGCATGGACGACGACACGGCGACGGCTCTCGGGACGCGCCTGGGACACGTACGCCTCGGGCTCGTCCTGCTCGGCGTCGTCCTCGCCTCCGTGGCGACCGGCGCCGCGGGCCCCGTCGACTTCGTGGCGCTCCTCGCCCCGCAGATCGCCCGCCGCCTCACCCGCACCGCGCAGCTCCCGCTGCTCTGCTCGGCGCTGCTCGGCGCGCTCATCGTGGTCCTCGCGGACCTGCTGGCCCGCCGCCTCTTCTCGCCCACGGAGCTTCCCGTGGGCGTCCTGACGGCGGCGGTCGGCGCCCCGTACCTGATCTGGCTCATCGTCCGGAGCCGCTCCGTCCGCAATGGAGGCACGTCGTGACGAGCGCTGACGCGCGCCCCGCCCGCCTTTCGGCCCGTGAGCTGACCCTCGCCTACGAGGACCACACCGTCGTCGACGGCCTCGACCTCGTGATCCCCGACGGCAAGGTCACCGTCATCGTCGGCCCCAACGCCTGTGGCAAGTCCACGACGCTGCGGGCCCTCGGCCGCCTCCTCAAGCCGCGGAACGGTGCCGTCCTCCTCGACGGCGCGTCCCTCGCCGAGCTGCCCACCAAGGAGATCGCCCGGCAGATCGGCCTGCTCCCGCAGACGCCCGTCGCCCCCGAGGCGATCACCGTCGCCGACCTCGTCGCGCGCGGCCGCCAGCCGCACCAGCGCTGGTGGCAGCAGTGGTCCGACGCCGACGAGAAGGCGGTGACCGACGCCATGGCACGCACCGACGTCACCGCGCTCGCCGACCGCTCCGTCGACGAACTCTCCGGCGGCCAGCGGCAGCGCGTGTGGATCGCGATGGCCATCGCACAGGACACGGACATCCTCCTCCTCGACGAGCCCACCACCTACCTGGACATCTCCCACCAGGTCGAAGTCCTCGACCTGGTGCGCCAGTTGGCCGCGACCTCGCACGACGGCGGCCGGGGCCGCACGGTCGTCGTGGTCCTGCACGACCTCAACCAGGCCGCGCGGTACGCCGACCACCTCGTCGCCATGAAACGGGGCGAGGTCGTCGCCGAGGGAGCCCCCTCGGAGATCGTCACCGAGGATCTCGTACGCCAGGTCTTCGGCCTGGACTGCGTGGTGGTGCCGGACCCCGTGACCGGCTCCCCCCTGGTCGTCCCCGGGGCGCCGTGGTCCGCGCCCTCACCCGACCCGACCGTATGAAAGGCGTCCCCATGTTCCCCTCCCGCTCCCCGCTGCGCCGCCGGGCGCTCCTCACCGGATCGCTGGCCCTGACCGGCGCGCTCGCGCTCTCCGCCTGCGGCTCCTCCGACTCCGACGGGTCCGGCGCCGCCGGCGGCAAGACCCGCACCGTCAAGACGGCCATGGGCGACGTGAAGGTCCCCGACAAGCCGCGTCGCGTCGTCGTCCTCGACACCGCCGAGCTGGACTCCGCGATCACGCTCGGCGTGAAGCCGGTCGGCGCCACGCACGTCGAGGCCGAGTCGGGCTTCCTGAGCTACCTGCCCAAGGACGAGGTCAGCGGCATCAAGGACGTCGGCGAGATGCTGAACCCCAACATGGAGGCCATCGCCGCCCTCAAGCCCGACCTCATCCTGACGTCGAAGATCCGGCACGCCGCCAAGTACGACCAGCTCAAGGCGATCGCGCCGACCGTCATGACGGAGACGACCGGCTACCCCTGGAAGGAGAACTTCCAGCTCCACGCCGAAGCGCTGGGCAAGCAGCCCGAGGCGGAGCAGGCCGTCGCCGACTACAAGGCGCACGCCAAGAAGGTCACCACCGCCATCGGCGGGCCAGCCAAGGCCGAGCGGACCGAGGTCAACGTCATCCGCTTCATCGAAGGAGCCGACATCCGCCTCTACGGCGACCAGAGCTACATCGCCACGCTCCTCAAGGACGTGGGGCTCGGCCGCGCGCCGATCTCCGCGAAGGCCAAGGACGGCTTCTCCTACGACCTGTCCCCCGAGAAGATCGACCTCGCGGACACGGACGTCATCTTCCAGTCGACGTACGGCGATCCGAAGAAGGCCAAGCAGACGCAGACCGTGGGCAGCGGCCTGTGGAAGAGCATGAAGGCGGTGAAGTCGGGCAACGTCCACACCGTCGACGACGAGCTGTGGATCCAGGGCATCGGCTACACCGCGGCGGACAAGATCCTCGACGAGATGCAGGCGGCCCTGACGAAGAAGTGATCCGCGAGCGGGTCCTGTTCACGGCCGTCGCCGCTGCGATCTCCACAGCAGGAAGAGCGCGGAGGCGACGGCCGCGCCGCGCACCACCCACGGCCAGGTGTCGGCGATCGCGTCGCTCATGTGCCCGTCCGTGATCGGCTCGCCCCAGCGTTCCTCGGCGCGCCCCCACAGCCACGTGATCCCCGCGGCCACCGCGAGCCCCGGGAGCCACAGGACGGCGAACTTCACCTCGGCGGGGGTCAGCCTGCGGGAGACGTAGGCGATGAGCCAGCCGACGCCGAGGACCACGAGGTTGCCGAGGATCGCGCCGACGACGAGGAGCGCGGCGGCGAGCAGGAGCAGCGGGTTGCTGAACGCGAGGCGCGGACCCGCGCCGCCGCCCGCCCGGCCGACCCGCCACCACCGGCGCCGCCCGGCCTCCGCTCCCTCTCCCTCTGCCCCGGCCTCTCCTTCGAGTTCTTCCTCGTACGCGTCCGTCCCGGCCTCGTCGGACTCTTCGGCGTCGCCCTTGGGCGGGGGTTTGAGTATTTCCGGGATCTCCACGCCGCCGACGAATCCGGGGACGCTGTCGGCGACGCCGAACGGACTGCTGTCCACCCGCCACCAGTCGGGCTCGGAACCGCTCGGCCCCAGCTCGTCCGTGCCCGCGAGGTGCGGCGGCGACGCGCCCTGGAAGTCGGCGGGGTGCTCCGGGGCGGTCGTGGTGCGCGGGGTCTGCGGGGCGTCCTCGCGGCGGGGGCCCGGCACGATGCGCCGCAGACCGTTGGCCCGCTGCTTCGACAGGGCGGGCGTGCTCTTCCCCGTGGGCGCGCCCTTCCCTGCCGGCCCGCTCTTTCCCGCCGGCGTCCCCTTCCCCGCGGGTGGCTCCTCCGGTACGTCGCCGGATGCCCCGCCCGCCGCCTCGACGACCTCCTCCGGCGTGCCGAGGCGGGCCAGGATGCGGCGGATCGCGGCGGGGCTGTCGCCCGCGGGTCCCGACCGGCCCCGGTCGATCCGGTTCCGCAGGTCGGCGACCAGCCGCATCCGGTCGCCGGACGGCAACTGCCGCTGCTGGGCCAGGTCTCCGACCCGGCTCAGATAGTCGTAGACCAGCTGATCGCTCTCGATCCCCACGAAGTCCCCTCCGGGGCGGCTGCGTTGACGCGCCGCGGTTGTGCACAGCGCTCCCGACGGTACCGCCTCCGGGCCGCCGGGCGCCCGCACCCTAGGGGATGCCCTCCACCTCAGGGCGTACGGGCTCCGCCGTGAGGTGCACCGGAGACCGAGGGGCGGGTTGCACCGCAGGCCGATGTGCGCGGGACGCCCGGAAACCATCATGAAGTCATGAGCGCAACAGCCTTCCACCCCGCGTCCGTCCACTCCTCCGCCGACTCGGCCACCGACGGGCGGCCCGCCCCGCACCCGCACCGCGTGGGCGGTGTCCTGCGCGCCGCCAAGGTCCTGGCGAGCGCCGCGTTCGGCGTCGTCGTGCTCGGTGAGTACGCCGAGGAAGCGGGCGTACGACACCGCTGACCCCGCCCCGGCCGGGCACCCCCGCCCGCGCCCGGGGGTCGATTAAAGTCTCGCCGTGACATCACGCGCGGTGACTCCGACCTCACCCTTCGCAGCCGTCTCACTGCTCGCGGTCTCCCTCACCGCGCTGGCCGTCCTCTGCGTCGTCCAGGACGTGCGGATGGCCGACACCCTGGTCTACCGGGCCGAGGGCGCGGCCGTCGCGGGCGGCGGCGACCTGTACGGCTTCACCGTCACCGAGTGGGAACTGCCCGCCACCTACCCGCCGTTCGCCGCGATCCTCTTCGTACCGACGACCTGGCTTCCCGTAGGGGTCCTGAAGGGCGTCTTCCTCGTCGGCAACGCCGGTCTCCTCGCACTTCTGGTCCGCCTCTCCTGCCGGCTCGCGGGCCTGCCCGCGCGCATCGCGCCCCTCTGCGCCGCCACGGCCCTCGCCCTCTGGCTCGAACCCGTCCTCCAGACCGTCCTGTTCGGCCAGATCAACCTCGCGCTGGCCTGCCTCGTCCTCTGGGACCTCACCCGGCCGCCCGGCGCGCTCGGCAAGGGCTTCGCGCTCGGTGTCGCGGCCGGCATCAAGCTGACGCCCGCCGTGTTCATCGCGTACCTGCTGCTGCGGGGGCGGGTCCGGGAGGCGGCCACCGCGCTCGCCGGGTTCGCGGGCACCGTGCTGCTCGGCGCGCTGGTGCTGCCCGCCGCGAGCGTCGAGTTCTGGACGCGGCGCGTCTTCGAGACGGGCCGGGTCGGCAAGGCGTGGATCGTCGACAACCAGTCCCTCCAGGGGCTGATCGCCCGGCTCCTGCACGACGCCGAACCGGGCGCGGCCTGGGCCGTCCCGGCGGCCGTGACGGCCGCCGCCGGGCTCTGGCTCGCCCGCCGCACGCCCAGTGAGCCCCGCGCGTTGCTCGCGGCGGCGTTCACGACCTTGCTGATCTCGCCCATCAGCTGGTCGCACCACTGGGTGTGGTGCGTGCCGCTCCTCGCGGTCCTGATCGCGGAGGGCAGGCGGTGGACGGCCGCCGCCGTGGCCGTGCTCTGCACCGCCCGCACCTTCTGGCTGCTGCCCCACCAGGGCGACCTGGACCTGCATCTGCCGTGGTGGCAGCAGCCGCTGGCGTCGCCGTACGCGCTGCTGGCACTGGCCCTGGGTGTGTCACTGGCGCTGGCCGCGCCCCCCGCTCGGCGTTCCGCTTCGCCTGTCGTTCCGCCTGCCGTTCCGCCTGCCGCTCCGATGTTGAGTACGTACCTGAGTACGCGGACCGAGGCGCGGGCCCCACGCCCGCGGGTTGACTCGCTCCATGCACCCCGAGACGGAGCCCCGCCACGAGTGGGCGGCGCGTGACGCCGCCCCCGCCGCCGCACATCCGGTCCCACGGCCGTCCCGCGTCGTCGGCCTGGCCCTGGCGACCCCGGCCGTCCTCCTGCTGCTCACCCTGGGCTGGTTCGTGGTCGCGCTCGACGCGGAGCTCGGCGACCCGTCGTCGCCGGAGCACCAGGAAGTGGTGGGCCGCTACGTCCTGGCGACGCTCGGGGGCCTCGGCTGCCTGACGGCGGGCTGGCTCACGCCGCGCGACTCGCGCGCGGCGTGGCTGCGGACGGCGTTGGCGGTGACGTCGGTGCTGGTGGTCCCGGCGGCGATGCTCGCGGGCGCGTAGGGCCTGCCGGGACACGCCCTCTCTACGGGGCCAGCAGCTCGTCGGCGTCCACGATCCGGTACGCGTACCCCTGCTCGGCGAGGAACCGCTGCCGGTGGGCGGCGAAGTCCTGGTCGATGGTGTCGCGGGCGACGACGGAGTAGAAGCGGGCCTCGTGCCCGTCGGCCTTCGGCCGCAGCACGCGCCCGAGCCGCTGCGCCTCCTCCTGCCGCGACCCGAACGTGCCGGACACCTGGATGGCGACGGTCGCCTCGGGCAGGTCGATGGAGAAGTTGGCGACCTTCGACACGACGAGGACGGAGATCTCGCCCTCCCGGAACGCGTCGAAGAGCTTCTCGCGCTGCGCGTTGGTCGTCTCGCCCTTGATGACGGGCGCGTCCAGGTGCTCGCCGAGCTCGTCGAGCTGGTGGATGTACTGCCCGATGACGAGGGTCTGCTCGCCCGCGTGCTTCTTGACCAGCGCCTCCGTCACCTTCCGCTTGCTGGCGGTGGTGGCACAGAAGCGGTACTTCTCCTCCGCCTCCGCGGTGGCGTACGCGAGCCGCTCGCTGTCGGTGAGGTTGACCCGGACCTCGACACAGTCGGCGGGCGCGATGTAGCCCTGCGCCTCGATCTCCTTCCACGGGGCGTCGAACCGCTTGGGCCCGATGAGCGAGAAGACGTCGGACTCGCGCCCGTCCTCGCGCACGAGGGTCGCGGTGAGGCCGAGGCGGCGCCGCGCCTGGAGGTCGGCGGTGAACTTGAAGACAGGCGCGGGCAGCAGGTGCACCTCGTCGTAGATGACGAGGCCCCAGTCGCGCGAGTCGAAGAGTTCGAGGTGCGGGTAGATGCCCTTCCGCTTCGTCGTGAGCACCTGGTACGTGGCGATGGTGACGGGCCGGATCTCCTTGCGCGTCCCGCTGTACTCGCCGATCTCGTCCTCCGTCAGGGAGGTCCGCTTCACCAGCTCGTGCTTCCACTGGCGGGCGGAGACGGTGTTGGTGACGAGGATCAGCGTGGTCGCCTTGGCCTGCGCCATGGCCCCGGCGCCGACGAGGGTCTTGCCGGCCCCGCAGGGCAGCACGACGACACCGCTGCCGCCGTGCCAGAACCCTTCGACGGCCTGCTGCTGATAGGGCCGCAGCGACCAGCCGCTCTCGTCCAGATCGATCTTGTGCGCCTCGCCGTCCACGTATCCGGCGAGGTCCTCGGCGGGCCACCCCAGCTTCAGCAGCGTCTGCTTGACCTGCCCGCGCTCGGAGGGGTGCACGACGACGGTGTCCGGGTCGATCCGCTCGCCGACCAGCGGCTGGATCTTCTTCGACCGCAGGATCTCCTCGAGGACCGGCCGGTCGGTGGTGGTGAGCACGAGCCCGTGGGTGGGGTGCTTGGAGAGCGTGAGGCGCCCGTACCGCGCCATCGTCTCGGCGACGTCGACGAGCAGGGCGTGCGGCACGGGGTACCGCGAGAACTCCACGAGCGCGTCCACGACCTGCTCCGCGTCGTGCCCGGCGGCCCGCGCGTTCCACAGCCCGAGCGGGGTCACCCGGTACGTGTGCATGTGCTCGGGCGCCCGCTCCAGCTCCGCGAAGGGCGCGATGGCCCGACGACAGGCGTCGGCCTGCTCGTGGTCGACCTCCAGCAGGAGGGTCTTGTCCGACTGGACGATGAGGGGACCGTTCACGCGAGCGCCCTTTCCTTAGGCCAAACGTCCAGTGTGCCGCATGGGGGCGGATCGGGGTGGTGACGTCGGCTACAGGGCGCGGGGGCGCCGGTCGGTGGGCCCCCGCCCGGCCGGGGGGCGTGGCTTCGCGGGGAGCGTAAGGGAGGGACGTCGGGGGTAGGAGTGGGAGAGCGTCGGGGGCATGTTGAGTCGCGTGGCTGTGCTGTCCGATGTCCATGGGGTCCTGCCCGCTCTGGAGGCGGTGCTCGCCGAGCCGGAGGTGCGGGCGGCGGAGCGGATCGTGGTGACCGGCGACATCGCGGCGGGACCGCAGCCCGCCGAGGTGCTTGAGCTGCTGGCCGGGATGGGGGACCGGGCCGTCCTGGTCGGGGGCAACGCCGACCGGGAGCTGGTCGAGCACCGGCGGGGGCGGCGCTGCGACGACGCCATGTCCGCCTGGGCCGCGGAACAGCTGGACGCCGGGCACCTCGACCTGCTGGACCGGCTGCCGCGGACCGTGCGGCTGACGCTGCGGGGGCTCGGGGAGGTGCTGTTCTGCCACGCCACGCCCCGCGACGACGAGGAGGTCGTCCTCGTCGACTCCCGGCTCGAACGGTGGCGCGACGTGCTCGGCGGGCTCGGGCCGGAGGTGCGGACGGTGGTCTGCGGGCACACCCACATGCCGTTCGTCCGCCTCGCGCACGGCCGCATGGTCGTCAACCCCGGCAGCGTCGGCATGCCCTACGGCCGGGCCGGGGCCCACTGGGCGCTCCTGGGCCCCGGCGTCGACCTGCGCACCACGGAGTACGACATCGAGGCGGCCGTCGCCCGCGTGAACCGCGACTGCGACTACCCCGGGATCACCGAGTGGGCCGACTACTACGTGCGGGCCCGCGCCACCGACGCCGAGGCACTTCAGGCGTTCGCGCCGCAGGACGGAAGGGACGGGCGGGAGCAGCGGGAGGCGTAGGGATGCGGCGTAGGGGGGCCGGCGCGGGCGTGAGGGAGGGAGGCGTAGGGGGTCCGGCGCGGGCGTGAGGGCGGCTGCCGGGGCGCCCGACCCGCTACCGTGAACCGGATGAGCACCGACGAGCCGCAGCCCACGGACCGTGCCGGCGCGAGCGCGCCCCAAGCGCCCCGCGGCGCGGAGACGCCCCGTTCCCTCGCCGAAGCGCTGCGGTCGCGGGAGGACGGCGCGCTCGCCGAGCTGCTCCGGGTCCGGCCCGACCTGCTGAACCCGGTGCCCGGCGACCTCACCCAGCTCGCCACGCGTGCGGGGACCCGGGCCTCCGTGGTGCGGGCCCTTGAGCGGCTCGACCGGTTCGCGCAGCAGGTGGCGGAGGCGCTCGCCGTGGCCTCGGACCCCGCCTCGTACGACGAACTCCGTGGGCTGCTCGCGGGGGACGACGGGGACCCGGCCGTCGAGGATGCCTTGGAGCGCGCCCTCGGCACGCTCCACGCTCAGGCCCTCGTGTGGGGGACCGACGACCGGCTCCGGCTCGTCCGTACCGCGCGGGAGCTCCTCGCCCCGTCGCCGCAGCACCCCTCCCCGACCGGTCTCGGCCCGACCGTCGCCGAGGCCACGGCGGGGATGTCGCCGACCCGTGTCCAGGAGATCGTCGCGGCGGCCGGGCTGCCGACGACGCACGACCCGGTCTCCGCCGTGCAGTCGCTGACCGCGCTGTTCACGGACCGTACGCGTATGTCGGCGCTGCTCGACGAGGCGCCCGCCGAATCCGTGGAGGTGCTGTCCCGCCTGGTGTGGGGGCCGCCCTACGGCCAGGTCACCGCCGACCCGGCCCGGCACCTGCGCTGGCTCCTGGACCGCGGACTGCTGCTGCCGACGGCGCCCGGCACCGTCGTACTGCCCCGCGAGGCCGCCCTGCACCTGCGCGCGGGCCGCGCCCACCGCACGGTCGAGCCGACGCCGCCGCCCGTCGAGGTGGCGCGCGAACACCGTCCACAGGTTGTGGACGCGACCGCCGCCGGGCAGGCGTACACCGCGCTCACCACCGTCGAGGAGCTCCTGAAGGACTGGGACGAGGGCGGCCCCGCCGTGCTGCGCGCGGGCGGCCTCAGCGTGCGCGACCTGAAGCGGACCGCGGTGGCGCTCGACACGACCGAGCCGCTGGCCGCCTTCTGGGTCGAACTCGCCTACGCGGCGGGGCTGCTCGCCTCCGACGGCGAGGCCGACGAACGGTACGCCGCGACGCCCGCGTACGACGCGTGGCAGGAGCTGCCCGCCCCCGAGCGGTGGGCCGCGCTCGCCGGCGCGTGGCTCGCCGCCACCCGCACGGCCGGTCTTGTCGGCGGCCGCGACGGCAAGGACCGGACGCTGTCCGCGCTCGGCCCGCACCTGGACCGGTCGTCGGCCCCCGAGGTCCGCCACCGGGTCCTCGCGCTCCTCGCCACACTTCCCGAGGGCTCGGCCCCCGCCCCGGACTCCCTCCAGGCCCGCCTCCGCTGGGAACGCCCACCCACCACCCGCAACCGCCCCACGGACGGTGCGTCCGCCCCTGACCTGCGCTCGCGCATCGCCCAGTGGACGCTGGACGAGGCGGAGCTGCTGGGGGTCACGGGGCGGGGGGCGTTGTCTGCGCATGGGCGGGCGTTGTTGGGTGGGGGGACGGGGGAGGTGGGTGCGGGTTCCGGTGCGGGTGCTGGTTCCGGTGCTGCTTCCCGTTCCGGTGCTGGTGGTGGTGCTGGTTCCGGTGCCGGTGCCGGTGCCGGTGGTGGTGATGATGCTGGTTTCGGTGCCGGTGCCGGTGCGAATGCGGGTCTCGGTGCTGGCGCTGGCGTGAGTGCCGGTGCCGGTGCGAGAGCGGGTGCGGGTGCCGGGGGCAGTAGTAGCGGTGAGGCTCGGCTCGCTGCTGTGCGTGCCGCTGAGCTTCTTGCGCCGCTGCTTCCCCAGCCCCTCGATCACGTCCTCCTCCAGGCCGACCTCACCGCCGTCGCCCCCGGCCCGCTGGAGCGGCCCCTCGCCGATGCCCTCGCCGTGCTCGCCGACGTCGAGTCGAAGGGCGGCGCCACCGTCTACCGCTTCTCCCCCGGCTCCGTGCGCCGCGCGCTCGACGCCGGGCAGTCCGCGTCCGACCTGCACGCCTTCCTCGCCGCGCACTCCCGTACGCCGGTCCCGCAGCCCCTGGCCTATCTGATCGACGACGTGGCGCGCCGCCACGGCCACCTGCGGATCGGCGCCGCCTCCGCGTACGTGCGGTGCGACGACGAGGCGATGCTCGGCGAGATCATGGCCGACAAGCGCGCGCAGAGTCTGCGGCTGCGCCGTCTCGCGCCGACCGTGCTCGCCGCACAGGCGGATCCCGGCACGCTCCTGGAGGGGCTGCGCGCCATGGGGTTCGCGCCCGCCGCGGAGAGCGCGGAGGGCGACGTCCTGATCACCCGCGCCCACGCCCACCGCACGCCGCCCCGCTCGGCACCCGAGCCGGTGCCGGACGGGCCGCCGGTGCCCGGTCCGACGCTCGTCGACGCGGCGGTGCGGGCTATCCGGGCGGGGGATCTGGCGTCCACGGCGCCCCGCAAGGTGGCGCCGGCATCCTCCTCGGCCTCCGCCGCCTCCGCGTCGGCGGACGGGGGGCTGCCGCGGACCACCGCGGCCGAGACGCTCGCCACGATGCAGGCCGCGGTGCTGACCGGGGAGGCGGTGTGGATCGGGTACGTCAACGCGGAGGGGGCCGCTAGTCAGCGGGTCATCGCGCCGGTGCGGGTGGAAGGGGGGTTCGTGACGGCGTACGACCACACTGCGGATGAGGTTCGTACGTTTCCCTTGCACCGGATCACGGGTGTCGCCGAGCTCGCCGACGACTGAGGCCCCCTCTGGGGGCCGTCTTTCGGGTGCGGCTGCGCCGTGGCTTGTCGCGCAGTTCCCCGCGCCCCTGGGAAAGCGCCCTTGACGCCCGTCCCTCGGGTGCCGCCACGCCGTGCCTGGTCGCGCAGTTCCCCGCGCCCCTGGGTAGGTGCCCCTGGCGCCCGTCCTTCAGGTGCCGCCACGTCGTGGTTGGTCGCGCAGTTCCCCGCGCCCCTGGGAAAGTGCCCCTGACGCCCGTCCCTCGGGTGCCGCTGCGTCGTGGCTTGTCGCGCAGTTCCCCGCGCCCCTGAAAAAACTTCCCGCACCCCTGAAGAAACTCCCCCGCACCCCTGAAAAAGCTCCCCCACGCCCCTGAAGGGGCCGCCCTCACGGGTTCCCCGGGAAAAAGTCGTTGGCACCCGCAGGGAAAGCGCGTCTAAGATTCCCCCTTCCCCGGCCTCCCCCGCGGAGCGCCGCCGTCCGGACGGAAACCGGGTGGCAGCTCGATGAGCGATGAGCCAGCACCACGACACCGCTGAACCGCCGGAGGCACCCCGTGCACGCGCACGCCGACCCTGCTGACCCCCTCGCCCGGGAGCGCGGCCACCTCGCCGCGTCGCGTGCCGCCCTGCGCGCCATGCGTGAGGACGCCGAGGCGCTCGACATCCGTGACGTCACCGCGAACTGGGTGAACGCCGCCGTCCTGGAGCGGCAGCTCGACGAACGGATCAAGTCGCTCGCCGACCTCGCCCACACCCCGCTCTTCTTCGGACGCCTCGACTACCTGCACGCGCCCGGCGCCGAGCAGGCGGAGGGCGGCGAGGGCGAGCAGTTCTACATCGGGCGGCGGCACGTGCACGACGCCAACGGGGACCCGATGGTCATCGACTGGCGCGCGCCGGTCTCCCAGCCGTTCTACCGGGCCTCCAAGAAGGACCCGATGGACATCGCGCTGCGCCGCCGCTTCGGCTACACCGGCGGTGACCTCACCGCGTACGAGGACGAGCACCTCAGCGACCCGGACGAGGCCGAGCGGACCAGCGCGCTGCTCCAGCGGGAGATCGAGCGGCCGCGCGTCGGACCGATGCGGGACATCGTCGCCACCATTCAGCCCGAGCAGGACGAGATCGTGCGGAGTGGGCTGAGCGGGAGCGTCTGTGTGCAGGGTGGGCCGGGGACGGGAAAGACCGCCGTCGGGCTGCACCGGGTCGCCTACCTCCTGTACGCGCACCGGGAGCGGCTCGCCAGGACCGGCACCCTCGTCATCGGGCCGAACGCCTCCTTCCTGCACTACATCGAGCAAGTGCTGCCCGCGCTGGGAGAGTTGGAGGTCAAGCAGGCCACCGTCGACGACCTCGTCGCCCATGTGGAGGTGCGCGGCACGGACGATCCCGCCGCCGCCCTCGTCAAGGGCGACGCCCGCATGGCGGAGGTGCTGCGCAACGCCGTGCGGTCGCACGTCACCCTGCCCACCGAGCCGCTCGTCGTCGTCCGCGGGTCGCGCAGGTGGCGGATTCCCGCGTACGAACTGGAGGAGATCGTCCAGGAGCTGCTCGCCCGCGACATTCGGTACGGGGCCGCGCGGGACGCCCTGCCGCAGCGCATCGCGCACGCCGTGCTCGTCCGCATGGAGCAGGCGGGCGAGGCGCCGGACGACCGCGTGCAGGACGCCGTCGCCCGCAACGCCGCGGTGAAGGCGGCGGTGAAGGCCGTCTGGCCGCCCGTCGATCCCGCGAAGCTCGTGCTGCGGCTGCTGTCGGACGCCGATTTCCTCGCCGCGCACGCCGGGGGGATCCTGAGCGAGGAGGAGCAGAAGGCGGTTCTGTGGGCCAAGCCCGCGCGGAGCGTCAAGTCCGCCAAGTGGTCGGCCGCCGACGCCGTCCTCGTCGACGAGGCCACCGATCTCGTCTCGCGCACCCACTCCCTCGGGCACGTCGTGCTCGACGAGGCGCAGGACCTCTCCCCCATGCAGTACCGCGCGGTGGGCAGGCGCTGCACGACGGGTTCGGCGACCGTCCTCGGGGACCTCGCGCAGGGCACCACGCCGTGGGCGACGCGGAGTTGGGACGAGGCGCTGCGCCACCTCGGCAAGGACGGTGCCGTGGTGGAGGAGCTGACGGCCGGTTTCCGCGTGCCGCGCGAGGTCATCGCGTACGCGTCGCGGCTGCTGCCGGAGATCGCGCCGGGTCTCACGGCGGTCGACTCGGTGCGGGAGGCGCCGGGGTCGCTGGAGGTGCGCCGGGTGGCGGAGGGCGCGGGTGCCGAGGGGCTGGACGCGGCCTGTCTTGAGGCGTGCGCGCAGTCGCTGCGGCAGGAGGGCTCCATCGGCCTCATCGCCGCGGACGCCCGGATTCCGTCGCTCGCCGGGGCGTTGGCTGCGGCCGGGATCACCTACCTCTCGCCGGGCGAGGAGACGACGCCGGACACCCGCCTCACGCTGGTGCCCGCGTCCCTCGCGAAGGGCCTCGAGTACGACTACGTGGTACTCGACGAGCCCTCCGCGGTCGTCGACGGCGAACCGGACGAACGCACGGGCCTGCGCCGCCTGTACGTGGCGCTGACCCGTGCCGTGTCGGGCCTGATCGTCGTGCACGCGGCCGAGCTGCCCGAGCAGCTCGCCTAGGGGGCGTCAGGGCCCTTGTGTGCGGCCGGTGCTGCGGCCGGTGTGCCCGCGGCCGACGGCAGGTGCGTGACGATCAGGACGATGCCCGTCATCGTGATGACGCGGGTCGCCGCGTCCAGGCCGTTCCAGGCCTCGGACTGCCACATGGCGAACCACTCGCCGCCGATCCCGATGAAGCCGACGCCGAAGAGGACGAGGATCATCAGCAGGCCGATGCTGCCCGTGCGCCGGGCCCGGTGCAGGCCCAGGGCCCGGTCCGGGCCCTGGGGGCGGCGCAGGGCGCGGGCCCACAGGAAAGTCGACGTGCCGAGGACCAGCGCGGCCAGGGTCTCCCAGGCGATGATCCCGACGTACGCCGCGTCCTGGAGCACGGTGGACTCCACCGCGCGCCACTTGAGGCCGTTGTCCTTGAAGGTGGTGTCCATCGCGAGGACATGGCGTACGAACTGGCGGTTGGTGTCGAAGTCGGTGATGTTCCCGAACGCGACGAGCGCGATGTAGAGCGCCACCGTCCCCGTGAGCAGCGTCGCGGCGACGGGCAGTGTCCCGGCCGCGAGTATGCGCTCCGCGGGACGCGTCTTTTCTGCTGGTGTCGGCATGAGGTCCCCTCCGTGTCGCACCAGTTCTATCGCGTCCCGCGGAGAACCGATCAACCGGTGAGCGACTGTCCCGCGTCCAGCGCGGTCCGCCACTGCGCGACCGCCGCGGCGCAGACCGGCGCCGACCAGCCGTCGGGGCGGGCGGCGCCGCCGATGTGGAAGGCGTCGACGCCGGCCGCCGTCAGGTGCGGCAGGTGGTCGAGGCGGAGGCCGCCGCCGATGAGCAGCTGCGGCTCGTACCCCGGTTCGCCGCGCCGGGCCGCCTCGGCGAGCAGGGTCGGCAGGCCGTCGTCGACGCCGGTCGCGGCGCCCGCGGTGAGGTAGGTGTCGAGGCCGGGCAGGTCGGCGAGCTGCTTGCGCAGGGCGTCGCGGTCGGCGGCGCGGTCGATGGCCCGGTGGAAGGTCCAGCGGCATCCGTCGAGGGCGCCGGCCAGCGCTTCGACGGCGGGCAGGTCGGGGCCGCCCGCCTCGTCGAGGAAGCCGAGCACGAACTCGTCGGCGCCTTCGCCGCGCAGTTCGTGGGCGCGGCGCAGCAGTGCGTCGACGTCGCCCGCGGCGAATCCGTCGGCCAGCCTGAGCATGACGCGCAGCGGGATGTCGACGGCGGAGCGGATCGCGGCGAAGGTCTGGCGGGACGGGGTGAGGCCGTCCGCGGCCATGTCGGTCACCAGCTCCAGGCGGTCCGCTCCGCCGGCCTGGGCGGCGACGGCGTCCTCGGTGTCGAGGGCGATCACCTCCAGGACTGCACGCTTGCTCATGGATGTCTCTTCCTTCTGCTCGCTGCTCGCGATCCCGGTCACATAGGTCTAGTCCAATTACCAGCCTACGCGCAGAACACCCCGGCGCGAGCCGAGTCGCCCGTGCCGGGGTGCGGAAATGAGTGCGGAAATCCTGCGGGAGGAAATGTCAGGCCAGCGGCTTGAACCCCCGCAGGCGCAGGCTGTTGCCGACCACGAAGACCGAGGAGAACGCCATGGCCGCGCCCGCGATCATCGGGTTGAGCAGTCCGGCGGCGGCCAGCGGGAGCGCGCCGACGTTGTAGGCGAAGGCCCAGAAGAGGTTCGACCTGATCGTGCCGAGGGTGCGGCGGGAGAGCCTGATCGCGTCGGCCGCCGCCCGCAGGTCCCCTCGTACGAGCGTGAGGTCGCCCGCCTCGATCGCGGCGTCCGTGCCGGTGCCCATCGCGAGGCCCAGGTCGGCCTGGGCCAGCGCCGCCGCGTCGTTGACGCCGTCGCCGACCATGGCGACCGACTTGCCCTCGGCCTGCAACCGCTTGACCACGTCGACCTTGTCCTGCGGCATGACCTCGGCGATGACGTGCTCGGGCGCGATGCCCACCTCGGCGGCGACCGACTCGGCGACGGCCTTGTTGTCGCCGGTCAGCAGGATCGGGGTCAGGCCGAGCGCGCGCAGCCGTCCGATGGCCTCGGCGCTGGTCTCCTTCACCGCGTCGGCGACCTCCAGGACCGCGCGGGCCTCACCGTCCCAGGCGACCGCGATGGCGGTACGTCCCGCCGCCTCGGCCTCGGCCTTGGCGCGCTCCAGCGCCACGGGAAGGCGGATCTCCCACTCGGCGAGCAGCTGGGCCCGGCCGACCAGGACCGCGTGGCCCTCGACGACGCCCTGCACGCCGAGGCCCGCGACGTTCGCGAAGTCCTCCGGGGTGGGCAGCTCGCCCACCGAGGCGGTGGCTCCGGCGGCGACGGCCCGGGCGATGGGGTGCTCGGAGGAGTGCTCGAGCGCGCCGGCGAGCCGCAGGACTTCGGCCTCCGTGGCGTTGTCCGCGGTGTGGGTGGCGAGGAGGGTCATCCGGCCGGTGGTGACGGTGCCGGTCTTGTCGAGGACGATGGTGTCGACCTTGCGGGTGGACTCCAGGACCTCGGGGCCCTTGATGAGGATGCCGAGCTGGGCGCCGCGCCCGGTGCCGACCATCAGGGCCGTCGGCGTGGCGAGGCCCAGGGCGCACGGGCAGGCGATGATCAGCACGGCCACCGCGGCGGTGAAGGCGGCGGTCAGACCGGCGCCGTTGCCGAGCCAGAAACCGAGGGTGGCGAGCGCCAGGCCGATGACGACCGGCACGAACACCGCGGAGATCCTGTCGGCGAGGCGCTGGGCGGCGGCCTTGCCGTTCTGCGCGTCCTCGACGAGCTTGGCCATGCGGGCGAGCTGGGTGTCGGCGCCGACGCGGGTGGCCTCGACGACGAGGCGGCCGCCGACGTTGAGGGTGGCGCCGGTGACGGAGTCGCCCTCGCCGACCTCGACGGGCACGGACTCGCCGGTGAGCATCGACGCGTCGACGGCCGAGGAGCCCTCGACGACCTTGCCGTCCGTGGCGATCTTCTCGCCGGGCCGGACCAGGAAGCGGTCGCCGACCCGCAGGCCGCTCACGGGGATGGTCTCCTCGCGCCCGCCGTCGCGCACCACGGTGACGTCCTTGGCGCCGAGCTGGAGCAGCGCCTTCAGGGCGGCGCCCGCCTTTCTCTTGGAGCGGGCCTCGAAGTACCGCCCGGCGAGGATGAACGCGGTCACGCCGGCCGCGGCCTCCAGATAGATGTTCCCCGCGCCGTCGCTCCTGGCGATGGTCAGCTCGAAGGGGTGCGTCATGCCGGGCGTGCCCGCGGTGCCGAAGAACAGCGCCCACAGGGACCACAGGAATGCCGCCGAGGTGCCGACGGAGATGAGCGTGTCCATGGTGGCGGCGCCGTGCCGGGCGTTGGTGAACGCCGCCTTGTGGAAGGGCCAGGCCGCGTAGGTGACGACGGGTGCGGCGAGCGTGAGCGACAGCCACTGCCAGTACTCGAACTGAAGCGCCGGGACCATCGCCATGGCGATGACGGGCACGGAGAGCAGCACCGCGGTGACCAGGCGCTGGCGCAGGGGCCGCAGCTCCTCGCGCGCCTGCCGCTCGTCGGCGGCCTGCCGCTCCTCGTCGGTCTGCGGCTCGGCGCCCTCGGGCGCGGTCTCGTCGCGTACGGGAGTGGGCTCCTGCGCGGTGTAGCCGGTGGCCTCGACGGTCGAGATCAGGTCCTGCACGGAGATGTCCGCGCCGCGGTAGCTGACCTTGGCCTTCTCGGTGGCGTAGTTGACGGTCGCCTCGACGCCGTCCATGCGGTTGAGCTTCTTCTCGATCCGGGCCGCGCAGGAGGCGCAGGTCATGCCACCGATGGCGAGTTCGACCTCTGCGGCGGGCGCCGCCGTCTCGGCGGCACCGGGTGTGCTGGTGGCCATGGTTCGGGCTCCTGTACGAGTCGGGGTCCCGATACCCGGGGCGGGTACCGCTGACGAGATCCATGTATACCCCTGGGGGGTACCGAACGCAAGGGGTTCACCTCATCACCCACCCTGCTTGACTTAATACCCCAGGGGGGTATCTTCGATCTCATGAACTCCGGACTGAAGATCACCGCATTCGCCGCCGCCGTCGCCGCGACCTTCGGCACCGCGTACGGCGTGGGCACGGGCATCGACCCCGTCACGGACAAGGCGCCGGCGGCCCGGCACGGGCAGCACGACGAGGACCGACGCGAGGAGAGGCCGCGGAAGGGCGAGCCCGCGGGCCACGGCGGGGAAGTCCCCGGCGGCCTCCAGATCTCCGACCGCGGCTACACGCTGGACCTCAAGACACCCCGCATCGACGCGGGCCGGCCGCAGGAGCTGCGCTTCGCCGTCGTCAAGGACTCCTCGGGCCGCAACGTCACCGCGTACCAGAAGGAGCACGACAAGGAGCTGCACCTCGTGGTCGCCTCACGCGACCTGACGACCTACCGCCATCTGCACCCGACGCGCGCGGCGGACGGCACCTGGTCGACCGGCGTCCGGCTCCCCGAGGCGGGCGGCTACCGCGTCTTCGCCGACTTCCGCCCCCGGGGCGCGAAGGAGGGCCTGACGCTGGGCGCGGACCTCGCGGTGGCGGGCGCGTACGCCCCGAAGGAGCTGCCCGCACACAGCACCACCGCGAAGGTCGACGGCTACGACGTCACGCTGAAGGGCGAGTTGAAGACGGGCGCGGGCGGCGACCTCACGCTGAACGTGGCGAAGAACGGCAGGCCGGTGACCGACCTCCAGCCCTACCTGGGGGCGTACGGCCACCTCGTCGCACTGCGGGCGGGCGACCTCGCCTACCTGCACGTCCACCCGAACGGCGCGCCCGGCGACGGAAGGACCAAGGCCGGGCCCGGCATCTCGTTCGGCACGGCGGCGCCGAGCAAGGGCGCCTACCGCCTGTTCCTCGACTTCAAGCACGACGGAAAGGTCCGCACGGCGGCCTTCACCGTGCACGCGGGCGGCGGCGGGCACGCCGAACCCGAGAAGGACGGCGGGCACGCCGAATCCGAGAAGGACGGCGGCCACCAGCACTGACGCCGCCCCCGCGCACCTCTCAGGTGGTCGGCGCCACCTTCACCCGAAGACGCACAACTCCTTCTCGGTGACGCCGACCAGCTCGTACCGCGTGCCGGTCAGCGGCCGTCCCGCGCAGAGCCGGACCAGCGTCGGCGCGTCCCCGATGTAGCGGGCGGGCGGCCGCGTCCCGTCCGTGACGCCCAGGGACAGCGGCTCGTCCCAGCCGTCGACGTCCGCGTGCAGCGGCGGCAGCACGGTGGCGGCACGCTCCGACCTGCTGAACCGTTCGAGCAGCGGCAGCGCGTCGGCCAGCCCCTCACCGCCGTACGCGCCCGGCTTCCCCCACGCCTCCCGCACGTCACCGGCGTGCACCCACTCCCCGAGGGCGACACCGTCCAGAACCCCCTTGGCCGCGGCGAGAACCGGTCCGGCCTCCGTCATGCCGCGCTCCAGTTCGTCCACGACACGGGAGTTGGACCAGTCGGCGCGCTCGGCGATGTCGCGTTCGTTGCTCTCGGGCGAGTACACGCCCTCCTCGAAGCGGCTCTCCACCACTCGCATCAGCGCCGAGCCGCAGTGCGCGAGCACATGCCGCACGGTCCAGCCCGGACAGCAGGTGCGGATCTCGTACGCCTCGTCGGGCGCGGCCCTCAACAGCGGTATCAGCGCGTCGCGCTCGGTACGCAAGAGACGTCCCGCGCGGTCGGGTTCGTAGGTCTCGTCGATGGCGGTCATGGCGGCAGCCAACAGCCTGCGGCCACACATGGCAACAGGCCGGCCCCGCGGCGGCGCACGGGCGACGCAAGGCCCGGGGGCATACCCCCCGGAGGTAGCCAAGGACTAGAGTCGCCGCATGGCCGACGAAAAGGACCTCCACGCCCGCTGGGCCACCGCCCTGCTCCGCGCCGGCGAGGGCGCCCCCGACCCCGCCCCCTACGCGGAACGCCTCCTCGCCCGCTGGGCCGAGCCGCAGCGCCGGTACCACACCACCGACCACCTGGCGGCGGTCCTCGACCACATCGACGTACTGGAGGACCACGCCGACGACCCCGACCTCGTACGCCTGGCGGCCTGGTTCCACGACGCGGTGTACGCACCCGACCGCTCGGAGAACGAGGAACGCTCCGCCCGCCTCGCCGAGCGCGCCCTCACCGAAGCGGGCCTGCCCGCCGACCGGACGGCCGAAGTGGCGCGCCTGGTCCGCCTCACCGTCACGCACGACCCGGCCGACGGCGACCACAACGGCGAGGCGCTGTGCGACGCCGACCTGGCGATCCTCGCGGCCTCCCCCGACGCGTACGCCGCCTACGCGGCCGCCGTCCGCGAGGAGTACGGCTTCGTGCCCGACGAGGCGTTCCGCCGGGGCAGGGCGGACGTGCTGCGCGCCCTCATGGCGCTCCCCCGCCTCTTCAGGACGCCGTACGGGGCGGCCAACTGGGAGGCGCCGGCCCGCGCGAACCTGGCGACGGAACTGGCGCTCCTGGAAATCTGAGGCCCTTCCGCCGCCGCTCCCGTACTCTCGCCGCATGATTCTTATGGGTGGGGACCAGATCGACGAGGCGGTCGCGCACGCGGCCGGGGTGCTGCGCGCGGCCGCCGACCGCGACTGGGACGTCAAGGCGGGCGGCGACTGGAGCTGCCTGAAGACGGCGGAACACATCGCGGGCTGCCACATCTCGTACGCGACCCAGCTGACGGGCCGCGCCACGGACAGCTACGTCCCCCTCGACGCCACGCTCGACGAGGGCACGGGCCCCGAAGGCGCGATCCGGGCGATCGAGGCGGCGGGCGCCATCCTGTCCGCCGTGGTCCGCACGACACCCCGCGGCGTCCGCGCCTACCACCCTTACCCCTCCGGCTCCGCCGACGCGACGGGCTTCGCCGCGATGGGCGTCACGGAGGTCCTCCTCCACACGCACGACATCGCCCGCGCCTTCGACATCGACGCGGAGCCGCCCGCCGACCTCTGCGCGGCGGTCCTCGCGCACCTCTTCCCGCACGTGCCGCCGGCCCTCGCCGGCACCACCCCCTGGACGACGCTGCTGTGGGCCACGGGCCGCGGCACCCTGCCGGGCCGCGCGCCCGTCACGCAGTGGCGCTGGCACAACCCGCACTCACTGCCCGCGGGACCCGTCGCACTGCGCGAGGTGACGCCCGCGGCCGCCGCCGACCTCGCCGCGGGCGGCACCGGCGGGCTGACCTGGCTGGGCGGCGCCCCCTTCGACGGCACCCGCAGGGCCGCCGAGATGATCACGAAGGCGTACGCCGCCGGGGTCCTCCGCCCCGGCTGGGGCATGTACGCGCTGGTCCGCACCGCCGACGAGCTGGCCGTCGGCGGCATGGGCTTCCACGGCCCGCCGGACGACAACGGCTGCGCCGAGGTCGGCTACGACCTGGTGGCGGCGGCCCGCGGCCACGGCTACGCCACGCAGGCACTGCGCGCGCTCTCCGAGTGGGCCCTGACCCACCCCGAGGTGACGTCCCTCCTCGCCGTCACCACCCCCGACAACGCCCCGTCGCAACGGGTGGCGACCGGTGCGGGCTACGTCCGGCTGCCGGACCGCGACACGAACCACGCGTACGGCTTGCGGCGGGGCTGAGCGATCCGGGCGCCCCTCACGCCCCCTGTGCAGGCCGCCCCTTCGGCCTGCGCAACCCCGCCCCCGTGAGCCTGCGCACCAGCTCCTTGGAGCCGACCTCCACCGCGCCCGCCCGCACCGCGTCCTCGTACCGCTCCGCGGGTACGTCGTAGTGGTCGCGCTCGAAGGCGCGCGGCGGGCAGCCGATGGACGCCGCGAACGCGTGCAACTCGTCGAACGAGACGTCGCTGACCAGGTGGGACCACATGCGGCCGTGCCCCGGCCAGGTCGGCGGGTCTATGTAGACGCTCACGTCAGACCGCCCACCGGCGCCACCACCACGCCCGCCTTGCCGCACACCCAGTGCGGGTCGGGCCCCAACTCCGGCTCCACGTCCAGCGCGTGGGGCTCCCCCGTCCCGCACACGGGACACAGCGGCCACCGCCCGTACCGCTCCAGGAGCGCGTCCTGGACGTCCTGCGCGACGAGCCCCGCGACGTACTCGACGCCCTCCGGCCACTGCTCGACCCACCAGCGCCGGTGCGCCACCGACTCCTCGACCATCGAGACGACCTCGGCCTCGGCGACCTCACGGGCGACCAGGTCGGCGAGGACAAGTGCGCGAGCGGCGTGCAACGCCTGCTCCAAGGGGTCGATCGCGTCCATGCGGCCATTGTCCCCCCACGCGCACCACACCGGGGAGCGCACCGCCTTCAAAGGTCTTGACCGGCCTCGTTTCCGAAAATACCTTTCAAATGTGACCCATGACGTGAAGGAAATTTTCGCGGACGCCGCACCCCCCGCCCCCGCCGCCCTCGCGGCCAAGGTGCGGACCCTGGCCCCGTCGATGACCCGGTCCATGCAGCGGGTCGCCGAGGCCGTCGCGGGCGACCCCGCGGGCTGCGCGGCCCTCACGGTCACCGGGCTCGCCGAGCTCACGGGCACGAGCGAGGCGACCGTCGTGCGCACCGCCCGCCTCCTCGGCTACCCGGGCTACCGCGACCTGCGCCTCGCGCTCGCCGGTCTCGCCGCCCAGCAGCAGTCGGGGCGCGCGCCCGCCGTCACCGCGGACATCGCCGTCGACGACCCCATCGCGGACGTCGTCGCGAAGCTGGCCTACGACGAGCAGCAGACCCTCGCCGACACCGCGGCCGGGCTCGACACCGTGCAGCTCGGCGCCGCCGTCGCCGCGCTCGCCACCGCCCGCCGCGTCGAGATCTACGGCGTCGCCGCCTCCGGCCTCGTCGCCCAGGACCTCGCCCAGAAGCTGCTCCGCATCGGGCACATCGCGCACGCGCACTCCGACCCGCACCTCGCCGTCACCAACGCGGTGACGCTCCGCGCGAAGGACGTGGCGATCGCGATCACCCACTCCGGTTCCACCGGCGACGTGATCGAACCGCTCCGCGTCGCCTTCGAGCACGGCGCCACGACGATCGCGATCACCGGCCGGCCGGGTGCGGCCGTCTCGCAGTACGCCGATCACATACTGACCACCTCCACGGCCCGCGAGAGCGAGCTGCGGCCCGCCGCGATGTCGTCCCGCACGAGCCAGCTCCTGGTCGTGGACTGCCTGTTCGTGGGCGTGGCCCAGCGGACGTACGAGACGGCGGCGCCCGCGCTCGCCGCGTCCTACGAGGCGCTGGCCCACCGCCACAGCCCGCGCGGCACCAGCCGCTGACGCCCTCCCCATCCGCCACCCCCCGCACCGGAAAGAGCCGCAGCCGCCATGACCTCCACCACCGACGCGACCGACCCGACGGGCGCCCACCACCACCGGCGCGGCGACGACTACGGCGAGCTCCGCGCCCAGCTGGCCACCCTGACCACCGAGGCGTTCCGGCCCGAGCTCTCCGACATCGACCGGCTGCCCACCGCGGAGATCGCGAAGATCATGAACGGCGAGGACGCCACCGTCCCGGCGGCCGTCGCCGAGCAGCTCCCCGCCATCGCCGCCGCGATCGACGGCACCGCCGAGCGCATGGCCCGCGGCGGCCGCCTCATCTACGCGGGCGCGGGCACCGCGGGCCGGCTCGGCGTGCTCGACGCCTCCGAGTGCCCGCCCACCTTCAACACCGGGCCCGACGAGGTCGTCGGCCTCATCGCGGGCGGCCCGAGCGCCATGGTCACGGCGGTCGAGGGCGCGGAGGACAGCAAGGAGCTGGCCGCCGAGGACCTGGACGGCCTCGGCCTCACCGCGGACGACGTCGTCGTCGGCATCTCGGCCTCCGGCCGCACCCCGTACGCGATCGGCGCCGTCGAACACGCCCGCGCCCGCTACGGCGCGCTCACCATCGGCCTCTCCTGCAACGCGGACAGCGCGCTCGCGGCCGCCGCCGAGCACGGCATCGAGGTCGTCGTCGGCCCCGAACTGCTCACCGGCTCCACCCGCCTCAAGGCCGGCACGGCCCAGAAGCTCGTCCTCAACATGCTGTCGACGATCACGATGATCCGCCTGGGCAAGACGTACGGAAACCTCATGGTCGACGTCCGCGCGTCCAACGAGAAGCTGCGGGCCCGCTCCCACCGCATCGTCGCCCTGGCCACCGGCGCCCGCGACGAGGAGATCGAGGCCGCGCTCGCCGCCACCGACGGAGAGGTGAAGAACGCCATCCTCACCCTCCTCGGCCAAGTCGACGCCCCCACGGCGGCCGCCCTCCTCACCTCCTCCGGCGGCCACCTCCGCACGGCCCTCGACAACTCCCGCACCACGGCGAGGCCCTAGACAGCCCCGGTCACCGCGCCTCCCCCAGTACGGCGGCCAGCCGCAGCGCGGTGTCGAGGTTGCAGCGCCCCAGCTCGACGAGAGGCAACGTTCCCTCGGCCGCCGCCGTCAGCGGATCGATCCGCAGCGAGGGCAAGGTGACCCCGACCTCCGCGAGACCGGCCTTCAGCTGCCGCACCGCGTCCTCGACCGCCTGCACCCGTTCCTCCGTCGTCAGCGCCATGACCTCCGCCTTTCACACTGAGCGTTCTTCTTCCATTACCCAGAGTGTCCAACTGTGACGGAGCTGAAAAGTACAGGCCGTCTCCGCCACGCTCCGTGTTCGGCGAAGGGTTCCTGCGTCGGCCCGGTCGGCTTCGCGACAGAGTTCCCGCCCCCGGCGCGGGCCGGACCCGCGCCGAGTTGGCCGACGCGCCGCCGCCCCGCCGGGGTACGGCGCCAAGGAACCCGCGTACGCCCCAGGCCAAGGGCCCCCACCCCACGCGTCACACGCGTACGCGGCCGAACTCCCCCTGTCCGAAAGGCCCCCGGCCCCGGTGCGGATTGCCGCGAGCGGGTGTCGACGACTACCCGACGTATCAAAGATGGCACCGGACGTCACCGCATCGGCACGACCGGAGGGGACCCTTCATGTCCAAGCGCAACGAACCCGACGAGCCGCACCGGCCCGAGCGGCCGACCCGGCCGGACCTCCAGGAGCTGGACGAGCGCGAGGTGGCCGAGGCGATCGGGTCGGCCGCCCGCATCACCCTGGCCCCGGGCCCGCGCGAGGCCCGCGAGGCCCCCGCCGCCGCCCCGCAGCCCGACGACGAGTGGGCGCTGCCCGGCGGCACCGCCTGGGTGTACCTCGCCGACCGGACGAAGGGCCTGACGCGGCCCGTCATCCTCGGCGACGGCTTCAGCAGCGGCCCGAGCGAGCTGGACTTCTCCTGGGAGATCCTGGAGCGCGGCCCGTACCCGTTCCTCACCGCGCTGCGGCAGCGCGGCTACGACGTCATCGTGCTCGGCTTCGACGAGCGCAGCGCGTCGATCCTGGAGAACGCCGAGGTCGCCAGGGCCGCCATCCTGGAGACCATCGCGCGGCGCAACGGCGATCACCCGCTGACCGTCGGCGGGTTCAGCATGGGCGGACTCGTCACCCGGTACGCGCTCGCCAAGATGGAGCACGACGGCGGGACGGGCGAGAACGACCACCAGACAGCCCTGTACTTCTCGTACGACAGCCCGCACCGCGGCGCCTGGATCCCCATCGCGTTGCAGTCGTTCGCGCACTACATCCGGCGTCTCAACGCGGCGTTCTCGAACCAGATGAACAGCCCGGCCGCCCGCCAGCTGCTGTGGCAGCACATCAGCGAGTGGGGCGACACCCCCGACACCGACAAGGAGCGCGGCACCTTCCTCGCCGAGCTCGACCGGGTGGGCCGCTGGCCCTCGCGGCCGAAGAAGATCGGCGTGGCCAACGGCTCCCGCATCGGCGAGAGCAACGGCATCCCGGCCGGCGAGCAGGCCTTCCACGGCAAGGGCCTCGCCATCACCGGCACCCACCTGTACACGCAGTCCGCGGGCGAGGACCAGCTCGTCGCCCAGCTGCGCGTGGTGACCCTGCGCAGGCCCCGCATCCGCACCACGGGCCTGCCCGAGATCGACGGCGCGCCGGGCGGCACCCTGGAGGGGTTCGGCATCCTCGCCGACGAGCTGAACAAGATCCCCGCGCTGATCGGCCTCGGCTGCGAGGCGGACTTCCGCGAGCACTGCTTCGTGCCGACGGTCAGCGCGATCGCCCTGCGCGACATCGACACCCACGACAAGCTGTACGACCCGGTCACGGCCTCCGCGGAGGAGGAGAGCGAACTGGACGAATTCCTCTGCGCCTCGAAGAACGAGGGCCACACCCTGGTCACCGAGGAACTCTGCACCTGGATCCTGGACCGTCTGCCGTAACCCGGAACCCGGTACCCCGGAAAACGCCCGAGGGCGGCACCCCTTCCTGCGAAGGAGTGCCGCCCTCGGTACGTGAGGACAGTGATCAACCAGAGGTCGATCAGAAGTCCATGTCACCGCCCGGCATGCCGCCCGGAGCGGCGCCCGCGGCGGCCTTCTCCGGCTTGTCGGCGATGACGGCCTCGGTGGTGAGGAACAGCGCGGCGATGGAGGCGGCGTTCTGAAGGGCGGAACGGGTCACCTTCGCCGGGTCGAGGATGCCCTCGGCGATCATGTCGACGTACTCACCGGTCGCGGCGTTCAGGCCGTGGCCGACGGTCAGGTTGCGCACCTTCTCGACGACGACACCGCCCTCCAGGCCGGCGTTGACGGCGATCTGCTTCAGCGGGGCCTCGAGGGCCAGCTTCACGGCGGCGGCACCGGTGGCCTCGTCGCCGTCGAGCTCCAGCTTCTCGAAGACCTGGGAGGCCTGGAGCAGGGCCACGCCACCACCGGCGACGATGCCCTCCTCGACGGCCGCCTTCGCGTTGCGGACGGCGTCCTCGATGCGGTGCTTGCGCTCCTTGAGCTCGACCTCGGTCGCGGCACCGGCCTTGATGACGGCCACGCCGCCCGCGAGCTTCGCCAGGCGCTCCTGGAGCTTCTCGCGGTCGTAGTCCGAGTCGCTGTTCTCGATCTCGGCGCGGATCTGGTTGACGCGGCCCTGAACCTGGTCGCTGTCACCGGCGCCGTCGACGATGGTCGTCTCGTCCTTGGTGATGACGACCTTGCGGGCGCGGCCGAGCAGGTCGAGACCGGCGTTCTCCAGCTTGAGGCCGACCTCCTCGGAGATGACGGTGCCACCGGTGAGGATGGCGATGTCGCCGAGCATGGCCTTGCGGCGGTCACCGAAGCCCGGGGCCTTGACGGCGACGGACTTGAAGGTGCCACGGATCTTGTTGACGACCAGGGTCGACAGGGCCTCGCCCTCGACGTCCTCGGCGATGATCAGCAGCGGCTTGCCCGACTGCATGACCTTCTCCAGGAGCGGAAGGAGGTCCTTCACGTTGGAGATCTTGGAGTTGACGATCAGGATGTACGGGTCGTCGAGCGACGCCTCCATACGCTCCATGTCGGTGGCGAAGTACGCCGAGATGTAGCCCTTGTCGAAGCGCATACCCTCGGTGAGCTCCAGCTCCAGACCGAAGGTCTGGGACTCCTCGACGGTGATGACGCCTTCCTTGCCGACCTTGTCCATCGCCTCGGCGATGAGCTCGCCGATCTGGGTGTCGGCGGCGGAGATGGAGGCCGTCGAAGCGATCTGCTCCTTGGTCTCGACATCCTTCGCCTGCTCGAGCAGGGCGCCGGAGACGGCCTCGACGGCCTTCTCGATGCCGCGCTTGAGGGCCATCGGGTTGGCACCGGCGGCCACGTTGCGCAGACCCTCGCGCACCAGGGCCTGGGCCAGGACGGTCGCGGTCGTCGTGCCGTCACCGGCGACGTCGTCCGTCTTCTTCGCGACCTCCTTGACCAGCTCGGCACCGATCTTCTCGTACGGGTCCTCGAGCTCGATCTCCTTGGCGATGGAGACACCGTCGTTGGTGATCGTGGGGGCGCCCCACTTCTTCTCGAGGACGACGTTGCGACCCTTGGGGCCCAGGGTCACCTTGACGGCGTCGGCGAGCTGGTTCATGCCGCGCTCGAGGCCGCGCCGTGCCTCCTCGTCGAACGCGATGATCTTGGCCATGTGAAGTGGTCCTCCCGGACGGGGTGGCAAGCAAAAACGGACCGTGCTGGTGCCCGCGACGGACGGACTGCGTGCCGTGTGGTTCCTTGCCCCACGCGGCCCGCGGACCTCACCGACCCGATCCAAGTTCTGTCACTCTCACTGGGAGAGTGCTAAGCCCAATGATTAGCACTCGACCCCCACGAGTGCAAGGTGCTCCCGCCAGATCCGCCCGGCGCGCGGGAGCACGGGAGCGTGGGCACACACGAGGGGCCCGTACCCCTGGTGGGATACGAGCCCCTCGCGGTGCGTGCTTCGGTGGTCGGTCGCGCCGAGCTAGACGGCGAGCTTGACCATGTCCGCCTGCGGACCCTTCTGGCCCTGCGAGATCTCGAACTCGACTCGCTGACCTTCTTCAAGGGTGCGGTAGCCGTCCATCTGGATCGCGCTGTAGTGGACGAAAACATCCGCACCACCGTCGACCGCGATGAAGCCGTACCCCTTCTCCGCGTTGAACCACTTGACGGTGCCCTGAGCCATGCCTAACTCCCCTATTACTGGCCCTTGCACAGGACCGCACTTCGCGGACCCGGGTCAGACCTCACCCCCCACTGATTGGGGGTGTGCGCCGGAACGCGTCGACCGCCGCTGAATGTATCTGTCCAACTGCCGTCTGCAACAGGTCAATCGGACGAGAATTCTGGGCGCGCCCGATCGGTAATATGCGGAGAATTCACCGGAATCCAGGGCAAGTCGGGCCGGACAAAAGGCGCATAAGGCTTGAATGGGCAGTGCGCTTTGGCTACTTCTTGTCGGCTCCGGACCGACTTCGTATATGCACTCGGCACTGACGGCGAAGCACGCACCTCAACTGTACCGCGCTCAACCAAGCAGAATTGCCCCCTCCGTTTCTCTCGCGGAGGGGGCAATTCAGTTAACGCAGGGTACTTGCGAAAATGTCAGCCACCAGCCACGGCGGGAATGATCGAGACGCCCGCGCCGTCCGGCGTGGCCGTCTCCAGGCCCTGCTCGAAACGGACGTCGTCGTCGTTCACGTACACGTTGACGAAGCGGCGCAGCTTGCCCTGGTCGTCCAGGACGCGGGCGGCGATCCCGGCGTGGTTCTTCTCCAGATCGGCGATGACCTCCCCCAGATTCGCCCCCTCGGCGGCGACCTCGGCCTTGCCACCGGTGTAGGTGCGCAGGATGGTGGGGATACGGACGTTGACACTCATGGGATTCACCTCGATAGATCACGGGGGGCGCCCCTTTCAGGGGCCGCCCCTCCAGGGGCGCGGGGCTGTTTCGATATGCGGCTCCGCCGCGTGGGCGCGACCAGCCACAGCGGACCCGCAGTCGGGACGAAGGGCTCGGGCCCTACGGCGCCTGGCCGGCAAGACCCGCGGAGCGAAACGCCTCAAGGCTCGGCTTGATGGTCGCCGTGGCCTGCGACGTCTCAGCGACAGCGTCCAGCGTCTTGAGGCCGTCCCCGGTGTTGAGCACGACCGTGGTGAGCGCCGGGTCGAGGAGCCCCGCCTCGAAGAGCTTCTTCGTGACGCCCACCGTCACACCCCCCGCGGTCTCCGCGAAGATCCCTTCCGTGCGGGCGAGAAGCTTGATCGCCTCGACGACCTGCTCGTCGTTCACGTCCTCCACCGCCCCGCCCGTGCGGCGCGCGATGTCGAGGACGTACGGCCCGTCGGCGGGGTTGCCGATGGCCAGCGACTTGGCGATGGTGTTCGGCTTCTGGGGCCGGACCACGTCGTGCCCGGCCTTGAAGGCGGCCGACACGGGCGAGCACCCCTCGGCCTGCGCACCGAAGATCTTGTACGGCTTGTCGGCCACCAGACCGAGGGCGATGAGCTCCTTCAGCCCCTTGTCGATCTTCGTGAGCTGCGAGCCGGAGGCGATCGGGATGACGAGCTGGTCGGGCAGCTCCCAGCCGAGCTGCTCGCAGATCTCGTACGCGAGGGTCTTGGAGCCCTCGCCGTAGTACGGCCGCAGGTTGACGTTGACGAAGCCCCAGCCCTCGCCCAGCGGGTCGCCGATGAGCTCGGAGCAGAAGCGGTTCACGTCGTCGTAGTTGCCCTCGATGCCGACGAGTTCACCGCCGTAGACCGCGGCCATGACGACCTTGCCCTGCTCCAGGTCGTGCGGGATGAAGACGCAGGAGCGGAAGCCCGCGCGGGCGGCGGCGGCGCCGACGGCGCCCGCGAGGTTGCCGGTGGAGGAGCAGGAGAGCGTGGTGAACCCGAAGGCGCGCGCCGCCTCGAGGGCCTGCGCGACGACGCGGTCCTTGAAGGAGTGCGTGGGGTTGCCCGAGTCGTCCTTGACGAACAACTTGCCCTGCTGGGCGCCGAGTTCACGGGCGAGGTTGTCGGCCTTGACGAGCTGGGTCCAGCCGGGGTTGAGGTTCGGCTTGTCGGCCACGTCGGCGGGGACGGGGAGCAGCGGGGCGTAGCGCCAGATGTTGGCGGGGCCGGCCTCGATCTGCTTGCGGAGGGCTTCCGGGTCGCCGAGGGGCAGGTCGTACGCGACTTCGAGGGGGCCGAAACACTCGGCGCAGGCGAAGATCGGGCCGAGCGGGAAGGTGGTGCCGCACTCACGGCAGGAGAGGCCGGAGGCGGGCCCGAGGTCGACGGAAGGGGTGGTGCTTCCCGAAGCGTTCCCGGAGGTGCTTTCGGTGGCGACAGTCTGCACAGCCATGGAGGCGAGGCCCTTTCTCCTCATCTTCCTCGCGACGCATCTCGCCGCGAGACGGAATTGGCACCTTCCCCACCGTGACCTCGCGGTCGGCGGGAGGGTTGCCGGGGCTTCAACGGGCCGTTTCCCTCTGCCCCTCTGGATGAGCGGTTTTCGATTATGGGTTTCAGTTGTCGATCTCAACGCGGCGGCGACCCCGACATGCGATGGTCACCGGCGTTGTTCAAGACTGTAACCGAAGCCCCGGACCCTTGAGATAGTCGTCCGAACAGCGAGATGGATCACATCGATCACTTGTCGATCACCTGTGGTCATCGATCACCCATGGGAGGACCGCGACCGTGCTGGAAGAGGTCGAGCACTGGCTGAGCAGGCGTTCCTGGTCGGTCGCCGACCGGCCGCAGGACCGGCTCGCCGACGCCAAGCGAGCCTGCGGCGCCTCGGTGAGCGTCGTGCTGCCCGCGCTCGACGAGGAGGGGACGGTCGGTGAGATCGTCGCCGAGATACGCCGGGAGCTGATGGAGAGGGTCCCGCTGGTCGACGAGCTCGTGGTGATCGACTCCGGCTCCACGGACCGCACGGCCGAGGTCGCCGCGGCGGCGGGCGCCAAGGTCGTCCGCAGGGACGAGATCCTGCCGCGCATCCCGGCGGTGCCGGGCAAGGGCGAGGTGCTGTGGCGCTCGCTGCTCGTGACGAGCGGCGACATCGTCGCGTTCGTCGACGCGGACCTGCGGGAGTTCTCCGCGGACTTCGTCTCGGGGATCGTGGGCCCGCTGCTCACCGACCCCGACGTGGCCTTCGTGAAGGCGATGTACGACCGGCCGCTCGGCGCGGCGGCGGGGCAGGGCGGCCGGGTGACCGAGCTGATGGCCCGGCCGCTGTTGAACATGCACTGGCCGCGGCTCGCCGGTTTCGTGCAGCCGCTCGGCGGCGAGTACGCGGCGCGCAGGTCGCTCCTGGAGCGGCTGCCGTTCCCCGTCGGGTACGGCGTGGAGCTCGGCCTGCTCGTCGACGCGCTGCACACGGTGGGTCTGGACGCGCTGGCGCAGGTGGACGTGGGGGTGCGCAAGCACCGGCACCAGGACGGGCAGGCGCTCGGGCGGATGGCGGCGGCAATCTACCGGACGGCACAGCTGCGGCTCGCGCGCGGACATCTCGTACGTCCCGAGCTCACGCAGTTCGAGCGGGGCGAGCACGGGTTCGTGCCGCGGACGTACGCGGTCGACACGGAGGAGCGGCCGCCCATGGCGGGCATCGCCGAGTACGCGCACCGCCGGGTCGCCTGACGGCCGCACGTTTGCCCGCCCCCGGGACGGGCTACGTTTTGCCACATGGTCTCCGAGCACGGTTCGTCAGCAGCACAGGTACTCGTCGCGTCCAACCGCGGCCCCGTCTCGTACACCGTCGGAGAGGACGGTGAGCTGACCGCCAGGCGTGGCGGCGGCGGCCTGGTCTCCGGGCTCAGCGCCATCGGCGACGAGGCGGACGCCCTGTGGGTGTGCGCGGCGCTCGGCGACGGCGACCGCGAGGCGGTGCGGCGCGGCGTCGGGGAACCCGGCGTACGGATGCTGGACATCGACGCGGACGTCCACGCGGACGCGTACAACGGCATCGCGAACTCGGTGCTGTGGTTCGTCCACCACATGCTCTACCAGACGCCGTTGGAGCCGGCCTTCGGACCGGAGTTCCGCGCACAGTGGGCGGCGTACGAGAGGTACAACCGGGCGTTCGCCGAGGCGCTCGCCGAGGAGGCGGGGCCGGGGGCGGCCGTGCTGGTGCAGGACTACCACCTGACGCTGGTGCCGGGCATGCTGCGGGAGCTCCGCGAGGACCTGCGCATCGGCCACTTCTCGCACACCCCGTGGGCGCCCGCCGACTACTTCCGGATGCTGCCGGACGACGTGGCCGAGCAGCTGCTGCGCGGGATGCTCGGCGCCGACCGGCTCGGCTTCCTCACCGGGCGGTGGGCGGACGCGTTCACGGAGTGCTGCGTGCGGCTCGTCGGCGGGACGTCGGGCACCCGGATCGGGGTGCACGGGCTCGGCGCCGACGCCGACTTCCTGCGGGAGCGGTCGCGGCGCGACGACGTCGAGGAGCGGATGCGGACGCTGCGGGAGCAGGCGGGCCGGCAGGACGGGGAGGACCGGAAGCTGATCGTCCGGGTGGACCGGACGGAGCTGTCCAAGAACATCGTGCGGGGCCTGCACGCCTACCGCGAGCTGCTCGACACCCACCCCGAGTGGCGCGAGCGCGTCGTGCACGTCGCCTTCGCCTACCCCTCCCGGCAGGACCTGGCGGTCTACCGCGACTACACCGCGGAGGTCTCCCGGGTCGCCGAGGACATCAACGCCACGTACGGCACGGACGGCTGGACCCCGGTGGTCCTGCACGTCGAGGACGACTTCGCGCGCTCGCTCGCGGCCTACCGCATGGCGGACGTCGCCCTGGTCAACCCCATCCGCGACGGCATGAACCTCGTCGCGAAGGAAGTCCCCGTCGTCTCCGACGAGGGCTGCGCGCTGGTCCTCTCGCGGGAGGCGGGCGCCCACGAAGAGCTCGGCGACGACGCGCTCTCCGTGAACCCCTTCGACGTCACGGCCACGGCCAAGGCCCTGCACACGGCCCTCGTGATGCCGCCCGAGGAGCGCGCCGAGCGCACCAAGCGCCTCGCGGCGGCAGCGACGGCGCTGCCGCCCACGCAGTGGTTCCTCGACCAGCTGCGGGCCCTGACGGGCTGAGGCGCCCGTGCGCCCGCGCTCAGGAGAGCCGGGCGCCGATCGCCGACAGCAACCGTACGACACCCGGCGGGCCGTCCACGACCAGGTCGGCCCGCCCGGCCAGCTCCTCGACCTCCGCGCTGCCGCTGCACACGAGCAGGCCCGCGACACCGTCCGAGCGGAGCTTCTCCACGGCGCCGAAGGCGGGCAGGTCACCGAGGTCGTCGCCCGCGTAGAGGACGGACTCGGCGCCCACCTCGCGCAGGTACTCGGCGAGGGCCACGCCCTTGTCCATGCCGGGCGGCCGCAGTTCCAGGACGAGCCGCCCCGGCTCCACGATCAGGCCGTGCCGGTGCGCCAGCTCGCCGAGCGGCTCGCGCAGCGCATCGAAGGCCGCCTGCGGGTCCTGCGCCCGGCGTGTGTGCACGGCGACGGCGCGGCCCTTCTCCTCTATCCACGAGCCGCGCCAGGCGCCGATCCCCTCCAGGAAGCCGGGCAGCTCGGCGCGGACGGCCGCGACCCCGGGGTGCGGCTCGGCGGCGCGGACCGTGCCGGTGACCGCGTCCCAGCGCTCGGCGCCGTAGTGCCCGAGGACCACGAGGTGCTCCAGGCCGGGCACGCCCGCGAAGCCGCCGTAGCGGACGGCGACACCCGCGGGGCGGCCCGTGACGACCGCCACGGAGCGCAGGCGGGGGGCGAGCGCGGCGAGCACCGGCACGGCGTCCGGGTGGGCGCGCGCCTGCTCGGGGTCGGCCACGATCGGCGCGAGCGTCCCGTCGAAGTCCAGCGCCACCACGGCGCGCTCCGGCCGGGCGAGGAACGCGGCGAGGCCGTCGCGCCCCGCGGGGGTCACGGGCTCGGGCAGGCCGGGCGGCTCGGACAGGTCCAGCGAGTACGTAGGGTCACCCATGGGCCCGACCTTAGCCGCGTCAGCGCTCGGCGCGCCGGGACTCCCGCACCCGGCGCAGCCGATTGACCGTAATCGGGTCGTGGGCGAGGGCCCGCGCGTCGTCGAGGAGGGCGTTCAGAACCTGGTAGTAGCGCACCGGCACCATGCCGAGCTCCTCGCGGATGGCGCGCTCCTTGGCGCCCGGTCCTGACCACGGCCGCCGTTCGAACGCCAGCACGGCGCGGTCGCGCTCGGAGAGCGCCGTCGGCCCCTGCTCGGGTCCCTGATCGGTCATGCCCGCCACGCTACCGGCCGCCTCCGACACCACCGCTGTACTACTCGGCGCTCTCCGCGGTCATCGCCCGGGTCTGGATCCGGCTGAGCACCGACTTGGGGTCGCCGCCCTCGCCGACGGTCTTGCCGATGTCCTTCTTGATGTCCGCGGAGACCTGCGCCCAGGACGTCTTGCCGACCGGGTAGAGCTCCGAGGTCGGCAGCTCCTTGAGGAACTTGCCGAGCGCGGTGTGGCCGCGGTCCTTCGCCATCGCCTGCGAGGCGGAGGTCGTCACGGGCAGGATGTCGTACTCGTTCGAGAACTCCAGCACGTTCTTCTTGCTGTAGACGTAGTCCAGGAACTTGCCGGCCTCCTTGCGGTTGCCGTTCTGCTTGAACGCCATCATCCAGTCGGCGACGCCCATCGTGGCCTGCGCCTTGCCGTTGATGCCGGGCGCCGGCACCATGCCGAACTTCACGCCCTTCTTGGCGGCCATCTTCATCAGCGTCGGGTGGCCGTTGAGCATGCCGACCTCGCCGCGCGAGAACGCGGCGAACGCGTCGGCGCGGTTCAGCTGCGCGGGCGGCGTCGGACCGGTCAGGCCCTTGCTGACGAGCTCGTCCCTGAGCCAGGCGAACGTCTTGGCGTTCTGGGTGGAGTCGAGTGCGTACGAACCGACGTTGTCGGTGTAACCGCCGCCGCCGCTCAGCATCCACATCAGCGTCTCGGCGGGCGCCTCCTCGGGGCCCAGCGGCAGCGCGTACGGGATCTTCACGCCGCGCGCCTTGAGGGCCTTCGCGTCGGCCTGCAACTCGCTCCAGCTCTGCGGCGGGGTGAGGTGGGCGTCCTTGAAGAGCTTGGTGTTGTAGAAGAGCAGACGCGTGGAGGAGGCGAACGGCATGCCGTACTGGATGCGGTTGACCTCGCCGGCCTGCGAGAGCGGGGCCAGGAAGTCGGCCTGCGTGGCGATGGAGAGGAGTTCGTCGGCCTCGTAGAGCTTGCCCTGCGCGGCGTAGTCGGCGTAGGCGCCGATCTGGGCCAGGTCGGGGGCCTCGCCCTTCTTGACCATCTCCTTGACCTCGCGGTCGACGTCGTTCCAGGAGTGCACGGTCACGTCGACCTTGATCCCGGGGTTCTCCTTCTCGAACCCCTCGACGACCTTGGCCCAGTACTTCTTCGAGCTGTTCGCCGCCGAGTCGCCGTAGTCGGCGGCCACCAGCTTGAGGGTGACGTCGCCGGAGTCGCCCGGACCGCCGCAGCCGGCGAGCACGCCCGCCATGCCCAGTGCGGCCACCGCCGCGGTCAGTCCTGTCACGCGCCGCTGCACAGCTGTCCCACCCTCGTTGCTTCCACAATTCGCTTGAACTGCGAGTTTCCCCCGAGTCCGGACACAAGGTCTACACCACCCGCGTATCACTTGTGCAACGGCGGTCCCGCCGATGACCATGGCGGTGGTCCCGCACCAGTCCGCACCAGTCCCGCACTGACAGTCCCGCACTGACGAGGAGCCCGGCGCATGTCGCGTACCGCAGCAGAAATAGCCACCCAGCCCGCCTGCTGGCACCGGGCGGTGGAGGCGGCCGCCACGTTCGAGGGGCTTCCGCAGCCGGGCGAGCGGGTCGCCGTCACCGGCTGCGGCACCTCGTGGTTCATGGCCATCGCGTACGCGGCGCTGCGCGAGGCGGCCGGCCTCGGCGAGACGGACGCCTTCGCGTCGTCGGAGTTCCCGGCCGGGCGGAGCTACGACCGGGTCGTCGCCATCACCCGCTCCGGCACGACGACGGAGGTCCTGGACCTGCTGGGCCGCCTGAAGGGCACGGTTCCGACGCTCGCCCTCACGGCCGACCCCGAGACGCCCGTCATGGACGCGGCGGACACCGTCGCGGTCCTGGACTGGGCGGACGAGGAGTCGGTCGTCCAGACCCGCTTCGCGACGACGGCCTTCGCCTTCCTGCGGGCCGGGCTCGGCCACATCCCCGGCCTCAAGACGGTCGCCGAGGCGGCCGTCGACGCGGAGCTCGCGGTGACCGAGCCGCTGCCTGCGGCGGTGCTCGGCGCGGAGCAGTGGACGTTCCTGGGCCGCGGCTGGACGTACGGCCTGGCCCTGGAGGCCGCCCTCAAGATGCGGGAGGCGGCCGGCGCCTGGACGGAGTCGTACCCGGCGATGGAGTACCGCCACGGCCCGATCTCCATCACCGGCCCCGGCCGGGTGACCTGGATGTTCGGCACGCTGCCGGAGGGGCTCGCGGGGGACGTGGCCCGCGTCGGCGGCGAACTGGTCGCCCGCCAGGAGACGGACCCCCTCGCCGACCTCGTCCGCGCCCAGCGCCTGGCGGTGGCCCTCGCGGAATCCCGAGGCCAGGACCCGGACCGTCCGCGCAACCTGACGCGGAGCGTCATCCTCAGCTGATTCCGGCGGGCCCCCACAAGCGGACACCTGCCCCGAAAAGGAGGGCGCGCCCGGCAAGGGAGGGGGAAGTGGACTAGACCTGTCACGGTCGACGCGCGAGACTGTCCCCGTGAGACACGTCATCGCCCTCGATGTGGGCGGCACCGGAATGAAGGCCGCGCTGGTCGGGGGCGACGGCACCCTGCTGTACGAGGCGCGCCGGCCCACGGGCCGCGACCGCGGCGCCGACGCCGTGGTCGAGTCCATCCTCGGCTTCGCCGCGGACCTGCGCGCCCTCGGCGTCGAGCGGTTCGGGGAGCCCGCCGCCGCGGCGGGAGTCGCCGTGCCCGGCATCGTCGACGCCGACCGCGGCATCGCGGTGTACGCGGCGAACCTCGGCTGGAGCGACGTCCCCCTGCGGGACCTCCTCAGCGCCCGCCTGGAGGGCATCCCCGTGGCCCTCGGCCACGACGTCCGCACGGGCGGCCTCGCCGAGGGCCGCATAGGGGCGGGGAAGGGCGCCGACCGCTTCCTCTTCGTACCCCTGGGAACCGGCATCGCGGGCGCCATCGGCATCGGCGGCGCCATCGAGCCCGGCGCGCACGGCTCGGCCGGCGAGATCGGGCACATCGTCGTACGCCCGGGCGGCCCGCCCTGCGGCTGCGGCCAGCGCGGCTGCCTGGAGCGCCTCGCCTCCGCGTCCGCGGTCAGCAGGGCGTGGGCCGAGGCGAGCGGCGACCCGGAGGCGGACGCCGCGGACTGCGCGAAGGCCGTGGAGTCCGGCGACCCGAGGGCCCAGGAGGTCTGGCGCAACGCCGTCGACGCCCTGGCCGACGGCCTGCTCACCGCCCTCACCCTGCTGGACCCGCACACCCTGATCATCGGTGGCGGCCTCGCGGAGGCCGGGGAAACCTTGTTCACGCCGCTGCGGGCCGCCGTCGCGGCGCGCGTCGTGCAGTTCCAGACGCTGCCGGAGATCGTGCCCGCGGCCCTCGGCGACACCGCCGGGTGCCTGGGCGCGGGCCTGCTGGCCTGGGACCTCCTCGCCCCGGCGCCCGACCCGCACCCCGACCCGAACCCGACGACCGACCACCCCACGGAGGTAGCCACCTGATGGCCACTAGCAAGGTTCTCGCCGGTGCCCAGGTGGTGCTGCCCACCGGAACCGTCCCGAACGGCCGCGTGCTCGTCGACGGCGCCCGCATCGCGCAGAGCCCGCCCGGCGACGCCGAGACCGGCGCCGAGACCGTCGACCTCACCGGCCACTGGATCGTCCCCGGCTTCGTCGACCTCCACAACCACGGCGGCGGCGGCGCCTCCTTCACCTCGGGCACCGTCGAGGACGTCCTGAAGGGCGTCCACACCCACCGCCTGCACGGCACCACGACCGTCGTCGCCTCCACGGTCACCGGCGAGATGGACTTCCTCGCCCAGCGGGCCGGCGTGCTCTCCGAGCTCGCCGAGCAGGGCGACATCGCGGGCATCCACTTCGAGGGCCCGTTCATCTCGCCGTGCCGCAAGGGCGCGCACAGCGAGGGCCTGCTGCGCCACCCCGACCCCGCCGACGTCCGCAAGCTCCTCGACGCGGCCCGCGGCCAGGCGAAGATGTGCACGCTCGCCACCGAACTGCCGGGCGGCCTCGACTCCGTGCGGCTCCTCGCCGAGCACGGCGTCATCGCGGCCATCGGCCACACGGACGCCACGTACGAGCAGACCGTCGAGGCGATCGACGCGGGCGCCACCGTCGCGACGCACCTCTTCAACGCCATGCCGGGCCTCGGCCACCGCGCCCCGGGCCCGATCGCCGCGCTCCTGGAGGACGAGCGGGTCACCGTCGAGCTGATCAACGACGGCACCCACCTCCACGAGGCCGCCTTCGAGCTGGCCTTCCACCACGCGGGCGCCTCCCGCGTCGCCCTCATCACGGACGCCATGGACGCGGCGGGCTTCGGCGACGGCCGCTACATGCTCGGCCCGCTGGAGGTCGAGGTGAAGGACAGCGTGGCGCGGCTCGTCGAGGGCGGCTCGATCGCGGGCTCCACGCTGACCCTGGACCGCGCGTTCAAGCGCTCGGTGACCGTCGACGGCCTCTCCGTCGAGGACACCGTCCGCGCCATCTCCGCCAACCCGGCCGCCCTCCTCGGCCTCTCCGACCGGGTGGGCTCCCTGGAGCCGGGCAAGGACGCGGACCTGGTGGTCCTCGACGCGGCCTTCGACCTGAAGGCCGTCATGCGGAAGGGTGAATGGGTGGTTGCACCCTTTTAACCCCCAACTCGGGTGATTTCCCCACCCGTTCGCGTGTCTCGAACAGAAGGCGGTTGACCCTCCCCCCTGGGCCAACCGCCTTCTGTTTGGCATGATCAGAGCACAGGAGAGGCGAACGGCAGGCCCGTTCGGACAGGCACTTCGGGGGTGGTACGCGTGATCCTCACCGTCACGTTGAACGCGGCCATCGACCTCACCTACCGCGTCCCCGCCCTCGTCCCGCACACCACGCACCGCGTCACCGAGGTGATCGAGCGCCCGGGCGGCAAGGGCCTGAACGTCGCCCGCGTGCTCGCCGCCCTCGGCCACGAGGTGACGGTCACCGGCTTCGCGGGCGGCGACACCGGCCGCATCCTGCGCGAGCGCCTCGCCGCCGAGCCGCGCGTCACGGACGCGCTCGCCCCGGTTGCGGGCACGACCCGCCGCACCCTCGCCGTGGTCGACGCGGCGACCGGCGACACCACCCAGCTCAACGAGCCGGGCCCGACCGTCGCCCCCGCCGAGTGGGCCGCCTTCCTGGACTCCTACGAGGAGTCGCTGCACCGCGGCGACCTGACCGCGGTCGCCCTCTGCGGCAGCCTGCCCCCCGGCGTCCCCGTCGGGGCGTACGCCCTTCTCATACGTTCCGCCCGCTCGGCCCGCGTCCCCGTCCTGCTCGACACCAGCGGGGAACCGCTGCGCCGCGGCGTCGCCGCCCGCCCCGACATCGTCAAGCCCAACGCGGACGAGCTCGCCGAGCTGACCGGCTCCCACGAGCCGGCGCAGGCCACCCGGGACGCCCGCCGCAGGGGCGCGCACGCCGTCGTCGCCTCGCTCGGCGCCGACGGCCTCCTCGCGGTCACCCCGGACGGCGGCTGGCGCGCCCGGCCCCCGAAGCGGGTGGGCGGCAATCCGACCGGCGCCGGCGACTCGGCGGTCGCGGGGCTCCTCTCCGGGCTCGCCGAGAAGCTGCCGTGGCCCGACCGCCTGGCCCGCGCCGTGGCCCTGTCGGCGGCGACGGTGGTGGCGCCGGCGGCGGGCGAGTTCGACCCCGCCACGTACGAAGAACTGCTGCCCCTGGTCACGGTGACCGCCCAGACCGCGGCAGCCTGACACCACCGCCGCCCCGGCGGCGCGCACCACCGCACCTGATCGCAGAACCGCATCTCGCACCGCACAACGGGGCGCAGCGCCCCGGGATTTGGGGAGCACGTGCCACTGGTCAGCACCGGCGAACTCGTCTCGGAGGCGCGCGCCGCGGGGCACGGCGTCGCCGCGTTCAACGTCATCACCCTGGAGCACGCGGAGGCGGTCGCGCTCGGTGCCGAGCGGGCCGGGTCCCCCGCGATCCTCCAGATCTCCGAGAACGCCGTGAAGTTCCACGGCGGCCGCCTCTGCGCGATAGCGGCGGCGACGGCCGCGGTGGCCCGCGCGTCGACGGCCCGCCTCTCCCTCCACCTGGACCACGTGACGGACGTCGAGCTGCTGCGTGCCGCGTACCCGGAGGGGTTCAGCTCCGTCATGTTCGACGCGTCGAAGCTGTCGTACGGCGAGAACGTGAAGGCGACGGCGGACGCGGTCCGCTGGGGGCACGAGCGCGGCATCTGGGTCGAGGCGGAGCTCGGCGAGGTGGGCGGCAAGGAGGGCGAGGCCCCGCTGGACGCGCACGCGCCGGGGGTGCGCACGGATCCGGCGGAGGCGGCCGCCTACGTCGCCGACACGGGCGTCGACGCGCTCGCGGTGGCCGTCGGCTCCTCGCACGCGATGACGGAGCGCACGGCCACCCTGGACCACGAGTTGATCGCCTCCCTCGCGGCGGCCGTCCCCGTCCCCCTCGTCCTGCACGGCTCAAGTGGCGTACCGGACGCGGAGATCCGGCGGGCGATCGCGTCCGGCATGGTGAAGATCAACGTCGGCACGGCCCTCAACACGGCGTTCACGGGCGAGGTCCGCACCTACCTCGCCGCCCACGAGAAGGGCGTCGACCCCCGGAAATACCTCGCCCCGGCTCGCGAGGCGATGGCCGGGACGGTGGCGGGGTTCCTGGGGCTGCTGAAGTAGCCCCGGAGGGCTAGCTGCTGGCCTCCATGAGCCACATCTGGTCGATGTTCGCACCGGTCGTCCCGCACAGGTCGCTCTGGGCGCAGGAGAGGGTGACCGTGTTGGTGCCCTTGGTGAGCTGGACCAGCGCCCAGGTGCGGGTCCAGCCCTTCTCCCAGTCGCCTTCCTCGGCGTGGGAGAAGTTCTCCATGTTCAGGGGACGGGTCTGCTTGTTGCCGTTGACGAGGATCGTGGCGTTCGAGTCCTTGCCGGGGACTCCGTAGTTCACCCACAGCTTGTACGAACCGGCCTTCGGAATGCCGTTGACGGTCCACGTCACCTGGGCGCCGACCTTGTCGAACCCGGCCACGTAGATGCCGCCGGACGCCTTGGCGCCTTCGACGTCGGACGCCGTGGTCGTGCCGCCCTCCAGCTTCAGGGCCTTCGCGTCCGTCTTGGGCAGTTCGGCGGCGGGCTTCTCGGGCTTCTTGGTCGGCTTCTCGCTGGGCTTGACGGACTCCGCCTGCGTCGGCTTGCCGCCCGCCTGCGTCTCGCCGCCCTTGTCGTCGTCGCGGCCGAAGATCATCGCGGCGCCGATGCCGATGGCGACCACGGCCACCACGGCGATGGCGGCGATCAGCAGCCCCTTGGTGTTGGGGCCGCGTCCGCGGCCGCCGCCGCCCGCCGGCTGTATGGGCTGCGTGACGGGGGAGCCGCCGGGCTGCGCCTCGGGGGCGGTGTAGTGGGCGTTCGGCCGGCCGTAGCCCTGCTGCTGGGTCTGGTGCGGGACCTGCTGGCCGTACGCCTGCTGGCCGCCGTAGGTCTGCTGGCCGTACGCGGGGCGGCGGTCGCCGACCGCTCTGACCTGGTTGTACGAGGAGCGGGGCCCCGGGTACCCGTAGCCGCCGCCACCGCTCGGCGGGGTCGCGCCGGCCGCCTGGCCGTCCTCGTAGAGGTAGCCGAACGGATCGTCGTCGCCCTGCGGCGCGCTCGGCGTGTTCTCGCCGTTATTGCCGGGCGTCATTCCCAGGTCACTCCCTTGCATCGCTGACGCGGGGAGCCTACCCGGTCCGAGTGAGGCCAAGGGGTGGCGTTGACCTCATCGAGACCGCTATCCGGCCCGTCGCTGCTGCTTGGCACGTGAGCGTTTCTCCACGTACATCCGCTGGTCGGCGGAGTGCAACACTTCGTCCGCCGACATTCCGCAGTGCGCCCAGCCGATGCCGAAACTGGCCCCCACGCGGACCGCTCTGCCGTCGACCCGGATCGGCGGGATGATCGCGTTCCGCAGCCGGACCGCGAGGTCCTGGGCGTCGGCGCGGCCGAGCCCGTCGGCGAGCACGACGAACTCGTCGCCGCCGAGCCGCGCCACGGTGTCCCCGTCCCGCACCCCGCTGGTGAGCCTGCGCGCGACCTCGATGAGGACGGCGTCACCGGTGTGGTGCCCGAACCGGTCGTTGATCGACTTGAAGCCGTCGAGATCGCAGAAGAGGACGGCGAGCCCCTTGGCGCCGTCGTCCACGTCCCCCTCGCCGCCCTGCGGCGCGACGGTGTGCACGTGCGGGTCGAAGCCCTCGTCCTGCTGGAGCGAGGCGTGCCCGAAGTCGAAGCCGTGTTCGTAGGCGGCGTCGAGGGAGTCCACGGCGCTGGGCCGGCCCGCGTGCGGCCTGCGGCAGAGGCGGGCGCTGAGCCGGGCGCGCAGCTCGGCGGAGTTGGGCAGGCCGGTGAGGGAGTCGTGGCTGGCCCGGTGGGCGAGCTGGAGCTCGCGGCGCTTGCGCTCCTCGATGTCCTCGACGTGCGTGAGCAGGAAGCGGGGCCCGTCGGCTGCGTCGGCGACCACGGAGTTGCGCAGGCTCACCCATACGTACGTCCCGTCGCGCCGGGCGAGCCGCAGCTCGGCGCGGCCGCCCTCGGCGGAGGTGCGCAGGAGCGTCCCGATGTCCTCGGGGTGCACGAGGTCGGAGAACGAGTAGCGCCGCATGGCGGAGGCGGGGCGGCCGAGGAGGCGGCAGAGCGCGTCGTTCGTCCGCAGGATCCGGCCGTGCTGGTCGCCGCCCATCTCGGCGATGGCCATGCCGGACGGCGCGTACTCGAAGGCCTGCCGGAAGCTCTCCTCGCTGGCCCGCAGCGCCTGCTGCTCCCGTTCGAGGCGGACCAGGGCGCGCTGCATGTTGGCCCTGAGCCGGGCGTTGCTGATCGCGATGGCGGCCTGGAACGCGTACATCTGGAGGGCCTCGCGGCCCCAGGCGCCGGGCCTGCGGCCGTTGCGCGGGCGGTCCACGGAGATCACACCGAGCAGTTCGCCGCCGGCCGCCCCGGTCGCGTACATGGGGGCGAAGAGGCGGTCGGAGGGGTGCCACTCGTCCTCGAACCGGGGCTCGGGCCCTTCGGTGTACCACTGCGGGACGTCATCGTCGTCGAGGACCCAGCCCTCGGTGTACGAGATGAAGCGCAGCGCGCCCCACGCCTCGCCCATCGCGAGGCGGCGCTCCCAGGCGTCGCGGGAGCCGACGCGTCCGGTGATGAGGGCCTCGGCGGAGGGGTTGCCCGCGAAGGCGGCGACGACGAGGTCGCCGTCCGGGCGCACGAGATTGACACACGCCAGTTCATAGCCAAGGCCGTTGACGACGCCGTCGGCGACGGTCTGCAGCGTGTCCGCCAGGCTCCGGGCCGTGTTCAGCTCCGCTACCACCTGGTGCAGCTGCCGCAGGGTCGCAAGACGGACGTACGGCTCCGACTCGGTCTCCATGCTCGTTCTCCCCGAGACCTCGACAGCAACTCCAGGATGCGCAGCGCCCGCAGTGTTTCTTCCGTGGTGGTCTTCCGTGCCGTGTCTTGCTGTCTTGTGCCTTTGTGCCCTCAGTGTCTTATTGCCACCGTCACTGAATCACAGCGAGCTGCCCACTCGGTACACAGGGTCAACAAAATATGGGTCCTGTGACTCAAGTCACAGGTGAGGAGCCGCCGTTGGTCCAGTCCCTTGGACTAGTCCACCGCACCGGACGGCACTGCGTGCCTGCTTTGCCGAGTCTTGCCCACGACAGGCTCCGCCGTCGGTCCTAGGACCGGCCTGGGACCGGAGCCCGATGTTTCGAGGAGGGCGCACGGGCTAGCTTCGACGTCGTGGCTCACGTACTGAAGACTCTCCCGGCCCCGCCTGCCCCACACGTCCCGTCACCCGACGGGCATGCTGATGGGGTGAGCAACGACGAGTTCCGCGCGGCCATGTCCCGCCTGGCCGCGGGCGTGGTGCTGGTGACGGCGCGCGAGCCCGGCCTCGACCCGGACGATCCGGCCGCGCCGGCGGGCGAGGACGTGGGCATGACGGCCACGGCCTTCCTCTCCGTCTCCCTCGACCCGCCCCTGGTCATGGTGAGCCTGCGCGAGGGCTCCCGGATGGACGACCTGCTCGCCGAGCAGCCCCTGTGGGGGGTGTCGGTCCTCTCGGAGAGCCAGCGGCACATCGCGGGCCGCTTCGCGATGAAGGGCCGGATCAGCGACCGGCTCCTCTTCGAGGACATCCCGTACGTGCGGGGCGCGGCGTCGGGCGCTCCGCTGGTCGGGGGCGCGCTGTCGACGCTGGAGTGCCGTACGGAGCAGACCGTGGCCGCGGGCGATCACACGCTGGTGATCGGCCGCGTCCTGACCGCGTCGCTGCCCAGCGGGGAGGGCGGCCCTCTCCTGTACTTCCGCGGCCGCTACCGCCAGCTGAGCTAGCACCCCGCCCCGCCCCGTGAGGGGCGCGGGGAACTGCGCGCTCAGCCCCCGCCGGCCCGCAGACGCACCTGCCGCAACCTCGGCAGACGCGACTGCGGCTTTTCCGTGGTCGCTCGCGCAGTTCCCCGCGCCCCTGACAGGGCGCACCCAGCACGAGGCGCACCCTGGCACGGGCCCCATAGGGGCGCGGGGAACTGCGCGCTCAGCCCGCGACGGCCCGCAGACGCAGCTGACGGGGCGCACCCAGCGTGAGGCGCGCCCCGGCACGGGGGCTAGGTCCAGCCCTGGCTGGAGCGGCCCCGTTTGGTTTCGCTGCGTGCCTTCTTGTTGCGGAGGCGCCGTTCGTTGATCCCGCGAGGAACCTTCGTGGCGCGGCGCGGCTTGGGCGGCGGCGCGGTGGCCTCCGCGAGGAGGGACGCGAGCCGCGTGGCCGCCATCTCCCTGTTCCGCCACTGGGAGCGGTGCTCACTCGCCCGTACGCTGACGACGCCGTCGACGAGCCGGGACGCGAGCCGCTCCAGGGCGCGCTGCTTCCACACCTCGGGGAGCGCCTCGGTGCCGGCGAGGTCGAACCGCAGCTCGACCTGGGAGTCGCTGGTGTTGACGTGCTGCCCGCCCGGCCCCGACGACCGCGAGAAACGCCACATGAGCTCGGCCTCGGGCAGGAAGACGGAGCCGCGGATGGGATAGGGACCGGACATGCCTCCATGGTCCCGCGCCTGTCGGGCTCACGTCACACGGTTTTCGGTACGCGAGTAAGGCGAGTAAAGAAAGTAAAGCGATGCGGAACCCTCGGGGGCCCGGCCCGCGTTGTTAAGGGTGACGGTAGCTTCGTCCCCAGTACGAAGCCCGTACGTATGCAACGAGGGAAGGGACTCCCAACAATGGCAGTAAGCCTGTCCAAGGGTGGCAACGTCTCGCTCACCAAGGAGGCTCCGGGCCTGACCGCCGTCACCGTGGGCCTCGGCTGGGACGTCCGCACCACCACTGGCACCGACTTCGACCTGGACGCCTCCGCGATCGCGGTGAACACCCAGGGCAAGGTCTTCTCGGACCAGCACTTCGTCTTCTTCAACAACAAGGCGACGCCGGACCAGACCATCGTCCACACCGGTGACAACGTCACGGGCCAGGGCGAGGGCGACGACGAGCAGATCAACGTGAACCTCGCGGGCCTGCCCGCCGACATCGAGAAGATCGTCTTCCCGGTCTCGATCTACGACGCCGAGAACCGCTCGCAGAACTTCGGCCAGGTGCGGAACGCCTTCATCCGCATCATCAACCAGGCCGGCGGCACGGAGATCGCGCGTTACGACCTCTCCGAGGACGCCGCCACCGAGACCGCCATGGTCTTCGGCGAGCTGTACCGCAACGGCGCCGAGTGGAAGTTCCGCGCCGTGGGCCAGGGCTACGCCTCGGGCCTCGTCGGCATCGCGCAGGACTTCGGTGTGAACGTCTGAGACGACGTGCGCATCTGAGACGCTCACCGGCCGCTCCGTCCCACCCGACGCGAGCGGCCGGGACCGGCAGTTCGAAGGGCCCCGCGGCGACGCCGCCGGGGCCCTTCGGCGTCCACGCCCGGCGCCCCGCGTTCCCCTACCCTCTGCGCCATGATTGCCGAACTGCAATGCGTGGTCCTGGACTGCCCCGACCCCACGGCCCTCGCGGAGTTCTACCGGACGCTCCTGGGCGGCACGGTGAACCACCCGGACCCCCGCTGGACCACCAGCCCCGACTGGACGACCCTCCACACCCCCACGGGCCAGGTCCTCACCTTCCAGCGCGCCCGCGACCACGTCCCGCCCCGCTGGCAGGACCCCGCCGCCCCGCAGCAGTTCCACCTGGACCTCCAGGTCCCCGACCTGGAGGCGGCCCGCGCCGGGGTCCTCGCGGCAGGCGCGACCCTCCTCGACGCCGAGACCGGCGGCACCAGCTGGCACGTCTACGCGGACCCGGCGGGCCATCCGTTCTGCCTGGTCCGCCACTGAGTCCGGACGCCCCCCCCCGGACGATGTACGGAACGCCGACTATTATGAATACCCGAATAGCCAGTCGTGCCGGACCGGAAGAAGGCGCCGTGGCCGCTCCGCCCCCCGCGTGGACCCGTGCCGCGCTGCCCCTCTGTCTGCTCGCGATCCTCGACGGCGAGGCGCGGAGTTACGGGTACGCCCTGCTCGGGCGGCTCGGGGAGGCCGGGCTCGACGGGGTCAAGGCCGCGACCCTCTATCCCGCCCTCACGCGCCTCGAAGAGGAGGGCGCCGTCGAGGTCGAGTGGGGCGCGGGGGACGGCGGGCCGGGGCGGAAGTACTACCGGATCACCGAGGAGGGGCGGGCGAGACTGCGGCGTGACCAGGCCGCGTGGGGGGAGTTCTCCCGGACCGTCGCCTCGCTCCTTCCGGCGACGGGGGATGAGGACGAGGGATGAGCAAAGCATCGACACCCGAGCTGACTTGGGCGCGCGAGGAGGACGAGGAGTGGGCCGACACCGTCCAGGTGCGCCTCGTGCTCGACGAGGACGCTCCCGCGGGGTTCGCCGAGGAGATACTCGCCGAGGCGCACCAGCTGGTCGAGGAGGCCGGGCAGCCCGCGCGCGACGTGCTGGGCGACCCGGCCGCGTACGCCCGTACCGTCGCCGCCGAGCGCGTCAGCGAGGAGTACCGGGCCCAGCTCGACACGCGGGGCATGCGGCCCGGCGAACGGATCAGCGGCTCGCTCGCGTCGCTCGGGTTCCTCTGGTTCGCCCTCTTCGGCATGTACTGGATCCAGGACGGGCTGTGGGTGGGGGTGAACGCGTCCTCGGTCGCGGGGTTCGCGGGCATCGTGGCGGCCGCCACGCTGGCCTGCGTCGCCTTCGCCGCCCGCGCCGCCGGGCGGCTCCGGGGCATGTGGGCGTTCCTCGCCGGGGCCGCCGCCACCCTGGCGGCCGCGGTCGCCTGCGCGACGGCCCTGCCCGACGAACGGCTGTTCCGCGTGCCCGCCCCGGTGCTCATGCTGGCCGGCGCCGCCTGGACCGTCGGCGCCTTCCTGCTCCCCGACGCCGCGATCGACCGCTGGTTCACGCCCGCACGCCCGGCCGGCGGCCCCGACGACGAGCGGTGGCTGGCCCGCCTGGAAGGACTGCTGCGCGGCCGGCACGGCATGCGGGCGGGCGAGGCGCGTGGCCACGTACGGGAAGCGCGGCAGCATCTGGCCGCCGCCCCGCAGGACGGGCGCGCCGAGGACGTCTTCGGTGACGTCGAGATCTACGCCCTGCGCCTCTCCGAGGGGCCGCGCAGGGCCCAGCGCGTCACGCGGCAGAAGTTCTACGGCGCGCTGACCTCGGCGCTGCTCTTCGGAGTCCTCACCGTCGACACGCTGCTCGACCCGCAGGAGCGGTCCTCCGGCTGGGTGGCCTGCTACGTGGGCGCGTTCGGCTGCGCGGCGTGGGGCGCGGTCAGCGAATGGCGCACCCTGCGCAAGCAACGGACGTGACACCTCGTCGCGCTCTCCGGACCGCAGGAGCCCGTGCCATAGCCTGCCCCGCATGATCCTCGAACCGCTCGCCGCCGTCGACGGTGCCCTGCCCGGTCACGTCCTCACCGAGGTGACCGCGCTGTACGCGTCGAACCGTGAGTTCTTCGCGCTCAGCGGGGACTTCCCCGACCCCGACGACATCCGCGTCGAGCAGGTCGCCAAGGCCCTCGCGGACGAGCTCGCCCACCCGGACGCGGAGGTGCTGCTCGGGCGTTCGAGCGGGCGGCTCGCGGGGGTCGCCATCACGCTCGCCCGGCACCCGGATCCGACCGATCCGGACCCCTGGATCGGGTTGCTGATGGTCGAGGCGGGCGCTCAACGTACGGGTCTTGGGCGGGAGTTGGCGTCGCTCGTCGAGGAGCGGTTCCGGAGCGCGGGCCGCGACGCCGTGCGCCTCGCCGTCCTGGAGAACAACCCGAAGGCCCTGCGCTTCTGGACCGCGCTCGGCTACCTCGTCATCGGCCACCGCGAGGACCGCGCCCTGCACCGCCCGTGCGCGGTCCTGCGCAAGCGGCTCTGACCACCGGGCAGCACGGCCGGCACCCCCTACGGGCGGTCCGGCTTTCCGTCGCCGTACAGCCAGTCGCCCCAGATCCGGCTGACCTTCTCGCGCGCCTCCTCGCTGCCCGCGTGCTTCTCGACGTACTCCGTGAAGTCCCTGGTGTCCGCGTTCTTGTGCCGGTACGTCTTCGCCCAGCCCTGGACGATGTCGTAGAACGTGTCGTCGCCCACCGCGCGGCGGATCTTGTGGATGACCATGGCGCCGCGTTCGTAGACGGGCGGGTCGGAGACGCTCGCGGCATCCGTGGGCTTGGCGGGCGGGAAGGCCCAGATGGCTTCGTTGTCCTCCTCGTCCTCGTAGTAGTCGCCCTTGTAGAGCGCGTCGAAGACCTCCTGCGCGCTGTCGCCGTCGTTGTCCTCGTCGTACAGCCACTCCGCGTACGTCGCGAAGCCCTCGTTGAGCCACATGTCCTGCCACGACTTGGGCGTGACGGAGTTGCCGAACCACTGGTGGGCCAGCTCGTGGACGAGCAGAGCGGTGCTGGGGGCGCCGGGGAAGACGGGCCGGGTCTGGGTCTCCAGGGCGTAGTCCACGTCCTCCTCGCGGTCGACGATCGCGCCCGCGGAGGAGAAGGGGTAGGGGCCGAAGTTGTACTCCGCCCACTCCACGATGTCGGGGATCTTCGCGAGGACCTTCTCGCTCGCCTTCGCCCGGGAGGGGTCGACGGCCGTCACGACCGGCAGCCCGCCCTCCGTCGTCGACGTCTCCATCTCGTACTTGCCGACGGCCACGGTCGCCACGTAGCTCGCCATCGGTTCGGCGCTGTGCCAGGCGAAGGTGGTGCGGCCGTTCTTCGTCGACTCGCGGGTCAGCTCGCCGTTCGAGACGGCCTTGAGGCCCTTGGGGACGGTGATCTGTATGTCGTACGACGCCTTGTCGCTCGGGTGGTGGTTGCCGGGGAACCACGCCATGGAGCCGGTCGGTTCGCCGAGCGCGAGCGCGCCGTCGCCCGTCCTGAGCCAGCCCTCCTCGGCGCCGTCGTCGTCGGTGATGGTCTCCGGGGAGCCGGAGTAGCGGACGACCGCGCGGAACGTCTCGCCGCGGTCGAGCTCGTCGGCCGGGCGGACCCGCAGCTCCTGGCCGGCGCGCTGGAAACGGGCGGCCTTGCCCTCGACGGTGATGCCGGAGACGTCGAGGCCCTTCAGGTCGAGGTTGAAGGAGCTGAGGTTCTTGGTGGCGCGGGCGGTGATCTCGGCGGTGCCGGTGAGGTGCCGGGAGCCGGGGTCGTAGCCGAGGGTCAGGCCGTAGTGCGCCACGTCGTACCCGCCGTTGCCCAGCTTGGGGAAGTACGGGTCCCGCACGCCGGGTGAGCCCGGTGTGCCGTCGACGCCCGCGCCGCCGCAGGCACTGACGGTGGCGAGCAGGGCGAGGCAGGAGGTGACGGTGGCGGCTCGGACGGCCGGAGATCTCAGGTCCACGCCGGTGATCTTATGCGGCAATTGTTCGGTACGGGAGCGATATGAGGCCCGGCGGCCGGACCACCGGGCCACCCTGAGCGCCGCGCCGCGGGCGCTCAGAGCACCGCGATGCCCAACGGCCGCTCGCCCGCGGGGAGTCGGCGCACCGACCCGTCCTCCGTGTCGACGACGGAGATGCCGTTCCAGTGGCCGTCGCGGGTGAAGCCGCCCGTGACGTACGCGGTGCGGCCGTCCCGCGACACGGCGACGTCCTCGTGCGGCCCGTCCAGCGGCACGACCTGCTCCTTGCCCTCCTTCGTCCGCACGGTCAGCGACGGCCCCTTGTCGGCGTCCGGGTCGATGGGCCCGGTGCCGACCGCGAACAGCGTGCCGTCGTCGGTGACCGTCACGCCGTGCTGGTGCGTGTTCGCGGTCATCTTCTCGACGTCGTAGTCGCCGGTGCCCGGATCGAGTACGACGAGCCGCTCGCCCTCGAAGGGCAGCAGGAGCCGTCCGTCGGAGGGCCGCACGGCCGTGTAGTGCGGCTTCAGCCAGGAGCCGAGGCCGCCCTCCGTGCCGTAGGGGGCGACTTCGAGGCGGCGCGGCCGCAGCGACTCCGTGCGTACGACGGTCACGTCGAAGGAGTCGTGGTTGGTGGCGTAGACCTCCCGGCCGTCCTTCGAGACGTCGACGTCGAAGGGGCGGCGGCCGACGGGCACGGTGTCGGTCACCTCGCGCTCGTCCGTGTCGATGATCTCCAACACGCCCTTGCCGTCCGGGACGTTGACGCCGACGTAGACGTGCTCGCCGTCCGGCGCGAGGGCGATGCCCATGCCGCCGCCCCGGTACTCGCCCGTCGTCACCGGACCGGTCTCCGTCTCGTACGGGACGCGGTCGACGCGCTCACGCCTCTCCGTGTCGACGACGGCGACGCCCTCCGCCGTGGCCACCCAGACGCGGCCGTCGTCCCCCACGGTCAGCCCGTAGGGGGCCGTGCCGACCTGCACCGAGTCGACGGGGCCCTTCCCCGGGTCGACGAAGGTGACGGTGTCGGAGCCGAAGTCGGCGACGAGGAGGGTGCCTTCGGGGGTCCCGGCCCCGGCGGGCAGGGGAGCCGTGGTGCTCGCACGGGCGGGCACTGGGCCGTCCGCCGCGGCCCCGCCGGAGCCGGCCCCGCACCCCGCGAGGAGTGCGGCGACGAGACCCGTGGTGGCGACGAGGCGCGTGGTGGCGACGAGACCCGTGGTGGCGCCCCGCACCGCCTTGCGCGCCGTCACGACGCCCTCCGCAGCAGCTCCGCGATCCCGGCGAAGCCCCGCCGCTCCGCGTGCGCGAGCGGCGTGACGCCGTCCCGGTCGGCGAGGTCCGGCGTCGCGCCCGCGGCGAGCAGCAGCTCCACGATCTCCTGGTGCGCGCGGCCGCCGTCGCCGAGGATCACCGCCTCCAGAAGGGCGGTCCAGCCGAGGTCGTTGACGTGGTCGACGTCGATGTCGGTGACGCGCAGGACCTCCCGTACGTACGCGACGTGGCCGCGCTCCGAGGCGGGGATCACGCAGACCCCGCCGAAACGGTTGCGCAGCGTCAGGTCGGGCCCCGCCGGCAGCAGTACATGCAGCATGGCGACGCTGCCCGTCACCCCGGTGACCAGCCAGGGGCTGTCGGAACGGTGGTCCTGCGCGTCGACGTCGGCGCCCGCGGCGACGAGCACCCGGGCCGCCTCGACGTGATCGCCGAGGGCCGCGAGCAGCAGGGGAGTGCGCAGCTCGGTGTCGCGCGCCTCGACGCGGGCGCCCGCGTCGAGGGCGGCGGCCACTTCCGCGGCGTTCCCGGCCCGTGCGGCGTCGAGCAGCCGCTGGTCGGCGGCGGTGGTGTTCATGCCGGATCTCCTACGTCCCACGGGTGCCGGGGGGCTTTGCTCTGCGTGGGGGCTCGGGGCCTCAGCGGCCGAGCGCCGCCACGCCCGCCTTCGCGAACTTCTCGTCCAGGTCGCCGCTCGGGGCACCCGCGACACCGATGCCCGCGACGGGCGCGCCCTTGGCCGTGACCGGCGCGCCGCCCGCGAGGAACAGGGTGCCGGGGATGTCCTTCAGGTTCGGGGCCTGCTCCAGGCGCTTGGCCAGCTCGGAGGTGGGCGCGTTCCAGGCGACGGAGGTGTACGCCTTCTTCACGGCGGACTCGGGGGACTGCGGCCCGGCGCCGTCGCCGCGCAGCTGGACGATGGTGTTGCCGTTGCGGTCGACGACGGCGACGGAGACGCGCTGGTTCTCCTTCTTCGCAGCGTCGAGGGTGGCCTGCGCGGCCTTGGTGGCGGCGGCGACCGAGAGGTGCGTCGACTGCGTGAGGTTCTTGTTGCCCGCGTCGGCGGTGACGGCGGCCTTCGTGGCGGCGTCGGGGGTGCCGGCGGTGGCGGAGACCGCGCCGAAGGTGCCGGCGCCGAGGACGGCGGCGGTGGCGGCGACGGTGAGGACGCGGGTGCGGCGGGAGAGCTTCTGCATCGGGGGCTCCTAGGGATGGGGCGCGGAGGATGAGGTGCGGAGGTTGAGGGGGTGAGGGCGGCTGAGCACCGAGGGAGCCGGTGTCCGTGTGTCCCTCGTGTCCCTCTGCCGTCAATCCTCCGGCCGGGTCCGGGGCCCACCCCTCGGCGTACCGGCTCGCAGCGGCGCGCGACTCGGCCGACACCGGGGTCAACCGATCGGTTGACCCCTCCGTGGCCCCACCGGGTCACAATGAGGGTGTCTGCCCAGTTCAACGCGGCGTGCGCGCACACGCACGACGGCAGTACGGCGCGGCGTACGCGCACGCACCGACGGCAGTACGAAAGGGAGGCGCCCCGTGGGAGAACGCAGGCCGGGGCCCGACCCCCGCACGCCGGACCCCGACGCCCGCTGGCTCGCGGCCGTCATGCACACGGCGTTCTTCCTGCTCCTGGGGTCGTCGCTGACCCGCTTCCTGATGCGGCACCCCGGCGAACCCCGCACCCCGTGGATCATCGCGCTCTCGGTCTCCCTCGCCCTCCTCTACGTACTCGGCCCCGTCATCGGCGCCCGCCCCACCGCGCCGCGCCGCCTCGCCTGGCTGATCCTCGTCGTCGCCGTCTGGGTCGTGCTCGTCGTCCTCGCGCCGAGCTTCGCGTGGTGCGCGGTGCCGCTTTTCTACACGGGCCTGCGGACGCTGCCGCCACGCGCCGCCCTGTTCCTCGTGGCCGTCCTCACCGCCTTCGTCGTCGTCGCCCAGTTGCAGCTCGCGGGCCGCTTCGACCCGAACCTGCTGCTCGCGCCGCCCGCCTGGGCCGCGGTCGCCACCGCCGTCTTCCTCCACATGCAGCGCCAGGCCGCCCGGCAGCGCGAACTCATCGACGACCTCATCCGCACCCGCCGCGAGCTCGCCGCCACCGAGCGGCGCGAGGGTACGCTCGCCGAGCGCCAGCGCCTGTCCATGGAGATCCACGACACGCTCGCGCAGGGCCTGTCCAGCCAGCGGATGCTGTTGCAGGCCGCCGACCGCCTCTGGGACACGGATCCGGCGAAGGCCCGCACCCACGTCCGTACCGCCGGGTCGATCACCGAGCGCGGCCTCGCGGAGGCCCGCCGCTTCGTGCACGACCTGGCCCCCGCCGACCTCGCGGACGGCGGCGGCGTGACGCAGGCGCTGCGGGCGCTCGCGGAACGCGAGTCCGACGCGGGCCTCACCGTCCGCTTCCACGCGGAGGGCGCGCCGGTGCCGCTGCCGGACCGGGTCAGCTCGGCGCTCCTGCGCATCGCGCAGGGCGCCCTCGCGAACGTACGCGAACACGCGGACGCCACCACCGCGGCGCTGACCCTCACCCTCCTCGACGACCAGGTGGTCCTCGACGTCGCGGACGACGGCCGCGGCTTCACGCCGCCGCCCGCCGGTCCCGACTCGCCGACAGGTGTACGGGGCCACGGTCTGCCCGCGATCCGGGCGCGGGCCGGACAGCTCGGCGGCACACTGACGATCGAGTCGGCGCCGGGCGAGGGCGCGGTCCTCTCCGTGTCGATCCCGCTGCCGCACCCGCAGTCGGACCCGCCTTCGAACCACCAGCCGAGCCCGTGGGAGCCCCAGCCGTGAACACCGCACCAATCCATCCCGTCCGGCTGCTGGTCTGCGACGACCACGTCGTCGTACGCGCCGGACTGCTCGCCCTGCTCGGCAGCGCGCCCGACATCGAGGTGGTCGGCGAGGCGGGCACCGGCGAGGAGGCCGTCGCCCTCGCCTCGAAGCTGGCACCGGACGTCGTCCTGATGGACCTGCAACTGGGTGCCGGCATCGACGGCGTCGAAGCCACCCGCCGCATCACGCAGTCCCCACCCCCCGCCCCCCACGTCCTGGTCCTCACCACCTACGACACCGACGCGGACATCACCCGCGCCATCGAGGCCGGCGCGACGGGGTACCTCCTCAAGGCGGAGCGGCCCGAGGAACTCTTCTCCGCGATCCACGCCGCGGCCCAGGGCCGCACCACGCTCTCGCCGCCCGTCGCCTCCCGGGTCATGGCCCGCATGCGCGCCCCGCAGCCGACGCTCACCGACCGCGAACGCGACATCCTCGGCCAGCTCTCCCAGGGCCTCGGCAACCGGGAGATCGCCCGCGCCCTCTTCATCAGCGAGGCCACGGTCAAGACCCACCTGGGGCGGATCTACGACAAGCTGGGCGTGGACACGCGGGCGGGGGCGGTGGCGGTGGCGAAGGAGCAGCGCCTCTTGCCCTGAGCCGGGGTGCCCGGTCCATGACACCATCGACCCGTGCTCGACATCGGCTACGCGCTCTCCCGACGCTTCCCTGACCCCGCCCAGCTGGACTACAGCCGCGCGGACGCCCACACGCTCCGTCACGACCTGTTCTGCGGGGACGTGTACCTGGCGGACACCAAGGCGGACCGGGAGCTGTCCACAGCCTGGGGATGGGTGCCCGTCCTCGACTTCGCGTGGGCGCTGTGCGACATCGTGGAGACCCTGGACAAGGATCCGCTCGGCAGCCGGGCGTCCCGCCCCCAGTACGCGGAGCTCGACTTCACCGAGTCGACGGACCGGATGCTGTTCGCCCGGCGCTTCGGCTGGGTCGACATCGAGGCGGACTGGATGGATCCCGAGGATCCGCCGCTCACGTTCTCCCACGCGGAGCTGCGCCGTGAGGCGCGGGACTTTCTCCACGACCTCGTGGCGGATCTGACCGACCTCCACGAGTCCCTTGCGGACAACCCCACAATCTGGACCCTCCTCTCCCGCTTCCCCCGCATCCCCTAGCCCCCTGCGGTTGCCCCGCGCCACCCCGCCCGAGCAGAAGCCCCAAGCCCGCCGCTCCGCGGCGGATGTTCCCCACCCACCCACCCGTTTGCCCCGCGACGTCCCGCGGGAGTAGGGGCGGGGTGGGCGGGCCTCCCCCGCGACGCCCTGCGCAAGTAGGGGTGGGTGGGCGTGCCCCGCGATGCCCTGCGCGAGTAGGGGTGGGTGGGCGTGGTCCGCGACGTCCTGCGCGAGTAGGGGTGGGTGGGTGGGGCCCGTGACGTTCTGCGGGGATAGGGGCGGGTGGGTGGGGCTGACCCGCGACACCCAGCGCAAGCAGGAGCGCGCGGGCGGGTCCGACCCATCACGTCCTGGGGAGCAGGGACGGACGGGTGGGGCCTCTGTGCCGGATGCCGGAGTGAGGGCGGGTGGGTGGGGTCCCCCGAGACGGTCGGCGGGACGGGGGCGCGACCGCCACCGGCCGGGCCGGGGGTTTCCCGCGACGGGCCGCGGGACGGGAGCGCCACCCCCACCGGCCGGGCAGGCGCAAGCGCGCCGGAGGGGACGTGGGGGTATGTGCGAACGGAGCACCGAGCCAGCAGTAGCGCCTTTGGACTTGAGGCGCGGCGCAGGGATGGCGAGTACGCACATACCCCCGCGGCCCCGCCCCATAAGCGAGCAGTAGGCGCAAACCCGCACCCGACCACCGCGCCCCGCCCCACAGACGAGCAAAAGGCGCCAACCCGCACCCGGGCGCCTCGCGCACCGCCCTACTCCCCCACCCCCGCCACCTTCACCCCCACCTGCGCCGCGAACGCCGGGGCCAGGTCGAAGAGTTGGGGTGGGCTGATCGTCGCGCCGGCCAGGCAGTCGATGCCCCGGGCGATCTCCAGCTCCCCCGCCTCCCGAAGATCCACGTCCTTCATCCGCGCCCCCGTGAAGTCGACCCCCCGCACCACACACCCCCGAAACTCCACCCGCTCCAGCGAAGCCGCCCCGAAGTCCGGCTCCACCAGCACGCACCCCTCGAACACGACATCCCGCAACCGCGCCTTCCGCAAATTCAGGTAGTCGATCTTTCCGCCCCGCACCACCACCCGCTCCAGCACGCCCCCGTGCAACTGCACCCCGCCGAGCCGCGCGTCCACGACCTCCACGTCCCGCAGCGACGCCTCCGCGAGGTCCGTCCCCACCCCCCGCAGCTCCGTCAGCACGGAGTCGACGAACCGCGCCCGTGCCAGCCGCGTCTCGCCGACCCCGCACCCCACCACCGCCGAGTCCATGAACAGCGCCCCGCCCCCGTCCTGCCCGCCGAGGTCCAGGTCACGGAACTCGACCCCGTCGTAGTCCCCGTCGGGCTCCAGCTCCCTCCCCTCGAACGGCCGGAGCGGCGGCAACCGCACCTCGGCCCGCCGAGCCGCCTTGACCACCCGCACCGCCCGCGCCGCCCGTGCCGCCCCCGCCACCCGTGCCGCCCGCGTCGGTTCCGCATTCTGACCCATGCCCCCATCGTGCCCGCCACCACTGACAACCCGCCCTCCGCCGGCAACGCCCCGAACCCGAACGCGAACGGCCATGTCACATCCGAGCCACCCCCGCACGTCCATGAGGTGAAAGCAGAAACACCAGGCCCCAACCCCAAGGAACCCCACCCATGCCCACCGCGAGCCCGCACCACATCACCGTCATCGGCGGCGGCTTCGCCGGCCTCACCGCGGCCATCAGCGCCGCCGAGGCAGGCGCCCGCGTCACCCTCCGCGAGGCCCACCACACCCTCGGCGGCCGCGCCCGCACCTCCGAAGGCACGTACAAGACGAACGAAGGCCCGCACGCCCTCTACAACGGCGGCCCCCACTGGACGTGGCTGAAGCAGCGCGGCCTCCTCGGCCCGCTCGCTCCCCTGCCGCCCCTCGAAGGCACCCGCCTGCGCCTGCTGCACAACGGCGCACTGCGCCGCACGCCGCCGCTCGCCATGCTGAAGCTGCTGCGCCGCAAGGCGGAACAGGCCCCTGTGGACCGCGACTTCACCAGCTGGGCCACCGAGCAGGTCGGCGAGGAGGGCGCGAGGGCCGCCGCGCACTACATCGCCGTGGCGACGTTCCACCACGACCCCGGTTCGCTCTCCGCCCGCTTCGTGCAGGAGCGCCTGCGCCGCGCCACGAAGCTGCCCCCGGAGGCGCACTACCCGCGCGGCGGCTGGGGCTCGGTCATCGACCGCATGGCCGCGCTGGCCTGGAACATGGGCGTCCGCACGGAGACGCTGGACCGCGTCGACAACCTCGCCGACCTGGGCCTCCCCCAGGACGGCCCGGTCATCGTCGCGACCTCCCTCGAAGCGGCCCGCCGCCTCCTGCGCGACGACTCCCTGCGCTGGGAGAGCGGCCGCACCGCACTCGTCGACGTGGCCTTCCGTTCCCGCAGGGGTGACGCCTTCGTCGTCTCCGACCTGGACCGGACGGGCTGGGTCGAACGTTTCACCGCCCAGGACCACACCCTCGCCCCCGAGGGCGAACAGCTCGTACAGGCGCAGATTCCGCTCGCCCCCGAGGAGACGAAGGCCGACGGCGTGGCCCACGCCGAGCACCTGCTGGACCTCGGCTGCCCGGGCTGGCGCGAGCGTCTGACGTGGCGTCGCGCCTCGGTCGCGAACGGCCGTACGGGCGCGCTGGACCGCCCCGGCACCACCTGGCGGGACCGCCCCGCGATCGACCGCGGCGACGGCGTGTACCTGGCGGGCGACCAGGTGGCGGCTCCGGGCGTGCTGTCGGAGGTGTCGTTCAACAGTGCCGTGGAGGCGGTCTCGCTCGCGCTGACGAAGTCGGCCCTTGACCTCAAGTCCACTTCAGGTTGAAGGGTGGGGGGCGTACCAGATCAACGCCGTACCGGATCAGCGGCGCCCAGCGCCCCGCCCCGCCCACCTCCAAGGAGCCCCCATGCGCGCCATCCGCCTCCACGCCTTCGGCCCCGCCGAAAACCTCGTCCTGGAGGAGATCCCGGCCCCCGAACCGGCCGAGGGCCAGGTCCGGATCAGCGTGGCCGCCGCCGGCGTGCACCTCATCGACACCGCGATCCGCGAGGGCATCCAGGGCCCGCTGCCCGAGCTCCCGTCCCTGCCCACCATCCCCGGCAGGGAGATCGCGGGCATCGTCGACGAACTCGGCGAAGGGACGCCCGCGCACTGGTTGGGCAAGCGCGTCGTGGCCCACATCGGCTTCGCCCCCGGCGGCTACGCCGAGCGCGTCGTCACCGACGCGTCCCGCCTGCACGAGATCCCCGACGAACTGGACGCCGCGGAGGCGGTCGCCCTGATCGGCACGGGGCGTACGACGATGGGGATCCTTCAGTTCACGGAGCTGACCCCCGACAGCGTGGCCGTCATCCCCGCGGCCGCGGGCGGCATCGGCACGCTCCTCACGAAGTACGCCAAGCACCGCGGCGCCACGGTGATCGGCCTGGCGGGCGGCGCGGAGAAGACGGACCGCGTCCGCGCCAACGGCGCCGACCTGGCCGTGGACTACACCGACCCGGCGTGGCCCGACGCGGTCCGCGCGTACTTCCGGGAGAAGCTCGAAGGGCGCGCGGCCACCGTCGTCTTCGACGGAGTGGGCGGCGAGGCGGGCCGGGCCGCGGTCGACCTGCTGGGTCCGGGCGGCACCCACGTCGTCTTCGGCTGGTCCGGCGAGGGCCCGCACGACGGCGAGGAGCCGAAGTCGACCGAGACCGAGGCGGAGCTCGCCGCGCGCGGCATCACACGGATCAACGTGCTCGGCCCGGCGATGATGCGGAAGGCGGGCGGCGACAACCCCGTCCGCACCCTGGAGCTCGCCGCGCTCACCGCCGCCTCGCTCGGCCACTTCACACCGGCCGTGCAGCGCTTTCCCCTCGCGGAGGCGGCGGCGGCACACCGCGCGCTGGAGTCCCGCGCCACGATGGGCAAGGTCGTCCTGATCCCGTGAGCCCCTGAACCCCCGGCCCCGGCCCCGGCCCCGACCCCTGCCCCTGCCCCTGCCCCTGCCCCTGCCCGAAAATCCAGGTGCCCGCACGACTTCCGGGAACTACTGTCCGTTATATGGCTATGGCTCTGGCTTCGACTCCGGAATCCGTCCAGTTCCGCGACATCCCCGAGGCGGATATCGACCGCGCGCTCTCCCTCGCCTACCTCGTCTTCCACGAGACCCCGGAGGACGAGAAGCGCAAGCACCACCACGACCTGCTGCGCGACTGCACCCGCGTCGGCGCGTACGAGAACGGCGAACTCGTCGGCTTCGTCGCGGCGTTCCCCTTCACCCTGTCCGTGCCGGGGGGCGAACTGCCCTGCCCGTGCCTGACGTTCGTCTCCGTGGCGCCGACGCACCGGCGTCGCGGCGTGCTCTCCGGCATGCTCGCGGAGCTGTTCGCGAGGGCGACGGCGGACGGCTCGCCGATCGCGGCCCTGTGGGCGTCGGAGGACGCGATCTACGGCAGGTTCGGCTTCGGCCCCGCCACCCTGGGCCACACCCTGGAGATCGACTCCCGGCGCCCGCTGGCCCTGCGCATCGCCCCGGACGAGCGGCCGCTGCGCCTCGTCGACCCGGCGGACGCGCCCGAGCTCCTCGCCGCGTACTACGACCGCACCCGCGCCGAGCGCGCCGGCCGCATCGCCCGCAGTGAGGCGTGGTGGCGCGAGGAGTGGCTGGTGGCGGAGGACGAGGAGGACGACGAGCTGTCGCCGCCCCGCGTCGTCGTCCTCGGCGACCCCGCGGGCCCCCCGGCCGGTTACGCGATCTACCGCACCAAGACCCGCGACGACGCCCCCGGCCTCGTCCGCCTCGACGACCTGGAGGCGGACACCCCGGCCGTCGCTGCCGCCCTCTGGCGCTACCTCGCGTCGATCGACCTGACCGGCCAGATCCGCGCCTGGGGCCGCCCCCTGGACGACCCGCTGCACCTCTTCGCCGCCGACCGCGACCAGGTGCGCGTCACGGGCGAGTTCCCCGCCCTGTGGGTCCGCCTCGTCGACGTGCGCGCGGCGCTGGAGTCCCGCTCCTGGGCGGCCCCCGTGGACGTCGTCCTCGACGTCCGCGACGACCGCCTCCCGGCCAACGAGGGCCACCACCGCCTGACGGCGTCCCCCGCCGGCTGTACGTACGAGAGGACCGAGGACCCCGCGGACCTCACCCTCGACGTGCGCGACCTGGCCGCCTGCTACCTGGGCGGCACGAAGACCGACGCCCTGGTCCGCGCGGGCCTGGCGACGGAGCACACGGCGGGCACGGCGACGGCACTGGACGCGGCGCTGCACACCGCTCTCCTGCCGCACACCGTGGACGAGTTCTGACGAATTCCGACGAGCTCACCCACCCCCGAGCGTGCTCCTAGGCGCGCCCCAGCTCCGTGAGCGCGTCATCGGTCAGCCGGTACACGGTCCACTCGTCCTGGGGCAGCGCCCCGAGCGACTTGTAGAAGTTGATCGACGGCTCGTTCCAGTCGAGTACGGCCCATTCCAGCCGCTCGTAGCCGCGCTCCACGCAGATCCGAGCGAGCTCGGTGAGGAGCGCCCTGCCGTGGCCGCCGCGGCGCGCCTCGGGGCGTACGTACAGGTCCTCCAGGTAGATCCCGTGCACGCCACGCCAGGTGGAGAAGTTCAAAAACCACAGCGCGAAGCCGACGGCCTCACCGGAGGTGTCGTCCTGCGCGATGTGCGCGAACGCGGCGGGGCGCTCCCCGAAGAGAGCCTCGCGCAGCTGCTCCTCGGTGGCTCTCGCCTCGTCGGGCACCTTCTCGTACGCGGCGAGGTCGCGGACCAGCTCGTGGATGACGGGGACATCGGCAGGTGTGGCGGTACGAATCATGGGAGCAGCAAGCCACGGCGGGCCCCCGCCGGTCAACGCGGTCTCACGGCCTGAGCCGGGCTCTCACCGGCCGAGCAGCCGCCGCGCGATCTCCATGTCGTCGGCCACCGGCGGCCGGCCGTCCTGGATCTCCCACAGCGCGTTCTGAAGGACGCGGCCGAGGGTCCAGGCGCGGGCCCGCTCGCGGTCGAGGCCGAGGATCTCGGTCATCGCGTCGAACCGCCACAGCACGTCGTCGGCGTCGAACTTGTTGTCGAGGGCGGGCCACAGGTCGAAGCCGGGGTCCCCGGCGAGCGGCTTCGGGTCGATGGCGAGCCACGGCTCGCGGTCGCTCGCCAGGACGTTCTCGAAGTGCAGGTCCCAGTGCAGCATCCGGTCGCCGGCCTCGCCCATGACCTCGCGCACCGCGCCCCCGCACCGCTCGATGAGCGCGCGCTCGCCCGGGTCGGTGACCGACTTCAGGGCCGCGGGCAGCTCCTCGACCATCTCGGCCGCGATGTCGGCGAGCGTGCGCATGCCGGCGGGCGCGGGTGTCGCGGTGAGCCGGGCGAGGAGTTCGGCGAGGACGAGGACGGCCTTGCGGGTGTCGGCCATCGTCGACAGCATCCGCGCGGAGTCGAGGCGTTCGAGCAGCATCGTGCCGGTGCCCGCGTCGTGGTCGAGGAGGCGCACGGCGCCGTCCCCGTCCCATATCCGCAGCGCGACCGGCTCGCCCTCGGTCTCCTCGTCCAGGAGCTGGAACTTGACCGCCGCGGGCGTGCCGTCGGCGCGCACGACGGGCAGGACGAGGGCGGCCATGCCGTGCATCGGGTCGCCGTCGACGGTCAGGTCCCAGCGGTCGACGAACTCCTCCACGCGCGCGGGCAGCCCGGCGATGAACGCCCGGCCGGGCTCCCCCGCGTACATGTGCTGCGACTCGACCAGCTCGTCCGGAATGCGAATGTCGATCACGGTCGGGACATTACCGACGTACACCCGTACGCCGCACGTGGATTTCACCCGCCCCCGAGAGCCGGGAGGGACGGGCCGGCAGACTCAGAGAGTCAAGAAATACCCGCCGCCTTCAGCTCCTTGGCGAACGCCGCCCGCTCGTACAGCGCCTCGCCGCCGGACTTCTTGCCGTCGATGAAGACGGTCGGCGTGCCCCGGATGCCGTCGGCGCTGAAGGAGTCCATCGCCTCGCCGACCCACTTCTTGCACGTGCCGTTGGTGACCGCCTTGTCGAAGGCGCCGCCGCGCAGCCCTTCGACCCCGTCGGCGATCTTCAGCAGGAAGGCCGGGGTGTAGGCGTCGTCGGTCTCCTCCGCCGCCTGGTTGGCGAAGACAGCGGCGTGGTACTGCGGGAATTTGCCCGCCTCCACGGACGCCCGCAGCGCGTTCGCCGCGTTCACCGAGCCGCTGCCGCCGAGGTTCTCGTCGAGGAACGAGGCGATCGTGTACTCGACCTTCACCTTGCCGTCGGCCACCGGCTCCACCAGCGCCTGCGCCCCGCCGTCCTCGAACTTCTTGCAGAACGGACAGCGCGGGTCCTCGTACACCTTGACCGTATGCTTGGCCTTCGGATCACCGACGGTGATGACGCCGCCCTTCACCGACGCGGGCACAGCAAGCTTCTCGGCGGGCTTCGCGGCGGGCTTCTCGCTGACGGTGCCGCCCTTGCCGTCGGAGTCGCCGTCGTCGGGACCGCAGGCCGACGCGGCCACCCCGATCAGCGCCGCCGCCGCCACCGCGGCTGCGACGCGCCCGGCCTTGCGCCCCGCTACGCGCCCGGCTATGCGTCCAGCCTTGTGTACGGCCTTGTGTACGGCCATGAGTTGAGCCCTCCCAGTTTCGCCATTTTCCACACGTACCGCTCAAAGCACCGGAATCTACCCCGCCCTCCGCCCACCGGGAGACCCGCCCCGCAGGACCCCGGCTCCGACCCCTGCACACGGCCCCCACCTGCGCAGTAACGTCCGCCCATGAGCAGCGCGAACACCACGCACCACGCGGTCGGCACGGTCAACGGCGGCATATCGTTCTGGTACGCCGACGACGGCCTGCCCACGGCCCGCGAACCCCTGACCTCCGACGCCACGGCGGACGTCTGCGTCGTCGGTGGCGGCTACACCGGCCTGTGGACCGCGTACTACCTGAAGAAGGCCGCCCCCTTCCTCCGCGTCACCGTCCTGGAGCAGAAGTTCTGCGGCTACGGAGCCTCCGGCCGCAACGGCGGCTGGCTCTACAACGGCATCGCGGGCCGCGACCGCTACGCCAAGCTGCACGGCCACGAAGCGGCGGTCCGTCTCCAGCGGGCCATGAACGACACGGTCGACGAAGTGATCCGCGCCGCCGCCGAGGAGTCGATCGACGCGGACATCCACCGGGGCGGCGTACTCGAAGTGGCGTACACGCCGGCGCAGTTGGCCCGCCTCAAGGCCTTCCACGAGGCGGAACTCTCGTACGGCGAGAAGGACCGCACCCTGCACGGCGCCCGCGAGACCGCCGAACGCATCCGGGTCGCCGGAGCCGTCGGCTCGACATGGACCCCGCACGGCGCCCGTCTGCACCCGGTGAAGCTGGTCAAGGGCCTGGCCGACGCCGTGGAGGCCCTGGGCGTCACGATCCACGAGTCGACGCCGGTCACGGAGATCAGGCCGAAGCACGCGGTCACCCCGTACGGCACGGTCCGCGCCCCCTACATCCTGCGCTGCACGGAGGGCTTCACGGCGTCCCTGAAGGGCCAGCGCCGCACCTGGCTCCCCATGAACTCCTCGATGATCGCGACGGAACCCCTGTCACCCGCCCAGTGGGAGTCGATCGGCTGGGAGGGCCGCGAGACGCTCGGCGACATGGCGCACGCGTACATGTACGCCCAGCGCACCGCCGACGGCCGCATCGCACTCGGCGGCCGCGGCGTCCCGTACCGCTACGGCTCGAAGACGGACAACGACGGCCGCACCCAGCAGCCCACGGTCGAGGCCCTGCACTCCATCCTCCTCCGCTTCTTCCCCCAACTGGCGGGCGTCCGGGTCGCCCACGCCTGGTCCGGCGTCCTCGGCGTGCCCCGCGACTGGTGCGCCACGGTCACCCTGGACCGCGCCACGGGCCTCGGCTGGGCGGGCGGCTACGTCGGCTCCGGCGTCGCCACCGCCAACCTCGCCGCCCGCACCCTGCGCGACCTGGTCCAACAGGACTCGGGCCAGGCAGGCCCCACCGACCTCACCACGCTCCCCTGGGTCGACCACAAGGTCCGCCGCTGGGAACCGGAACCGTTCCGCTGGCTCGGCGTCCACGGCATGTACGCCACGTACCACGCGGCCGACCGCCGCGAACTGACCACCCACACCGCCGAGTCCTCCCGCCTGGCCCAGTGGGCGGACCGGGTGGCGGGCCGCCACTGAACACCCGGCCCACCGCTGCAACCGGTGGCCCCTCCAGGTGCGTTGACACACCCTTGTGCCACGATCACCGGATCACCCGAACATCCGTTCAGCCTGGGGGGGCTCGATGCCTGAACCACGTCCCTGTCCGAGACCCACGAGATCAACAAGATCCGCGAGACCCGCGGTGTCCGCCGCCGTGCTCTTCACCCTGACCGCACTCCTCGCCCTGCTCATACCGTCCGCGCTGCCGGCGACGGCCGCCCACGCCGCCGGAGCGGAGTGCGCGCCCCTCGCCCTGGCCCCGTTCGGCGACCCGGGCGACGCGGTCGGCAGGGCGAAGGTCGGACCCGACGCGTCCACCTGTTACACCTTCACCGCCACCGGGGCGGGGCTCCACAGGGTCTCGCTCACCGACAGCGGCAACGAGTCGTACACGCAGATGTACTCCGGTGACGGTGAGACGGAGATCGACTGCACCGGCAAGACCTGCGACCTGCCCGCCGCAGGCGACTACACCCTGAAGGTCGTCAACAACGGCTTCGAGGACGCGGACACCGCCGTCACCGTCGTGCCGTTGTCCGGCACCCGAGGCTGCGCCGAATCCGTCCGCACCTCATGGGACCTGCCGGCCGCCACGCGGACCGTGGGCGGCCCCCTGGAGGTCAACTGCCAGCCCTTCGAGGCCGAGCCCGGCGACCGCGTCCTGCTCACGCACGGCACCAAGGCCCACGACGACTCCAGCGCGTGGATCACGGACGCCACCGGCGCCCGGGTCTGCACGTCCGAGGACGACGAGAACAGCTGCGTCCTGGCCGGCAGGAGCCCGTATCGCGTGCTGTCCCGCGTCACGAGCACCGAGGCGGGATTCCCCACCCAGTACGGGGTGAAGGTCCGCCGCCTGAACGACCCCCAGGGCTGCCCCTCCTCCCCGGTCCGGCCCTACGGTCCGCTGGAGCCGCAGGACTTCACCAAGACGTCCTGCTTCACCGTCACCCCCGAGCGGGCGGGCCGCCACCTCATCGACTCCGTCGACGGCGAAGGCACCACTGAGCCGGTGCGCGTGTACGACAGCTCCGGCAAAACCGTCTGCCGCACCACCGAGGAAGGCTGCCGCCTGCCCTCCGCGGGCACCTACACCGCCGTTCTCGACGGCGCGTCCCCCCTCCACGACGGCCCGCGCGGCCTGATCGTCCTCGACCGCGCCTCCGGACGCGGTTGTGTGAAGGCGGACATGGGTCCGCACCGGGGCGAGTTCACGACGGCCGGGCAGTACGACTGCCTGGAACTCGACGCGCCCAAGGACGCCCGGATCGCCGCGCTCACCGAGCTCGACGGCCCCGGGGTCGACGCCGACGCGGAGCTCCTCGACAGCGAGGGCACCGCCCAGTGCTCCGGGGAAGAGCTCTCCGCAGGCGACTGCGCGCTCACCGGCACCGCCCCCTACCGCGCTTTCGTCCACGCCGACGGCACCCCCCGCACCGGCCCCTACTCCGTCGCCCTCCACCGCACCGACGCGGCGAACGACTGCCCCGTCCTGCCCGCGGGCAGTTTCTCCGCCGACGGCGCCAAGGCCACGCTCACCACCGGCGACGGGGTCTTCTCGCACTGCCTGACCATTCCGGCCGACGCCCACACCATGGCCGAACTCCTCCAGCTGACGGCCGTCTCCGGTGACGTGCCCGCCAGGTTCTCCGTGGTCGACGCGGACGGCAAGCGCGTCTGCGACCGCTACGCCACCACCGACGGCTGGACGGTCTGCGAGCTCACACCCGGCAAGGCCCACACGGTCCTGGTGACCGGCAGCGACAAGCCGGCCCGCTACACCCTGACGCGCCGCGACGTGACGTCGACGGCGTCGTCCGCGGGCTGCGTGAAGACGCCGGCGGCGAAGGTCGGCGGACCGTCCGCCAAGGGCACGTACGGCGCGCCCGGGACTCTCCGCTGCCGCCAGGTCACCACGCCGGCCGACACCGATGTCGTGCACCTCGACGTGCGGGACGCCCTGGGCACCGCCGACATGTACGTCCTCGGCGGCAACGGCGACAACGAGTGCTCCCGGCGCAACCGGGCCTGCGCCGTCACCGGAAGCACCACCTACCAGGTCGTCGTGCAGACTCCGGCGAACCGCCGGGCGGCACCCGAGTACCGCCTCGACGCCCTCCGCATCGCCACCGCCGAAGGCCCCGCCGCCGAGTGCGCCAAGGTCCCCTCCGTCGCCTACGGCTACGGACCGATCAACGGCACCCTCGACGAGTCCCGCACCGCGGTGTGCGCGGTCCTGCCGACCGTCGACGGCGACCACTTCGACGCCGAGATCACCGACACGACCGGCGCCGCGACGACGGCGGTCCCCTCGCTCTACGACAACAAGTGGACGAACGGCTGCACCCTGACCATCCCGGACGGGTACGTCTGCGGGGTGAACGAGTCGGAGTCGGCACCGACCAGGCCCTCCCTCCTGGTCCTCGGCCTCCCGGAGAAGGCCGGCCAGACCGCCTACCGCGCCACGCTCAAGTGCTCGTTCGCGCGCTGCGGCGGTGAGAAGGTCACCGTCACGGGCCTGACGCCCGCCACGGCCCCCAGCGGCACCAAGCCCACGCTCACGGTGACGGGCACCGCCCTCCACCCCGACTTCACGGTCCGGCTGCACCAGGCGGGCAAGACCCTCACGGCCAAAACACAGTCGGTGTCGGCCGACAACCGCACGCTGAAGGCGACGCTGGACCTGACGGACATCCCCGCCGGCGACTGGTCCGTCAGTGTCCACGGGGGCGGCTGGGAGTTCTCCCGCGGCACCTTCACCGTCACCGAACCGGAACTGCGCAACACCACCGCCCCGAAGGTGACGGGCACCGCCACCGTCGGCTCCAAGGTCACCGCGTCCCCCGGCACCTGGTCGCCCACCCCGTCCTCGTACACCTACCAGTGGTACGCAAACGGCGATCCCATCGAGGGCGCCACCGCCTCGACCTACAAGATCCCGGCGAAGTACCTGGACAAGAAGGTGAGCGTCACCGTCACCGCCCACGCCGCCTCCCGGAACGCCTCCGCGAGCTCCGCGCCGGTGACGGTCGCCAAGGGCACCGCCCCCAAGGCCACGACGAAACCCACGATCACCGGCACCGCCAAGGTGGGCAAGACCCTCAAGTCCACGAAGGGCACGTGGTCGCCCACCCCGTCCTCGTACACCTACCAGTGGTACGCGAACGGCACGAAGATCACCGGCGCCACCAAGTCGTCCCTGCCCCTGAAGACCGCCCAGCGCGGCAAGAAGATCACGCTCAAGGTGACGGCCCACCGCACGGGCCACCACGACGGCACCTCCACGAGCAAGGCAACAGGAACCGTCACCCGCTAGCCACCCCCACCCCGAAAAACCCGAAGGCCCAGGCCACCGAAGAGGTGCCCTGGGCCTTCGCCACACGGAGCCCCCTGTCGGATTCGAACCGACGACCTACGCATTACAAGTGCGTTGCTCTGGCCATCTGAGCTAAGGAGGCACGCACGCCGGACGTGCGCCGTACGTGCCCGAGCAGTGTAACCAACACCGCCCGTGCGCCCGTCGAAAATTTCCTCGAAGGTCGCAGCGCCGCGACTACTGACAGACCGCTGACCCCCGGGGTACGGTCACCACCAGTTCACTCAGGTGGACTACACCACTCCCTCTACTCGGATCGTCCGGCACGTTCCTGCCGGTGAAGGGGGCCCTCACCATGGCCACTGTTACGTTCGACAAGGCGACCCGCATCTACCCGGGTGGCGACAAGCCCGCCGTCGACGGTCTCGACATCGAGATCGCGGACGGCGAATTCCTCGTACTCGTCGGCCCGTCCGGCTGCGGCAAGTCCACCTCCCTGCGCATGCTCGCGGGCCTGGAGGACGTGAACCAGGGCGCGATCCGCATCGGTGACCGCGACGTCACGCACCTGCCGCCGAAAGACCGGGACATCGCCATGGTGTTCCAGAACTACGCGCTGTACCCGCACATGACCGTCGCCGACAACATGGGCTTCGCCCTGAAGATCGCCGGCGTGAACAAGGCGGAGATCCGGCAGAAGGTCGAGGACGCCGCCAAGATCCTCGACCTCACCGAGTACCTCGGCCGCAAGCCGAAGGCCCTCTCCGGCGGTCAGCGCCAGCGTGTCGCCATGGGCCGCGCCATCGTGCGCGAGCCGCAGGTCTTCCTCATGGACGAGCCGCTGTCCAACCTCGACGCCAAGCTCCGCGTGAGCACCCGTACGCAGATCGCCTCACTCCAGCGCCGCCTCGGCATCACCACCGTGTACGTGACCCACGACCAGGTCGAGGCCATGACCATGGGCGACCGCGTGGCCGTCCTCAAGGACGGGCTCCTCCAGCAGGTCGACTCGCCGCGCAACATGTACGACCGCCCGGCCAACCTCTTCGTCGCCGGCTTCATCGGCTCCCCCGCCATGAACCTCGTCGAGGTCCCGATCACCGACGGCGGCGTGAAGTTCGGCAACTCCGTGGTTCCGGTGAACCGCGAGGCGCTCTCCGCCGCCGCCGACCGCGGCGACCGCACGGTCACCGTCGGCGTCCGTCCCGAGCACTTCGACATCGTCGAGCAGGACGGCGAGACCGCGAAGTCCCTCTCCAAGGAGACCGCGGACGCCCCGGCCGGCCTCGCCGTCTCGGTGAACGTCGTCGAGGAGCTCGGCGCCGACGGCTACGTCTACGGCTCCGCCGAGGTCGGCGGCGAGCACAAGGACCTCGTGGTCCGCGTGAACGGCCGCCGGGTCCCGGAGAAGGGCGCCCAGCTGCACGTCGTGCCGCGTCCCGGCGAGACCCACGTGTTCTCGACCTCCACCGGCGAGCGCCTCAGCGACTGACGCCCCGCCCCCGCTTTGCGAAGGGCCCCGCACGACGCGTGCGGGGCCCTTCGCGTACGCCCACCCGGACTCCCGGAGAAACCCCGGAAACCCTCCCGTTGTCGACAAATACCCCGGCACATCGGGCGTTTCGCCTGCGGGCGTCAACACCGCGTCGGGGAAACCCACTTGCCTATCCCTCGACCGGGTGACTAAATGTCGCCAAATCATCACCTAGCGCTACGCTCCTCGCGTGACGCACTCCGCCAACTACACCCAGAAGCCGCGCCGATCCCACCGGGGCCCCGCCCGCCGCATCGGCCGCACGCTCGCTCTCGTCCTGCCCGTGATGCTGGTGCTTTCCGGGACCCTCGCGGTCACCAGCGTCAACTGGTCGGGACCGTCCTCGGACTCGATGCTCACCGCATCCGCCGACAACCTCTCCAAGCCCGCCAAGTCCCGCGCCCCGCAGGACGTCCTGCGCGACCGGCTCCTCCTGGAACTCCAGGAGAAGAACCCCGGCGTCGCGCTCACCCATCTCCAGCAGGAGGTGAACCGCCACCCGTCGCTCGCCCGGCACTGCGCGGCGATCGCCCGCGCGCTCGGCCGCGCCGCCGTCCGCGTGTACGGCCCGACCCGCGCCCAGTCGTACGCGAGGCCCGTCTGCGACACCTCCTTCGCGACCGGCGTGGCAGCCGCCCATCAGAACGGCTGAGTGGGCGCCGCGCGGCGCCGCGTAGGGTTTCCAGCATGACCACGCTGAAGCCCACGCAGGCTGTCGTCCTGGCCGGAGGCCAGGGCTCCAGGCTCCGCCCGTACACCGACGACCGGCCCAAGCCGATGGTCGAGATCCCCGGCACGGGGACCCCGATCATCGGCCATCAGCTTGCCTGGCTGGCCGAGGAGGGTGTGACGGACGCCGTAGTCTCCTGCGGGCACCTCGCGGAGGTCCTCCAGGAGTGGCTGGACTCCGCCGACCTCCCGCTGAACGTCAGCACGGTCGTCGAGAAGGAGCCGCTGGGCCGGGGCGGCGGCCTCAAGTACGCCGCCCGGCACCTGCCGCACGCGGACCAGCCCTGGTACGCGACGAACGGCGACATCTGGACCCGCTTCTCACTGCGCGACATGGCGGCCTTCCACGCCGAGCGCGACGCCACCGCGACCCTCGCCCTGGCCCGCCCCCGCATCCCGTGGGGCGCCGTCGAGACGGACGCGTTCGGCCACATCACGGACTTCATCGAGGCCCCGCCGTCCCCGTACCTCATCAACGCGGGCGTGTACGTCTTCTCCGCCTCGTTCACCGCGCTCCTGCCGGACCTCGGCGACCACGAGCGCACCACGTTCCCGCGGCTGGCCCGCGAGAAGCGCCTGGCGGGCTTCCCGCTGCCGCAGGGCGCCTACTGGCGCGCGATCGACACCGCGAAGGACCTCACCGAGGCCGCCAAGGAACTGGCCGCCAAGAGCCGTTGACCGTACGTCCGTACGTACGCCGACGGGCCCCGCACAGCGTGTGTGCGGGGCCCGTCGGCGTATCGGAGCGGGAGAGGGAGCAACGCAGGTACTCAGCGGCCGAGTACGCCGCCCAGCAGCCCGCCGGGCTTCTCCTCCGCGCCACCGCTCGTGCCGCCGGAGGTACCCGTACCGCTCGGACTGCCGCCGGTGCCGCCGCTGGACGACGGGCCCGCGCTCGTGGCCGACGGCTGCTGCGGCGCCGACTGCTGCGGCGGGGCCTGCCCCGCCGTGCTGTTGCCCTGCGGCTGGCTGGGCTGTCCCCCGCCCGTGGTGCCGCCCGTGCCGGTCTCCTGGGTGGTCGTGCCCGGCGCCGTGGCGCCCTGCGTGGGGGTCGCGGAGCTGCCGCGCGTCGGCGTCCCCGTCGCGGCGGTCGGGGACTGCGACTGGCGCTCCTTGCGCTTCTTCGCGGGGTCCTGGGGCAGCGGGGAGCCCGGCAGTTCGTTGCGCGGCGCCTCGCCGGGGCCCGGCACGGTCACCCGGTCCGCGTCGCGCACCGCACTGCCCAGCATCGACCCGATGAGCAGCGTCACGCCGACCACGACCGCACCGATCAGACCGCCGCGCCGCAGCACGCGCCGCCGCAGGTCCCAGATGTCGACGCGCGGGCCGAGCGTGCGCCACGCCTCGCCCGCGAGCCGCCCGTCGATGGAGTAGACGGGTGCGCCCGCGATGATCAGCGGCGACCAGGCGGCGAGGTAGATGATGTCGGGCGCGTCGTAGGCGGGCACGGTCTTCCAGCTGACGGTGACGATGAGCGCCGCCGAGAGCAGCACGCCGATCGAGGCGGCGACCCGCTGCCAGAGTCCGAGCACGGTCAGGACGCCGACGACGACCTGGAGGAAGGCGATGCAGAGCCCGGCGCCCACCGGGTGCTGGAGGGCGAAGTCGCGCAGTGGCTCGGCGAGCGCCCAGGGGTGCAGCGAGTTGAGCCACTTGACCATGGAGCCGCGTTCGCCGCCGTCGAAGTAGACGGGGTCGCAGAGCTTGCCCATGCCGGCGTAGATGGAGATGAAGCCGAGGAAGACGCGCAGCGGGAGCAGGACGACGCCGAGGTTCATCCGGCGGCCGGGGTAGTAGGCGTGCCGGACGGGGTCGGAGCCGTGTCTGCGGACCCGCTCCTCGCCCTCGCCACCGTCGTCGTACGCCTCGTCATAGGCGTCGTCGTAGGCGTCGGCGGCGTCTTCCGCGTATCGGCCCTGCTCGTCGAGCCGCTCGTCGTAGTCGCTGCCGGACGGCCGCGTCCGCGGCAGCATCCGGGTCCCGGACTCGGGGACGCGCGGCCCGATGACGGCGGGCGTCTCGACGGTCTCGGGGCCTTCGTCGATGTCGACGCGCGGGATGACCTGCGTGGCGCCGCCCTCGTCGTAGGGGCCTGTCTCTTCGGCCGAACGGAGCATGCCGCCGCCACGCACGGCCTGCAACAGTCTGATCGCGCCGGTGTCGTCCGGGTCGGACTTCCCGCTCCAGACGACGGGCGCGCGGCGCTTGGCGGCCGCCGCGGCGGCGGGGATGCGCACCGTCTCGTCGGACGTGCCCAAGTGCCGTGAGATACGAGGGGATTGAGTGCGCCCAGCGGCGGGAAGCTGCACGCGGAAACTCGCGTGATTGACGATGACCTGCGCCGGGTCGCTCGGCACCTTCACCATGCTCAGCGCGGGAGCATCGTCGAAACCTGACGAGCTTCCCCCTGTGGGAGTGCGGGGTGTTCTGGTGTCCACACTCATCTAACCGAGTGATGTGTGTTTAGGACACTGCCTTGACCACGGGGAAATGTCCGGACCGCGTCAAGAGACTCCCGTCAAGGGATCACACGGCCCGGACATCTGTACGCCCGGGAACACCTACGCGCGACGCCGCGCGGCCTCGTAGAGCACGACACCGGCGGCGACACCCGCGTTCAGCGACTCCGCCCCACCCGGCATCGGGATCCGCACCCGGAAGTCGCACGTTTCGCCGACGAGGCGTGAGAGGCCCTTGCCCTCGCTGCCGACCACGATGACGACGGGGCCGTCGAGCGCGTCCAGGTCACCGATCTCGTGCTCGCCGTCCGCCGCGAGGCCGACGATGGCGACGCCCGCCTTCTTGTACGCCTCCAGGGCGCGCGTCAGGTTCGTGCAGCGGGCGACCGGCGTGCGCGCGGCCGTGCCGGCGGAGGTCTTCCACGCGCCGGCCGTCATGCCGGCGGCCCGGCGCTCGGGCACGACGACTCCGTGGCCGCCGAACGCGGTCACCGAGCGGACGATCGCGCCGAGGTTGCGCGGGTCCGTCACGCCGTCGAGCGCGACGATCAGCGGGTCCTCGCCCTGGTCGAACGCGGCGGCGACGAGGTCCTCCGGGTGCGCGTACTCGTACGGCGGGACCTGGAGCACGAGGCCCTGGTGGTTGAGGCCGTTCGTCATGCGGTCGAGCTCGGGGCGCGGCGCCTCCATGAGGTGGATGCCGCCGCGCTCGGCCGCGAGCTGGAGCGCCTCGCGGACCCGCTCGTCGTTGTCGATGAACTGCTGGACGTAGAGCGTGGAGGCGGGCACGCCGTCGCGCAGCGCCTCGAAGACGGGGTTGCGCCCGACGACCATCTCGGAGGTCCCCTTGCCGCCGCGCCCCTTGGGGGTGCCGCGGCGGCCCGCGGCCTTCTTGGCCTTGGCGGTGGCGATGCGGTTCTTCACATGCCCCTTGCGCGCCTCGGCGGGCGGCGTCGGCCCCTTGCCCTCCAGGCCGCGGCGCCGATTGCCGCCGCTGCCGACCTGCGCGCCCTTCTTGCCGGACATGCGGCGGTTGTTAGCGGCCATGACCTACCTGTCTGTCGTGATGCGTGTGCGCGTACGTGCGTACGCGCAGAGGTGTACGTCTATGAAGTGTGCCGCCCGGAAGGCCGGGCGGCACATCAGCGGGCCCCTAGCGCGGGCCGAGCGTCCAGCGGGGGCCTGCCGGGCCGTCCTCGATGACGAGGCCCGACTGGTTGAGCTGGTCGCGGATGGCGTCGGCGGTGCCCCAGTCCTTGCGGCCGCGGGCCGCCTCGCGCTGGTCGAGGACGAGACGGACGAGGGTGTCGACCACGCCGTGCAGGTCCTCTCCGTGGTCCTGCTCCCCGCCCGCCCAGTGCGGGTCGAGCGGGTCGAGGCCGAGGACGCCGAGCATGGCCCGCACCTCGGCGAGGCGCGCCACGGCGGCTTCCTTGTCGTCGGCGGCGAGGGCGCTGTTGCCCTGCCGGACCGTGGTGTGCACGATGGCGAGCGCCTGCGGGACGCCCATGTCGTCGTCCATGGCCTCGGCGAACGCGGGCGGCACCTGGGCGGCGGGCTCGACGGTGTCGCCGGCCTTCTCCACCACGCGCTGCACGAAGCCCTCGATGCGGGCGAAGGCCGACTCGGCCTCGCGCAGGGCCTCCGGGCTGTACTCGATCATCGAGCGGTAGTGCGGGGTGCCGAGGTAGTAGCGCAGCACGATCGGGCGCCACTGCTTGACCATCTCGCTGACGAGCACCGAGTTGCCGAGCGACTTGGACATCTTCTCGCCGCTCATGGTGACCCAGCCGTTGTGCACCCAGTAGCGCGCGAAGGTGTCACCGAAGGCCTTGGCCTGCGCGATCTCGTTCTCGTGGTGCGGGAAGATCAGGTCGATGCCGCCGCCGTGGATGTCGAACTCGCGGCCCAGGTACTTGTGGGCCATCGCCGAGCACTCCAGGTGCCAGCCGGGCCGGCCGCGCCCCCAGGGCGTCTCCCAGCTCGGCTCGCCTTCCTTGGCGGCCTTCCACATGGCGAAGTCACGCGGGTCGCGCTTCCCGGTCTCGCCCTCGCTCTCGGGCTGGAGCAGGTTGTCGAGCTCCTGGTTGGAGAGCTCCAGGTAGCCCGGGAAGGACCGCACGTCGAAGTAGACGTTGCCGTCGGCCTCGTAGGCGTGGCCGCGCTCGATGAGGCCGCGCATCATCTCGACCATCTCGGTGATGTGGCCGGTGGCGCGCGGCTCGTAGGTGGGCGGCAGGCAGCCGAGCGCGTCGTAACCGCTGTTGAAGGCGCGCTCGTTCTCGTACCCGATGGCCCACCAGGGGCGGCCCTGCTCCGCGGACTTCCGGATGATCTTGTCGTCGATGTCGGTCACGTTGCGCACGAACGTCACGTCGTAGCCGCGGTAGGCGAACCAGCGGCGCATGATGTCGAAGTTCAGGCCGGACCTGATGTGCCCGATGTGCGGTGCAGCCTGGACCGTGGCACCACAGAGGTAGATCGAGACGCAGCCGTCGTTGAGCGGGCTGAAGTCACGGATCTGCCGGGCGCTGGTGTCGTACAGGCGAATCGTCACCACTCCAGGGTAGTGGGCGTGGGACAGTGCCCCACGCCCCCTCACGCCACAGGGAACGCAACTGTGACGTGAGACCCCTCAAAGTCGCCCGACGACCTTGCGCGGCGTGATCCGCACGACCACGCGCTCCGCGTCGTCCTTCGACGCCGGATTGAAGTCCGCGTAGTCCTTGCCCGTGTACTTCCTGGACAGCTCGTCGATGAGCTCCTGGCCGCCCTCGGTCGTCAGCTCGGCCGTGCCGCGGATCTCCGCGTACGTGTAGGGGGCGTCGAACGGCTGCACCACCACCGTCACGCGCGGGTCGCGGCGCAGGTTCCTCTCCTTCTGGCGGCCCACGGTCGTCGAGAAGAGCACGTCGTCACCGTCGCGCTTCACCCAGACCGGCGACAGCTGAGGGCTGCCGTCGGGCTGGATGGTGGCGACGGTGATGAAGACGGGGGTGTCGAGCAGCTGCTTGAGGTCGTCGGACATCGCGGCGGACATGGCCTCACTCCTTCGTGGACGGCTGGCCGTACGGATCATCGTCGGTACGAGCCATACACCTACCCCGATACCGGCCTCAGTGCGACGTGCGTACCACCAACGCGGTGGCCACCGCCGCGAGGCCGTCGCCGCGGCCGGGGAAGCCGAGGCCGTCGGTGGTGGCGCCGGAGACCGAGACGGGGGCGCCGACCGCTTCGGAGAGGACCTTCTGCGCCTCGTCCCTGCGCTTGCCGATCTTCGGGCGCGGGCCGATGACCTGGACGGCGACGTTGCCGACGGTGAAGCCGGCGTCCCGGACGATGCGGGCGGCCTCGGCGAGCAGGGTCAGGCCCGCGGCGCCGGACCACTCGGGGCGTCCGGTGCCGAAGTGCGCGCCGAGGTCGCCGAGACCCGCCGCGGAGAACAGCGCGTTGCAGGCGGCGTGGGCGACGACGTCGGCGTCGGAGTGCCCGGCGAGTCCGGGTCCCTCGTCGTCCCACTTCAGGCCGGCGCACCACAGCTCGCGGCCCTCTTCGAAGGCGTGGATGTCGGTGCCGATGCCGACCAGGGGGAGCACCGGCGCGGGCGTCTCAGAAGCCATCGTTGGCCCTCCGGCGGGCGAGGACGGCCTCGGCGAGCACCAGGTCGAGGGGGCGCGTCACCTTGAACGCCTCCTCGTGGCCGGGCACCACGACGACGGGCAGGCCGAGCTGCTCGACCATGCTGGCGTCGTCCGTGACGTTGTCGGTGACGGTCTCGTGCGCGCGCACGAGCGTGGCGCGGTCGAAGCCCTGCGGCGTCTGCACGGCGCGCAGCCTGGCCCGCTCGGGCGTCGCCACGACGGGCTCGGGCTGTCCGGGCTCCGCCGCGGGCTCGACCTGCTTGACGGTGTCGGCCAGGGGCAGCGCGGGGACGACGGCGGGCGCTCCGTCGCGTACGGCCTCGATGACGCCGTCGACCGTGTCGACGGGCACCAGCGGGCGGGCCGCGTCGTGCACGAGCACGATGTCGAAACCGTCCGGCAGCGCGTCAAGACCGGCCCGCACGGACTCCTGGCGGCTCTCTCCGCCGGGCACGACGAGGAAGTCGGTGCGCTCGGGGAGCGCGTGGTCGTCGAGGAGCGTCTTGACCTCGGGGGCACCGTCCGGCGGCGCCACCACGACGACGAGGGAGACGGCACGGGATTCCGCCATGGCGCGCACGGCGTGGATGAGCATCGGTGTGCCGTTCAGCGCGCGAAGCGCTTTGGGGGCGCCAGGGCCGAGGCGCACGCCCCGCCCAGCCGCGGGAATGACCACCGCGGTACGGGATTCGCTAGACATCGGTTCCGTTCAGGTTTGTGTGCTCGGCCGACGTGGGTATGGCCTCACCGTGCCGGGGTGGCATCTTGACCGGACCCTTCCGTGACATCTGGTCGAGCCAGCTGCCGAGTCCAGCACGCCAACACGGTTCCCCGGGGGCCGCTCTCACATGTGCCAGGGTGCGAATGATGTGCCAGGGTGCGAAGAATATGCGGGTACGAACATGCCGCAGCGCCCGGCGACTCCTGTGAAGGGTCAGCGGGCACCGCGGCATTGCTGCGCCTGGTCGACGCGGGACTGCCGAGGTCTTGTCGAATACCTCGGACCGTCCGCGTCAGGACGCGAGGACCTCGTCCAGCAGGGCCTCGGCCTTGTCCTCGTTCGTGTTCTCCGCGAGGGCGAGCTCGCTCACCAGGATCTGACGGGCCTTGGCGAGCATGCGCTTCTCGCCGGCCGACAGTCCACGCTCGCGCTCCCGACGCCACAGGTCACGGACGACTTCCGCGACCTTGATGACATCGCCGGAGGCGAGCTTCTCGAGATTTGCCTTGTAGCGGCGCGACCAGTTCGTGGGCTCTTCGGCGTACGGCGCGCGCAGTACTTCGAAGACCCGGTCGAGGCCGTCCTGCCCGACCACATCACGCACGCCGACGAACTCCGCATTGTCCGCTGGCACACGCACCGTCAGGTCGCCCTGGGCGACCTTCAGCACCAAGTAGGTCTTGTCCACGCCTTTGATCTGGCGAGTTTCGATGGCCTCGATCAGCGCGGCCCCGTGATGGGGATAGACCACGGTGTCGCCAACCTTGAACGTCATGTGACAGGTACCCCTTCCGTGGCTATCCATCCTAACACGAGAATCGCCTCTTCTGAATGGCGTTTTCGCAGGTCAGGGCATATCTCGGGGCTTGACAACAGCAACAGGAACGTGCTGCGGAGGGGCATCGGAACGGGGTATTCGCAGGTCGGAGCGGCTCTTCGGGGAGCCGGAAACGCACCCGTTACGCGCCCCCCGGGGGCGCTCGGAGCGGCTGAACGTCCCGGTTTGCGCGGTTCCAAGCGGTGAACTTCCGATACTCCGTTCGGATGCCGGAGAGATGTGCTCCACACCGTCGGAGCCGTTTCCGAATTGATCAAGCCGAACATGATCGAGCGGTTGATCGAGCGGTTGATCCACCGGTTGATGCAGCAGGTGATCAATTCTGCGGTCCTCTCGCATTCCTTACCGGAAATCCACAGAGCGTGACGCCGGAGTCTCTTGGTGACGCTTTTACGAAAGGGGCCCACGGGAGCGATGTGACAGCCGGCTGCGGAGCGGGCGGCCGTCGGGTGGACTGTCGGGTGAGCCAAGGGGCGGGTCGGGTGCGGTGGCGCGGGAACGGCTCGGTAACCTAAGCGCGCTGACACACCCTTAGGACGGCTTTACGGCCGCCCGCCCGTCCCGTACCGCCCACGTTCAAGGAGTTGCCGCCGCCGTGAGCCGCAGCCTTCGACGCGGCGCCCTCGCCGCCACCGCCATCGCGTTCTCCCTCGCCTCGCTCTCCGCGTGCGCGGCGGGCAACAACGCACAGACGATGGAGATCAAGCCGGACAACGCCGCGACCACCGTCGGCGACATCAAGATCCAGAACGCCATGGTCATCACGCAGCCCGACCAGAAGTCCACGGGTCCGGCCGCGGTCGCCGCGACGATCTTCAACGCCGGCGACAAGCCCCAGACCCTGGAGTCCGTCACGGTCGAAGGCGCCGACAAGAAGGCCAAGCTGACGCCCGGCAAGGACGACAAGGACTCCAAGCCGAACGGCCCGCTGACCATCCCGGCCGGCGGCTCCCTCGTCATCGGCGGCAAGGACAACGCCTCGGCGGTCCTGTCCGGCGGCGACGCCGTCAAGAACGGCAACGCGCAGCCGATCACGTTCTCCTTCAGCAGGACCGGCGACGTGAAGATGGAAGCGTTCGTCGTGCCGGCCGAGAGCTACTTCAGCAAGTGGGGCCCGAGCGCCCTGCCGCAGGCGCCCGGCGGCAAGCCGTCGAAGCCCGCGAAGTCCGGCGAGCCCGGCCAGTCCGGCAAGCCCGGCGAGTCCGCTTCCGGGGAGGCCACGGACCCGTCCGGCAGCCCCTCCGACGACGCGGCCGGCCACGCGGCGGACGACGCGAACACCGAGCCGACGGGGTCGGCCTCGCACAGCGCGGACGCGGGCACGGGTACCGGCACCGAGCACTGAGCGACGTACGAGAGCAGGACGAGAAGGGCGGGATCCCACCGGGGCCCCGCCCTTCTCCGTATTCAGCGTGCTGCGTTCACCGTGCTGCGTTCACCGTGCTGTTTACGGCTCGAACTTGTAGCCGAGCCCCCGCACCGTGACCAGGTACCGGGGCGCCCCCGGGTCCGGCTCGATCTTGGCGCGCAGCCGCTTCACGTGGACGTCGAGCGTCTTGGTGTCGCCCACGTAGTCGGCGCCCCAGACGCGGTCGATGAGCTGCATGCGGGTCAGGACGCGGCCCGCGTTGCGCAGCAGCATCTCCAGGAGGTCGAACTCCTTCAGGGGCAGGTCGACCTTGGAGCCGGAGACCGTGACCACGTGGCGGTCGACGTCCATCCGCACCGGGCCGGCCTCCAGGGCCTGCGGGGCGACCTCCTCGGGCTCGCCGCGGCGGCGCAGCACCGCGCGGATGCGGGCGACCAGTTCGCGCGAGGAGAAGGGCTTGGTGACGTAGTCATCGGCTCCTATCTCCAGCCCGACGACCTTGTCGATCTCGCTGTCCTTGGCGGTGACCATGATCACCGGGACGTTGGAGCGGCTGCGCAGCTGGCGGCAGACCTCGGTGCCGGGCAGGCCGGGCAGCATCAGGTCGAGCAGGACGAGGTCGGCGCCGTTGCGCTCGAATTCGTCGAGTCCGTCCGGGCCGGTTGCCGCGATGGCGACTTCGAAGCCCTCCTTACGGAGCATGTAGGACAGGGCGTCGCTGAAGGATTCCTCGTCCTCGACGACGAGCACTCGGGTCACGGAAGGACCTCCGGGGCAGGAATGGGTTCGTACGTGGTGGTCCCGGCGGTCGCGGCGCTCGCGGCGCTTGCGTCGGGTGATGCGGTTGCGGTCTCGCCGTCGAGTCCGCCGCCGTGACCGGATCCGCGGTCGCCTCGACCGGGGCCGCGATCGCGGTGTGCGGCCGCCTCGGGCAGCCGCAGGGTGAAGGTGGAGCCCTGACCCTCGGAGCTCCACACGGTGACCTCCCCGCCGTGCGAGGCGGCCACGTGTTTGACGATGGCGAGACCGAGGCCGGTGCCGCCGGTGGCCCGGGAGCGGGCCGGGTCGACGCGGTAGAAGCGCTCGAAGATGCGCTCCTTGTCCTTGTCGGAGATGCCGATGCCCTGGTCGGTGACCGCGACCTCGATGAGGTCCCCGCCGGGTGCGGTGACCCGGCGGGCGGCGATGCCGACGCGGGTGCGGGCCGGGCTGTAGTTCACGGCGTTCTCGACGAGGTTGCCGAGGGCCGCGGCGAGCTGTCCGCGGTTGCCCCAGATCTGGAGCTCGGCGGTGCCTCCGGCGGCCATGGTGATCTGCTTGTGCGAGGCCTGGTGGCGGCTGCGGTCGATCGCCTCCGCCACCAGCTCGTCGACGCGGACGGGCTCGGCGTCCTCCAGCGGATCGTCGTTCTGTACGCGGGAGAGGTCGATGAGCTCCTGCACGAGGTTGGTGAGCCGGGTCGCCTCGATCTGCATGCGGCCGGCGAACCGCTCGACGGCCTCCGGGTCGTCGGAGGCGTCCATGACGGCTTCCGAGAGCAGGGAGAGGGCGCCCACCGGCGTCTTCAGCTCGTGACTGACGTTCGCCACGAAGTCGCGTCGTACGGCTTCGATGCGGCGGGCCTCGGTGAGGTCCTCCACGAGGAGCAGGACGAGGCGGGAGCCGAGCGGGGCCACGCGCGCGGAGACGGCCAGGGCCTCGCCGCGGCCGGTGCCGCGCCGCGGCAGGTCCAGCTCGACCTGGCGTATCTCCCCGTCGCGGCGGGTGTCGCGGGCCATCTGGAGCATGGGCTCGACGGCGAGCTTCCCGCCGCGCACGAGACCCAGCGCGTACGCCGCCGAGCTGGCCTTGACCACGCTGTCGGCCTCGTCGAGGACGACCGCGGAGGAGCGCAGCACGGAGAGCACCGTGTCGACGCCGGGTGGCAGCACGGGATCGGTGTGCAGGGAGGTCCGGGTGGGGCGTTTCTGGTCGCGCTCGCTCCATCGGAACGCCAGCATGGCGATGACACCGGTGCACACCCCGGCGATCGCTGCCGCTGCGGCGACCGCCGCGTTCACGTCCATGCGTCCAGGTTATGCGCCGAGTAAGCGCCGGTCACAGCCGTACGGGTGCGGGCTCGAACAGTCGTCGCTCAGAGTTCACCGTGGGGACCGCACCGGTTCACTTCCTCCGAGCGGGCCGGGCGGCGCCGGTCGTGCGGTGCCGCCCGTCGTCGCCCATAGTTCACCTTGATGACGGTGGTGGTTCATTTGAGGTGCCGGAAACGGACGCGTCCGGCCCGCACCGTGGGAGCGTAGGGGCCAGCCCCCTGGCACGTACTAGAGAGGGACAGCCACATGCGGGACGCGTACCACGAGGAACTTGACTCGATCGGCGACAGCCTCGTCGAGATGGCCCGCCTCGTCGGGTCAGCGATCGGGCGCGCCACGACGGCCATGCTCGACGCCGACCTGAAGATGGCCGAGAGCGTGATCGCGGCCGACCAGAAGGTCGACGATCTGCAACACGACCTGGAGGCGCGCGCGATAGCCCTGCTGGCGCGCCAGCAGCCGGTCGCCACGGATCTGCGCATCGTGGTCACCTCGCTGCGCATGAGCGCCGACCTGGAGCGCTCGGGCGACCTCGCCCAGCACGTCGCGAAGCTCGCGAGGCTCCGCTTCCCCGACTCTGCGGTGCCGCGGGACCTGCACGCCACGATCCTGGAGATGGGCCAGCTCGCGCAGCGCCTGATGGCGAAGGCGGCGGAGGTCATCATCACCAAGGACGTCGACCTGGCGCTCCAGCTGGAGCAGGACGACGACGAGATGGACCAGCTCCACCGCACGCTCTTCCAGCACCTGATGGACGACCGCTGGAAGCACGGCATCGAGACGGCGGTCGACGTGACGCTCCTCGGCCGCTACTACGAGCGCTTCGCGGACCACGCGGTGTCGGTGGCGAAGCGGGTCGTGTACCTGGTCACGGGCGAACACGCGGACGAGATACAGACGACGGGGCCGGCGCAGGTGGAGGGCGCGTAACCCTCCTGATGGAGGCGTAACCCTCCCCGCTCCCCGCGCGAAGCCACATCGCGAGGACGCATGACGGTGCCCCGCCCGCGGCCGCTGCCGGCTGCGCGCGGGGCACCGTCACGTACGACCCGGCGGTGGTCAGCCGCAACCGCCACCGCACTGGCAGCTGCCACCCGACTGACAGCCACAGCTGCAACCGGGGCCGCAGCCGCAGGACTTCAACAGACAGACCGACTGCTCGGGAACGGATTCGCGCGTAGGGGACTCGGCCATGGTCTCCTCCTCGAAGGCGTACCGGCGTACTGCCTGCTGCCATTGCATGCCCACAAGACCGGGGCGCGTCAACGGCGCACACGCGCGTGGCGGTTGCCCCGCACTCCCCGGACCGGCGCGCCTCTGCCCGACCGTGCGTCCCGCGCGCCCGCCGAGCCGACGCCCATGAGTCCCCCTCGAACCCCCCTGGAGCTCCGAGCCGATTCGGCCTTGGTTCAGTGCTTTGCTGCCAACTCCGCGTGACCGGGCAGCCACAGCGCGGGAGTTCGGGTTACACAGGAACGTCCGGGTCTTTGGCTCCTGACGGGAGGGGTGGCCAAGTGGTGCTGTCGATCGACCTCGCGGTTCTGCTGGCTGTCGTCATCGTCGTGCTCCTCCGCAGACGAGTCGCACCCCGCACCAAGACGGACACGTTCCTGACCATGTCCGTGGTCCTGGTCTTCGGCATCCTGGTGGCCCCGACGGACTTCGGCCAGGGCATCCAGAGCGTGGTCACGGATCTGGCCCAGGGCATCTCGGACACGAGCACGTCCGGCCCGTGAGCGCACAGACCACGCCCGGAGGGCCCGAGTAGGTTGACGGCATGTCTTCCGTACTCGTCATTGGTTACGACCCGCAGGCCATACCCGGCGTCGACGCCGCGGGCCTCCGCGCGGCGCTGGACAAGGAGCTCACCCGGTTCGAGGAGCACGGCATCGAAGCCGCCATGACGCTGGTCGTGTTCGGCGACTCGGCCGAGCCCACACTGGTCGCCTCACTGACCGAGCGCCCATGGGACGTGGTGGTGGTCGGCGCCGGAATCCGCAAGACGGAGCAGCTGCTCCCCCTCTTCGAACAGATCATGAACCTGATCCACCGCCATGCACCCCAGGCCGCCATCGCGTTCAACGCCAACGGCGGAGACAGCGTCGAGGCGGCGACACGCCGGCTCTAGGGGGGGCGGCCGCCCCCCGTCAGAGCCGCCAGCAGCCCCCGGCCGTGGGTGATGAAGCACCGGCCAGGGGCTATCTGTGTGGAGCGGGGCTACTTCTTCTTGCCCTGGTTCTTGACCGCCTCGATCGCTGCCTTAGCCGCGTCCGGGTCCAGGTACGTGCCGCCCGGGTTCAAGGGCTTGAACTCGGCGTCGAGTTCGTAGGAGAGGGGGATGCCCGTGGGGATGTTCAGGCCCGCGATGTCGGCGTCCGAGATGCCGTCCAGGTGCTTGACCAGGGCGCGGAGGCTGTTGCCGTGGGCTGCGACGAGGACCGTGCGGCCGGTCAGGAGGTCGGGGACGATGCCGTCGAACCAGTACGGGAGCATGCGGACGACGACGTCCTTGAGGCACTCCGTCCGGGGGCGCAGCTCCGGGGGGAGCGTGGCGTAGCGCGGGTCGGAGAACTGGGAGTACTCCGCGTCGCGGTCGAGCGGCGGGGGCGGGGTGTCGTACGAGCGGCGCCACAGCATGAACTGCTCCTCGCCGAACTCGGCGAGCGTCTGGGCCTTGTCCTTGCCCTGGAGGGCGCCGTAGTGGCGCTCGTTCAGGCGCCAGCTGCGGTGGACCGGGATCCAGTGGCGGTCAGCCGCTTCGAGGGCGAGCTGCGCGGTGCGGATCGCTCGCTTCTGGAGCGACGTGTGGACCACGTCGGGGAGCAGGCCGGCGTCCTTGAGCAGCTCACCGCCGCGGACCGCCTCCTTCTCGCCCTTCTCGTTGAGGTTGACGTCCACCCAGCCGGTGAACAGGTTCTTCGCGTTCCATTCGCTCTCGCCGTGGCGGAGGAGGATCAGCTTGTACGGTGCGTCGGCCATGCCTCTGAGCGTAATCGAACTCCAGGGGGCCCCGCGCGCCTGCCGGGCGGGGCGCCAGTTGACGGTTGCCGTCAATTGAGTGGCGGGTCGAGGGGCGCGGCTCGTAATGTTTGCCTGCCGCTGGAGACGCTTACATCGCGGTGCTCACGTCGTCAGTACCTTCGGGGGGATCTTCATGCCGTTCACTGCGATGAGACGCGCTGTCAGCGAGAGCGTCTCGGGGCTGCCCCGCGCCTTCTGGTGGCTGTGGACGAGCACCCTGGTCAACCGGCTCGGCGCCTTCGTCGCCACGTTCATGGCCCTGTACCTGACCCTGGAGCGGGGCTATTCCGCTTCGTACGCGGGGCTCGTGGTCGCCCTGCACGGGCTCGGGGGTGTCGTCTCCTCGCTGGGCGCGGGGGTGATGACCGACCGGCTCGGGCGGCGGCCCACGCTGCTGATCGCGCAGGCCTCGACAGCCGTGTCGGTGGCGGTGCTCGGGTTCATGGAGCACCCCGTCGCGATCGCCGGCGTCGCCTGCGCGGTGGGCATGGCGAGCAACGCGTCCCGGCCCGCCGTGCAGGCGATGATGGCGGACATCGTGCGCCCCGAGGACCGGGTGCGCGCCTTCTCGCTGAATTACTGGGCCATCAATCTCGGCTTCGCCATCTCCTCGGCGGGCGCCGGCTTCATCGCCTCGTACAGCTATCGCGCTGGCTTCCTGATCGAGGCCGCCATGACGATGGTCTGCGCGATCGTCGTCTTCGCGAAGCTGCCGGAGTCGCGGCCCGTGCGGACGGCGCTGGAGAAGGCGGCGGAGCCCGACGTGGGCCTCGGGACCGTGCTGCGGGACGGGCGCTTCATGGGCGTGGTCGGGTTGTCCTTCCTCGTCGCGCTGATCTTCCAGCAGGGGTCCGTGGGGCTGCCGATCGCGATGGGCGACGCGGGGTTCACGCCCGCCGACTACGGCGTCGCCATCGCCGTGAACGGCGTGCTGATCGTGGCCCTCCAGATCCCGGTCACGCGGTTCATCGAGCACCGGGACGCGGGACGGCTGCTTGTGATCTCCTCGGTGCTCGCCGGGTACGGGTTCGGGCTCACCGCGTTCGCCGGGTCGGTCGGTGTCTTCGCGCTGACCGTGTGCGTGTGGACGCTCGCCGAGATCGTCAACGCGCCGACGCAGACCGGGCTGGTCGTGCGGCTCTCCCCGGTGCACGGTCGTGGCCGCTATCAGGGCATGTACACGATGTCGTGGTCCGTGGCCGCGCTGATCGCCCCGCTCATGTCCGGCTTCGTGATCGACCGGTTCGGGGCGGAGTGGCTGTGGGCGTCGTGCGCGGTGATCGGGACGGGGGCGGCCGTCGGGTACTGGGCGCTGATGCGGAAGCTGCCGGAGGAGGAGATCGGCGGCGTCGAGGTCAGCGTCGCAGAGCCCGTTGCGCCTCGTACAGATTCCGTGGCCGAACCGCGTCCGTAGTGCCGTACAGCTCCAGGCGCGCGTGCAGGTCGCCGGTGAAGTCGGGGACGTCGATCTGGTCGAACTCGCGGACCGTGTTGAGGCCGACCGTCGCGCTGTGGGGTGCGAGTCCGTCGATCTTCATCAGGCCCGCGCGTTCGTTGGTGACGCGGATGTTCCAGTGGGTGAAGCGGGCTCCGAAGAGGGGGCCCGCGCTCGCGTCGCCACCGTGCCGGCCGTTGTTGTGGACGGTGATGTCCGTCCGTACGTTCGCGAACGGCATCCCGCGGTGGCTGTCGAACGTGCCCATCTCCATGTGGCCGCGCGACCACACGTTGTGGGAGGAGAGGCCTTCCACGTTGATGCCGTGCAGCTGGGTGCCGGGCGGGGCGGGCGTGGTGCGGGCGTCGATCCGGAAGTCCTCGATGAGGTTGTCGTGCGAGCCCTCACGGCAGAAGTACGGGTGGTGGGAGCCGCGGCCGGTCACGCGCGTGCGGCGCAGGGTGCAGGCGGAGGCGGCGACCAGGCCGAAGCCGTTGTCGACGTGGCGTACGACGATGTCGTCGGCCCAACAGTCGTACGCGCACTGGAACGTGACGCCGTTGTAGCCCCTGTCGAGGAGGTGCGGGGACTGCGGGGTCTCGACGGCTTCCAGGGTGAGGGCCTCGACGCCGGAGCCGGTCAGTGCCGGGACGTGGGTGGTGAGACGGGGGTCCCACTCCGGGCGTACGTCGAGGGGGAGCGGCCGTTCGAAGGTGACCCGGCGTCTGTCGGGGGCGACGGCCGCGATCCGTACGGGCCACTCGTAGGGGACGTACGAGGTGAGCTTCGTCTTGTCGTCCCAGGTGTACGACTTCGCGCCCTCGCCGTCGCCCGCCATGTGCTCCAGAAGGGTGTGGTCGGAGTCATCCGCGAGGCGGAGGAGGACGAGGTCGCCCTTGCGGAGGCGGGAGGTGTCGGTGACGGTCACCGACCAGGAGCCCCGGCGGGCGGGGCGGACGGTCGTGAGGGTCTGCCATTCGTCGCGCTTGTTGCCGGTCCAGCCCTCGAAGGGCCAGCTTTTTGACCTGATGGCGGTGGTGAGGGAGCGCCAACGGGACTCGGGGCAGAGCCAGATGAGGCCGCCGGCCCAGGACCAGCTGGACTTGTCGCCGCCGTAGCGGGAGCCGTAGGGGCCGATCAGCTCGGTGAGGCTCTTGGTGGCGAGGAGGGTGGTGCGGGTGCTGCCCGCGCCGCGGAGGGTGACGTTGTCGTGGGTGATGCGGATGAGGTCGTCGATCCGGTAGGTGCCGGGTTGCAGCACTACGGTGCCGCCGCCCTTCTCGCCCGCGTCGGCGAGTGCGCGGTTGATCGCCGGGGCGGTGTCGGACTTGCCGTCGGGGTGGGCGCCGTAGCGGCGGGCGTCGATGCGGGGGTGGGGTCCGGGGGCGGGGGCAGCAGAGGGGTGTCTTCCCGCGCGGCAGCCTGCTCGACCGATGTAGGGGATCTGGGGGTGGGTGTAGGGGGTCTTGGTGAACTCCCGCCAGAGGGCGGGGGGCGAGGGCGCGGTGGCGTGGGCTGTCGCGGCGCCGATGCCGGTGACGGTGGCTGCCGCGACGCCTATCGCGCCGCCGAGCAGGGTTCGCCTGGTGGGTTCCTCGTGCGCCATGCCCTGCCCGCCGCCTTCCGTTTTCCATGGATGTGAACGGAGTTCATGCTTGCGATGAGCGGGAGCATGGCATGGCGCTGCGCTGGGCGGAAGGGGGCGAGGGGGACTACGCCGCCGCTTAGCGGCGGATAACTCCTACCCACCCACCCGTTTGCCCCGCACCGAGTCGTGCGAGTAGGAGCAGGCGGCAGCCGAGGCGGGCGGAGAGGCGGATTGGGTGGCCCAGGACGGCAAGCCCGAGGAGGCGGGGGCGGCGGAAGCGTGGCGGGGCGCCAGCGCCCGGGGCTCCCGCCCTCACCTCAGTGGTTCGCGTCGCCCGTCGGGCGGGTCAGGTGCGTGAACGCGTCAAGGTTGCGCGTCGACTCACCGCGAGCGACCCGCCACTCGTACTCCTTGCGGATCGCCGACGCGAAGCCCAGTTCGAGGAGGGTGTTGAAGGAGTCGTCGGAGGCCGAGAGGACCGAGCCGAGGAGGCGGTCGAGTTCGTCCGGGGTGACGGCGGAGAGCGGGAGCTTGCCGGCGAGGTAGATGTCGCCGAGCGAGTCGATCGCGTAACTGACGCCGTACAGGCGGAGGTTCCGCTCCAGGAGCCAGCGGTGCACCGCCGCGTGGTTCTCGTCCGGGTGACGGATCACGAAGGCGTTCAGGGAGAGGGAGTGGTTGCCGACCCGCAGGGACAGGGTCGTGGAGAGCTTCCGGGTGCCGGGGAGCTTCACCACGTACGAGCCCGGCTCGACGCTCTCCCATTCGAGCTCGGCGTCGTCCAGGGTCCGCTCGATGATCGTCGCAGTGTCCGCCTGATCCTGATCAGCCATGGTGCGAGCGTACGTGACGGCGGGAAGCGCGGAAATCGTGCATCGCCGCCGTGTAGACGTCCGCCGTGGAGGATGCCGCCGTGTCCCAGCCGAAGGACTCCGCGTGCCGGGCCGCGGCCTCGCCCATGCTGTGCACAAGGTGTGGATGGTCGGCGAAATCGCGCAGCACGCGCGCGTAGTGGGCCGGTTCGTGGTTGGGGATGAGGAATCCGGTCACCCCGTCGCGTACGGCGACGGGCAGACCGCCGACCGCCGCCGCGAGGACCGGCGTGCCCGCCGCCTGCGCCTCGATGGCGACGAGGCCGAAGGATTCGCTGTACGAGGGCATCACGAGGACGGACGCCGCCCTGAACCAGTCCGCGAGCTGCTCCTGGCCGACCGGCGGCTGGAAGCGGACGACGTCCGCGATACCCAGCTTCGCGGCCAGTTTCTGGAGTCCCTCGGGCTTGGCGAGGCCGCTGCCGCTCGGGCCGCCGACGATGGGGACGACGATGTTCGAACGCAGCGCGGGCCGCTCGTCCAGGAGCACGGCGACCGCGCGGAGCAGCAGGTCGGGGGCCTTGAGGGGCTGGATGCGGCCCGCGAAGACGGGCACGAGGGCGTTCTGGGGCAGGCCCAGGCGGTGCCGGGCTGCGGCGCGGCCGTCGGCGGGACGGAATCGTTCGAGGTTCACGCCGGGGTGGACGACGGCGACCTTGCCGGGCTCGGCTTCGTAGTGACGTACGAGCTCGTCGGCCTCTTCGGAGGTGTTGGCGATGAGGCGGTCGGCGGCGCGGACGATCTGGGTCTCGCCGATGACGCGAGCGGCGGGCTCGGGGGTGTCGCCCTCGGCGAGCGCCGCGTTCTTGACCTTGGCCATGGTGTGCATGGCGTGGACGAGAGGCACGCCCCAGCGTTCGGCGGCGAGCCAGCCGACGTGGCCGGAGAGCCAGTAGTGGGAGTGGACGAGGTCGTAGTAGCCGGGCCGGTGGCCCGCCCAGGCCTGCATGACGCCGTGCGTGAAGGCACAGAGCTGGGCCGGCAGCTCTTCCTTGGCGAGTCCTTCGTAGGGACCCGCGTCCACGTGGCGCACGAGGACGCCGGGCGCGAGCTCCACGGCGGACGGGAGCCCTCCGGCGGTGGCGCGCGTGAAGATCTCGACCTCGATGTTGATCGCGGCGAGGCGCTTGGCGAGCTCGACGATGTAGACGTTCATGCCGCCCGCGTCGCCCGTGCCGGGCTGGTGCAGCGGCGAGGTGTGCACGCTCAGCATCGCCACGCGGCGCGGCCGCCGCTGGGAGCCGGGGATACGGAGCCGTGGGGGTGCCGCCGGGGAGCGACGCCCGAGCCTGGACACGTACTGGCTCACGTGGCGGTCCTCCTTGCGTACGGACATGACTGCGGGCATGACTACGGGGAGGGCGTACGTACCTCCAGAGGGGGAACACCGGAGTCGGCTGCTCCATTTCCGCCTGGCCGCCGACCCGCCCGTTTTTGCCAAAGCGTTACGCTGCGTGGCTCGTGCTGCGGCCCCGCCTGGCCCCCTCTCGGGCGCCCCGCCTGGGCCCTTCTCGGCCGCGGCGCCCCGCGCCGCCTCCCTCGGCCGCCTCGCCCGCGCCACCACTCCGCGTCCCTCGGCCGCCGTCGTCCCCGCATACCCTTTCCCCATGGCCCCACGCACCTCTTCCCGCCCCGTGGGAACGGTGACGCGCGGGACCACGAACCCGAACCGGCTGCGCCGCATGGACCGCTGGATCGCCGCCGTCCACGGCCCCGCGCTGCGCCGCGCCGCGGACCCCGTCGCCGTCGACCTCGGTTACGGCGCCTCACCCTGGACCGCCGTCGAGCTGCTGCTCAGGCTGCGTACCGTCGCTCCACGCGCGCGGGTCGTCGGTATCGAGATCGACCCGGCGCGCGTTGCGGCCGCCGCGCCGTACGAGCGCGAGGGTCTCTCCTTCCTGCACGGCGGCTTCGAGGTCCCGCTGCCGGAGCGGCCGGGGCCGGCGGGGCCAACGGGGGTGGGGGGCTCGGGGCCCGTCCTGATCCGGGCCGCGAACGTCCTGCGGCAGTACGACGAGGAGCAGGTCGCCGCCGTCTGGGAGCGGCTGCGCGCCCGCCTCTCCCCCGACGGGCTGCTCGTGGAGGGCACGTGTGACGAGATCGGGCGGCGGCACGTGTGGGTGGCGCTCGGGCCCGAGGGGCCGCGCACGGTGACCTTCGCGACGCGGCTCGGCTCCCTGGACCGGCCCTCCGACCTCGCCGAGCGGCTGCCGAAGGCACTGATCCACCGGAACGTGCCGGGCGAGCCCGTGCACGCGTTCCTGCGGGACTTCGACCGGGCCTGGGCGGCCGCGGCGCCGTACGCCTCGTACGGGGCGCGGCAGCGGTGGATCAGGGCGGTGCGGGACCTGACGGCCGACTGGCCGGTGGCCGACGGGGTCGCGCGGTGGCGGCAGGGCGAAGTGACGGTGCGCTGGGCGGCCTTGGCGCCTCGCTCGGGGTGAACCCGCAGGTCTCCCCGAGTCCACCCTGACGTCACCCGGAGATGTTCCCGTGCACGCGGCGTGGGGGAACGATCGTCGCGTGCGGTACGTCACATGGGTCGTATGGGGAGCGGAGTTGCTGCCGGGCCCTGTCGGATCGCGCTCCGACATGGCAACATCCCGGTGGCGACCATAAGTTACTGACGGTAAATCAGGTATCTCGGGTGCGGCGGTACATCGGATGCATCGGCTTTGGGGGTGGCGGAGCGTGACTGGCAAGCGATACTCGACAGCGACGGCCGTGGCGCTGATCTGCGCGGCGACGGTGCTGGCCGCACCGGGGACGGCTTTCGCGAGTCCGGCGAGACCCACCAGTCCGGCGAAGCCCACCGATCCGACGCCTCGGACGGACAAGGCCCTCGAAGAGGTCCGCAAGGACATCGAGAAGCTCTACCACGACGCGGGTGTCGCCACCGACGCGTACAACGCGGCCGAGGAGAAGGCCGACAAGCAGTCCCAGCAGATCGTGAAGCTGGCCAAGGACATCGCCGAGGGCCAGGCGAAGCTGAAGAAGCTCAAGGCCCGCGCGGGCGCGGCGGCCCGTGCGCAGTACCGCGGCGGAGGCATGCCGGACGAGGCCCAGCTCATGCTCAGCGACAACCCGAGCCGGTTCCTGGACGGCGCCGGGCGCCTGCGGCAGGGCCAGAAGGCCACCAAGGGCATGCTCACCGAGCTGGAGCGCACGCAGGAGGACCTGCGGATATACGCCGAGGACGCCACCGCCCGCTGGAAGAAGCTGGAAGCCAACCGCAAGGCGAAGGCCGCCTCGAAGAAGAAGATAAAGAAGAAGATCGCGGCCGCCGAGAAGCTCGAATCGACGCTGGAGGAGAAGGAGCGGGAGCGGCTGCGCAAGCTGGAGGAGGCGGCCGCCCTCAAGAAGCAGTCGGCGTGGGTGAGTTCGGGCGCCCTGAAGGACGTCGGCGGGAAGGCGTCGCCCCAGGGCAGGAAGGCCATCGAGTTCGCCACCGCCCAGATCGGCAAGCCGTACGTGTGGGGCGCCGAGGGCCCTGGGTCGTACGACTGCTCCGGGCTCACCTCGAAGGCCTGGTCGGCCGCGGGCCGCGGCATCCCGCGGACCTCGCAGGAGCAGTGGAAGCAGCTGCCGCGCATCGACGTCAAGAACATGCGCCCCGGCGACCTGATCATCTACCACTCGGACGCGAGCCACGTCGGGATGTATCTGGGCGACGGCGCGATCGTGCACGCGCCGCGGCCCGGCCGGGACGTGACGATCGCGGGTGCGGGATCGATGAAGATCCTCGGGGTCGTACGCCCGGACAAGTAGGCGTCCGAAGCGGCGGGCGCGGCGGCGGGCTCGGAAGGGGCGCGGGCCCTGTGACCCAGCGCACCCCGCGTGCGGCCGCTCAACCCTCCCGGCGTGATGTTCGTCATCCCCGGCGGGACCCCGCCGTGCCCAAGTGCGTTCCTGGACGCGGCATATGACGGTGGCCGTTTGCCGCGCGCCATTCCACTGGAGGCACGGCTACCGCTATGGTCCCCGTCGGTGCCGCGTCGACCTGCGTGGCGCCATGCCCTCGGGGGGAGGGAAGGAAGCAAGCGATGCCCGCACCCATACCGCGGCAGAGAGCGATCCCGGCCGCGGAAGGCGGTCAGGCTCACGCGGCGCCCCCGCACGACGCGACGGCGCCCGCCCACGCCCCGACATCGAACGACAACAGCGACACCGGCAGTACTGGCGGCACAGGCAACACCAGTAGCACCCGCAGCACCGGCCTCAGCAACATCGGCAGCACCAGCCACACCGGGATCGGCAAGCCCGTCGGCCCCGGCGGCAGCAGCCGGCCCGGGACCGGCCACGGCGGCGGCTCCGGGCTCAGTCTGCTGGTGATCGAGGACGACCCCGCGGGCTCGCTGAGCGTCCCCGAGCTCCTCGACTCCGCGGGCAAGCCCATCCGTATCCGCACCGCCCGCAACCTCACCGAGGCCGAGCGGCTGCTCACGGACGACGTGCACTGCATCCTGCTCGACCTCGCCCTGCCGGCCCCGGGCGCCGCCGAGGCGGACGACGACGAGCTCGTCGCCCTCAGGCACGTACTGCGCCTCGCGCCCCGGCACGCCGTCCTCGCCCTCACGGCGAACGACGACTCCGAGCGCGGCGCCGAAGCCGTCCGGGTCGGCGCCCAGGACTACCTCTTCCGTGAGGAGCTGGACGGGCGGTTGCTGAGCCGCGCCATCCGGTACGCGGTGGAGCGCAAGCGCGCCGACGCGGCCCAGCGCCAGCTGACCGAGTCGCGCCTGCGCGCCCAGGAGAACGCCCGTCTGGAGCGCGGCCTGCTGCCGACCCCGCTCCTGGACGGCTCACCGCTGCGCTTCGCCGCCCGGTACCAGCCCGGCCGCTCCCGCGCGCTGCTCGGCGGCGACTTCTACGACACCGTGCGCACGCCGGACGGCTCCGTGCACGTCATGATCGGCGACGTCTGCGGCCACGGGCCCGACGAGGCGGCGCTCGGCGTGGAGCTGCGGATCGCCTGGCGCGCGCTGACCTTCGCGGGGCTCTGCGGCGACGAGCTGCTCTCCACGCTCCAGAAAGTCCTGGAGCACGAGCGCGCGGACGACGAGATCTTCGCGACGCTCTGCACGGTCGACATCGCCCCGGACGGCCGCAGGGCAGGTCTCTGCCTCGCCGGGCACCCGGCTCCGCTGATCGCGCGCGAGGGACGCCTCGCCGAGCTCCTGCCGTACGAGGACGGCGGCCCGGCCCTCGGTCTCCTGCCGCGCGCCCGCTGGCCGCGCCACCAGGTGGAGCTCGGCGGCGCCTGGAGCCTGATGCTCTACACGGACGGCCTGATCGAGGGCCGGATCGGCGAGGGCAACCAGCGCCTGGGGCAGGAGGGCATGGTGGAGATGATCCGCCGCCAGCGAGCGGCGGGGCTGCGGGGCGACGAGCTCCTGGAGGCGGCCTTGAACGAGGTCCGCGACCTCAACGGCGGGGACCTCACGGACGACGTGGCGGTGCTGCTCCTGGACCGGTCGCCCGGGGCGCGGTGACGGGCTGAGGGGCTGACGGGCTAACGGCCGCCGTTGTAGGGGCCGTACGGGCCGTCGCTGCTGGAGCCGCCGCGGCGGCCACCGCGCCCGCCGCCCGTGATCTGCTGGATCGCCGGGCGCACGTCCACCATGTACACGATGGTGGCGACGAGCCCGATGATCGGCAGGAACGACAGGATCGGGAAGAGCAGGTCCACCACGAAGGCGAGGCCGAGGATGATCAGCCAGAACGGCTTGGTCTTCTTGTCCGCCGCGCGATAGGCGTCCTCGCGCCGGACCGCGGCGTCGATGAGGGCGAACCCGCTGAAGACGATCAGGGCCAGCGACAGCAGCCACATGAAGTTCGCGAACCCTTGCATCAGCACAACGTCCACCACCAGTCTCGGCCAGTCACGGCTCATCGATTACGCGGCCACGGTACCCGCTACCCCGTCAACGGGGCGGGCACGCGGAGAATGCCCGCCCCTCGTACACGCTCTCAGCGTGTCGCGCCGGAAGCGTGCCGCACAGCTGTTACTTGGCGGGCGGCGTCTTCTTCGCCGTCGTCGTCTTGCGGGCCGGGGCCTTCTTCGCGGCGGGCTTCTTCGCCGGAGCGGCGGGCGCGCTCCTGGGCGCGACGACGCCGGCGGAGCTAGACGCCGTGCCCTCGGCCGCCACGGGCTCCGTCTCGCTGTCGGGCTCGACCGTCTCGGCCAGGTCGAGGATCTCCTCGGCGGCCTCGCCGCGCCACGCCTTCACGGCCTGCTCGCCGTGCTCGGCGACCTCGTCGTACTTCTCCCGCGCCTTGACCGCGAGCTCGGCGGCCACGCCGACACCGCGCAACGCGAGGTCCTGCGCGGTCTCCTGAAGCTTCTTCAGGTCGGTGTCGAGCGTGCCGAGCACCTCGGTGACCTTGGCCTGGAGGGTCTCCTGCGCCTCCTTGGCGCGGGCGGCGGCCTTGTCCTGGACGGTCTTGGGGTCGGTGTTGCGCACCGCGTCGATGCGCGAAGGAGCCTCGGCGATCAGCTGCTCGACGAGGCCGGGAACCTTCTTCGCCTGCTGGAGGGCGAGGTCCGCGGACCCGGCGACGAAGTACGCGGGGGTGGGATTGCTGAGGGTCTTGCGCAGGTCATCGGTGATGGCCATGACGATGGTCCTCCCGGATTCGCGTCGGCTTGTCAGCGCTATCGGCTTGTCAGCTTGAGGGGGTCTGCTTCGTGTCGGCATCACTGCCGTCGACATCACTGCCGTGGAGATCACTGCCGTGGAGATCACTGCCGTGGGCGTCGTGCGACGCGGCGTCGAAGCCGTTCTCCTTGCGGAACGACTCGTAGATCTGCAACAGCACCTGCTTCTGGCGCTCGTTGAGGGACGGGTCGGCGACGATGACGGCGCGCGTCTCCAGCTCGTCCCGCTCCTTCTCGTCGAGGATCCCGGCTCGCACGTACAGCGTCTCGGCGGAGATCCGCAGGGCCTTGGCGACCTGCTGGAGAACCTCCGCGCTCGGCTTGCGCAGGCCGCGCTCGATCTGGCTCAGATACGGATTGGACACCCCGGCGGCGTCGGCGAGCTGCCGCAACGACAGCTGCGCGGTGCGCCGCTGCTCGCGCAGGTACTCGCCGAGATTGCCGACGTTGAGTGATGCCATGCCCCGATGGTGCGGCACTCCGCTAACTATTGCAAGCACCCGCTTGCAAAAGTGCGCCACGCCACGTCGGTCTGCGGGGGCCGTTCCGTAAATCGGTGTCAGTTCCCGGCATATCTGCGGCTTCCCGCCGGATCTGCGGTGTGAAGTGCACGAGTCCCGGACAACGTGCTGATGTCCTCGCGCTTGGCAGTCAGGATGGCTGGACTTCGTCGAAGAGGGCGAGGGCTTCGGCGGGGTCCGGGCTCACGAGGCGTTCCAGACCGGCCGTGGTGATCTTCGCCCATCCGCCGGCCCGTGCCCACATCTGTTCCTCGAAGGCGTGAACGGCCTCGTCCAGATCCCCAGGGCCGGTGGCGGTGGCGACGGTCTCGGCGAGTTCGGCGCCCTCCAGCATCGCGAGGTTCGCGCCCGCCCCCAACGGGGGCATCAGATGGGCGGCGTCACCCAGGAGCGTCACCCCGGGGACGTGGGTCCAGGTGTGGGACACGGGCAGGACGTAGAGAGGGCGGTGGACAAAAGCGGTGCCGGGGCGGAGGAGGTCGAGGACGGGAGCGGCCCAGCCGTCGAACAGAGCCAGCAGAGCCGATCGCACGGCCTCCACGTCGGCCAGGTCCAGGTTCGCGTGCCAGTCCAGCGGCGCGCGGAACTGGGCGTACACCTTGACGTGGCCGCCGCTGTTGCGCTGGGCGACGAGTGCTCGGTTCACGCCGTACACAGCCACGGAACCGTCGCCGATCAACCGGGCGAGGTCGGGGTGGCGGGTGTCGACGTCGTCGAGGGAGGTCTCGACCATGGAGACGCCGGTGTACTGCGGCGTCACCGACGAGACCGCCGGGCGGACCCGGGACCAGGCGCCGTCCGCGCCGACCACGAGGTCGAACGTCTCCTGTCGCCCGTCCGCGAAATGGACCAGTACGCCGTCCCGGGTCCCCGGCACCACCTGCGTCACGCCCCGGCCCCACTGGACGTCCAGAGGGCCGAGCAACAGGTCGCGGAGTTGACTCCGGTCGATCTCGGGATTGGCCCGGTCATCCGGACGGGGTCGCCAGTCACGAAGGACGGTCCCGGCCGTGTCCAGGATGCGCATGGCCTGCCCATCGGGACGGGACAGCACCTGGAACTCCGCCAGCAGCCCCGCCTTGTCCAGCGCGAGCTGGCCCAGCCCTTCGTGCAGGTCCAGCGTGCCGCCCTGGGGTCGGGCGTCGGGGGCGGCATCGCGTTCGAGGACGGTGACGGGGTGGCCATGGCGGTGCAGGACACGGGCGAAGGTGAGGCCGGCAGGACCGCTCCCGACCACGGCGATACGTTGTCTCATGTCGATACACTGTATTTTCCCGATACGGCGTATCGCAACCGTACGATGTGACCATGACTGTCTGGGACCGGCCGGAGCCGCCGACTCGCCCCGTGCCGCTCGACCGGGAGCGGATCGTTGCTGCCGCCCTCGCGCTGGCCGACGAGGGCGGGCTGGAGGCGGTGTCGTTGCGCAAGGTCGCCGCCCGGCTGAACGCGGGCCCGATGCGGCTGTACGGATACATCTCCACCAAGGAGGAGCTGTTCGACCTCATGGTGGACGAGGTCCAGGCCGAGATCCTCCCCGAGGAACAGCCCAGTGACTGGCGGGAGGCGTTGAGCGTCCTCGCCCACCGCACCAGGCTGGCAGCTCTCCGTCACGAATGGCTGGCCGACCTGCTCGGCCACCGCCCGGCCCTGGGCCCGAACGGCCTCGCCGTGACTGAGACGACGCTGGCCGCTCTCGACGGCCTCACCGACATCGACACCGTCATGCGGGCCGTGGAGACGGTCAGCGCCTACTTCACCGGGGCGATCAGGCGCGAGATCACGAACCTGCGGGCCGAGCGCGCCACGGGCCTGTCCAAGCACGACTGGCAGCGCGCCCACGGTCCGCACGTGACAAGAATGCTGGCCACGGGCCGCTTCCCGGCACTGGCCAAGGCCGTGTACGACGGCACGGACGTGGACGCCGAGACTTCCTTCACGACCGGCCTGGACTGGGTCCTCGACGCCGTGGCCGCCAAACTCGTCCCGCCGTCGACGTGACGCTCAGCTCCTGCCGAATGCGAGCGAGCTCGGGGTCGGTGTCCGGGGGCCGTGCGGAACTTGTGCCGCCACCACCGATGCTGCTCGACTTCACGCCCGGTCGACCGGTTCCACCTCCTGTACAGCCGACGCCTGCGTAGGTACGTCGGCGGAACGCCGCGTCACCTGCCGTTCGAGCAGCGTCCAGGGGGCGGTTCTCTTCGCACACCGTCAGCCCTGGCTCAGCCGGCAGCCGTGTCCCCTGAACACGTCAACACCTGATGAGCAAGCCAGCCTCGTCTTGGGCTCAGATGGTCGGCACGTTCGGCGAGAGCGAGGAACCTTGGCAGGGCCAGCAAGGCTTCTTCCCGGCTCACAAGCCCAGGGGTTCGTGACGGAATGCCTCACAGGTTGAGCGAGACGGGACAGTAAATCGGTCGACAGGCAGAGCCGAGACGCACTGTGATGACCCGTACCGTCCGCCACAAGGAGTGGACCGACCGCAGGAGTTGTCTTGGCAACCGCGCGCACCGCGGACATCCGGCCCGAGATCGATGCCGCGCTCGTCAGGCGCCTGGTCGACACCCAGTTCCCGCGGTGGGCGGGGTTGCCCTTGAAGCCGGTCGACCCGGCGGGCTCCGACCATGTGATCTACCGGCTGGGTGAGGAGCTCGCCGTCCGGCTGCCCCGTCATGCGGATGCCGTCGGACAGGCCGCGAAGGAGTTCCAGTGGCTGCCCCGGCTCGCCCCGCACCTTCCCCTGGCTGTTCCGGCGCCGGTGGAAGTGGGGGAACCCGGCTTCGGCTATCCGTGGCCGTGGGCGGTGTCCCGATGGCTCGAAGGCGACGTGGCGACCGTCGACGCACTGGCCGACTCCGCCACGGCCGCCGCCGAACTGGCGCACTTTCTGGCCGCTCTCCAGCGGTTCGCGCCCGAGAGCGCATGGGACAGCACACCCGAAGCCGCCCCTGAGCGCGAGCATCTCTCCAGTTGGTCGCTGGCCGAACGGGACCGCGCGACGCGGGCCGCCATCGCGGAGGTCGCCGGCGTCTTCGACGCCGCGGCGATGACCGAGCTGTGGGACGCGGCCATGAGCGCCCCCGGATGGGCCGGCCCTCCCGTGTGTTTCCACGGTGACTTCCACACGGGCAACCTGCTGACCACCCACGGCCGCCTCAGCGCCGTCATCGACTTCGGCGGGTTCGGCATCGGCGACCCGGCCTGCGACCTGATGATCGCCTTCACCCTGATGACCGCCCGCGGCCGAGCCGTCTTCCGTGACACGCTCGGCGTGGACGACGCCACATGGCTGCGAGGCCGCGGCTGGGCCCTGGCCACCGGCCTGAACGCCTACACCTTCTACGCCGCCGTCGACGCGCGGGTCGCCGCGCAGACCACCCGGCAGATCACCGAGGCGCTCATCGGCTGACAGCCGGTGCCGGGCCCCCGTGTCCGACGGTCAGCCCGCGGCCGGCCCGAACCACGTCGGCAGCCGGCGGAGCAAGTCCCGCTGGTCGTCGCCGGCCCATGCCACGTGGCCGTCGGGGCGCAGCAGCACCGCGGGGGCGTCCAGCTCCTCGCTGACGTCGACGACGTGATCGATCCGGTCCGTCCAGCCGTCCACCGAGAGGCGGCCGGTCTGGTCGAGCAGCAGTCCGCGGCCCTCGTGCATCCGGTCGTAGAGGCGGCCGTGCTTCAGCTCCAGGTCCCGCAGCCGCTTGCCGAGCAGTTCGTGGCCCTCTCCGAAGTCGTACCGGACGCCGATCGCGGTGATCTTCTCGATGAGGTGGCGGTTCACCTCTTCGAAGTCCATCAGCTCCGCGAGGAGCCTGCGCACCGCCTGCGCTCCCGGCTCCTGCGACATCAGCTCCATCTGCGCACGGGTGTTGTCCAGTACGGCGGTCGCCACCGGGTGCCGTTCGTCGTGGTAGCTGTCCAACAGGCCTTGTGGCGCCCAGCCGTTGACCTCGGCGGCCAGCTTCCAGCCGAGGTTGAACGCGTCCTGGATGCCGAGGTTGAGGCCCTGCCCGCCGGTCGGCGGGTGGATGTGCGCGGCGTCGCCGGCCAGCAGCACGCGGCCCACCCGGTACCGCTCGGCCTGCCGGGTGGCGTCGCCGAAGCGGGAGAGCCAGCGCGGCGAGTGCACGCCGAAGTCGGTGCCCGCGTACGCCCGCAACTGCCGCTGGAAGTCCGCCAGTACCGGCGGGGCCGCCCGGTCCTCGGACACGCCGTCGGCGGGCACGATGACGCGGTACACCCCGTCGCCGAGCGGCATGGCGCCGAACCGCAGCTGTGTCTTGCGGACCTCGGCCATCTTCTCCGCGAGGACCTCGGGCGATACGGCCACCTCCATCTCGCCCAGCAGCGTCTCGTTCCTGCTCGGCTCGCCGGGGAAGGCGACGCCGAGCAGCTTGCGCACCGTGCTGCGGCCGCCGTCGCAGCCGACGGCGTAGCGCGAGCGAAGCCGGGCGCCGTCGGCCAGTTCGACGGTCACCCCGTCGTCGTCCTGGCTCAGCCCGGCCACCTCGCAGCCGCGCCGGACCTCGACACCGAGCTCGGCGGCGCGCTCGGCGAGCAGGCGCTCGGTGATCTCCTGCGGGATGGCGAGGACGTACGAGTGCGCCGTGTCGAGGCGGTCGGGCCATGCCTTGCCGAGGCCGGCGAAGAAGCCGCCGACCGTGAACTGCCTGCCGAGCGGCAGGAACCGCTCCAGCAGCCCGCGTTGGGCCATCACCTCGATGCTGCGCACGTGCAGGCCCTGAGCACGGGACTGCTTGGTCGGTTCCGTCTCCTTCTCGAGGACGAGGACGTGCACGCCCTGTAGCCGCAGTTCGGCCGCCAGCATCAAGCCGGTCGGGCCGCCGCCGGCGATGATCACGTCGGCCGTGTGCTCCGCCGTGTGCTCCGCCTTGTGATCCACCATGAAGTCCCCCATGTGCGCCCGCGTTTGTCGAGCTCGTCGTTGTTACGAGCGGTGATTGTGCAGGACCACGGGGGTCTTGCCGCAAGGCCCCCTGTGCGCTATAAGTTAAGAGTGGCAAGGAGTGTGTATCCCTCCTTGCCTTTCTCTTTTGCTCACCTCAGTGATCTCCTCACCGGTCGAGACGCGATTGTCAGACCCCCCGGCTAGCGTGAAAACGCACGACGCCGCGTGCCGGACCTCGATGGAGACGACGATGAGCACCAGGAAGACGAGCAGCGAGCAGACCCCGCTGTCGCACGCCGCCGACAGTCACGACCTGATCCGCGTGCACGGCGCCCGGGAGAACAACCTCAAGAACGTCAGCATCGAGATCCCGAAGCGCCGGCTGACGGTGTTCACCGGCGTCTCGGGTTCGGGCAAGAGCTCGCTGGTGTTCGACACGATCGCCGCGGAGTCGCAGCGGCTGATCAACGAGACGTACAGCGCCTTCGTGCAGGGCTTCATGCCGACGCTCGCGCGCCCCGAGGTCGACGTGCTCGACGGGCTCACCACCGCGATCACCGTCGGCCAGCAGCGGATGGGCGGCGACCCCCGCTCCACCGTCGGCACCGCCACCGATGCCAACGCGATGCTGCGCATCCTCTTCAGCCGGCTCGCGGAGCCGCACATCGGCCCGCCCAGCGCGTACTCCTTCAACACCGCCTCGGTCCGGGCGAGCGGCGCGATCACCATCGAGCGCGGCAACAAGACGAAGGCACAGACCGCGACGTACCAGCGCACCGGCGGCATGTGCACGCGCTGCGAGGGCCGCGGCACGGTCTCCGACATCGACCTCACCCAGCTCTACGACGACTCCAAGTCCCTGGCCGAGGGCGCGTTCACCATCCCCGGCTGGAAGTCGGACAGCCAGTGGACCGTGCAGGTCTACGCCCAGTCCGGCTTCGTCGACCCGGACAAGCCGATCCGCGAGTACACCAAGAAGGAGCTCCAGGCCTTCCTGTACGGCGAGGCGGTCAAGGTGAAGGTCAACGGCGTCAACCTCACCTATGAAGGGCTCATCCCCAAGATCCAGAAGTCGTTCCTGTCCAAGGACAAGGAGTCGATGCAGCCGCACATCCGGGCGTTCGTGGAGCGGGCGGTCACCTTCACCACCTGCCCCGAGTGCGACGGCACGCGCCTCAGTGAGGGCGCGCGCTCGTCGAAGATCCAGCGGAAGAGCATCGCCGACGTCTGCGCGATGGAGATCAGGGACCTGGCCGAGTGGGTCCGCGGCCTCGCGGAGTCGTCCGCGGGACAGCCGGCCGGCGCGTTCGAGGCCGTGGCGCCGCTGCTCACCGCGTTGCAGCAGACACTCGACTCGTTCGTGGAGATCGGGCTCGGGTATCTCTCGCTCGACCGGCCCGCGGCCACCCTGTCCGGCGGCGAGGCGCAGCGCGTCAAGATGATCCGCCACCTCGGCTCCTCCCTCACCGACGTGACGTACGTCTTCGACGAGCCCACCGTCGGCCTGCACCCCCACGACATCCAGCGGATGAACGGCCTGCTGCTGCGCCTGCGGGACAAGGGCAACACCGTGCTCGTCGTGGAGCACAAGCCCGAGACGATCTCGATCGCCGACCACGTCGTCGACCTCGGCCCCGGCGCGGGTGCGGGCGGCGGCACCGTCTGCTTCGAGGGCACCGTCGAGGGGCTGCGGGCCTCCGACACCGTCACGGGCCGTCACTTCGACGACCGGTCGGCGCTCAAGGAGAGCGTGCGCAAGCCCACCGGGGCGCTGGAGATCCGCGGCGCGAGCGCGCACAACCTGCGCGGTGTCGACGTCGACATCCCGCTCGGGGTGCTGACCGTCGTCACCGGAGTCGCGGGCTCCGGCAAGAGCTCGCTCGTGCACGGGTCGGTCCCCGCCCACGCGGGCGTGGTCTCCGTCGACCAGACCCCGATCCGCGGCTCCCGGCGCAGCAATCCGGCGACGTACACCGGGCTGCTCGACCCGATCCGCAAGGCGTTCGCGAAGGCCAACGGCGTGAAGCCGACGCTCTTCAGCGCGAACTCGGAGGGTGCCTGCCCGGGTTGCAACGGCGCGGGCGTCATCTACACCGACCTGGCCATGATGGCGGGCGTCGCCACCCCGTGCGAGGAGTGCGAGGGCAGGCGGTACCAGGCGTCGGTCCTGGAGTACCGGCTCGGCGGCCGTGACATCAGTGAGGTCCTCGCGATGTCGGTGGACGAGGCGGAGGAATTCTTCGGCCCGGATGCCGGCTCCGGCTCCGGCTCCGGCTCCGGCTCCGGCGAGGCGCACACGCCCGCGGCCCACAAGATCCTGCGGCGCCTCTCGGACGTCGGGCTCGGCTACCTCAGCCTCGGCCAGCCGCTCACCACGCTCTCCGGCGGCGAGCGGCAGCGGCTGAAGCTGGCCACGCACATGGCCGACAAGGGCGGTGTCTACGTTTTGGACGAGCCGACCACCGGCCTCCACCTCGCCGACGTCGAGCAGCTGCTCGGCCTCCTCGACCGGCTCGTCGACTCGGGCAAGTCGGTCATCGTCGTCGAGCACCACCAGGCGGTCATGGCGCACGCCGACTGGATCATCGACCTCGGTCCCGGCGCGGGCCACGACGGCGGCAAGATCGTCTTCGAGGGCACGCCCGCCGACCTCGTCGCCTCCCGCGCCACCCTCACGGGCGAGCACCTCGCGGCGTACGTGGGCGGCTGATCCCCGCGTCGGGCGCCCCGCCGCGTCGGGACAGCGGGGACGTCGGGTACGCGGGGCGGTGGGAACGCGGCGCCGGAGCGGCGGTTGACCTTCACCTTGGGGGAAGCCGCAGCATCGGTCGGGCCGGGTGAAGTGCCCGGCCGAGGAAGGGGGCGGGCATGGGGATGCTGACCATCGGGGCGTTCGCGAAGGCGTCCCGGCTGTCGCCGAAGGCGCTGCGCCTCTACGACGAGCTCGGTCTGCTGCCCCCGGCCCGCGTCGACCCCGTGACCGGGTACCGCCTGTACGCACCGGACCAGTTGGAGCGGGCCCGGCTCGTCGCCTGGCTCCGCCGCCTGGGCATGCCGCTCGCCCGCATCCAGCACGTGTGCACGCTGGACGCGGACGCGGCGGCGCGGGAGGTGCGGGCGTACTGGGCGCGGGTCGAGGCGGAGACCGCCACGCGGCGGGACCTGGCCGCCTTCCTCGTCGACCACCTGTCCCGGAAGAGCCCCGCCGTGTTCGACGACACGTTCCCCTTTGCTCCCCCCACTGCCTCTTCCACCACGTCCCCTGCCGACCGTCCCCTACCCCTGGGTATTCGTTACGCCGCGCTGTCCGACACCGGCCTCGTCAGGGAGAGCAACCAGGACACCGCGTACGCCGGTTCGCGGCTCCTCGCGGTCGCCGACGGGTTCGGGCGCGGCGGCGCGCCCGCGAGCGCCGCGGCCGTGGACACCCTCAAGCGCCTGGAGACCGAGACCATCCCCGCGGGCAGCCTCCTCAACGTCCTGGAGGACGCGGTCGAGGAGGCCCGGCGGGCCGTGGCAGGCGTCACGGGTCCGCCCCAGGAGGACGGTACGACGCTCACCGCGCTGCTCTGGACCGGCTCGCACCTCGCCCTCGTCCACATCGGCGACTCCCGGGCCTGCCTCCTGCGCGACGGCGAGTTCTTCCGCATCACCCACGACCACACGGTGGTGCAGTCGCTGCTCGACGAAGGGCGCATCACCCCCGAGGAAGCGGACTCCCACCCTCAGCGCTCCCTGCTGCTCCGGGCCCTCACGCCGGGCTCCGACGCCGCGCCGGACCTGCGTCTGCACGAGGCGCGGGCCGGTGACCGGTACCTGCTCTGTTCCGACAGCCTGTCCGCCGTCGTCCCGGACGAGGAGGTGCGGCGGGTGGTCATGACGGTCGGCGAACCCGAGCAGGCCGTACGGGACCTCGTCGGGCTGGCCAACGGCAGGGGCGGCCCCGACAACGTCAGCTGTGTCATCGCGGATGTGGTGGAGCTCCGGCAGTGAGCCGGCCCGGTGCCTGTGCCTCGGCCGTCGTCCCGCCTCCGCCCCCGATAGCCACTTTTAAGTGGGTACTTGGCGCGGGGCGGCTCAGCGGCGAACCTTGAGGGGCGGCGGAGCGCACGAACCGGGCCGGATGAAGGGGGTGAGGTGGTCGCGCGTCACGATGCCTGCCGGTGCAGGAGTTCCGGCCGGTCCACGGCGTCCTCGATGTCCATGGCACCTACGGCGCCTTCGGCCAGCCTGTCCAGGCGCCGGTGGCCCCAGTCCGACAGCGGGGCCAGGGCCTCGCACAGGTCGCGGCCGAACTCCGTGAGGGAGTAGACGGTCTTCAACGGCCGTACGTCGTACACCTCCCGGTGCACGAGGCCGTCCGCCTCCATCTCGCGCAGCGCCTGCGTCAGTACCTTCTCCGTCAGGCCCGGCAGCAGCCGCAGCAGCTCGCCGGGGCGGTGCGGCCCGCTCTCCAGGGGCCAGAGCAGCGCTGTCTTCCACTTGCCGTCGATCACCGCGATCGCGGCGGTCACGCCGCACACGTTCGGGTCCTGAGCACGGCTGCGCGTCACATCGCTCCCTTTCGTACGCCCTCATGGGCCACGCCCATGCCTGCACGCCCCCACGCACGCCCATTCATATTCACATACTCACACGGGAGTTGGATCATGTCTTCGCAGAACGAGCAGTCCGCCGTCACCGTCATCGGCCTGGGCCCGATGGGCCGCGCCCTGGCCGGCGCGTTCCTGGCCGCCGGGGTGCGCACCACCGTGTGGAACCGCACGCCCGGCCGGGACGGCGAGCTGGTCGGGCAGGGCGCGGTGAGCGCCGCCACGGCCGAGGAGGCGGTGGCGGCGAGCCCGCTGACCGTCGTCTGCGTCGTCAACTACGACGCGTCGGACGCGGTCCTGCGCCGCGACGCCGTCACCGCCGCGCTCAAGGGCCGTACGGTCGTGAACCTCAGCGCCGACACCCCCGGCCGGTCCAGGTCCACCGCGGAGTGGGCGGCCCGGCACGGCGTCCGGTACCTGGACGGCGCGATCATGACGCCGACCCCGACCATCGGCACGCCGCACGGGGTCTTCATCCACAGCGGTGACGCCGCGCTCTACGAGGAGCACCGCCCCGTCCTCGAAAAGCTGGGCGGCACCCACACCCACCTGGGGGAGGACATCGGGCGGGCGGCGGCGTACGACATCGCGCTGCTCGACTTCTTCTGGACGTCGATGACGGGGCTCATGCACGGGCTGGCGGTGGCGAAGGCGGAGGGTGTCACCGCGCAGGAGCTGGCGCCGTTCGCGAAGGGCATCAGCGCGATCATGCCCGCGATCATCGACGGGACCGTGGCGGATGTCGACAAGGGCAGCTACCCCGGCGACGGCAACCCGATCACGTCGGCGGCCTCGACCATGGCCCATGTCGTCCACGCCGCCGAGGCCCGCGGCATCGACGCGAGCGTCATGCGCGCCGCCGAGGGCCTGGTCCGGCGCGCCATCGGCGAGGGCCACGGCACGGACGGGCCGGCCAGGCTGGTGGAGCTGCTGGGTCGCCGGTGAAGGGAGCGTGGGAGGGCCGGCCCGCCCTCCCACGTACGCCCGCTCCTCCACGTCCCGTACGGTCTTCAGCCCACGTACGCCCTCCATCAGCGCCCCGGTCAGCGCCCCGGTCAGCGCCCCGGTCGCTCCCCCGTCAGCACCCGCTCGACCAGGTCGCGAGCACCCCGTCCACCGTGCGGCGCAGCACCGTGGCGTCGGCCCCGGCGCGGGAGCGGAGGTTCACGCCGTACGCGAGGAGGACGAGGGCTTCGGCGCAGTCATCGACCGACGTGGCGGGACCCAACTGCCCACGCGCGCGGGCCGCTTCGAGCGCCACCCGCATCGCGTCCCGCAGCCGCTCGTGGTGGTCGTCCAGGAGGGCCCGGACCTCCGGGTCGGTCTGCTCCGCCCCGGCATGGGCGTTGACCACCATGCAGCCCCACCCCGCGTACGGACCCTCGCAGCGCAGGGTGATCAGCGCCTCGAAGAAGTCCCGTACGCCGGGCAGCCCCCGCCCGTCCTCGGCGATGGTCCGGAACGCCCGGTGCGAGTGGTCGCGCAGATAGCGCCGGAGTGCGGCGACGTACAGCTCGCGCTTGCCGCCGAACGTGGCGTACAGGCTCGACCGGTTGAGGCCCGTCGCCGCTGTCACCGCCTGGATCGACGTCGTGGCGGCACCGTGCTGCCAGAAGAGCCGGACCACACGGTCCAGCGCCTCGTCGGGGTCGAAGTGCTTGATGTCGGGCACGAGTTGGGGCTCCCGGCTTCCTCACGGTACTTGGAACGGCAATTCCAAGATAGCTCTTGACGCCCACCCCGCCGCTCGCCATTCTGAGACGACCGATCCTGAAACGGACGTTCCAAGAAAGGCCGCCGTCGCCATGTGCCTCAAGGACGAACTCCTCGACCTCTACACGAACGGCCACCGCAGGCTCCCTCCGGACGTGCTGGAGATCATGGACCGGGCCGCGACGGAGCTTGCCGCGTCGGGGCTCGCCGAGCGCGCGCTCGCGGTGGGCGCCCCGGCCCCGCGCTTCACCCTCCCCTCGGCCACCGGCCGTCCCGTCTCCCTCGAAGGCCTGCTCGCCGAGGGACCCGTCGTCCTGACCTTCTACCGTGGCGCCTGGTGCCCCTACTGCAACATCACCCTGCGCGCGCTCCAGCGGCACCACGACGACTTCGCCGCCCGCGGCGCCCGCCTGGTGGCCGTCTCGCCGCAGATCCCGGACGAGACGCTCTCCCTCACGGAGAAGGAGCAGCTCGGTTTCGACGTCCTCAGCGACATCGGCTCCCGCGTCGCCGAGCAGTACGGCGTCGCCTTCGACCTCTCCGACGAACTCGGCGCCCTCTACGACCGGTTGGGCTTCGAGCTGAGCCGGGTGAACGACGGACACGCCCGCACCCTGCCGCTGCCCGCCACCTACGTCATCGACCGCACGGGTGTCGTCCGCTGGGCGTTCGTCGACACCGACTACACCGTGCGGGCCGAGCCCTCCGACATCCTGGCCGCCCTGGACGCACTGGGACCGGTGGACGCGCTGGAACCGCTGGACGCGTCGGCCTGAGCGTGGCGCCGGGCCACACCCCCCGCACCCACGGAGTGGCCCCGGCCCACCTCGTCGTCCCCGCGCCGAGCCTCCACGATGACGGCTTCCACCCCCGTCCCCGGAGGTACTCATGGCGTACCGAAAGACCCTGCGGACGCTGTCGGCCGCGGCCGCCGCCCTCACGTTCGCCCTCACCCTCGCCCTCGGCGGGGCCGGTGGCGCCGCGGCCGCCGTCCCGGCCCCCACCCCCGGTGAACTGCGCCCCTACGACATCGGGTCGGTGTACGTGTCCGGCGTCTCGTCCGGCGGGTATCTCGCCGATCAGCTGCACGTGGCGCACTCCGCCGTCTACGAGGGGGCCGGGATCTTCAGCGCCGGTGCCTACGACTGCGCGCAGGGCAGCGTCAACACCGCTCTGTACGCCTGCATGGACACGTTCATGCCGCGCAGGACCCCGGCGCAGCTGGAGCAGCTGACCAGGGAGCGCGCCGCGGCCGGCCGCGTCGACCCGGTGGCGAACCTCTCCGGCGACCCCGTCTGGCTCTTCCACGGCGCCAACGACCGGACCGTCGACCGCCCGGTCAACGACGATCTGGCCCGCTACCACCGGGACTTCGGCGCGGACGTCGCGTACGACACGTCGTCCGCCGCGGGCCACGCCTGGGTCTCCCCGCTCGGCACGGTACCCTGCACGAGCACCGCCGCGCCCTACCTCAACAACTGCGGCACCGACCCGCAACGCCCCATGCTCACGCACCTCTTCGGCGCCCCGGTGAGCCCCGCGGCGACCGCACCGCTCGACGGCACCCTCGTCCGCTTCGACCAGAACCGGCACGCGCCGGGCGGCAGCGCGGCCGCCGTCAGCATGGGCAGGGACGGCTTCGCGTACGTCCCGAAAGCCTGCGCCGACGGGGTATGCCGTCTCATGGTCGCGCTGCACGGCTGTCAGCAGACGTACGGGCAGATCGGTGACACCTTCATGCGCCAGGCGCATCTGAACGAGTACGCCGACACGAACCGCATGATCGTCCTGTACCCGCAGGCCACCACATCCCTCGACAACCCGCGCGGCTGCTGGAACTGGTGGGGTTACGGCGGTGACACCAAGTACGCCGAGAAGGGCGGCCGGCAGATCACCGCCATCATGAACATGGTCACGCAGCTGGGCGGTGCCTGATCAAGCAGCTGGGCGGCGGCTGAAGAAGGACCGGCGGTAGTCGCCCGGCGAGACCCCGACGTGCTTGAGGAAGTGGTGCCGCAGGTTGTTCGCCGTGCCGAGGCCGCTCAGCTCGCCCACCTTCTCCACCGGCAGATCCGTCGACTCCAGGAGGCTCTGGGCCCGTGCGAGGCGCTGGTTGAGCAGCCACTGGAGCGGCGTCGTGCCGGTGGCCGCCCGCAGGCGGCGGTAGAGGGTGCGCGGGCTCAGCGCGGCCCGCCGCGCCAGGTCGTCGACGGTGAGCGGCCGGTCGAGGTGCGCGCGGGCCCAGTCCAGTACGGGCCCGAGGCCCGCGTCGTCCGTCTCCGGCACCGACAGGTCGACGAACTGGGACTGCCCGCCCGGCCGGTGGGCGGGCACGACCATGCGGCGCGCGAGCTGGTTGGCGACGTGCGCGCCGAGGTCGCGGCGGACCAGGTGGAGGCAGAGGTCGAGGCCCGCGGTCAGGCCCGCGCTGGTCAGGACATCGCCGTCGTCCACGTAGAGCACGGAGTCGTCGACGGTCACCTTCGGGTGGCGGGCGGCGAGCTGGGCGGTGTGCATCCAGTGGGCGGTGGCCCTGCGGCCGTCGAGGAGGCCCGCCGCGGCGAGCGCGAAGGCCCCGGTGCACAGCGAGACCATGCGGGCGCCCGCCTCGTGGGCGGCGCGCAGCGCGTCGGTGAGCCCGGCCGGCAGCGGCGCGCCCTCCTCGACGCAGGCGTCCGGCACCGAGGTGACGACCACGGTGTCGGCCCCGGCGAGGCCTTCGAGGCCGTAGGGGGTGCGCAGGGCGAACCCGAAGTCGCCGCCGTCCGCGTCGCGTTCCCCTGTCGCGCACAGCCGCAGGTCGTACCAGTGGTCGGCGAGGTCCGGCTGCGGTTTGCCGAACACCGTGAGCGGGATGCTCAGTTCGTACAGGTCCCAGGACGGGACCCCGATCTCGTCGGCCACGACCACGGCCACGGAACCAGCGCTCATGCCCGGAGCGTACGACGAGCGGGCCCCTCCGCGGCGCCTGGCAGGAATTTGGTGTCCGCCGTCACCACTGTCACTGTCGGGCCCGGCGCCGCCCTGCGAGCGTGATCCGCATGCACATGAACGCGGAGAACACCACAGGAAGCACCGCAGCCCCCGTAACCGTCATCGGCCTCGGCAACATGGGCTCCGCCCTCGCCGCCGCCCTCCTCGACCGAGGCCACCCCACCACCGTCTGGAACCGCTCCCCGGAGAAGACGAAGGCGCCGGCCGACCGCGGCGCGCACGTCGCCGCGTCCCCGGCGCGGGCCGTCGCCGCGAGCGGCCTCGTGCTCGCCTGCGTACTCGACTACGACGCGCTGCACACCGTCCTCGACCCGGTCGCCGAGGCGGGCGGCCTGGCCGGGAAAGACCTGGTCAACCTCACGTCCGGGTCGCCGGAGCAGGCCGAGGCGATGGCCGCCTGGGCGGCGGAGCACGGCGCGGGATATCTCGACGGCGGCATCATGACGACCCCGCCGGGCGTCGGCAGCCCCGAGATGATGTTCCTCTACAGCGGCTCGGAGACGGTCCTCGAAACCCACCGCCCCGCCCTCGCCGCGCTCGGCGACCCGCTCTACCTGGGCGCGCGGCCGGGCCTCGCCTCGCTGTACGACTCCGCCCTGCTCGGCCTGATGTGGGCGACGTTCACCGGCTGGCTGCACGGCACCGCCGTGGTGACCGCCGACGGGCCCCCGGCCACGGACTTCACCCGCATCGCCCTGCGCTGGCTGACCGGCGCCGTCTCCGGTTTCATGACGACGTACGCGCCCCAGGTGGACGCCGCGCGCTATCCGGGCGACGACGCCACCGTCGACGTACAGATCGCGACGATCGACCACCTCGTCCACGCCGCGCGGGCCCGGGGCGTCGACACCGCGCTGCCCGAGCTCCTGAGGTCGACGATGGAGCGCGCCGCGGCCGCGGGCCACGGGCAGGACAGCTTCGCGAGCGTCATCGAGGTGCTGCGGGCCCCCGCCACGCCGTAGCCGCCGTTCCCCGCGTTCCTCTCCCGTGCCGGGGCGTGAGCCGCCACCATGGACCGGAAGAGCCCGAAAGGGTCCGGAAGAGTTCGGTCACCGGCACCGGGGGGAGCCACCCATGAACCGTCCGCTGCGGCACATAGCCGTCTTCTGCGGGATCCTCACGCTGGCGCTGCTGCTGCGGGCGACCTGGGTGCAGTTCGCCGAGAACGACGAGCTGGCCAACCACGAGAAGAACCGCCGCGTGCAGATCGAGGCGTTCTCCCACCCGCGCGGCGACATCATCGTCGGCGGCAAGTCCATCACCGGTTCCAAGAAGACGTCGGGCACCGACTTCGCGTACAAGCGGACCTTCAAGGAGGGTCCGATGTACGCGCCGGTGACGGGGTACTTCTCGCAGGCGCAGGGCGGCACCTTCCTGGAGGGCGTCCACAACGGCATCCTCAGCGGCAACGACGACCGGCTCTTCATCAAGCGCACCCTCGACATGCTGACCGGCAAGAAGCAGCAGGGCGGCGACGTCGTCACGACCATCGACCCCGAGGCGCAGAAGGCCGCCTACGAAGGTCTGGTGAGCCTGAACGCGAAGGGCGCCGTCGTCGCCCTCGACCCCCGCACCGGCAAGGTCCTCGCGATGGCGAGCACCCCGTCGTACGACCCGTCGGTGTTCGCGGGCATCTCCGCCGAGGAGGGCAGGAAGTTCAAGGAGCTGGAGAAGCGCGCGGACAAACCGCTGAGCAACCGCGCGCTCCGGGAGATCTACCCGCCGGGCTCCACCTTCAAGATCCTCACGGCGGCCGCCGCCCTGGAGCACGGCGTCGTGACGGACATCGACAAGCCGACCGGCGCGCCGACCCCGTACAAACTCCCCCTCAGCTCCACCCGCATCGGCAACGACGTGCCGGACTCCAACTGCGACAAGGTCTCCGTGAAGACCGGCATGCAGTGGTCCTGCAACAACGTCTTCCTCGACCTCGCGGACAAGCTCGGCAAGGACAAGATGCGCGAGACGGCGGAGAAGTTCGGCTTCAACGAACAGCAGTTCATTCCCGTGCGCGCGGTCGCCAGCAGCTATCCGGAGCGGCTCGACAAGCCGCAGACCGCGCTGACCGGCATGGGCCAGGGCAGCCTGACCAGCACCCCGCTCCAGATGGCGATGGTCACGGCGGGCCTCGCCAACGACGGCGAGGTCATGAAGCCCTACCTGGTCGAGGAGTTGCGCGGCCCCGACCTGTCCACGATCGAGAAGGCCTCGCCCGACCCGCTGAACCAGGCGGTCTCCGAGAAGACCGCGAAGACGGTCCAGGAGATGATGGAGAACACCGTCGAGAACGGCACCGCGAACAAGGCGCGGATCGACGGCGTGACGGTCGGCGGCAAGACCGGCACGGCCCAGCACGGCGCGGACGTCACCGACGAGCGGCCGTACGCGTGGTTCGTCTCGTACGCCAAGAACAGCGAGGGCGAGTCGCCCGTCGCCGTCGCCGTCTTCGTCGACCCGTCCAACATGGACATCCCGCGCTCGGAGATCGCCGGCGGCAAGCTGGGGGCGCCGATCGCGAAGGCGGTCATGGAGGCGGTCCTCGACCGCTGAGAGGGTCCCTTCCGACGCAGGTCCCTACTCCTCCCAGGGCAGCGGCCCGCTGTGGAGTACGTCGAGGCGGGAGACCGCGCGGGTCAGGACGACGTACAGCCGGTGCAGGCCGCGCGGTTCGGCCTCCGCGATCTCCGCAGGATCGACGGCGACGACGTGGTCGTACTCCAGTCCCTTGGCGACCGAGGCGGGCAGCACGGTCACCCGCGCGCCCAGTTCGTCGGGGCCCGCGCACGCCACACCGGCGGCCGCCAGGGCGGCGCGCACCCGCTCGACGCGCCGGTCGGCGGCGATGACACCGATGGACCCCTCCCGCCCCAGCGCGTCCCGCACCGCCTCGACGACCCCGGCCTCGACCTCCGCGGACCCCGCCGCCTTCCGCACCCGCAGCTCCCCGTCCGCGCGCAGCGACCGGGCGGGCGGTACGTCCACGTCGAGCCGCCCGAGCAGCCGGTTGGCGAGCCCGACGACGGCGCGCGGCACCCGGAACCCGGTGGTCAGCGGCGTCACCGCGGCGTCCGGCTTGCCCAGGTGGGCGAGGAGCTCCGGCCAACTGCGGGCCGCCCACGGGGTGGTGGCCTGCGCGAGGTCGCCGAGGACAGTGAGCGAGCCGAAGCCCGCGCGGCGCGCGATGGCCCGGCACTCCATGGGCGACAGGTCCTGCGCCTCGTCGACGACGATGTGCCCGTACCCGGCGGGCCGTTCGAGCAGCCCCTCGATCTCGTCGAGGAGGACCAGGTCGGCGGCGCTCCACTTCGCGGACTTGTACGAGCGCGGGGGCACGGCCCACAGGATCGCCCGCTGCTCCGCGGTGTCGAGGACGCCGTCGGCCGCGGCGGCCAGCGCGCCCGCGTCACCGAGGAGACCGGCGAGCACCTCGTCGGCGCGCACCCTGGGCCAGGCGCCGTCCAGGAAGGCGCTGACGGTCCTGGCCCTGCCGATCCGCTGCACCCAGGTGTTGCTGCGCGGTCCCGCCCGGCGCTCGGCCTGCTCCTGCACGGCCCGGACGACCCGGCTCCGCACCCGCTCGCGCCCCACCGTGTACGGCGGCTCTTCACCCCGCACGTCCTCGATGATCCGCTCCAGCTCGCCGAGCGGCACCCGCCAGCGGTACGAGCCGTCCGGCACCGCCAGGGGCTCGGTGGGCGGCGCGACGCGGGAGTACAGCGCGCGGCGCAGCACCTCGGCCATCCTGGCGTCGTGCTTCACGAGGGCGGCGGCCGCGTCGTCGTGGGCGCGCACGGGGTGGCGCGCGACCTCGTCCTGGACGGTGGACTGCCGTACGCCGGTCTCGCCGAGGGAGGGCAGCACCTCGGCGATGTAGCGCAGGAAGGTGCGGTTGGGGCCGAGGATGAGGAGGCCGGAGCGCTGGACGCGGTGGGGGTGGGTGTAGAGCAGGTAGGCGGCGCGGTGCAGTCCGACGGCGGTCTTTCCCGTGCCGGGGGCGCCCTGCACGCAGACGGAGGCGGCGAGGTCACCGCGGACGAGGTCGTCCTGTTCGGGCTGGATGGTGGCGGCGATGTCGCGCATGGGACCGACGCGGGGCCGCTCGATCTCCCCCGCGAGAATGCGGCTGCCCTCCCCGCTCCCGCTCTCCCCCTCCCCCAGGCGCTCGTCCTCCATGCCGGTGAGGTCGGCGGAGTCGCCCTTGCTGCCGGGGGCCCAGCCGAACCTGCGGCGCACGGCGACGCCCTGCGGGTCCTGGACTCCGGCCTGGTAGAAGGCGCGGGAGACGGGGGCGCGCCAGTCGACGACGAGGGGCGGGGCGGAGGGGTGCTCGGTGATGCGGAGCCGCCCGATGTAGTAGCGCTGCCCGCGGTGCTCGCCGGCGGCGTCCCCCTGCGGCCCGGCGCCGCCGAAGTCGAGCCGCCCGAAGAAGAGCGGCGCCTCGGGGAGCTCCCGCATGGCCTTGGCGTGGCTGCGGAACTGATAGCCGAGCACTTCGGCGTCGGCCCCGGACGCGGAGACGTCCGCGCCTACGACCACTTGTTCCTCGGCGCCTTCGACCATGCCGGCGAGGGCGGCGCGGCAGGCGTCGTGGTAGCTGCGTTCCTGGGCGAGGGCATCGGCTGGCGAAGTCATCCCCCCAGACTAACGACAAAACGCAACCGAGTTAAATTTATAACCGCATCTCACTCCGGCTAGACTGCCCCCATGCCCAGCCCCACGCCCAGCGACAGCACGACGACCGGCACCCCGGGCCTGCGCGAGCGCAAGAAGCAGCGCAGGTACGAGGAGATCTCCGAGACGGCGATCGCCCTCTTCCTGGAGCGCGGCTTCGAACAGGTCTCCGTCGCGGAGGTCGCGGAGGCGGCGGAGGTCTCCAAGCCGACGCTGTTCCGCTACTTCGCCTCCAAGGAGGACCTGGTCCTGCACCGCTTCGCCGACCACGAGGACGAGGCGGCCCGCGTGGTCACCGCCCGCGGCGACACCACGGCGCTCGACGCCCTGCACCGCCACTTCCTCGACGGCCTGGACCGCCACGACCCCGTCACCGGCCTCTGCGACGCCCCCGCCGTCCTGGCCTTCCACCGCCTCCTCTACGGCACCCCGGCCCTGGTGGCCCGCCTCCACGGCTACCAGCACCGCTCCGAACAGGCCCTCGCCACCGCCCTCCGCACCGCCCACGGCGGCACCCCCCTGGACACCCGCCTCGCCGCCGGCCAGATCATCACCGTCCAGCGGATCCTCGCCGAGGAGAACTGGCACCGCATCGCGACGGGCGAGCCGGCGCCGGAGATCCACGCGGACGCGGTCACGGCCGCGGACAGGGCGTTCGGGCAGCTGCGTACGGGGGTCACGCGTTACGCGTGAGCTCCATCGTCGTGACCGTTGCGCACCAGCGCCGCGCCCGTGCGCGCCCACACCTTCAGCGCCTCCATCACCTGCCACTGCGTCGGTACGTACGTCAGCCCCAGGGGAGCAGCAGCCCGGGCGACGACTTCCCGAATCCTCCGGCCCGCGCGGAAGAGCGGCCACCAGGAGCAGCCCTGCCTTCCCTGCCCCTCCGGTCCCGCATCGAGGGTGAGAGCCGCACGAATGACATCGGTGAAGGCCGACTGCGCCCGCTTGTAATCACGGAGAACCGGCAGGTCCCGTTCCCAGCCCCTGGCACTCCCCGGCCTGGCGGCCTCGACGACCTCGCACCAGCGTCGGGTCAACTGCTCGGCTTGGTCCGGGCGGTAGCGCATCAGATGGAGGTGGGTGGCCAGGTCGTACAGCGGATCGCCCACCATCGCCAACTCCCAGTCGATGGTCCAGAGAAGCCCCCCGGGATCGACGATGAAGTTCTCCCTGTGCAGGTCTCCGTGGAGCAGTCCGAAAGGCCTCTGCGTCATGCGCGGGACGTTTCTGCGCAGCTTCCCGAAGCACTCCTCGCCGATTCCGAGGGCGTGGAAGAGCCCGCCGAAGGCAGGCTCGTTCCGCAGGTAGACCTTCTCCTCGGTGAAGCAGATCAACCGCTCCAGGAACCCGCCGGTGTCGCCGTCGGGCGGCCGGTCCTCCAGCACACACCTGCGCTCCACGGAGAGCTTCTCGGGGTCGACCACGATCAGTTCCCCGAACAACTCGACGATCTGGCTGATCAGTCGATCCGGGATGACATCGGTGAAGGTGAAGCGTGACCCGAGCGTCCGCCCCTCGATGAACCTTTGCAGGCCGATGCCGCCGATGTCGATCACTTCCGGGATCCGCGTGATGTGCCCGGCCAAGGCGCGCACCAGCTCGTCCTCGGAACCGAAGCAACGCCGGTCGAACCAGAGCAGATCCCTGCGCGGCTCACGGCACTTCCAGCGCCGGCCCTCTCCGCCCGCGAGCGGGTCGTCGGGCAACGGGAAGACGTATGTCTCGTGGTGATAGCCCTTGAGGGGGCCGATCAGAGCCCGCCGGTCACCGCTCACCCGAGCGGCCCGCGCCCGGGCCGCAGACGTCGCTTCGGATGACATCGCCCGTCTTTCAGCCTGGGACCGATCCGATGATGAAGGAGTGAGGCAGGATACCCATGCGTCGGGGTACTCCACGTCCAGTGCCGCTCAAGTGACGGGGCCGACCCCACCCAGGCGTGAATCCGCGCTAGCCCGTACGAGGAAAATGCGGTACGGCGCACCGCTCGCGGTGGCCAAACGAACGCCTGCGGTCCAGACTTGCTGAAATGACATCCCAGAGCCCCTCAGGAGGCTTCCCCGGCCGGGGTGAACTGGGCCTCCTCACCCGCCTGCTGACCGACGCCGACGCGCTCCTCCTCGACTTCGACGGCCCGGTCACCCGCTTCTTCGACGGCTACCCCACGGCTCCCATCGCCGAGGAAATAAAGAGCATGCTGTCGGAGCGCAAGGTGCCCCTGCCGGACCGGGTCCGGGCATCGCGGGATTCGCACGGCCTTCTCCAGCTCCTCAGAAGTGAGGTGTTCACCGAAGACAGACCGGGACACGAGGACCAGAAGACGCTCGAAATGGCCGAGGGCATCGTGACGCGCCACGAGTACTGGGCAGCGGCTCAAGCACTCCCGGAACCGCACATCAAGCCCCTGCTGTCAGCACTGGAGGGGCAGCCCGAACGCAAACGTTTGGTCATCGTCAGCAACAATGCCGACGGACCGATCTGGGCCTTCCTCGAACGCGTCGGCCTCGCAACGAAGTTCGAGCGGGTCTTCGGCCGCGACCCGCACGAGATGCGCCACATGAAGCCCCATCCTCACTGCGTACAGCGGGCCTCGGAACACCTGGGCGTGAAGCGGGCGGACTGCCTGCTGGTCGGCGACCAGCTCACCGACCTCGCCGCGGCCGCCGCCGCGGGCACACCCTTTCTCGGCTACGCCAGGAACGCCGCCGTAGCGGCCGAGATGCGTCAGCGGGGTGCCGCATGGGCGGGGACCTCCCTGGCTCCTCTGATCCGGGCCGCCGAAGGACGAGGCACCGCCCATTAGGCGCTGGCGCCGCCCAGTTGGTGACGCCAAGATAGTGCGTCACTACCTCGGGGGGTTGGATTGCCCGCACGCGACCCGGACGGACACGGTCGACCGTCGGCCCTGGCCGAACTGAAGCAACGCCTCTCGGACATGAAGTCCGGCCTCATCAAAACGCTCCTGGCGGGCACGGCCGCCCTCGGCGTGGCGGCACAGCTCATCGAGCCCCTGGGCGATGCGCTCAAGGCCCAGCCGCTCCTCGGCGGCTCGTTCGCGGCGGTCGTCGCGCTGATCCTCTTCGACGCGATCAGCGGCGCCACGGACCGGGAAGTCACCGGCGTCGAGGTCTACGGCACCTTGAGCGACCTCATCCCACCGGCCAGGGAGGCCTTCGAGGCGAAGCACATACGGATCTTCTTCTCCGGATTCACCATGGAGACTCTCTACGACGTCATCAGAGACCGCCTCATGGAGATCTACGACGGCAGACTGCGGCCGAAGCGGCTCACTCTCCACATCATCGTGGTCCACCTGGAGAACCCGATGAACCTGCCCGGCGCTCTGACACCGGACCGGCACCACAGCGGGAAGCTCCATTTCCACGACTCGTCGGAGAACCGCGACCGCATGCGCGAGGACTTCACCCTCAAATACTGGGGCGAATTCCGCACCCTGCTCGATGCCATACACAGAAGGCACCCCAAGATCGAAATCGAGTGCGAGGTGCGTGAATCACCGCACGGCCCTCAGTCCAAGCTCTTCATCCTCAACGAGGAGAGGGCCATCTATGGGACGTACGGAATCAAGAAGGAGACGTTCGCTCGGGGTGGCAGGACACACAGCATCCTGGACGCCGCCGGCTTCGGCATCAAGCACGGGGAGGCCCGGTACATCGGCTGGGATGTCCGCTCCCGCACCAGGTCGACCCGCCAGGTGGCCAACTACCACATGGCCTGGTTCGAAAACCTGTGGGACGTGCTGGACGAGGTCAAACCGGCGGTACCGGTGATCCACAACCCCGTGTGGGAACCGACTCGAGCGAGCGGCTCAGCGCCGTGACCCGACCCACTGACGCAGCGCCGTCAGCACGTCCAGCTCATCCGGCACATCCACCATCCGCAGGGGTTCGGCCGCGCGCCGCACGGCCCGGCACACCCGCAGGGCCGCCTCGGTCAGCTCGGCTTCGGCCGGGGCGGCCGGCAGGGCGAGGGCGGCGCGCATGACATCGGGAAAGACGGACTGGGCGTACTCGAAGTCCAGGTAGACAGGCAGATCGGCGGCCATGTCCGCCGTCATGTCCCCGTGGCCGGCCCACCGCATCGCCTCGGCCCACAGCTCCGCCATCCGTGCCTGCTCGCCCTTTCCGTACTCCATGCGCACGAGATGAGTGGCAAGGTCGTGCAGCGGGTCGCCGTACATGGCCAGCTCCCAGTCGATCACCGCGATGCGCTTGCGGTCGACGATGATGTTGGCGCGGTGCACGTCGGTGTGCAGGAGGCAGAAGGGGCGCGGTGTCAGGGGCCGGCGGCCCGGGTCGTCGCGGAAGGCCGCCAGAGCGTCGGACCGGATACCCACAGCGGCGAAGAGGTCGCCGAACCGCCAGCGGTTGGGGCTGTACACCCGGTCCTCGGTGAAGCCGATCAGCCAGTGGAGGAACTTCTCGCTCTGCCCGGACTCCGGCCAGCCGGGAGGCCTCGGTGGCAGCTCCTCGTCCGGCACGGAGGCCGTCCGGGCGAAGAAGTCGGCGAAGGAACGCATCATCGGCTCGCCGACGGGTCCCTCCGGCTGCACTTCGGAGAGCGCGCGCCCGGCCCGGTAGGAGTGCAGCGACCAGTCGCCGAAGTCCCGCAGGCAGCGCGGGACTTCCTTGAGGTGCCGGCTCACCACGGCGAGGAGTTCCGGCTCACTCGGCCAGATGCGCGGCGCCACCTTCACGGTGTCACGCGGCATCCGGCACTTGACCCGGGCGCGAAAGGGCATCGTGCGCAGCAGCAGGGCGAGACGCCAGCCGAGCGGCACCACGTGGTTGATGTTGTGGTGACCGGCCACGACCTGGCGGTCCGGGTGTTCCCGGTGCAAGAGGGCGAGTCGACGGATCCAGAGTTCTCGGGGCCAGCTCTTCGGCTCCTCGCGGGGAGGACGAGGGGGAGGTGACGGCATGAGCGCAGAGAGTATCCCTCGGACGACGCCGTTCCTGGCAGTAGCCACAAAGTGGACGGTCGCCACGGTCAGGAGCGCTGTCCGGCGCTACTGCGCCTCCCTGTCCCCCATGGCGTAGACAACCCCGGAGAGCACTTCGAGGGTCGCGACCAGGTGTTCCGCGCCCGCCTCGCGCAGCAGCCCCGCCTTGCGTTCGTTGCGCGCGAAGCCGAGGAAGCGCACGCCGGCCCGCCGCGCCGCCACGTAGTCCGACGGCGCGTCGCCGATCATGAGGGTGGCGTCCGGATCCGCCCCCATGGCGCGCAGGGCGCGGTTCACGCAGTGCGGGTCGGGCTTGAGCAGCCGGAGGTTCTGGGTGCGGCCGTAGATGTGCGGGGCGAAGCACTCCAGGAGCCCTCGCGTGGCGAGGTAGCGCTCCACCGGGCAGGGCGCGTTGTTGGTCGTGACGGCGAGCCGGGTGCCGACCGCCGACCAGGTGCGGATCAGCCTGTCGGCGTACGCGGTGGGCCAGGCGGAGGCCACGGCGCTCAGCTCCTGCCGGGTCAGCCACTCCTCCAGCTCGTCGACCAGATCGCTCTTGGGGTGCCGCTGATCCACGGCGCGCAGTACGACGTGCGGATCGGCCAACTTCCGCTCCTCTTCGGTGAGGAGTCCGTGCAGCCCCCGCCGCTCGAGCCACTGGACCAGATCCTGCGCCACACGCTCCGCGGAGTGGCCGGCGAAGAGGCGGCAGATGGGGCCGTCGAAGTCGAAGAGCACGAAGCGGACAGGGCCGGTCAGGGCGCGGAGCATGCCGATCTCTTCATCGACCGTCTCGGACCGGAATGCGTCGGGTTGCGTCGAGTCAGGAGTCACTTAAGAGAGTGTCAGGTCCGACGTGACGGTTGCCCAGAGTGCGTCGAACCACTTCTGCGACTCTTCGACGAACATCGCGTCACGCGAGGCCGGCATGACCTTCTCGAACGAGAAGACGGGCGCCTTGACGCCTCCCACGTCGTAGAGGGCCACCACCTCGCTCTCGTCACCGTCGGCCGTGTCCAGCTCCAGGGACTGCTGGTGGGGCGAGTAGAAGGCGAACAGCGCCTCGACACCGTTCAGCAGGTAGATCTTGACCGGCGGGGTGAAGGGCAGCGCGCGGAACGTCACATGCACATCGATGCCGTGCGAGGAGCGCAGGGCGCGGAGGTTGTGCCGCAGCACCTGGCCCTGGGCGTTGCGCTGGGCGAGCCAGCGCCGGTGCAGCCGCTGCTGGTTCTCCGCGTCGGTGTCGATGGGCACCGGAAAGGCCAGCTCGATGTCGCTGCTCGGCAGCAGAATCCGCACGGTGATCGACTCGGGGCGCACCCGGCCCTCATGCACGAGCCGCACCGGCTCGCCCAACGCCAGCATCAGCGTCTCCGCGGTGAAAGAAACCACGTCGATCCGCACATGCGGCTCACCGAACGCCTCCGCCAACCGCGGCGCCAGCGCCACCATCGACGGCTGTGGCTCCCGGCTCGCGGGAGCCGGCCCCGCGTCCGCCACCCTCGGGGGGCTTCCCTTGCTGACGTTGGAGAGCAGGCCCTCGCCCTGGAGCAGCTTCATCGCCTGGCGTACGGTGCCGCGTTCGACGCCGAACTCGCCGGCCAGTTCGGCCTGGGTCGGCAGGCGTTCGCCCGCCTTGAGTTCGCCCGCCCGGATGCGGTCGCGGAGGGTGTCGGCGATGTCCTGGGGGGTGAGTCTTCTGCTGCCGTTCACTGCAACGTTCTCCTGGGTCACGACCAGACGATACAACCGCTCGCCATCTCAGGGGAGTTGTCGGGGAGTTGATGGGAAGTTGTTTATGGACTTACGCCAAGTGGGGACAACCTAAGCAGAGTTGGTTGCCAACTCGTCCAAGATGGCAGAAGGAGGAACCACCATGCCGGCCATAGCCCTCCTCGCAGCCGTGGTCGCCGTCACCGTCGAGCAGTTCGTGCAGTGGAAGTACGGCCCGATGGGCATCGTCGGCCTCCTCCTGCTCACCATCGGCGTCAAGGCGCGGAACCCCACGTGCAGCTCCATCGGCGCCGTCGTCCTCGCCCTGCTGGTGACGGGCCCGGCGAGCTGACCGGGCAGGCGGGCCGCTACCCCGCCGCCAGGTGCAGGTCCTGACTGATCGTGTTCCACAGGGCGTTGAACCACAGGTGGGACTGCTCCACGAACGTGGTGTCCCGCAGCCCGTCCCCCTCCTTGAACGGGAAGAGCATCGACTGCGTGCCCTGCGCGTCGTACATCTCCAGGGACTCCTGGCCGATCTCCTCGTCCCGCTTGGCCAGCGTGTAGTAGGCGAAGAGCGCCTCCGAGCCGTTGATCAGGTACAGCTTCACCGGCGGCGTGAACGGCAGCGCGCGGAACTGCACCGATACGTCGATGCCGTGCGAGGACCGCAGCGCCAGGAGGTTGTGGCGCAGCACCTGCCCCTGCGCGTTGCGCTGGTCGAGCCAGCGCCGGTGGACCTGGTTGCCCTCGTGGTCCCCGCCGTCGACCGGCGCGGGGAAGGCGAGGTCGATGTCGCGGCTCGGCAGCAGCACCCGGACGTCGACCTTGGCCGGTTTCAGCTGTCCGGCGTGGATCTGCCGCAGCGGCTCGCCGATGGCCATGGTGAGCGAGATGGACGTGAGGCAGAGCGCGTCTATCTCCACGTGCGGCACGTCGAAGGCGGCGGCGATGCGCGGGGCCAGGCCGACCATCGTGGGCTGCGGGCGCGTGCCGCCCGGTCCGGCCGGGGCGCGCTCGGCGGCCTCCGCGACCGTGGCGGGGCTGCCCTTGGACACGTTGGACAGCAGATGCTCACGGTGCAGGATGCGCAGCGCCTCCCGCACCGCACCACGCTCCACGCCGAACTCGTCGGCCAGCTCGGCCTGGGTCGGCATGCGCTGTCCCGGCCGCAGCGTCCCGGACCTGATCCGGTCGCGCAGCACGTCGGCGACCTCGCGGTGGGACCGCTGCGCTCGCTTGCGCCCGTTGACGGAGGCAGGTTCGGTGCTCACAACCAAACAGTACAACTTCGCGCCATCTTAGGGGAGTTGCAGGAAAGGTGGTTATGAGTCGACTCTCAGCGGAGATAAGTGAGTTGAAGTTGGTAGCCAACTTCGGCGACCTGGTCAGACCCTCCCGGGGTTGGCCACCAGCTCAACGGGGTTCGCCGCCCCGATCCCGAAGGAGGGACCGTCATGCCACTCATCGCCATCGTCGTCGCCGCCCTCGCCATCGGTTTCGAGCAGCTCATCCAGTGGAAGTACGGACCGCTCGGCATCGTCGCCTTCGTCCTGCTGACCATCGGCATCAAGGCGAAGAACATGCAGCTCAGCGGCGTCGGGGCCGGGCTCCTCGTCCTGCTCCTCGCCCAGTCGGGCTGAGGCGCCGCACAGACCCGGCAGGCCGGGCTCCCATCCGGAGGGGAGCCGGGAGTCCGGTCGGCTGTCAGGGGGCTGAGCCCCGGTCCATCGCTACGGACGGGCCGGGGCTCAGACGCGTCCACCGCACCACCCGGCGGACGTCACGCCAGCAAGTCGTCGACCTGCGCCTCCCCCACCCGGTACCGCCGCGCGATCTCCGCGCTGCACTCGTCCGTCGTCCGCTGGAGCCGCTGCCGGCGCCGGGACACCTGCTGTTCGTACCGCACGAGGCGACCCATGGCCGTGTGCAGTTCGTCGTCGGTGCGCGCCGCCAAGTCGGAGAGCTCGACCTCCGCGAGCATCTCCGTGGCCAGCAGGCGGTACTCCTCGCCGTGCGGCGTGCCGAGCGTGACGTGCCGGGCCGAGGAGCGGTGGCGGGCCGGGGCGTCCCTGAGGATCTCCGCGAGCCGGTCCATGACCGTCGCCTCCGGCTCGGGCGCCTGCGCGTGCGGCTCCCCGCGGCGCGCGATCTCCGCCCGCAGGATGTCGATACGCCCCTGGAGGAGCCGCCGCACATAGCTGAGGTCGGCCTCGTCCTGCTGGGCCGCCCTGCGCAGTTCGCGGAGCTCCGGCAGGCGCAGCCCGCCGAGGTCCCGCCCGGCCCCCTCGGCGAGCAGCCGGCCGCCGGTGCGCTGCGTGGGCGGCCGTGGCACCTCCGTGCGCCGCAGGGAGATGTGGCCGGGCGACTGCCCGGTACTTGATGTGCTCATCTGCCTCTACCCGTCCCCTCGACCGGTCGACGCGGTGCACCGCGTGTGAGCATCGTGCCACCCCGAGTGGCCGCTATGGGAGCGAGTGCCCGGAATCGGCCCCAGATGGGGGGATCGGGGCTTGTTCCGAGCGCCGTCCCCGGCACGGCATGATGGCCGTATGCGAGCAGTGGTGCAGCGGGTCGACGGCGCGAGCGTGGTCGTCGACGGCGAGAACGGCCCCGAGACGGTGGGCGAGATCAGCGGTGAGGGCCTCTGCGTCCTGGTGGGCGTCACGCACGACGACACCAAGGAGAAGGCGGACCGGCTCGCCCGCAAGCTCTGGTCGCTGCGCATGCTGTCCGACGAGAGGTCGTGCAGCGACACCGGCGCCCCGCTCCTGGTCATCAGCCAGTTCACGCTCTACGGAGACGCCCGCAAGGGCCGCCGCCCCACGTGGAACGCGGCGGCCCCCGGCGATGTGGCCGAGCCCCTGGTCGACGAGGTGGTGTCGCGGCTGCGCGCCCTGGGGGCGACGGTGGCGACAGGTCGCTTCGGCGCGCAGATGCGGGTGGGGCTGACGAACGACGGCCCGTTCACGGTGCTTGTGGAGATCTGACCGCGGCGGGCGCCTCGCTACGGCTCGACCACGGTCTCCTGCGCGGCCGCCGTGTCACCGGCGACAAGACCCGCGTCCAGCGGCACATTGCGCTTGATGAGGCCGAGCGCGATCGGCCCGAGCTCGTGGTGGCGCACGGCGGTGGTGACGAACCCCAGCTTGCGGCCCTCGGCGCCCTCGCTCGCGAGGTGCAGCGGCGTGCCCGCCGCCGGCAGGTGCACCTCGCTGCCGTCCAGGTGCAGGAAGACGAGGCGGCGCGGCGGCTTGCCCAGGTTCTGCACGCGGGCGACCGTCTCCTGGCCGCGGTAGCAGCCCTTCTGGAGGTGGACCGCGGAGCCGATCCAGCCCAGCTCGTGCGGGATGGTGCGGTGGTCCGTCTCGAAGCCGAGGCGCGGCCGGTGGGCCTCCACCCGCAGCGCCTCGTACGCGAGGAGGCCGGCGGCGGGGCCGTGGGAGGCGGCGAACGCCTCCAGGTCCGCGCGCGGCAGGAACAGGTCACGGCCGTACGCGGTCTCGCGGACGACGGCGCCCTGGGGGACCGGGGCGATGGAGCCGGCGGGCAGGTGGACGACGGCGAACTCGTCGGTGCGATCGGCGACTTCGACGCGGTAGAAGAACTTCATGCTCTCCAGGTACGCGATGAGCGCGTCCTGCGTGCCCGGCTCGACGTGCGCCCAGACGGTCTCGCCGTCGTCGACGAGGGAGAGGTGGTGCTCGATGTGGCCGTTGGCGGAGAGGATCAGCGCTTCGGTCGCCTGGCCCGCGGGCAGCTCGCTGACGTGCTGGGTGATCAGCAGATGCAGCCAGCTCAGCCGGTCGGAGCCGGTCACGGTGACGACCCCGCGGTGCGAGAGGTCGACGAAACCGGTGCCGTCGGCGAGGGCGCGCTGCTCACGGAACAGTTCGCCGTAGTGGGCGGCGACGCCTTCGTCCACACCCTCGGCGGGGACGGCGCCGGGCAGGGACAACAGGGGGCTCTTCATGTTCACAAAGACTACGACCAGCCCGCGCCCGGGCTTATTCCGAGCCCCGGCACTTCGCGCACTGCCCGAAGATCGCGAAGTGCTTCAGGTCGGTGTCGAAGCCGAAGGTGTCCCGCAGCTTGGCGGTGAACTCCGCGGCGATCCCCGTGTCGGCCTCGATGACGTCCGTGCAGTCCCGGCAGACGAGGTGGATGTGGTGGTGCCGGTCCGCCAGGTGGTACGTCGGCGCGCCGTGCCCGAGGTGGGCGTGGCTGACCAGGCCCAGCTCCTCCAGGAGCTCCAGGGTGCGGTAGACCGTGGAGATGTTGACCCCCGACGCCGTCTTCCGCACTTCGCAGAGGATGTCGTCGGGGGTCGCGTGTTCAAGGGTGTCGACGGCTTCGAGGACAAGCTGACGCTGCGGCGTCAGCCGGTAGCCGCGCTGACGCAGATCGCTCTTCCAGTCGGAGTCGGTACTCGTCACACCAGAAGTCTAGGTCTACTTGAAGAAAGCGATGCCGTCGTCCGGCAGATCGCCGAGGTTGCGGGCCATCTCGGCGACCTCTTCGGGGGTGACGACCTTCTTCAGCTGGGCCGACATGTAGGGCCGCAGCGGCACCTCGGGGGTCTGCTTCTCGCCGACCCACATCAGGTCGCCCTTCACGTAGCCGTAGAGCCGCTTGCCGCCGGTGTAGGGGCCGGAGGCGGCGGTGCGGGCGACGGCGTCGGTGGCCAGGTCGATCTGCGGCTTCTTGTCGGCCAGCTCGCCGTACCAGACCTCGACGACACCGTCGTCACGGACCATGACGACCTCGACCTTGCGGTCCTTGTCGATGCGCCAGAAGCCGGACTCGGTCTCCAGGGGCTTGACCTTGTTGCCCTCGGAGTCGAGCACCCACGTGTACGAGCGGTACTCGATGAAGTCCCGGCCGTCGTGCGTGAAGGAGACCTCCTGGCCGAAATTCGCCTTCTCGGCGCCGGGGAAGTCGGTGACGCCCGCGCCGGCCCAGTTGCCGAGGAGGAAGGCGAGGGGGACGAGGTCGGGGTTCAGGTCGGACGGAATCTCGATCATGGGAAGCTCAGGCGATCTGTGGAGGTGGCGATGGGGGGCGGGAAGGTCAGCGCTGGCCCTGGTACAGCTTCTTCACGGTCAGGCCCATGAAGGCGAGAACGCCGACGCAGACGAGAACCAGCAGGGCGGAGAAGAAGGCCTCAAGCACGGGGTGCTCCTCGGTGAGCGGGTCGGGGCAGATATCAGAGCCGGTCCCACTGTAGTCGGGCGGCGCCCGTCCCTCTCTGTGAGGGGGCTCGGGACGTACGCTGGGTGTATGTACGCGCGCAGGCGCCATCTGTACTTCGCCATGATGGGGACGTGCGTCGGGCTCTTCGTCCTCGCCTGGGGTGTGGTGCGGCTCTGGTCGGTTCCCGTGGCCGTCGGGATGTGTGTCGTGGCGATGGTGATCCCGCCGCTGGCCGCGATCACGGCGAACCGTCGGGGCCCGGACGACCGCTGGTGGGACGACCCGAGCGGGGACGCCGAGTCCGACGAGTGGTGGGACGAGCTGGACGGCAGACGCAGACACCAGCCGTAGCCGCGTAGCCGGCCATGACGCAGCCGAAGGGCCGCACCCCGTTCCAGTGGCGTCCAACCCCCTGGGGTGCGGCCCTCCAGCCGTCTGCGGTGCGGTGCGGTGTGATCAGACCGCGATCGCGACCTCCGCCAGACCGCCCGTCTGGGCGACGACCGTACGGTCGGCCGTGCCGCCGGGGATCAGCGCCCGGACGGTCCACGTGCCCTCGGCGGCGTAGAAGCGGAACTGTCCGGTGGCCGAGGTGGGGACCTCGGCGGTGAACTCGCCGGTCGAGTCGAGCAGGCGCACGTAACCGGTGACGGGCTCGCCGTCGCGGGTCACCTGGCCCTGGATCGTCGTCTCACCGGGCTTGATGGTCGAAGCGTCGGGGCCGCCGGCCTTTGCTCCACACATGGGTACTCCTGAGGGGTTGAGAGGTCCGGGGGTCCTACTTGTTGGCGCCGAGCTCGATCGGCACGCCGACGAGCGAGCCGTACTCGGTCCAGGAGCCGTCGTAGTTCTTGACGTTGGTCTGGCCGAGCAGCTCGTGCAGGACGAACCAGGTCAGGGCCGAACGCTCACCGATGCGGCAGTAGGCGATGGTGTCCTTGGAGAGGTCGACCTGCTCGGCCTCGTAGAGGGCCTTGAGCTCTTCGTCGGACTTGAAGGTGCCGTCGTCGTTGGCGTTCTTCGACCACGGGATGTTGCGGGCGCTCGGCACGTGGCCGGGGCGCTGCGACTGCTCCTGCGGGAGGTGGGCCGGGGCGAGCAGCTTGCCGCTGAACTCGTCGGGCGAGCGCACATCGACGAGGTTCTGCGAGCCGATGGCGGCCACGACGTCGTCGCGGAAGGCGCGGATCGAGGTGTCCTGCGGCTTGGCCTTGTACTCGGTGGCGGGGCGGTTCGGGACCTCGGAGCCGTCGACCAGGTCGCGGGAGTCCAGCTCCCACTTCTTGCGGCCGCCGTCGAGGAGCTTCACGTCCTGGTGGCCGTAGAGCTTGAAGTACCAGAAGGCGTACGACGCGAACCAGTTGTTGTTGCCGCCGTAGAGGACGACGGTGGAGTCGTTCGCGATGCCCTTCGCCGAGAGGAGCTTCTCGAAGCCCTCCTGGTCGATGAAGTCACGGCGGACCGGGTCCTGGAGGTCCTTGGTCCAGTCGATGCGGATCGCGTTCTTGATGTGGTTCTTGTCGTACGCGGAGGTGTCCTCGTCGACCTCGACGATGACGACCTTCGGGTCCTCGATGTGGGCCTCGACCCAGTCGGCGTCGACCAGGACGTCGCTGCGGCTCATGCTTTTCTCCTCCGGGGCAGTTACGGCGGTGCGGCGGTGCTGCGAGGGATGTGCGCGTACGACGACGGGCGCGCGGGGAGGCGCGGCGTACGGCACGGGGTGGCCCTGACCGAGAGCGTCGACGGGCCGGGGGAAACGGGAGGTTCGAGGCTCCCGCTAGAAGGTGCGACAGAGCATGGCGGCGACGCGGCACAGGTCCACTGCCCGCCGCTTCGTGAGGTCCGCCTGTCGTTGCATGGGTCCGATCGTAGGGACGGAGAGGCTGCCGTGTCACCGGCGCTCCGCATAGTGAGACACGATCGTCCGCCATGCGGGAATGGTTGAAGCCCGCGGCCGCCCCGGTGGGGCCGCGGGCTCCGTGTCGCGCCGCTCACATCCGGCGGGCGGACGCCGCCGTCTCGTACTGTGGTCAGCCCGCCAGCCGCACCTGGGAGCCGGCCACGGACATGTCCACGCCGTCCGGCGCCGCCTCGACCTTCTTCAGCTTGATCCCGGCGGGCAGGTCGTCGATCTTCTGCTCGAAGTCGGTGACGTTCCGTGCGGTGCCCTCGGGGAGCGGGATGGAGACGCCGAGGACGTCGATGCTCTTGGGGATCTCGTCGGCGTGCACCTTGATGGTGTCGCCCTCGACGCGGACCGAGCTGAGCACGTGGACGGGCTTCGGCAGCTTCGCGCCGCCCTTGCTGACCTCGATCTCGACCTTGATCTTGCCGTTGCCGCCGTCGGAGAGGCCGACGACCTTGCCGGTGGCGCCGAGCGGCAGCTCCACGGGCTCGGACTTGCCGGCCTTCAGGAGCTCGTCGTACGAGACGTGGGCGGTGCCCGTGGCGGTCGCGGCGGTCGCCGAGCTGTAGTCGCCGGAGAACTTCACGCCCTTCATGTGGGCGGTGAGGTCGGCGATCCGGATGGAGTCGGCACCGGACTTGGCGTCGTAGTCCTTGATGCCCACCTCGACGTCGTCGAGCTCTCCGCCTGCCACCTGCGTCAGGAAGGGGAAGCCCTTGATCGAGACGTCGGGCGTCTCGCTCAGGCCCTCGTTGGCGCGCATCTTCTCCGCCGCCTCGCCCTCGGCGAAGTTCACGGCGAGCCGGTCCGCGGCCACGAAGAGGCCTCCGAGGACCACGACGACTATCAGAAGTATGCGTACGGCTCGCTTGCTCATGTCCGGTGTTCCCCCACTTGTCCCCCGCGGCGACTGTCGTTGCGGCGAGCCTAAAGGACAGGTCCCCGGCCGCATCGCTCGGCCGGGGACCTGTCGAACAGCTGTGACGATCAGCGGGGCGGTCAGCCGATGGCACGCCCGAGGACGTAGACGGCGGGGGCGGCGGCCGCGAGCGGCAGCGCGACGCCCGCCGTCATGTGCACGAAGCGGGACGGGTAGTCGTAGCTGGCGACCCGGTGTCCGATCAGCGCGCACACCCCGGCGCCGACGGCGAGCAGCGCGCCCTTGCTGCCGTAGTCGGTGGTCCCGCCGAGGGCGATCCCGGCACCGGCGGCCGCGAGCAGGGCGACGACGACGGAGGCGGGGGTGGGCAGCGGCAGCGCGCGGGCGAGGACCGCGACGGCGACGGCGATGCCGCCCACGGTCACGGCGTCGGAGGCGGCCGCGAGGTGCCCGGCCGCGACGATCGCGAGCGCGGCGGAGACCACGGTGGCCATCAGCCCGTACATCCGCTCGTCGGCACCGGCCCTGCTGCGCAGTTGCAGCACCAGCACGAGCAGCACCCACACGCCGAGGGTGCCGAGGATGGCGGCGGGCCCGTGCTCCTTGCCGACGCCGAGCAGCACGGCGTCCGCGACGACACCGCCGAGGAAGGCGAGCGCGATGCCCTGCCGCGCGGGCCACATGCCGTTGAGGCGGAACCATCCGGCGGCGGTCACGGCCTGGAGCAGGACCAGCGGCACGAGCAGCGCGTACTGCCCGACGGCGGCGCCCGCCGCGAGCAGCAGCCCGAGCACGGCGGTCAGCGCGGCGGGCTGCATGCCCGGCTCGATGATCGGCGACCGGCCCTCGGCCCGGGCCCGCTGGGCGTCGGTGACGCGGGGGTTGCCGGTGGTGGTGGCGGGGCCGTAGGAGGGGTCGTCGCCGGGGGCGGCGGCGGGCTCCTGGGCACGTGCCGCGTCCGCTGGGCTCATCGCGTTCGCGCCCTGCGCGGGCAGGTACGCCGTCTCCGTCACGTCCACCGCGGCCGCCGGCGGCTGCACCTGCGTCTCCCAGGTCTGGCCCTCCCACTGCTGGGTGTGCTGGTCGTGGCCGTACTGCTGCTGCGGATCGGCGTAGTACTGCTGGGGGTCCGGGTAGTACTGCTGGGACTGGGGGTCGGCGTAGTACTGCTGCTGCTGTTGCTGCGGCTCGTGCGGCTGCGTGTAGTACTGCTGCTCCGGATACGGCTGGTACTGCTGCTGTTCCGGGTACGGCTGGTGCTGCTGCTGTTCCGGATACGGCTGCTGCTGCGGGTACTGCTGCGGATACGGCTCGTACCCCTCGTATCCCTCGTACCCCTGCCGCCCCGCGTACCTCTCGTTGGGCTGCTCGGACATGGCGCTCATCCTCCTGCGAACGGCGGGAGCACCTCGACCGTGCCGCCCTCGGCCAGCCGTACGGTCTCATGCCCGCGGGTCCCGACGGGGTCCCCGTCGACGAGGAAGGAGCAGCGCTGCAACACCCGGACGAGCTCACCGGGATGCCGCTCGCGGGCCGCGTCCAGCGCCTCGGCCAGCGTCACCGCCGCGTACGGCTCCTCGGCGACGCCCGCGGCCGCCTTGGCAGCGGCCCAGTAACGAATGGTGCCGTTCACCATGCGACTCCCCTTCCTTTCAGTCGGCGGTCGCCGATGTCTCCTCGGCGGTTGCCGACGTCCATGATGCCGTGGCCCAGGAGCCGATCCGTGCGACGAGCCCGTCCGTCGCCGCGTGCTCGGCGTGCCCCATGCCCTCTTCCAGCCACAGCTCCGCCCCGCCGGCGGCGGCCACGGCGAGCATCCGCGGATGGTCGAGCGGGAAGTACGGGTCCCGGTCGCCGTGGACGACGAGCAGGGGTGTCGGGGCGATGAGGGGGACGGACTCGACCGGCGAAAGGGGCACGGGGTCCCACTCGTGCGGGTGGATTCGGGTCCGCAGTCCGAAGCGGCCGACCGCCCGGCCCGCGGGCCGGGTGACCACCCAGTGCAGCCGCCGCATCGGCGCCGTACCCCGGTAGAACCAACGCGCCGGGGCACTCACGGCGACCACCGCGTCGGTCCGCGCTTCCGTGCGCCCCCGGTGCGACGCGGCGTGCCGCAGCACGACCGAGCCGCCCATCGAGAAGCCGACGGTGACCACGTGCGCGTATCCGAGGGACCGGGCCCACTCGACCGCCGCGGCCAGGTCGAGCACCTCGCGGTCGCCGACCGTGGAGTGCCCGCCGGAGCGGCCGTGCCCCCGGAAGGAGAAGGTGATGACGCCCGCACGCCGGGCGAGGACACCCGCGATCCGGCGCACGTGCGGACGTGCGAGGTCGCCCGTGAAGCCGTGCGCGACGACGATCGCGAGCTCTCCCGCGGGGTCGGGTCCGGGGTCGTGGGCGGCCTCGATGGCCACTCCGTCCTGTGTACGCAGCGTTGCGTACCGCTGAACGTGACGCCGACCGCGCGTGATCGGAGGCACAGAAGATCGCGCGGTTTGACCTGCCGGACCGGAACTCATGTGGGCTATTCTGCTGGGCAGAGGATCCGGGCAGCGCAGCCCCCGGGTCCTTTCGTGCTTTCGGGCCCCTGGGCGCGGGCCGTCGAAGGTACAAGAAAAGTACGAAGCAGTGCCGTAAACGTCCTCGCAGGGACCGAGGAGGAACCGACGTTATGGGCGAGCGAAACGTGCACGACAGTCAGACGACCCGGGCAGGTGGTCGGCGATGAGTTCTCTGCTGCTCCTGACCAATGCCCTCCAGCCGTCGACGGAGGTGCTCCCCGCTCTCGGCCTGCTCCTTCACAACGTGCGCGTCGCCCCGGCGGAGGGGCCCGCTCTCGTCGACACCCCGGGTGCCGACGTCATCCTGATCGACGGGCGCCGCGACCTGCCGCAGGTCCGCAGCCTCTGCCAGCTGCTCCGCTCCACGGGCCCCGGCTGTCCGCTGGTCCTCGTCGTGACGGAGGGCGGCCTCGCGGCCGTCACCGCGGACTGGGGCATCGACGACGTGCTCCTCGACACGGCGGGCCCCGCCGAGGTCGAGGCCCGGCTGCGGCTCGCGATGGGCCGCCAGCAGATCACCTCCGACGACTCCCCCATGGAGATCCGCAACGGCGATCTCTCCGTGGACGAGGCGACGTACAGCGCGAAGCTGAAGGGCCGGGTCCTGGACCTGACCTTCAAGGAGTTCGAGCTGCTCAAGTATCTGGCGCAGCACCCGGGGCGGGTCTTCACGCGCGCCCAGCTGCTCCAGGAGGTGTGGGGCTACGACTACTTCGGCGGCACGCGGACGGTCGACGTGCACGTGCGGCGGCTGCGGGCGAAGCTCGGCGTCGAGCACGAGTCGCTGATCGGCACGGTCCGCAATGTCGGTTACCGCTTCGTCGCCCCGGAGAAGGTCGAACGCGCGGCCGAGGCCGAGAAGGCGAAGGCCGCGGCGCCCGCTGTGAAGGAAGCTGCCGTACGCCCTGCCCAGCGGTAGTTCCATCCGCGTAGACTCCGCGCGTGGCCAAGGTGACTCGGGATGACGTGGCAAGACTTGCGGGTACTTCGACCGCGGTCGTCAGTTACGTCATCAACAACGGACCCCGGCCGGTCGCCCCGGCCACGCGCGAGCGGGTACTCGCCGCGATCAAGGAGCTGGGGTACCGGCCCGACAGGGTTGCCCAGGCCATGGCCTCGCGGCGCACCGACCTCATAGGCATGATCGTGCCGGACGCGCGGCAGCCCTTCTTCGCGGAGATGACGCACGCCGTCGAACAGGCCGCGTCCGAGCGCGGAAAGATGGTCCTCGTCGGCAACTCCGACTACGTGGAGGAGCGCGAGACCCACTATCTCCGCGCCTTCCTCGGCATGCGGGTCTCCGGCCTCATCCTCGTCAGCCACGGCCTGACCGACCAGGCCGCCGCCGAGATAGACGCGTGGGACGCCCGCGTGGTGCTCCTGCACGAGCGGCCCGAGGCCATCGACGACGTCGCGGTCGTCACGGACGACGTCGGCGGCGCCCAGCTCGCCACCCGGCACCTGCTCGAACACGGCCACGAGTCCGTCGCCTGTCTCGGCGGCATGGCCGAGACCCCGACCGTCGGCGACCCCGTCTCCGATCACGTCGAGGGCTGGCGGCGGGCGATGCGGGAGGCCGGGCGTCCGGTGGAGGGCCGGCTCTTCGAAGCGCCCTACAACCGCTACGACGCCTACCAGGTCGGCCTGCGGCTGCTCGCCGGGCCCGACCGGCCCACCGCGATCTTCTGCTCCACCGACGACCAGGCCATCGGCATCCTGCGGGCGGCGCGGGAGCTGCGCATCGACGTGCCGGGCGAGCTGGCCGTCGCCGGCTTCGACGACGTCAAGGAGGCGGGCCTCACGGATCCGCCGCTGACGACGGTGGCCTCGGACCGGCCCGCGATGGCGCGCGCCGCGGTGGACCTCGTCCTGGACGACGGGCTCCGGGTCGCGGGGTCGCGGCGGGAGCGGCTGAAGCTGTTCCCCTCGCGGCTGGTCGTGCGGCAGTCCTGCGGCTGCAAGTAGCGCCTCGCCGACAGCGCCCGCGCTCGCCTTTATATCGGGCATACGCACTTCTGCCGGGCTTCTCAGGACGTACTCAGGCAGCTCTCATCTGCGGCCGCCAGTCTCAGTGTCATGACCGAGACCTTCCGCCCCAGCGGCGAGTACCCCCAGCAGCAGTCGTCAGCGCCTGTGCACCACGGCGGTACGCCGGGAGCGTACGCACACGGCGCGTACCCGCCCCCGCCCGCTCACGCGCCGGAGGCACCTCAGCAGCCGCAGGACCCGCTGCTCGCGCCCGCCCCCGCCAGGCGCCGCCGCGCCAGGGGCCCCGCGGCCCTGCTCGCGGCCGTCGCGATCGCGGCGGCGGCGGTGGGCGGCGGCACCGCGTACGGCGTGCAGACCCTCACGGGCCGGGACAGCGGTTCCACCGCCGCCAGCACGGACGTCGTGCCGACGAGCAAGAAGGGCACCGTCTCCGGAGTCGCCGAGGCGGTCAGCCCCAGCATCGTCGAGATCAGCGCCACGAGCGGGCAGGGCAAGTCGACCGGCTCCGGCGTGATCACCACGAGCGACGGCGAGATCATCACCAACAACCACGTCATCGCGGGCGCCTCGTCGATCAAGGTGCGGACGAACGACGGCAAGACGTACGACGCCGAGGTCGTCGGCACCGACAGCAAGAAGGACCTGGCGCTCATCCAGCTGAAGGGCGCCTCCGGGCTCAAGCCCGCGACGCTCGGCAACTCCGAGAACGTCAAGGTCGGCGACGAGGTCGTCGCCATCGGCTCCCCCGAGGGCCTGACCGGCACCGTCACCAGCGGCATCATCTCCGCGCTCGACCGCGACGTCACCGTCTCCACGGGCGAGGGGCAGGAGCAGCCGCAGGACCCGCAGGGCGGCTGGCCGTTCGAGTTCGACGGACGGGAGTTCAACGGCGACACCGGGTCGTCGAAGACCACGTACAAGGCGCTCCAGACCGACGCCTCCCTCAACCCCGGCAACTCCGGCGGCGCCCTCATCGACATGAACGGCAACGTCATCGGCATCAACTCGGCGATGTACTCGCCCAGTTCCTCCGGCCAGGGGACGGGCGAGTCCGCGTCCGGCAGCGTCGGCCTCGGCTTCGCCATCCCCATCGACGCGGTCAAGGACGACCTGGGCAAGCTGCGGTCGGGATCGAAGACGTGACGGCAGCCGCACCGCGCCCCCGCGTGCGAGGCTGATACCGGCAGTACCGGCCCGTTCCGCCCCCTGACCCGAGGAAGTCCGAAGCCCATGAGCCCCGCCGAAGGCGACCGCACCGGTGACCGCGAGCAGCTGCGCATCCTGATCGTGGACGACGAACCCGCCGTGCGGGAGGCGCTGCGCCGCAGCCTCGCCTTCGAGGGGTACGGCACGGAGGTCGCCGTCGACGGCGCCGACGCGCTGGAGAAGGCCGCGGCGTACCGGCCCGACCTCGTCGTGCTCGACATCCAGATGCCCCGCATGGACGGCCTCACCGCCGCGCGCAGACTCCGCGCCACCGGATCGACCACGCCGATCCTGATGCTGACCGCGCGCGACACCGTCGGCGACCGCGTCACGGGACTCGACGCGGGCGCCGACGACTACCTCGTCAAGCCCTTCGAGCTGGACGAGCTCTTCGCCCGCATCCGCGCGCTGCTGCGCCGCAGCTCGTACGCGGCGGGGGCCGGGCAGGCCGCCGACGGCGACACGCTCGCCTTCGCCGACCTGCGGATGGACCTCGCGACGCGCGAGGTCACGCGGGGCGGGCGGACGGTCGAGCTGACCCGCACGGAGTTCACCCTCCTGGAGATGTTCCTCGCCCACCCGCGCCAGGTCCTCACCCGCGAGCAGATCCTCAAGGCGGTCTGGGGCTTCGACTTCGAGCCGTCGTCCAACTCCCTCGACGTGTACGTCATGTACTTGCGCCGCAAGACGGAGGCGGGCGGCGAGCCGCGCCTCGTGCACACGGTGCGGGGGGTCGGGTACGTGCTGCGGGGCGGCGAGTGAACGGGGTGGTGCGGCGCTTTCGGGGGTTGCCTTTGCGCTCGCGCTTGGCGTTGCTGGTCACGGTGGCTGTGGCCCTCGCCGTCGCGGCGGCGGCCGTCACCTGCTGGTTCGTGGTGCGCAATGCCCTGCTGGACTCGCTGGACGACGCGCTGAGCAGCAATCGTCCCAAGCCGGGTGACGTGGTCCAGCGGATCGACATCGACCCGGTGGCCGGCGGGGCGCGGTGCCTGCGGGAGATCCCCGGGCGCGACAACCCGGATCTGTACAACCAGACGATCCAGGTGGTGGCCGAGAACGGCACCAACTGCATCATCCTCGGCCGCCAGTCGATCAAGGTCAGCGACGCGGACACCGCGGTGGCCGCCGGCAAGAAGTCCGCGACGTACCACAACACCACCGCGGCCAACGGCGAGAAGTACCGGGTCTACACCTACCCGCTGGAGGACTCGCAGCTCTCGCTCGCCGTCTCCGTGGCCCGTCCGCTCAGCGAGATGGACGACACCCTCGACAACCTCGCCCTGATCCTCCTCGTCGTCGCCGGCATCGGCGTGCTCGGCGCCGGAGGGGCCGGACTCTGGGTCGCGCGCACCGGGCTGCGCCCCGTCGACCGGCTCACCGAGGCCGTCGAGCACGTCGCCCGCACCGAGGACCTGAACCTCCGCATCCCGGTCGACGGCGACGACGAGATCGCCCGCCTCTCGGAGTCCTTCAACTCCATGACCGCCTCCCTGGCGTCCTCCCGCGACCTCCAGCAGCAGCTGATCGCCGACGCCGGCCACGAGCTGCGGACCCCGCTGACCTCCCTGCGTACGAACATCGAACTGCTCGCCCGCAGCGAGGAGACGGGCCGGGCCATCCCGCCCGACGACCGCAAGGCGCTCCTCGCCTCGGTCACCGCGCAGATGACCGAGCTGGCCGTGCTCATCGGCGATCTCCAGGAGCTGTCGCGCCCCGACACGGGGGCCGGCGGCGCCAAGGTCCAGGTCGTGGCGTTGCACGACGTCACGAGGACGGCCATCGAACGGGCCCGGCTGCGCGGCCCCGAGCTGACGATCACCGCGGAGCTCGCGCCCTGGTACGTGCGCGTGGAGCCGCCCGCCCTGGAGCGGGCCATCGTCAACATCCTGGACAACGCGGTGAAGTTCAGCCCGCGGGGCGGGACGGTGGAGGTCACCCTCGACCGTGGTCGCCTGACGGTGCGGGACCACGGCCCCGGCATCCCCGCGGACGAACTCCCGCACGTCTTCGACCGGTTCTGGCGCTCCCCGTCGGCGCGCTCCCTGCCGGGCTCGGGCCTCGGTCTGTCGATCGTGGCCCGTACGGTGCGGCAGTCGGGCGGCGAGGTGACGCTGACGGCGGCCGAGGGGGGCGGCACGGTGGCGACGATGCAGCTGCCGGGGGCGGCGACACCGCCGCCGGAGACTCCCATCAACTGAACGAGACGGAGCGTCTTGCCTAACGGGCCGGAGTGCGCTACCTTTCCGGAGTGCGCGAGACGATACGTCTCGTACCAGCGACCGCACTTGCGTGTCGTGTCGCCGCCCATGCCGCCGAGCAAAGAGGACCTACTTGTTCCCAGTCACCGCCCCCGCCCCCGCCACCGTCTCCCAGCTCACCCTCACCGACGTCACCAAGCGCTACGAGGACCGCCTGGTCCTGGACCGCGTCTCCCTCACCGTCCGGCCCGGCGAGAAGGCGGGCGTCATCGGGGACAACGGAGCGGGCAAGTCCACGCTGCTGCGGCTCATCGCGGGGCAGGAGGAGCCCGACAACGGCAGCCTCACCGTCGTCGCCCCCGGCGGCACCGGACACCTCGCCCAGACCCTCGACCTGCCGCACACCGCGACGGTCGGCGACGCGATCGACCACGCCCTGGCCGAACTGCGTTGCCTGGAGCGGCGGATCAGGATCGCCGAGTCCACCCTGGAGGGCGCGGACCCGGCCGCGTACGACCGCTATGCCGCCCTGGTCGCCGAGTTCGAGGCGCGCGGCGGGCACGACGCCGACCGGCGGGTCGAGGTCGGCCTGCGCCGCCTCGGCGAACGCGGCCCGCTGGACCGCGCCCGCCCGCTCGGCACGCTCTCCGGCGGCCAGCGCTCCCGCCTCGCCCTCGCGGGCACCCTCGCGGCCGCCCCGGAGCTGCTGCTCCTGGACGAACCGACGAACGACCTCGACGACGAGGCCGTGCACTGGCTGGAGGACCGGCTGCGCGCCCACCGCGGCACGCTGGTCGCCGTCACGCACGACAGGGCGTTCCTCGACCGCGTCATGACGACGGTCCTGGAGGTCGACGGCGACACGCGGACCGTGCGCCGCTACGGCAACGGCTACGCCGGGTTCCGCACCGCCAAGGCCGCCGAGCGCGCCCGCCACGAGCGCGAGTACGACGAGTGGCGCGCCGAGGTCGCCCGGCAGTCCGCGCTCGCCGAGTCCAACATCGGGCTGCTCTCCGCGATCCCCCGCAAGGCCCCCGCCGCGTTCAGCGGCGCCGGCGCCTTCCGCGCCAGGTCGCGGGCGCACGGCGCGATGAGCCGCATCCGCAGCGCACGGGAACGCCTGCAACGCCTCACCGAGAGGCCGGTGCCGCCGCCCCCGCGCCCCCTGCGTTTCACCGCGCGGGTCCGGGGCGAGGCATCGGGGGCGGTGGAACTGACCGACGTACGCGTGCCGGGACGCCTCACCGTGGACGGCACGCTGCGGATCGGCGCGGGCGAGCGGCTGCTCGTCACCGGGCCGAACGGCGCGGGCAAGTCGACGCTGCTGCGGCTGCTCGCCGGGGAGCTGACGCCCGCGAGCGGGGAGGTCCGCGGGCCCGCGCGGGTCGGACTGCTGCGGCAGGACAACGCACTGTGGCGGGAGCGCCGTTCGGTGCTCGCCGTCTTCGGCGAGGAGCGGCGCGACGAGCTGCTCTCCCTCGGCCTGTTCCGCGAGGCGGACCTCGACCGGCCGGTACGCACCCTCTCGGTGGGCCTGCGCCGCCGCCTGGAACTCGCCGAACTCGTCACCCGCCCCCTGGACCTGCTGCTCCTGGACGAGCCGACGAACCACCTCTCCCCCGCCCTGGTGGAGGACCTGGAGGCGGCGCTCGCCCAGTACCGCGGCACGCTGGTGATCGTCAGCCACGACCGCCGGCTGCGGGCGCGGTTCGAAGGCGACGAGTTGGCGTTGCGGGATGGCCGGTTGGTCGTCTGAAGCCCGTCACGGGGCCGAGGGGACTCCCGGCACAGGACCTGGAGCGGCACAGGACCTGGAGCGGCACAGGCCCTAGCGGCCGACGCCGATCCCGGCCCCCGCGATCCGCACCCGGATGCCCTCCTCCTCCACCGTCACGTCGCGCAGCGCCATCGTCCCGGTGCCCGGCAGCTTCGGCAGCTGGAAGGCGAGGGTGAGGCGGTCGGCGAGGACGGGGCGGGTGAGCTGGGAGAGGCCGTTCAGGAGGGCGGGGTCGAGGCCCAGCTTCTTGAGGAGCTCGGGGTGGCCCATCGCCACGTCGATGAGGTTCAGGCCCATCACGTCGTTCACGAACCGCGGCGAGCCGGTGAGTTCGTTGAGCTTGGTGTCGCTCTTCAGGGCGCCGCGCACCACGTTCTCCGGGACGCCGAGCCGCTCGACGATCGCCGGGACGGAGAGCAGCGCCTTCGCCTTGGCGGTCTCCTTGGCCACGCGGTCCGCGGAGCTCTTCGACAGGTGCAGGCCCTCCGACTTCCGCGCCCCCGGGCGGTAGGTCGCCAGGTCGCCGAGTTGCAGGCTCATGCCGCCGATGTCGGTGGAGATGCCGCGGTCGCCGTTGCGCTGGATGCGGGCGTCGGCGCGCACCTTCAGGTCGTGGCCCGCGACGGGCAGCGTGCCGCGCGCGAGGACCTGGTCGGTGCCGCGTCCGGTGAACGTGACCTGGGAGGCGCCGAGTTCGCGGTTGAGGTCCTCGAAGGAGAGCAGGACCTCGCCATCCATCTGCCCGATGGTGGCGCCCGTGATCGAGGTGGGCCCGTCGCCGTCGATGGTCACGTCCGAGGCGGTGGCGGAGACCTTGGCGAGCGAGACCCGGTCGGCCGCGACGTCCGGGACGGTCACCTTCACCTTGTCCACGCGCTTGTCGAAGACCTGCGTGAGGAAGGGGAACCCTTCGATGTCGACCTCGGGCGCCGCGCTCAGGTGCATCTGGTCCTTGAGCTTCTCCGCGGCCTCGTGCTCGGCGTAGAGCAGGGCCCAGCGGTCGCCGAGCGCGAGGAACGCGGTGGCGACGAGGACGGCGACCAGGGCCTTCGCGGCGAGCGGCAGACCGGCGAAGCGGTTGCGGCGGCGCCGGCTGCGGTTACGGCCGCGGCTGCCACGCCGGTGGTTGGGCGGCGTCCAGGGGGCATCCGCGTCGGTCCCGCCCTTGCCGTCCTCCTTGAGGAACTCCTCCAGCGGGTTGGAGGCGAGGGCGCCCAGTTCGTCGTACGGATTGGTATAGGAATCCGCGTCGGCTGGTGTGTTGAGTGGTGCGTCGCGTGGGGCGTCGAGTGGTGCTTCCGAAGGTCGCGTGGCTATGCGGTGGGGGGAACGCATCAAGTGATCTCACCATACGTTCACACCCCACCCCAAGTTCACCAGGACGTCGACTGCGTCACTTCACGATCGTGATGCGGTCCGCCTTCGGCGGTGCGATCGGCTTCTCCGCGGAGGAGTTGGCGGTCAGGTAGTCGTTGAACGCCTTCAGGTCGTCCGCGCCGACCAGCGGCTTCGTGCCCTTGCCCAGCTCGGGGAGGCCGTCGCCGCCGCCCGCGAGGAAGGAGTTCAGGGCGACGCGGTAGGTGGCCGCCGGGTCGAGCGCCTTGCCGTGCAGCTTGATGGAGTCGGCGACGACGCGGTCGGCACCGGTCTTGGTCATGTCGAGCGTGTACGTCAGCCCGTCCGAGATCTGAAGGATCTTCGGGGAGGCCTGATTGGCCCCACTGACCTGCTGCTTCAGGGCGGTGACGAGCTGCGCGCCGGTCAGGTCGACGAGGTTGACGGTGTTGCTGAACGGCTGCACGGTGAACGCCTCGCCGTACGTGACGACGCCGTCGCCCTCACTCCCACTCGCCTTGTGGACGAGGTCGGAGCGGATGCCGCCGGGGTTCATCAGCGCCAGGTCGGCCTCGGGGTCGAGCGACTTGGCGTGCGCGAGCTGCGCGTCGGCGATGAGGTCGCCGAGCGGGGACTCGGGGGTGGTGGCGCCGCGGCCCGGGATGTCGGCGGAGATGTGCCCGACGGCCTTGTTGGCGATGGGTGCGGCGAGCTTGTCCCAGCGGGAGATGAGCGAGGTCATGTCGGGCGCCTTGGCCTGCTCGCGGCTGACGACGTGGTTCGCCGACTTCACGCTGGTCCGCACGATGTCCTTGGTCCTGCGGTCGTACGTGAGCGTGGTGTCGGTGTAGAGCTTCCCGAAGGACGACGCCGAGGTCACCATGCGGGGCTTGCCCGACGGGTCGGGGATCGTACAGACGTACGCGGCGTGCGTGTGCCCGGTGACGAGCGCGTCGACCTTGGGCGTGATGCCCTTGGCGATCGTGGTGATCGGCCCGGATATCCCGTCACCCGCGCCCGGCGAATCGCAGTCGTAGTTGTACGCCTGGCTGGCCGGCGCCCCACCCTCGTGGATGAGGGTCACGATGGACTTCACGCCCTGCTTGTCGAGGATCTTCGCGTACTTGTTGACGGTCTCGATCTCGTCGTGGAACTTCAGCCCCTTGACGCCCTCGGCGGAGACGATGTCGGGGGTCCCCTCCAGGGTCACCCCGATGAACCCGACCTTGACGCCCTTCTCCTTCCACACCCAGTAGGGCTTGAGGATGGGCTTGCCGGTCTGCTCGTTCGTGACGTTCGCGGCGAGGTAGGGGTAGTCGGCGCCCTTGAACTTCTTGGGCTCGCCCTTCTTGTCCTTCTCGAAGCAGCCGTCCTTGGGGTGGCAGCCGCCGTTCTGCATGCGGGCCAGCTCCTTGGCCCCCTCGTCGAACTCGTGGTTGCCGACGCTGGTGACGTCCAGGCCGAGCTTGTTCATCGCCTCGACGGTGGGCTCGTCGTGGAAGAGCCCGGAGAGCAGCGGGCTGGCGCCGATGAGGTCGCCGGCGGCGGCGGTGACGGTGTAGGGGTGGCCCTTGCGGGCGGTGCGCAGCGACGTCGCGAGGTACTCGGCCCCGCCCGCGTCGATCTTCTTCTCGCTCCCGTCGGCCTGCACCTCCGTGACCTGCCCCGAGGACCCGGCCGGGGGCTGAAGATTGCCGTGGAAGTCATTGAACGACAGCAACTGCACGTCCACCGTGCGCTTCTTGCCGCCCTTGCCGGCGTCCGCCCCGTCCTGCCCCGCACTGGCGGGCAGCGAAGCGGCGAGCGCCCCGACGGTGGCGAGCCCCGCCGCAACGGCGAGGACGCGAGTAGTACGGCGTCTGGGCCTTCGGTGCTTAGCTGTGGCGGGCACGCGTTCCCCCGGGGAGGTGTGAGAAAGACGGGACGGCCCGAAGCCTAGGGTCAACGCGCGTAGCGCAACAGAGGGTTCCGGGTTACGACCTGGTTGCTGCTCGGCCTGCGAGCACGCAGGGGCAGGCATTCCAGCCCGTCCGGCGCTTGAGGACGAGCGCGGAGCGCGACAAACCACCCACCGCCCGCGGGGGACGACCGGACAGCAAGCCAGGGTGCAAGCCCGTCCGGCGCTTGAGGACGCGAGCGCGCAGCGCGATGCCCACCCCCCAAAGGCGCCCCGCCAGAATACGCTCGGGTGTATGACTGACGACCGCCCCGCCGAAACCTCCCCCACCCCCCTCCGCAAGATCGAGACCTTCGCCGCCCTGACCCCGGCGCAGGCCGACGCCGTGCTCGGGCTGCTCGCCGAGGCCGCCCGTACGGACGGCCAGCAAGCGGTGTCCGAGCAGGGGCGGCTCCAGCTTCGGGGCGGCGCCCGCGACGGCGTCCGGCACCTGCTGCTCACCGTCGACGACCAGCTCGTCGGGTACGCGCAGCTGGAGGACACCGACCCCGTCGAGGCGCCGGCCGCCGAACTCGTCGTACATCCGTCGCGGCGCGGACACGGGCACGGCAGGGCGCTCGGCACGGCGCTGCTGCACGAGTCGGGCCGGCGCCTGCGCGTGTGGGCGCACGGCGGACACTCCGCGGCCCGGCACCTGGCACAGGTGCTCGGCCTCACCCTCTTCCGCGAACTCCGCCAGATGCGTCGGCCCTTGGTGGTCCAAGACCATGACCAGTCCCTCGACCTGTCCGAGCCGCCCCTCCCCGAGGGCATCACCGTACGCACCTTCGTGCCGGGCCAGGACGACGCCGCCTGGCTCGCGGTGAACGCCGAGGCCTTCGCGCACCACCCCGAGCAGGGCTCCCTCACCCAGCGCGACCTGGACGACCGCAAGGCGCAGCCGTGGTTCGACCCGGCGGGCTTCTTCCTCGCGGTGCGGGAGAGCGACGGCGAGCTGGTCGGCTTCCACTGGACGAAGGTGCACGAGGAGGAGCGCCTCGGCGAGGTGTACGTACTGGGCGTACGGCCCGGCGCCCAGGGCGGCGGCCTCGGCAAGGCCCTGACCACGACGGGTCTGCGCCACCTCGCGCAGGCGGGCCTGCCGACCGCGATGCTGTACGTGGACGCGGACAACAAGGCGGCCGTCAGCGTCTACGAGCGCCTCGGCTTCGTCACGTACGAGACGGACCTGATGTACCGCACGGAGACCTGACCGACGGGGCCCTGCCCCCGGGGGCGGCGTCACTTGACGCCGCCCCTTTCTTGCACCACCCTTTCACTACTCAATTAGTGAAAGGGTGGTGCAAGGCAGTGGTCGAATACCGCATCGACCGGCGCAGCGGCGTCGCCACCTACCTCCAGATCGTCCAGCAGACCCACCAGGCCCTCCGCCTCGGCCTGCTGGAGCCCGGCGACAAGCTGCCCACGGCCCGCGAGGTCGTCGAGGCCACGGCCATCAACCCGAACACGGTCCTGAAGGCCTACCGCGAGCTGGAGCGCGAGGGTCTGGTGGAGGCCCGCCGAGGCCTCGGCACGTTCGTCCGCCGCACCCTGGGCGGCTCGCCCGCCGACTCACCGCTGCGGGGGGAGCTCGCCGAGTGGGCCGCGCGGGCCCGCGCGTCGGGTCTGGAGCGGGACGACGTCGCGGCCCTTTTCCACGCCGTACTGGACGAACACTTCACCGACCCGGAAGAGCACCGCACCGAAGAACCGGCCCGGGCACGGGCCACCGAGGGGGACCCCGCATGACCGACACCGCCATAGAGGCGCACGCCCTGTCCAGACGCTTCGGCCGCCGTCAGGCCCTGCGCGACTGCTCCTTCCGCCTGCCGGTCGGGCGCGTCTGCGCGGTCGTCGGCCCCAACGGCGCCGGCAAATCCACGCTGCTCTCCCTCGCGGCCGGCCTCGACCGGCCCGGCGGCGGCACGCTGACCGTCCTCGGCACCAGTCCCGCGAAGGCCCGCACCCGCGTGGCGTACGTCGCCCAGGACAAGCCGCTCCACCCGCGGCTGACCATCACGGACACGCTGCGTCTGGGCGCCGAACTCAACCCCGGCCGCTGGGACATGGCCGTCGCCGAGCGCGTCCTCGCCGGGGGCGCTCTCGATCCGGGCGCCCGTGTCCGCACGCTCTCCGGCGGGCAGCGCACCCGCGTCGCGCTCGCCCTCGCACTCGGCAAACGCGCGGAACTGCTGCTCCTGGACGAGCCGATGGCCGACCTCGATCCGCTCGCCCGCCACCAGCTCATGGGCACGCTCATGGCGGAGGCGGCCGAACACGGCACGACCGTCGTCATGTCCTCGCACATCGTCGGTGAACTGGCCGACGCCTGCGACCACTTGCTTCTCGTGTCCGACGGACGTATCCGGCTCGGCGGCGGCATCGACGACCTCGTCACCGCGCACGCCCTGGTGACGGGCGCGCGCCCGGGCGCCGAACTCGCCCCGCACACCGTCGTCGAGTCCCGCGCCACCGGCCGTGGCCTGACGGCCCTGATCCGCCCCGATGGTCCGGTCGGTGACGGCTGGGACGTACAAGAGCCTTCCCTGGAGGAACTGTTGCTCGCCCATCTCCGGTCCCCGGACGCGCCCCCCTTGCTGACGCCGGGCACGACCGCCACGTCCCGGCCGGGGGTGACGGCATGAGCCTGCCGACTCTGCGGGGCCCGCGCTGGGTGGACGTGCGCGTGCATCGCACCGCGCTCCTGACGGCCGGTGCCGTCATCGTCCTCGCGGTCGCCTACTCCGGCTGGCTGCGCTGGGCCGCGAGCGCCTATCCGGTCTCGGACGACAACTGTGTCGTGGGCGAGGCCTGCGACTCCTTCCTCGGCTTCGCCAGCGCCAAGGACCTGCTCGACGCCAGCATGGAGAGCGGCTCGCTGGGCCTGCTCCTGGTGCCTCTGCTCATCGGCGCGTTCGTCGCGGGCCCGCTGGTGGCACGCGAGTTGGAGAGCGGTGTCCACAAGGTCTCCTGGACGCAGTCCGTGTCACCCACGCGCTGGCTCGCCGCCAAGCTGAGCACGGCCGCCGCGCTCGCCGCGTTCGGGACGCTCGTCCTCATGGCGGCGTTCCGGCTCGGTGCCTCCGACGTGCTCGGCGGCCGTTCACCCCTCCACTGGGCCGACCGGGGCGTCTACGAGGCGATCGGCCCCGTCCTCGTCGCGTACTCCCTGTTCGCCGTGGCGCTCGGCACGCTCATCGGCTTCGCCGTACGCCGTACGCTGCTCGCGATGGCCGCCACCGGGGCCGTCACCGGGCTCCTCCTGTGGAGCCTCGGCAACGTCCGCTGGCACCTGGTGCCGGTCGACACCGCCACCGGACCCGCCACCGCGGGCAACACCTTCCCCACCAGGTTCCCGTGGGGCTCCTTCAGCATGGACCAGGGAGTCACCAACGCCGCAGGTGACCGCTTCAACGAGCACGTGTGCCTCCCGAAGCCGGCCCCCGGCTTCTCCTGCCCCACCGACACGAAGATCACCGGCTGGTACATGGACTACCACCCCCGATCCCACTTCTGGCACGTCCAGTTGATCGAGACCGGCATCGTCCTCACCCTCGCCGCCCTCGCCACCTACGCCGCCTTCCGCCTCCTCCGCCACCGCACAGCCTGAACCACACGGCCTGAACCGCACGGCCGGAACCATGGCCCGAACGTGGCCCGAACCGTACGATCGACGAAGACCCCCGGCCCTGTAGACGCCCGGGGGTCTTCGGCCGATGTCCCGCACGTCATGTCGCCGTAACCACTGATTCAGACAGCCTTGCGACGCTCGCTCAATGCAGCCCGCCGCGCCCGACCCAGCCCAGGAGAACGGGAAGCTCCGCCTCGCTCCCGCCCTCTCCGACGCGCCCATCGTCGTGCCCGCGCGGAACAATGGATCCATGAGCCAGCAGAACACGCAAGGACACGTGCAGCACGCCCAGCCTTCCGTGGGTTCCATCGCCGCGCACCGGCCCGCCACGATCGCCGCCACCGTCTCCGACCTGGACCCCGACATCGACGCGGATCTCGACGCGTACGACGAGGACGCCGCGGTCGGCCACGACGGCGCCGAGCTGCCCCAGGGGCGGTTCCTGGACCGGGAGCGCAGCTGGCTCGCCTTCAACGAAAGAGTGCTTGAACTCGCCGAGGACCCCCACACCCCCCTCCTCGAACGAGCGAATTTTCTGGCGATCTTCGCCTCGAACCTGGACGAGTTCTTCATGGTCCGCGTCGCGGGCCTCAAGCGCCGCATCGCGACCGGCGTCGCCACCCGTTCGGCCTCGGGCCTCCAGCCCCGCGAGGTCCTCGACCTCATCTGGAACCGCTCCCGCGAGCTCATGGCCCGGCACGCCGCCTGTTACCAGGACGACGTCGCGCCCGGCCTCGCCGAAGAGGGCATCCAGCTGGTGCGCTGGCACGAGCTGACCGAGAAGGAGCAGTCCCGGCTCTTCACACTCTTCCGGAAGCAGATCTTCCCCGTCCTGACCCCGCTGGCCGTGGACCCCGCGCACCCCTTCCCGTACATCTCGGGGCTCTCCCTCAACCTCGCCGTGGTCGTCCGCAACCCCGTCTCCGGCCACCAGCACTTCGCACGCGTGAAGGTCCCGCCGCTGCTCTCCCGCTTCCTGGAGGCCTCTCCCCAGCGGTACGTCCCCATAGAGGACGTCATCGCCGCGCCCGCGCACCTCCAGGAGCTCTTCCCGGGCATGGAGATCCAGGAGCACCACATGTTCCGGCTCACCAGGAACGAGGACCTGGAGGTCGAGGAGGACGACGCCGAGAACCTGCTCCAGGCCCTGGAGAAGGAGCTCATGCGGCGCCGCTTCGGGCCGCCCGTGCGCCTGGAGGTCGAGGAGACCATCGCTCCGAACGTCCTCAGCCTCCTCGTGCGCGAGCTGAAGATCAGCGAGGCCGAGGTGTACCCGCTGCCGGGACCGCTCGACCTGACCGGCCTCTTCAGCATCGCCAAGCTGGACCGGCCCGAGCTGAAGTACCCGAAGTTCGTGGCGGGCACCCACCGCGACCTCGCCGAGGTCGAGTCGGCGTCCGCCCCCGACATATTCGCCGCCCTTCGCGAACGCGACGTACTCCTGCACCACCCGTACGACTCCTTCTCGACCTCCGTGCAGGCCTTCCTGGAACAGGCGGCGTCCGACCCCGACGTCCTCGCCATCAAGCAGACGCTGTACCGCACCTCGGGCGACTCCCCGATAGTGGACGCGCTGATCGACGCCGCCGAGTCCGGCAAGCAGGTCCTCGTCCTCGTCGAGATCAAGGCCCGCTTCGACGAGCAGGCCAACATCAAGTGGGCCCGCAAGCTGGAGGAGGCCGGCTGCCACGTGGTCTACGGCATCGTCGGCCTGAAGACCCACTGCAAGCTCTCCCTCGTCGTGCGCCAGGAGGGCGAGACCCTCATCCGCTACTCGCACGTGGGCACCGGCAACTACCACCCCAAGACCGCCCGCCTCTACGAGGACCTGGGCCTCCTCACCTCCAACGCGGAGGTCGGCGCGGACCTGTCCGACCTCTTCAACCGGCTCTCCGGCTACTCCCGCCGCGAGACCTTCCGCAGGCTGCTCGTGGCCCCCAAGTCCCTGCGCGACGGCCTCGTCTCACGCATCAACAAGGAGACGCAGCACCACCGCGCGGGCCGCCCCGCCTACGTCCGCATCAAGGTCAACTCGATGGTCGACGAGGCGATCATCGACGCGCTCTACCGCGCGTCGCAGGCGGGCGTCGAGGTGGACGTGTGGGTGCGCGGCATCTGCGCCGTGCGCCCCGGCGTGGAAGGCCTCTCGGAGAACATTCGGGTACGTTCCGTCCTCGGCCGCTTCCTGGAACACTCCCGCGTCTTCGCCTTCGGCAACGGCGGCGAACCGGAGGTGTGGATCGGCAGCGCCGACATGATGCACCGCAATCTCGACCGCCGCATCGAGGCGCTGGTCCGGGTCCAGGACCCGGCGCACCGGGCGGCCCTCAGCCGGCTCCTGGAGACCGGCATGTCGGACACCACCGCTTCCTGGCACCTGGGCGCGGACGGCAACTGGACCCGCCACTCGGTGGATCCGGAAGGCCAGCCGCTGCGGAACGTGCAGGAGATGCTCATAGACGCCCGGAGGCGCCGGCGTGGCACAGCAACACCATGAGATGACGGGTACGAAGACGGGTGCCGGTGCCGGTCCCGCGGGTGAGGCCCTCACGGCCTACCTTCAGGACCAGGCCACCGACTTCCTCCGCTCGCTGCGGCTGCACCGCGAGTCCACGACGGACGCGCAGGGTGCGGAGGAGTCCCTGGAGGCGGCCTGCGCCCTGCGCCGCGCGGCGCGCCGCATCGGCGGCACCCTGCACACCTTCCGCCCCCTCCTCGACCCGGAGTGGGCCTCGTCCCTACGCGCCGAACTGGCCTGGGTCTCCGGCACCTTGGCTCAGGAACACGCCTACGCCACCCGCCTGGACCGCCTCACCACCTCCCTCCACCGCCTCTCGGGCCCACCGCAACTCCCGCCCCCGGCACCAGCGATGGACACCACCCAGCCCGCCCCTGCGGCGTCCGGCACTCCCGCCCCCGCTGCGGCTGCGCCCGGCGCTTCCGCTCCCGCTGCCGCTGCCGCTACTGCTGTGGGCAGGCGTTCCGCACGGCGGAACGGGTGGGCACAGCCCACGGTGCCGGGGACAGAGAACGGAGGCGGCACCCCGCGGGGCCTGGCAGTAGGCGCAGCCAAGGCAGCAGCGCTACTGGAGCGGCAACTGACCCTCGCCCGAACCCGCGCCCACTCCACCGCCCTCCAAGCCCTCGGCTCCTCCCGCTTCCACGCAGTGGCGGACAACGTCGCCGTACTGGCCAGCGAGGTCCCCCTCCGCGACACCGCGAGCGACGACCTGAACGCCCTCGCGGAGCAGGCCAGGGCCACCCTCACCGAAGCCGTCGCCACACTCCCCCTCGGCCAGGCGGGCCACCCGTACAACGCCGGGGCCCTCGTCCACGGCCTGGCGTCGGACACCGCCCCGGACGCCCAGGACGCCCCCTGGCTGAAGGCCCGCTCCCTGCTGCGCCTGTACCGGTACGCCCAGGAGGTGATCCAGGGCCACCCGCACGCGGAGCCCCGTATCGCGGACGCGAGCCACGCCCTGAACGTCCACCGCGAGGCCGCGGCCGCGGCGGCCGCGGCGGCCCACGCGGCGCGGACCCCGCGGATCGCCCCGGCCACGGCGTACGCGCTCGGCGTGCTCCACGCCGACCAGCGCCACGAGGTGGAGGCGGCACGTTTCGCCTTCCAGCAGGCGTGGCTGCACGAGGAGGCGAGGACCCGGTGACACATGAGACGTATGAGGAGCGCCGACCCGGTGAGGAGATCGTCCGGGCGGCCGGATGTGTCCTGTGGCGCCCCGCCCCCTCCGCCCCGCACGGCATCGAACTCGCCCTGGTCCACCGCCCCAAGTGGTCGGACTGGTCCCACCCGAAGGGCAAGCTCAAGCACGGTGAGACGGCGGCCGACGCGGCCGTGCGGGAGGTGCTGGAAGAGACCGGCATGACGTGCGAGCTCGGCCCGGAGCTCCCCACGGCCCACTACAGGGACGCACAGGACCGCCCCAAGGAGGTCCGCTACTGGGCCGCCGAAGCGCTCTCCGGCACCTTCGCCCCCAACTCCGAGGTCTCACAGCTCCGGTGGCTGGCCCCCGACGCCGCCCGCCGCCGCCTGACACGCGACAGGGACGCGGAACTCGTCACGGACCTGCTGGCCGCACTGGCCGCACAGGCCGCACCCACCGCGCGCCAGGGCCTGCCGGACAGACCCTAGGCACCGGACAGGCCTAGGCGGCCGTGTCCCGCCGCTCGCGCAGGGCCTTGCAGAATTCGCAGCAGATCCAGACGCCCACGCCGGCGACGGTGAGCAGGACAGCCATGCCCAGCAGGAACGGATAGATCATGCGCTGATCGTATCCCGGGCCCTCTGGACCAGCTCCCTTCACCGTGCGTAGTCTTGGCGCTACTTTTTGTAGCGCATCACTCAACCAGGCCGACCGCCGAGGTTCACCCGCCGTTCACTCGCGTCCATCGGCCGCTTCACTTGCCCTGCCTAATTTCGGCCTTACAACACGACGCAAGTCATCGCACGCCGCCAGCAAAGGGTCGGCGGCTCCCGGAAGGAAGACCCGAAAAGTGAAGCTTCAGCGCAAGAACCGGCTCCGCGCCCTCTCTCTCGGCGCCCTCGCCGTCTCCGGCGCCCTGGCCCTCACGGCGTGCGGCTCCGACGACACGGGCTCGGGCGACGGCGGCAAGGAGACGAACGCCAACGCCAACATCAAGTGCGACGACGCCAAGGGCCAGCTCGCGGCCTCCGGCTCGTCCGCGCAGAAGAACGCGATCGACGCCTGGCGGAAGGTCTACACGTCCAACTGCAAGGACGTGCAGCTGAACTACAACCCGACGGGCTCGGGCGCCGGCATCACCGCGTTCACGCAGGGCCAGACCGCGTTCGCCGGTTCCGACTCGGCGCTGAAGCCCGAAGAGGTCGAGAAGTCGAAGAAGGTCTGCGAGGGCAGCCAGGCCATCAACCTGCCCATGGTGGGCGGCCCGATCGCCATCGGTTACAACGTCCCCGGCGTCGACAACCTGGTCCTGGACGCCAAGACCCTGGCCGACATCTTCAACAACAAGATCAAGAACTGGGACGACAAGGCGATCGAGAAGCTCAACCCCGACGCCAAGCTCCCCAGCACCAAGATCCAGGCCTTCCACCGCTCCGACGAGTCCGGCACCACGGACAACTTCACCAAGTACCTGAAGGGCGCCGCCCCGAGCGCCTGGCCGTACGAGCCGGGCAAGTCGTGGGAGCCCAAGGGTGGCCAGTCCGCGAACGGCTCCGCCGGTGTCGCGGGCCAGGTCAAGCAGACCGCGGGCGCCATCTCGTACTTCGAGCTCTCGTACGCCGGTGAGGGCGTCAAGACCGTCGACCTGAAGACCGCGGCCAAGGAGCCGGTGAAGGCCACCGTCGACAACGCCTCCAAGGCCATCGCCGAGGCGAAGATCGTCGGTGAGGGCAAGGACCTCGCGCTGGAGCTGAACTACAAGCCGACCGCCGAGGGCGCCTACCCGATCACCCTGGTGACGTACGAGATCGTCTGCGAGAAGGGCAACAAGGCCGACACGCTCGCCGCCACCAAGTCCTTCCTGACCTACATCGCCAGCGAGGACGGCCAGAACGTCCTCAAGGAGAACGACTACGCGCCGATCCCGGCCGAGATCATCTCCAAGGTCCGCGCCACCGTCGCGGGCCTGAGCTAGCTGAACCGAGTGCGGCCGGCCCCGCAAGGCCGGGCCGGCCGCACCGTCCGGTGCACCGCCGCCACGGAGCGCCTGCGACACCCGCACGGCGCCTCCGCAGACCGGAGAACCCCATGGACATACCAAGCAATACGACCGCACCCCCGCCCGTCGACGACGCGCAGCCGACGGCCCCGGTGAGCAAGGCAGCCGCCCGCGGCGCCACCCGCCCCGGTGACAAGATCTTCCTCGGCCTCTCCCGGGGCTCCGGGATCGTGCTCCTCCTGATCATGGCCGCCATCGCGGCGTTCCTCACGTACCGCACGGTCCTCGCCCTCTCCGACAACACGGGCAACTTCCTCACCACCTTCGAGTGGGACCCGGCCGGCATCAGCACCGGGGGCAAGCCGTACTTCGGCATCGCCGTCCTGGTCTTCGGCACCGTGGTGAGCTCGATCATCGCCCTCGCGATCGCCGTCCCCGTCGCCATCGGCATCGCGCTCTTCATCTCGCACTACGCGCCGCGCAGGCTCGCCTCCCCCATCGCCTACGTGATCGACCTGCTGGCCGCCGTGCCCTCGATCGTGTACGGCCTGTGGGGCGCCCTCGTGGTCGCGCCCAACCTGACCGGCCTCTACAGCTGGCTCGACGACTACTTCGGCTGGACCGGCGTCTTCGAGTACGAGGGCGGCGCCCCGCGCTCCCTGATGACCGTCGGCATCCTCCTCGCGATCATGATCCTGCCGATCATCACCAACGTGAGCCGCGAGGTCTTCCTCCAGGTCCCGAAGATGCACGAGGAGGCCGCGCTGGCCCTCGGCGCCACGCGCTGGGAGGTCATCCGCATGTCGGTGCTGCCCTTCGGCCGCTCCGGCATCATCTCCGCCTCGATGCTGGGCCTCGGCCGCGCGCTCGGCGAGACCATCGCCGTCGCCACCGTGCTCTCCCCGAACTTCCTCATCAACGCGTCCGTGCTCGACTACGGCGGCGGCACCTTCGCGCAGAACATCGCCAGCAAGTTCAACGAGGCCAGTGAGTACGGCCAGGACGCGCTCATCGCCTCCGGCCTCGTCCTCTTCGTCATCACCCTGCTGGTCAACGGCGCGGCCCGCCTGATCATCGCGCGCCGCAAGGAGTACTCGGGGGCCAACGCATGAGCACCACGACACCCACCCCGCCCGCGCCGCTCGCCAAGCGGCCGTCCACCCTCAAGGCCGCGTCGCTGCCCCGCTGGTCGCCGCTGGCCGTCGCCGCGGGCTCGGCCGCCGTCGCCGTCGGCATCGGTCTCGCCGCCGGCCTGGAGAGCCGCATCCAGTGGGGCCTGATCGCCGCCGTCCTCTTCATCGTCGGGTCGTACGCCCTCGCGGTGGCCGTCGAGGGCAGCCGACAGGCCAGGGACCGCCTCGCCACCTCGATGGTGTGGGTCATGTTCCTGCTCGCCGTCGTCCCGCTGGCCTCGCTGATCTACGAGACCGCGAAGCGCGGCATCAAGGTCTTCGACGTCTACTTCCTGACGCACTCCATGGGCGTCGTCGCCGACGAGGAGACCGGCGGCGGCATCTACCACGCGATCATCGGCAGCCTCCAGCAGGTGCTCCTGGCCTCCGTGATCGCCGTGCCGATCGGCCTGCTCACCGCGGTCTACCTCGTCGAGTACGGACGCGGGAAGCTCGCCAAGACCGTCACGTTCTTCGTGGACGTCATGACCGGCATCCCCTCGATCGTCGCGGGCCTCTTCGTCCTCAGCTTCTGGATCCTGATCCTCGGCTTCGACTTCTCCGGCTGGGCCGGCGCCATGGCGCTCGCCATCCTGATGATGCCGGTGATCGTGCGCTCCACCGAGGAGATGCTCAAGCTCGTCCCGAACGAGCTGCGCGAGGCCTCGCTCGCCCTCGGTGTGCCGAAGTGGCGGACCATCCTCAAGGTCGTCCTGCCCACCGCGATCGGCGGCATCACCACGGGCGTCATGCTCTCGGTGGCCCGCATCGCCGGTGAGACCGCGCCGGTCCTGCTGCTGGTCTGGGTGACCCCCATGATCAACACGAACCCGTTCGACGGGGCGCAGGGCTCGCTGCCGCTGTACATCTACCAGCAGTACGCGGCGGGCACCGACGCGTCGTACGACCGCGCCTGGGCCGCGGCCCTCGCCCTCATCGGCTTCATCATGATCCTCAACCTGGCGGCCCGCGGCGTAGCCCGCTGGAAGGCCCCGAAGACGGGCCGCTGAGCGGCCATATCAGCGACCTTTCTCGCAGAACTCCGAAAGAAGCAGTGATCCCCATGGCCAAGCGAATCGACGTATCGGGCCTGACCGCCTACTACGGCTCCCACAAGGCGATCGACGACATCTCGATGACCGTGGAGCCCCGCTCCGTGACGGCCTTCATCGGCCCGTCCGGCTGCGGCAAGTCCACGTTCCTGCGCACCCTGAACCGTATGCACGAGGTCACCCCCGGCGGCCGCGTCGAGGGCAAGGTGCTCCTGGACGACGAGGACCTGTACGGCAGCGGTGTCGACCCGGTGAACGTGCGCCGCACGGTCGGCATGGTCTTCCAGCGCCCGAACCCGTTCCCCACGATGTCGATCTTCGACAACGTCGCGGCGGGCCTGAAGCTCAACGGCTCGTACAAGAAGAGCGAGCTGAACGACGTCGTCGAGAAGTCCCTCAAGGGCGCGAACCTCTGGAACGAGGTCAAGGACCGCCTCAACAAGCCGGGCTCCGGCCTCTCCGGCGGCCAGCAGCAGCGGCTGTGCATCGCGCGCGCCATCGCCGTCGAGCCGGACGTCCTGCTCATGGACGAGCCCTGCTCGGCCCTCGACCCGATCTCGACCCTCGCCATCGAGGACCTGATCGGCGAGCTGAAGGAGCGCTTCACGATCGTCATCGTGACGCACAACATGCAGCAGGCGGCCCGTGTCTCGGACCGCACCGCGTTCTTCAACCTGGCCGCCGTCGGCCAGCCCGGCAAGCTCATCGAGATCGACGACACGGAGCGGATCTTCTCCAACCCGTCGGTCCAGGCCACCGAGGACTACATCTCGGGCCGCTTCGGCTGAGCCCCCCCGACTCCCCGCGGTGCTGCATGGCGGTGCCACCGCAGGGACAACAAGAAAGGCCCGCCCCTGGCTCCCGGGGGCGGGCCTTTCCTCCATCTCTTCGAGCTACAAGAACGCCAGGTTCACGATCCAGAAGCTGGCCGCCGCCACCAAGGCAGCCGCAGGCATCGTGATGAACCAGCCCAGGATGATGTTCTTGGCAACACCCCACCGCACCGCGTTCACCCGCTTCGTCGCACCCACACCCATGATCGCGGAGGTGATGACGTGCGTCGTCGAGATCGGCGCGTGGAACATGAACGCCGTCGTGAACATGATGCCCGCGCCGGTCGTCTCTGCGGCGAAGCCCTGCGGCGGGTCCAGTTCGATGATCTTGCGGCCGAGGGTCCGCATGATGCGCCAGCCGCCCGCGTACGTACCGGCGGAGAGCATCAGCGCACAGGCGACCTTGACCCAGATCGGGATGGGCGCGTCCGCGCTCTGCACGTCGGAGATGACGAGCGCCATCACGACGATGCCCATCGTCTTCTGCGCGTCCTGAAGACCGTGGCCGAGGGCCATGCCGGCCGCCGACACCGTCTGCGCGATGCGGAAGCCGCGCTTGGCCTTGTGCGGGTTGGACTTGCGGAACATCCACATGATGGCGCACATCACCAGATAACCGGCGACGAGGCCGACCACCGGCGACAGGAACATCGGGATGACGATCTTGTCGACGACCCCGGACCAGATGACGCCGATCCCGCCGGCGAGCGCGGCGCCCACCATGCCGCCGAAGAGCGCGTGCGACGAGGAGGAGGGCAGTCCGAAGTACCAGGTGATGAGGTTCCACACGATCGCGCCGATCAGGGCCGCGAAGAGGATCCACATCCCCTTGTCGCCGTGCGGGGTCTCGATGATCCCCTCACTGACGGTCTTGGCGACGCCGCTGCCGAGGAAGGCACCGGCGAGGTTCATCACCGCGGCCATGGCGAGCGCCGCGCGGGGCGTCAGCGCACGGGTGGAGACGGAGGTGGCGATGGCGTTCGCGGAGTCGTGAAAGCCGTTCGTATACGTGAAACCGAGCGCGACGCCGATCGTCACGATCAGAGCAAAGGTGTCCATGGCGGGGCCTCAGGACTCCTTGACCGCGATGGTCTCCACAGTGTTCGCCACGTGCTCGAAGGCGTCGGCGGCCTCTTCGAGGACGTCGACGATCTGCTTGAGCTTCAGCACCTCGATGGCGTCGTACTTGCCGTTGAAGAGCTGCGCGAGGAGCTTGCGGTGGATCTGGTCGGCCTGGTTCTCCAGACGGTTGACCTCGATCCAGTACTCGGTGAGGTTCTCCATGGTCCGCAGGTTCGGCATGGCCTCCGCGGTGAGCTCGGCGGCCCGCGAGAGAACCTCGATCTGCTGCTCGACGCCCTTGGGGAGCTCCTCGACCTGGTAAAGGACGACCAGGTCGACGGCCTCCTCCATGAAGTCCATGATGTCGTCCAGGGACGACGCGAGGTTGTAGATGTCCTCGCGGTCGAACGGCGTGATGAACGAGGAGTTCAGCTGGTGGAAGATCGCATGCGTCGCGTCGTCTCCCGCGTGTTCCGCGGCCCGCATACGCTCTGCGATCTCGGCTCGCGCGGAAGAGTCCGCTCCGAGCAGTTCCATGAGGAGCTTCGAGCCCGTGACGATGTTGTCCGCGGATGCGGCGAACATGTCGTAGAAGCTCGTCTCCCTGGGGGTCAGACGAAAGCGCACGTGGGGTCCTCGGGGTGCTTTGGATGCGGTCAGGCTGATGCTAGGCGCATCATCCGGCCACGGCTAACCGGCCGCCCCCCAGTGTCGCCCATCAGGCACAGTGATCAGCACACCCCCCGGGAAATCAGCTATCATATACCCACCGGGGGTATACGGATCGGGTATGTGGATCCACCGAACAGGAGGAGGACGCGATGACGACCACCGAGGCGGCCGACGCGGCCGTGCCCACCCCGGGGGCGCCCGAAGCGCCCTCCGACCACGACCACGGAGTGCACGGGTACCACAAGCAGAAGGACGAGCACCTCAAGCGCCTGCGCCGCATCGAGGGCCAGATCCGCGGCCTCCAGCGCATGGTCGAGGAGGACGTCTACTGCATCGACATACTCACGCAGGTCTCGGCGAGCACCAAGGCCCTCCAGTCCTTCGCGCTCCAGCTCCTGGAGGAGCACCTGCGGCACTGCGTCGCCGACGCGGCGGTCAAGGGCGGCCAGGAGATCGACGCGAAGGTCGAAGAGGCCACGAAGGCGATCGCCCGCATGCTGCGCACATGAGGCGGCCCGGCATCGGCAGCCGCGGCCACTGCCGCTGAGGGCCCCGGACGGGACCCTCAGCGGCGGTCGTCACCGGAGGCCCGGCCGGCCTCCCGCACGTCGGTGACCTTCAGGACCTCGTCGATCCGGTCGAAGCTCAGGCGCTCGGCCGCCGCGCTCGCCGCGATGATGAGTTCGCCGCACAGTTCGATCTCGGCGAGGGCGACGTGGTCCTGAACCGCCGTACCGCCACGCGTCGGAGCCACGTTCATCACCTCTTCCTGATGCCGACTTCCCAGGGTAGGGAGCGGTGCACGGACCGCGCATGGCACGGACGGACCATTTCCACCAGTAGTACGCGACTACTGCCCGGCAATCTTCCCGGCGAAGATGTCCTTGTCGGCCGGAAGTCGTACCTTCGCGGGCACCCCGAAGTCGAAGAGCAGTGTGGTCGACGCCACGTTCGCCTCGGCCACGGTGAACTGCTGCCGCAGCTTCCGCACCCGCCCGCGGTCGTCGAGATAGACGTCGAAGGGGACGCCCCCCTTGCTGAACCCTTTCGCCGCCGCGACCCCCAGCGCACCGCGCTGACCTGCGGAGGCGGCCCGCGCCGCGGTCCGCAGGTCCGCGACACCGCGGTAGTGCCGCACCTCCGTCCCACCGACGCGCTCCTGCCCCACGAACCCCACCTTGCGCGCCCCGCGCAGCAGTTCCGCCGCCGCGAGGGGGTCCGTGGCACCGCCGGTGACGAGGTTGCCGTCGGAGAGCGAACGTGTCTCGATCCGCACCCACTTGTCCGCGGGCACCCCGGCCCCGCGGTTCTTCATGTAGAGCGCGCCCGCGGTCATCAGCTCGGTGATCGGCCGGTGCTCGTCGGCCCCCGCGGGATCGGGCGGCAGCACCACCTCGAACCGCCCGAGCTGCCGCCGGAAGTCGTAGACGCCCGTGCCGCGGATGGTGACGCGCGTACCGCCGCTGGCCATCTCCATGGACGTGTTCGCCTTCGCGCTGCCCGCCGCGACCAGCGCGTCGGCGGACCGCCGCACCACGTCGCCGGGGTCACCCGCGGCGCTGCCGTCGGCCGCGGCGCCGAGGTCCGAACACCCGGCGGTGACGGCCATCAGTCCCATCACGGCGACCACGGCGGCCGCTCCGCCCGTGCGCCTGTGCCGCAGCACCATCGCCTGTGTACCCCCAAGCGTTTCCGCGCCTGACCGTTCCCCCGTCGTTGTCGATAACGACCAGTTCGTTGACCCGTCACGCGAGGTCGGTACGGTGACCGCGTGGCCGATCAGCAAGACCCCGCACCCCACCGCACGACGACGGTCGAGAAGGGGAGGTTCGTCGCGGCGCACTGCACCTGCGGCTGGCGCGGCCCGGCCCGGCGGGCCCGCAGCAAGGCGCGCACGGACGGAGCCGAACACGAGGCGTCCCCCTGACAGCCCCTGCCACGGCCACGACGGCCCTGCGCACGGAACCCCGGCGCCCCGCACACCGTCTCGTTCTCCGGGAAACAACGGGAGGGCGACATGGAACGGCGTACGTTCATCGGGACGACGGCGGCCGCGCTGGCCGCCGCCACGGTCGCGGGCTGCACCGGCGGCCAGGACGGCGGGACGGGAGGCACCGTGTCACGCAGCGGCAGCGCTGACGCCGCCGGCGGCGCCGGCAACTCCGGTGGCACGCCCATCAGGACGTCCAGCGCCGCGGCCTCCTCCCCCGCCACCCTCAAGGCGCTCGCCCGCGACCTGGACGGCACCCTCGTCAGGCCCGGCGAGGCCAAGTGGGCGGCGGCCCGCCAGCTGTACAACACCCGCTACGACGACCTGAGGCCCACCGCGGTGGCGTACGTCGCGCACCCCGACGACATCCGCACCGCCCTCGCGTACGCCCGCACGCACCGCACCCCCGTCGCGATACGCAACGGCGGCCACTCGTACGCGGGTTGGTCCTCCGGCAACGGCCGGCTGATCATCGACGTGTCGAAGCTGAGCAGGATCCGGGCGAGCGGCCGCACGGCCACCATCGGCGGGGGCGCCAAGCTCATCGACGTCTACCGCTCGCTCGCCGCGAAGGGCGTCACCATACCGGCGGGCTCCTGCCCGACCGTCGGCATCTCCGGGCTCGCCCTCGGCGGCGGCCACGGCGTCGTCTCCCGGGCGTACGGCCTGACCTGCGACAGCCTCACCTCCGCGAAGATCGTCACGGCGGACGGCAAGGAGCTCACGGTCTCCGCGTCCGAGCACAAGGACCTGTTCTGGGCGCTGCGCGGCGCGGGCAACGGCAACTTCGGCATCGTCACCGAGCTCGGCTTCCGCACGCACGCCGCGCCCCAGGGCGTCTCCGCGTATCTGACCTGGCCCTGGTCGAAGGCGTCGGCGGTCGTCAAGGCCTGGCAGGCGTGGGCCCCAGGCCAGCCGGACGAGATCTGGTCGTCCCTCCACCTGGCGAACACCCCCGGCGGCACCCCGACCGTCTCCGTCGCCTGCTTCTCCCTCGGGACGTACGGCGAGCTTCAGAACGCCGTCGACCGCCTCGCCGACAAGGTCGGCGCCCCCGCGCGCAGCGTCTCCCTCAAGCGGCGTACGTACGAGGAGGCGATGGAGGTGTACGCGGGCTGCTCGTCCTTCGCGTCGGACGCCCAGTGCCACCTGCCCGGCGCGACGCCGGGCCGCAGCCCGCGGGGCGCCCTCAAGCGTGAGACGTACGCGGCGAGTTCCGACTTCTTCGACCGCTCCCTGTCGGCGGCGGGCATCCGCACACTGCTCTCCCAGATCGAGAACGTGACGGGCGCGAGCGCGGGCAGCATCGCGCTCACCGCGCTCGGCGGCGCCATCAACCGCGTCGACCCGACGGCGACGGCCTTCGTGCACCGCCGCTCGCGGATGCTGGCGCAGTACATCGCGTCGTGGCGCGCGGGCACCTCCGGTTCACCCGCCCGGTCGTGGCTGAAAAAGGCGCACGGGGCGATGGGGCGGTACGCGTCCGGGGCGGCGTACCAGAACTACACGGACCCGACGCTGACGAACTGGCGCGAGGCGTACTACGGGGACGCGGCGCCGCGCCTGAAGAAGCTGAAGAAGCAGTACGACCCGGGGAGGTTCTTCGACTTCCCGCAGGCGCTGTAGGCACCCTCACTGGCGACCCGCTCCGCACGGGGGTGAGCGCTACGCGGCGAGATCCCGCTCGTCCGGGTCCGCCGAGGCGGCGCCCGACGGCGACGCCGTCCCGTTCAGCGGGGCGACGGGGCCGACTTTCCGGTCCCACACCAGCCGGCCCACGCGCCCGGACGACCGCCCGATCACCTTGGTGAGCGGTGTGAGCAGGGCCATGGCGAGCGGCGAGAGGAGCAGGGTGACGGCGGTGCCGAGCGCGAAGCCGCCGACGACGTCCGTCGGATAGTGCACGCCCATGAAGACGCGGCAGAAGCCTTCGAGGGCGGCGAGGCCGAGGCCGACGAGCCCGAACTTCCGGTTGGCGACGAAGAGTCCGGCGCCGATGGCCATGGCGAGGGTGGCGTGGTCGCTGACGAAGGAGTAGTCGTTCTTGCCGTCGACGAGGAGCTCGATGCCGCGGTGGTCGCGGAACGGGCGAGGCCGCTCCACGAAGCTGCGGATGGGGACGTTGACCAGGACGGCGATGCCGGCGGCGAGCGGCGCCCAGACGACGGCGGCGACGGACGAGGCGGCCTCGTCGAGCGTGCCGCGCCTGCGCTGGCCCCACCAGCACCACACGACGAGGAGGACGAGGGCGAGCAACAAGCCGTACTCCCCGACGAACGCCAGGGCGCTGTCGAACCAGGACGGGGTGTCCTTCGTGAGGCCGTTGATGTCGTAGAGCAGGCTGACATCGGGGTTCGACCCGGTTTCATCGAGTCCAGCCATGGCGCTGTGGCCCCTTGTCTCTAGCCCATGGGCACACCTTCCCGTGCACCCTCTCCATCAACCCCCGTTGTCGGTCCAGTCAAGGGAACGCCCGCTCCCCTGTCCTACGTTCCACCCTCCACCGAAAGATCACTCAGACGTTACCGAAGAGAGATACATCGCCGCAGCTCAGGGGAGTGTTTTAACGGAGGGTTCAAGCCACATCACGCCATGCGCACGCGCCCGCGCACCCCCGCGCGGAGCGCCTCAGGCCGCCGACCGCTTGGCCGGCACGGCCTCGGCGCCGTCCTCGGTGACACGAGTCGCGCCAAAATAGTCCGGGGTGTCGATGGGGTCGAACCGGATCACCGCGCCCGGCCGCGGGGCGTTGATCATGTACCCCCCGCCGACGTAGATCCCGACGTGCCGGATGGCACGGGAATTGGTGAGGTCGTCGGAGAAGAAGACGAGGTCGCCGGGGAGCAGTTCGCTCCGCTTGGGGTGCGGTCCGGCGTTGTACTGGTCATTGGCGACGCGGGGCAGGGTGATGTCGACGGAGCGGTAGGCGGCGAGGGTGAGGCCGGAGCAGTCGAAGCGGCCGCCCTGGTCGGCGGTGCCGTTGCCGCCCCACAGGTACGGGGTGCCGAGCTTCTTCTGCGCGTAGTAGATGGCGCCCGCGGCCTGCCGCGAGGGCTCGACGCGGCCCACGGGCCGGGCGAAGCTCTTCGACAGGTCGGTGATGGTCTTCACGTAGTTCTGGGTCTCGCGGTAGGGCGGGACCCCGCCGTACTTGATGACGGCGTACGCCCCCGCGTTGTAAGCGGCGAGCATGTTCTTGGTCGGATCCCCGGGGGCGTCCTTCACATACTTCGCGAGCTTGCAGTCGTACGAGGCGGCGGACGGGATGGCGTCCTGCGGGTCCCAGACGTCCCGGTCCCCGTCCTTGTCCCCGTCGAGCCCGTGCGCGGCCCAGGTGCCGGGGATGAACTGCGCTATCCCGTGCGCGTTGGCCGGACTCTTGGCCCGCGGGTTGAACCCGCTCTCCTGATACAGCTGCGCGGCGAGCAGCGCGGGGTTGATGGCCTTGCAGAGGTTGCCCCACTTCTGCACGAGGGGCTGATAGGTGGCGGGCACGGCCCCCTTGGCGAGCCCGACGGACCCGCCTCCTCCGCCCCCCGCGATGCTGCCGGCCGCCATGTACGTCCCGAAGACGAGCAGCGCGACGAAACTGAGGGCCCCACCGACCCCGACGGACGCGACCAGCCACGTCTTACGCACCGTCAACCACCCCTCGCCCGCCGGTAGTCCACCGGCGCTCAGTGTAGAGGCCGCGTACGACATCGAGAGGGGTCACCGCACGATCACCGCACATCGGAGAAGGATCACTGGCAGCCGTTATGGCCCCATATGGCGCGCCATTCGACGAACCTCCCATTGGAGCCGTCCAGCACTCCATCGATAGCTTGGTTCACTCCAGCGAACCCTCCCCCCTCAGGAGCCGACCGTGAACCGCCGCCCCGCCCTGCTCGCAGCCGCCGCCCTGACCACGGCAGCGGCCCTGACGCTCTCCGCCTGCGGAGGAGGCGACGGAGAGTCCAAGGACAACGAGAAGATCGCGGGCGCGGACTCGGGCACGCAGAGAGACAAATCCCCGTCCCCGAAGGCGTCGGACGACGGCATCGACCGCCCGGAGATCAAGCTCCCGAAGGACGTGAAGAACGTCTTCGAGGGGGGCAAGACCGGTGATCCCAAGAAGGATGCGGTGCTTGCGGACAATGAGCGGTGGGTCGACTCCCTGATCGAAGCGGTGACGGTCGAGGCGGAGGACCACCCAGCGCTGAAGTTCTATGCGGCGGGCGACGCGCTGATCTCCTCGGCTGAGTACGTCCGGGGGTTCCAGAAGAAGAACCGGAGCTTCGTCGGGACCACGCGGTACTACGACCGCAAGGTCACCTTCCTCAAGGACGGCGTGGCAGCGGTGACGTACTGCCAGGACGGGACCAAGACGTATCCCAAGGATCTGAAGACCGGCAAGGTGGACCGGTCGATCCAGGGCTCCGCGAGCGATTACACCTTCTTCAATACGCGCGTTCAGAAGAACGACAAGGGTGTCTGGCAGACGGATTCCGTCACGTCGACCGCGGGGGCGAAGAAGTGCATGTGATCGGTCTGCGGGCGTCCACCTGTTGGGCCGCTCCTGTCATTGCAGTGGCCGTGGCCCTGGCTCCCGGAGCCGCTTATGCCGGCGGCGGCGTCTCGGGAGGGGATGACGTGGCCAACGTGGGCAGCGAGCAGCAGTCCCAGGGCACCCGCCAAGGAAAGAACCTCGGCATCCAGACGAGGATCCAGACAAGGGTCGAGGGCAGCCCTCAGTCCGCGAAGACCGGCACGCTGACCCCAGCCAACAGCAACTGGGACCCGCCGGCCTGCTGGTACGAACCCGCGTACACGCCGAAGCAGATCGAAGCCACGGTCAAGACGATCCGGAAGTTCAAGGTCTGGGGCATCGGCGACCTCGTCGGCGGGATTTTCGACTCGTACTTCAAGGACGGCAAGCCGTACAAGGACTACAACCTCGACAAGCAGGGCGAGGGGAAGTTCTGGGCGGCAGCCGTCGACGACAAGCGCAAGGACGAACCAGAGGCCAAGGCCTGTAACCGGATGCCGTTCTGGGTGAAGGACGGGGAGACCCCGAAGGAACCGCTCGCGGTGACTCCGAAGATCCTCGCCGAGTACGCGTACGGCCAGCTCCCCGTCCCGGACACCGAGGTCGAGATGGCGCCCGAGGGTGAGACGAAGGTCAACCTGCCCACGTGGGCGTGGCTGGACAAGGCCAGGTTCAAGGAGATCTCGGTCACCGCGACCCTGCCCGGGACGGGCCTCTCCGCGACGACGACCGCCAAGCCGGTCTCCCTGAAGATCGAGCCGGGCACGTCGGACGCCGAGACGTACCCCTCCTCCGGCGAGTGCCCGATCGAGGGCGGCCGCATCGGCACGCCCCGGGCGAAGGGCACCCCGGCGGACACGGACCCGCCGTGCGGAGTGCGGTACCTGCGGTCGTCACGCGACGGTTCGTACGAGCTGAAGGCCACCCTCACCTGGGAGGTCAGCTGGACGAGCACGAACGGCCAGGGCGGCGGCCTGCCCCCCGGCGAGTTCGGCACGACGCAGGACGTCGTCGTACGCGAGATCCAATCCGTCAACCGCTGACCGCGCCACGACCACGCACAGAAGGCTGGAACGACACCATGAGCGACCTCCGTCTCGACGGAACGGTCTTCGAGAGCCTCAAGAAGACGTTTTCCTCCGTCAGCGACCGCATGGACGCCGCACGCCGGACTCTCAAGAACACCGACGGTTCGGTCGTCGGCACGGGCAAACTCGCCGAGGACGTCCAGGAATTCGCCGACGAATGGGGCTACGGCGTCAAGCAGCTCGGCAAGCACACCCAGGGTGCCGTCAAAATGATCGACAAGATCGACGAGGAGTTCAGCAAACTGGACCAAGCCCTCGCCGAATCACTCAAGACGGCGAAGAAGAAGTCCGCGGAGAAGAGGGGCGGGGGCCACTGACGTGGGAACCAAGCGACCTGCGTTCCCCCACATAGGCTGGGACCCCACGCCGGGTGACGTCGAGGACACCCGTGAGCTCGCGAAGAAGCTGGGCGGACTGGCGACGGAACTCGGCACCGCGGTCCGGGACCTGGAGCGGATCGAGTGCGGGGCGTGGAAAGGCAAGGCGGCGCTCGCCTTCACCGAGTACATAGGTGAGGACGTCACCCCGCTCATCCGCAAGAGCCACCAATCATTCGACAAGGCGTCGCGCGCCCTGCACCGCTGGGCGCGGGAACTCCAGGAATTCCAGAACGAGGCCGACCGTCTGGAGAAGAAGGCCGGCGACAAACTGGACGCCCGCTCCGAGGCGAAGCCCGACAGCAAGGAGGCCGCAAAGGCGTCGGGCGACGTCGACGGGGTCATCGGCGACGTCCACGACCTGGAGGACCGCTACAGCAAAGCCGCCGACGCGATCAGCAAGGAGCTCGACAAGGCGGGTGACATCGCCCCGGACGAGCCGGGCTTCTGGGACAAGCTCACCAAGGGCGTCAAGGAGGCGTGGGACGCCACGGGGAAGTGGCTCAAGGACCACGCCGACCTGATCAAACTCATCGGCGACCTCCTGAGCGACCTGACGGCGGTCCTGGGCCTCCTCGCCATCGTCACGCTCCCGTTCCCGCCCTTGGCCGCGGTCTTCGGCACGGCGGCACTCATCACGAGCGGGCTCGCGCTGGGGGCGCACGGGCTGGCGAAGATGGGCGGGGCGGATGTGAGTTGGGCGCAGATGGGGCTGGACGCGGTGGGGCTCATGCCGGGGATCGGGATGTTCGGGAAGGGGGTCAAGGTTGTCGGTAAGGGCAAGGCGGCAACCATGGCCACCAACCTCGGCAAAGGGTTCAATTACACCAAAATTGGCGACGCGAAAATCCTCATGGCGTTCGGGAAGAACTCGCGTGGGCTCACGGGCGGCATCGGTATGCCGGGCCTGGTGAAGATCGGCGGCCAGTCCAGCGAAGTCTACGAGGTCGCACACGCCACCAGTGGGCTCGCGTCCCGCATGGGCGGCCTCGCCGCCGCGGGATATCACGAAGGCCAATGGGTCGGTTCCAAGGGGCTGAACCTGCTCCCCAAGGTGAACATCGACCCCATGGGCGCCGGTATCGCCATAGATGCGGGGCTCAAGATTTTCCCCAAGGTGACAAGCATCCACCAGCACGTGGGCGAAGCGCTCTTCCCCGGCGACCAATTCGCGCAGTCGGCAGCCGGTGGCTGAGAGCGCCAAGTGACAGAGTGAACGTCGGGCAACGGAGCCTGAGCCGCCGCAGAGGAAGAGCCATACGAACATGGACATCTGGCAGCCCGAACCGGGTGAGACACTTCTCGCTCGCGCACCGGTCACCTTTGCCACGGGTGCGGCCACGCGCGTCAAGGGAATGCGTTGGTTCCGCGACACCGAGCGCAACGACATCCAGAACGATCTGGCCGGCTGGCCGGCAGGCCCCGTGTACACGGCCCGATCGGGCAGCGCATCGCTGGCACGCAAAGCCGGAAAGGGCGGGATGCTGGCCCTGGGTGGCGCCATCATGGCTGTGCTCAGCGCTGCCGGGGGCAATCTCAGTGGGAGCGCCTTCGACGATGCCGGATCGGACACTCCGGACGAGCCCGCTGATGAAGTCGAGGACTTCCCCGTCATGTGGGCCGCCCCGGGCACTCTCGCCCGTACTCTGCCCTGGCAACTGGACCCCGGGCGTTCGAACGACGAGCACTACCGCACCCACGCCATCGTCACCGACCGTCGCTTGGTCATCGTCGGCCTCCCCTTCTACAAGAAGGACCTCGCCCGTATCGAGGACGAGGTTCTCTGGGAAACCCCCCGTTCCACCATCGGCAAAGTCGAGCCGCGCGATTTCAAAGACGGCTGGGACGTGAAGTTGTCCTTCACCGACGGCTCATGGTGCAGGTTGAGCACCCTGAATTCGCCGACCCGGAGCAAACTCACTCGATACCTGATCTCTCCTCTTGACCTGATCCCACTGGAATCACTGGCCCCGGCACAACGGGATGCCGTCGATCATTTCCTCGCCACCGCTCGCGCGCCGGACCTGTCAGAACCCTTTGTCACACGCCGACCGTGCGGGCACTACCGCGCCGAGGCCCTTGTGCCGAGCGAGCTCAGCGCGTTCTCCGGTGCCAATAGTCGCGACCTGAGCATGAACGCCGACGGCACCGAGTTGGACTACGCCGCATACCACCCCGAAGACTTCTGACCCTGCCCACGCACCCGGACCTGGACACTCCCCCATGACCTCCCCCACCAGCCTTCCCACGCCGTCGGCCGACCCGCTCGACCCCCCACCCCTCTGGTTCAACATCCCCGAGGGCTTCCACGCCCTCCCCCTCGCCGCAACGCCGGAGGAGCGCACCGAACGCGCCCACGAGTTCGTACGCGGCCTCTACTCCCGGGGCGACGACCGCATCTGGGAACCCGCCGCCCCGTACTACGCGGGCCTGGCCGAACTCATGGCGGCGACCGGCGTCTCGTACTCGGCGATGGGGCTCTTCTCCACGGCGGAGGACGCAGAAGAAGCGGAGCCCTCCGCCGGCGTCGCCCAGTGCGCGTTCACCGTCGCGGCCGTCCCGACCGACCAGGCACCGGGCGACACCGAAACCGTCGCCCAGGGCATCCTGGCCACCCTCTCCAGCACCCCGCACAACGACGCCCGCTGGCTGGACCTGCCCTGCGGCCCCGCCGTCTCCTGCGTCACCCTGACCGAGTACAAGCTGAACCCCGAGATCACGGCGACCGGCGAGCCGACGGATCTCCTCACCGGACAGATACAGGTCCATGTCCCGTTCCCCACGGGCCCGTTCACCGCCGTCTTCACGCTCCACACCGCGTCCACGGACTACTGGACCGAGTTCTGCAACATCATGACGGCGATCCTCCGGACGGTCTCCTTCACCGAGCCGCTCGAGGACGACAACGCACCGGAACCCGCCCCGGACCCAGCCCCGGAGCCCGACCCCACCCAGAGAAGCGGAAAATGACCGAGACCCCCCGCCCCGAAATCCCCGCCGACCTCGACTGGGTCCGCGCCGCCCCCGAGGACGAGCCGGGCCCCGGCCCCTGGATCGAGATCGCCTTCGGCGAGGACGACGCGGTCTACCTCCGTGAGACGAGCGACCCCGACAACGTCGTCACGACCACGCAGAAGAAGTGGGACGCCTTCGTGCTCGGGGTACAGGCGGGCGAGTTCGACCACTTCGTGGAGGGAGTGGAAGGGGCGGAGGGAGCGGAGTGAGTCGAAGGTGGACAGGCGTCGCGGACGGCTCCTGAGTCAGCGGCCCTGTACCAGCGACATCTCCCCGACCACCTGATCCCCGCTCATCTCCCCCGTCAGCCGGAACCCGAGCCCCAGATAGAACCCCTCGGGCCCGCCTTCCCCCTGCGCCCACGTCACCGTCACCACCGACTCCCCCCGCCGCCGCAACTCCTCACACACACTCTCCACGGCGAACCGCCCGTACCCCCGCCCCTGCCGCCCCGCCGCCACGTTCAACCGCCAGAGCCCGGAGCGGCGGCGGTCGCCGGGGATCTCAGGGTTGAACTGGACCCCGAAGAACGCCATCACGAAACCCACCAACTCCTCCCCGTCGAAGATGAGTCGCGGCCAGGCGACATCCGGCGAGGCGTAGGCCTCGGCGAGCGACTTGACCACCGGGGAGACGAACCGCTCCTGGTCGGGGCGGACGCTGAGCCCGATCGCGGTCTCGACGTTGTCGCGCGTGATCTTCTCCAGGCGGAGACGGGTCTCTGTCATCCGGGCACTCTAAGCTCCGCCCGGCGGCCACCCAGTCACCATCCAGCCACCCCCACCGCTCAGCCACCACCCCACCGCTCAGCCACCCAGGCTCGCCGAAATCCGCTGGCCACCCCCCGCACAGCCGCTGCTACCGTCCCGCCATGCCCGAGACCGTAGACCCACCCGCCCCCACCCTCGCCCCCGTCACCGCCGCAGACGTCACCACCGCCGTACGCCTGGCCGTCTCCACCCTCCGGGCCGCACCCGCCGACGCCGACTGGAGCGCCGGGGCGGGCGGACTCGACTGGGACTGCTGGGAGACCGCCGAGCACCTCGCGGACGACCTCTTCGCGTACGCCGTCCAACTCGGCCCGCAGCAGCCTCCACTGGACACCGAGGTGCCCTTCCTCTGGTACCGCCGCAGGGACGGCGGCCCCGCCAACGTCACCTTCGCCGACCGCGATGCGGGCGTCGCGGGCCTGCTACAGGTCGTGGAGGCGTGCGGCGCCCTCCTCACCGGCATGGTCGCCACCACACCGCCGACGGTCCGCGCCCACCACTGCTGGGGCGTCTCCGACCCGGAGGGCTTCGCCGCGATGGGCATCGTGGAGACACTGGTCCACACGTACGACATCACGGGCGGTCTCGGCAGCCGCGACGCCTGGAACCCGCCCGCGGACCTCTGCGCCCGCGTCCTGAACCGCCTCTTCCCGGACGCCCCGACGGACACGGAGCCGTGGCCCACCCTCCTGTGGGCGACAGGCCGCGGCGACCTGCCGGACCGCCCCCGCCCGACCAAGTGGCGCTGGTACGGCGCCCCGAAGGGCGAACGCTGAGAAGCCCCGCCCCCCCTCGCCCCCTCCCCTCCCTCCCCGTCGCTAGCCGACGAATTCGTCCGTCAGCACGCACCCCTCCACCAGCGCCGGAGCCGTGGAGACATCCCCGGTCGGCTGGAAGTTCGGGTTGCAGTTGAGGATCAGCAGGCCCGACGCCGACAGGTCACGGATCGTCCGTTCGCCGGGCGCGATCACGGCGAAGTCCTTGCCGATCGCGAAACCGCCCTTGATGGCGGCGAGGTCGTTGGTCTTCATGCGCGCGGCGACGTCCGCCTTGTAGGCGGTCTGGAACTTCCTCATGTCGCTCGTCTTGAAGACGCGGATGTACCCGCGCGCCCCGTCGTCGCACGTCCCGCGGAACTGCACGCCCCACGTCTCGTCGAAATTCTCGTCCATGGGGTAGTAGCGCTCGTCCGACGGGTCGATGCTGTAGCGCTCGCAGGTGGTGAAGCGCTGCACGTACTCGCCCGCCGCCATGACCATGCCGGCCTCCGGCATGTTGTCGAGCATCATCTTCTGCCGCACGCCGGGACCGCCGCTGGCGCCGCCGTTACGACCGGGGTTGGCATCGCCGCCCGTATCGCTTGGGGACCCCGGCGAGCCCGATGAGCCAGCAGTACGCGAGGAGCCGGAAGACCCGGAAGAGCCGGAAGGTCCGGAAGATCCGGAAGACTCCGACGCACCGCCCCCTTTCGCCCCGCTCCCACCGTCCTCTTCCTCGCACCCGGAGACCGACAGAGCGAGTGCGCCGACCGCGACCACGGCGGTGAGCATACGAAGAGGTGCGCGCAGGGTCATGTTCATGATCGTAGCGTCCCATGGCACCGTTCCAGGGAACGGGCGTTTCCGCAGGTCAGAGGTGGCGGGAGTGTTCCAGCGTCCCTGATCGTCCGGCGCTCCTTGCCCCGCCCCGACGGCCCCCGCTTCGCTGTTCACCAGGCCGGACACCACGGCCTCGTACGACAGACGACACACCTCACATCACACCTCGCGCCACACCTCCACACCACACCTCACGGGGAACCCTCATGAAGCACACCCACGCCACCAAGACGCTCCTCGCCGGCCTCGCGCTGATCAGCACCCTCGGCCTGAGCGCGTGCAACGGCGACGACACCGCCGGTTCGGACCCGGCGCCCGCGGACTCCGCGTCCAGCGCCTCGGCGGGCGGTGGCTCGGACCAGGGCACCGGAGGCAGCTCGTCCGGCAACAGTGGTGCAGACGCCGCCACCGGCACCGGCACCGACTCCGGCTCCGGCGAGAACGGCCAGGCCGGTATCTGCCGCAGCGACGAGCTGGAGGTGTCCGCCGTCGACAACTCCACCGACAAGACGGAGGGTGTCGTCACCGTCGTGTTCAAGAACGGCGGCGGCCGCGACTGCACCCTCAACGGTTACGCGGGCGTCGACCTGAAGACGTCCTCGGGCGACACGCTGTCCGTGAACCGCAACGGCGAGAAGGCCACCCCCGCGGTCATCAAGGACGGCGAATCCGCCGCCTTCAACATCACGTTCCCGGTCAACAACAGCGGCGGTTCCGGCGTACGCATCTCCAAGATCCTGGTGACGCCGCCGAACGAGACGAAGACCGTCACCATCGCATGGCCCGCAGGTTCCCTCCCGGTGGCCAACCCCGACGCCCCCTCCGGTGGCGCGAAGCTCGCCATCGGCCCGGTCGGCAAGGTCAGCGACTCCCCGGCGGGCTGACCCGCCCCATCAGACATCCGCCCCGGCCGGCCAGCTCGACCAGCCCCCCCCCCCCGCCGCTCTACTGCCCGCCTCGCCGCTGCCGCGGTACGACCCTGATCCCGAAGTCGTACGACCCGATCGCCTGAGCCACGCCCATGAACAACGGCGCGAAGTGCTCCTGCCCGCGCGCGGTCTCGATGCCTCCCAGGTCCAACTGGGAGGCGTCGGGCCATCCCAGGTCGGCGAGGAGCCCCTTCGTGACCGTCTTGGCGGCGGCGTCGTCGCCCGAGAGGAAGATCGTGGCGGGCCCCTCCAGGCTTTCCGGCGCCGTCATCACGACGGCGTCCACCGTGGCGAGCGTCTTGACCACCCGCACCTCCGGGAACGCCGCCTGAATCTCCTCGCCGAGGCTGTGGTTGGAGTGCGTGAGGTTCCCGTCCTCGGTGAGTCCGACGCCGATGTCGACGAGCACCTTCCCGGCGAGATCGGCCGCGTCGACCGTCCTCAATACGTCCACGGACGCGGCGCCGGGCGTGGCGTTGACGACCACCTCCCCATGCGCACCCGCCTCGGCGACCCCGACGAGCGTGAACCCCTTCAGCTCATCCGCTTCCCGCCGCTCCTTCGGGGAGCGCGATCCCAGTACGACGTCGTGCCCGGCCTTGCTCCAGCCCGCTGCCAACGCCCGGGCGACATTGCCGGTCCCTATAAGTCCGATTCTCATGACGAGGACGCTAAGCGCCCCCGCCCGGCGAGGGAATCGGTCCTGGGCTCTACTCCGCCTGGACCCACAGACCTAGTCCGAATCCCACCGAACCCCCACCCCACGCCTCGCGCTACCGCCACGATGGACACCGAGCGCGAACGACTTCATCAGGCGACCGATCGAAGGCGGGGACAGCGATGGCCGAGAAGCTCAGAATCGACGCGGTCGAGCTCGAACAGTTCATGAAGCTGCTCGACGGGTCCGTCACGTCCTTGAAGGGCCTGCGCAGCGCCCTGGCCGGCGCGACGGTCGGCGGGCTGGGGACTGACGAACTCGACAAGGCGTGCGAGGACTTCCAAGAGGACTGGAAGTACGGCGCGGAGCAGATCGGCGAGCAGACGGAGGACCTCTCCAAAATCATCGAGCAGAACAAGAACGCCTTCATGGAAGTCGAAGAGGCGCTGACGAAAGCCATGAAGAAGGCCGGTAAGACCAAGGACGACACGGTGGAGATCCCGAAGTGACAGGCGCCGCCCGCTACCCGGACCTCGGCTTCGACCCCGCCCCCGGCGACTGCGACACCGTGAAGGACCTGTACAAGAAGCTGGACGGCTGCGTCACCGTGCTCCGTGACACCCGCAAGGTGGTCACGAAGCTGATGGACGGCAGTTACTGGGAAGGCGACGCGGCCGTAGCCTTCCGCGAGACGATCGACGAGGGGCCGCTTTCCCTCAACCTCAAGAACGCCGCACGCTCCATCGAAAAGGCCGCCAAGCAACTGGAGCGCTGGGAGCGCGACCTCGACGACTTCCAGCGCCGGGCGCGGGAGCTGAACGGGCAGGCCAAGGACGCCCGAGAGGCGCTGAGGGCCGCGAAGGGACACGCCGATTCCGTCGGCGACGATCCTGACCTGGACAAGAAGGGCAAGAAGCAGGACGACGCGAAGAAGGCCCTGAAACTCGCCGACGGAAAGGTCGAGGACGCGCAGGCGGAGCTCGACCGGATTCTGGGCAGGGCGCGGGGTCTACAGAGCGAGCACGCGGAGCGGTCGAAGTACCGCGCGGAAAAGATCCGCGACGCGACGGACAAGCTGGCGCCGCACGAGCCGGGTTGGTTCGAGAAGGCGTGTGAGTGGGTCAAGGAGAATCTGCCGGATATTCTCAGCGCCATCGCGGGAGTCCTCGCGCTGGCGGCGATCATCGCCACCGGCCCGCTGGGGCTCGGGGTGGCGGCCGCGCTGATGCTGGCGGCTTCGGCTACGAGTGGGGTGGCGCTCGGTCTTCGAGTGACGGACCCAGTCGTGTGGGCCTCACTGAAAGACGGCTTCACCAAGGGCGAGTTCGACGCCGACTTCTTCGGTAATGTCGTTTCGGTCGGAGCCGACGCCGCAGGAATGGTGCCTGGGCTGGGGGCCGTCGTCAAGGGTGGCCGCACTGCCACTCAGGCGGTGATGGCTGGAACCGGGGCCATGACCCTGGGACAGAAATTGGCCACCTATGGCACACACACCCTGGACGCGGGCAAGGAAATCACCCAGCTGGGCAACCCACTGGTCAGCGCAGTGGTTACCAGCGAGACAGCAGCTGCGAACGTGGCTGTCACGTCGGGAGCCATGGGCATCATGACTGCCGGCTACGGGCTCCTCGACGACGACGAAAAGAGGTCCGAGGCATCGACCAAGGTCGATGGCGGACGTCTCCTTCTCGACTTGCCGGGCATTCCCTCCCTCGCACGTTTCGCCTTCTCTTAACCCCCCTAGAAAGAAGCGGCCCGATGAACCCTGCCGACTACCCCTCCGCATGGCAGCATCCGCCGACGCGACGCGCCTGGGCTCTGCTCATGGTCAAGAATGTGGCCGGGCTCATCGGGTGGATCGGTGTATGGATCGCCCTCATCGTCATTCCCGTCGATCAGAGCTTGGTGTTGTGGGTCTTCATTCCGTACACCATTTACGGGAGTTGGCGACTCTTCGTCCAGGTGTTCGGCTACTTCCCCAACGCCATGCGTAAACTCCGCATTCTGCGCGCCTACCCATGGCAAGAACTCCGAGGGGTTCCCAACGGCCTGAGCCTCTATCCCGACGTCGTCGGCAATCAGTACGGATGGTTCAAGTTCCCCAACCCCGCCGACCGCGAGCAGCAACTCCCGCTCGTCGTCTCCAACCACCTCAGGGTGGGCTGGTGGCATCGCAGGATGGCACCCCGCGCCAAACAAGAGTTGAAATCCCAGATCGAGACGGTCTGGTTCGCCGGTGACCCCCGCATGATCGGCCTCATCGCCGTTCCTTCACCCAGCACTCAGACACCGCGCCACTTCAAAATCCTCCGGCAGCGTCTTGCCGGGGCCGAGCACGCCCTCACCACCGAGTGGGGTGCCACAGCCGAAGACGTGGAGCGCGGGCGTCAGGCCGGGTTCACCCCCTACACCGATCCGCGCAAGCCGAAAGAGAAGACCCTGTGACCACGCCCAGGTTCATCCTCGACGAGTCTGCGCACAACCCTGACGCCGACATGTGGTTCGCCCAGCCCGAGGGCTTCACCACGATCCCCTTCCATACGTTGCTGAATCCGCCGGGCTCCCCCGGGGCCGAGGCACTGCGCGAGGCCCTCACCCCCCTCCTGGACTCCCTCAACGACGACCTCGCCCGCCAGCAGTTCCTGGCCCACCTCGGGCAGGGGCAGCACCTGCTCGCCGCCCTGGCCGAGGTCGGCACCACCCGCTGCGCCATCGGCCTGCACCGCGACGACATTCCCGACCCCGCCAAGGGCAAGCCCAGCGGCGGATTCCTCTTCTCCCTCTTCACCGTGTCCTGGCGGGACATCGCCCCCGCAGCCCCCGCCGTCACCGCCGCCCGAGCCGTCACGGGCGCCGACGGCCACACGAACATCGAGTGCCTCGAACTGCCCTGCGGCCCCGCATCCTTCAGCGAGACCCTCCGCACTCCGAACGCCGACTCCGGCCTCCCCCAGGACCCCGTACTCCAGGTCTTCGCCCACCTCCCCCACCCGGACGGCAAACGCCTGGTGGTACTGGCGCTGGGCACCACCGCCGTACACCGGCGCACGGAGTACCGCAGCCTCCTCCACCAGATCGCCGAGAACGTCAGCTTCGAGGACCCCCTCCTCGAAATGAAGGCGCTCGCCGAAGCGGACGGCGGCAGTCGGCCCGCGCGCGGTTGACGGGTGTCCGACTTTCCCCGACCGTGTGGGAATTGGGCGCAATACGTCGCCCTGCATGCGGCGGCTGGGGGGAGCCGAAGATGCAACCTGGGGACAAGCACGATGCGGTACCGGGTGACGACGACGGAGTGGCCGGAGCGGAGCAGGGGGTCCGGGGCGCAGCCCCGCAGGAGCGTCAGCCCGGAGCGTCGCAGGAGCTCCGGGGCGAAGCCCCGCAAGGAAGCCGACCTGGTGCCCCGCCGACAGGGCAGTTCGGGCCGCCACCCCCAATGCCGCCACAACCACCCCCCGCACTCCCACCGCCTCCCCCCGCACTCCCACCCCGTCCCACCAGCCCTCGCCACTCCCCCCACCCCGCCCTCACCGCCCTCCTCAACCTCAGCGGCCTCGGTCTCGGCTATGTCCTGTTGAAGCAGTGGCTGCTAGCCGCCCTTTGCTGGGCCGCGACCGCCGCGCTGCTGTTCGTGGCGTTGCCCGTCGACGTGGACGGTGTCCCCGGCGGCGTCGTCATCGGGTACGTGGTCTTTCTCGTGGTCGTGGCGGTCGACGGGGCGCGGCGTGCCGTACGCACGCGTGGAGGGGGCGGGCACGGGTGGCCGATGCGGGCGCCCCTCGCCGTGGGGCTCGGCCTCGTCCTGCTGGCCGTGCCGGTCGGCGGCGCCCTCGCGTACGAGGCCGCGCGCGACGAGGCGGTCGAGGAGATGCTGCTCGACCGCCTCGACAGCGCCGACCGCATCGTCGCGGGCCTCGACGGCCGGCCCTTCGGCGGCATGACGGAGGAGCAGTACAGGAAAGCCCTCGGGATCTACCGCGGCCTCGCGGAGGAGCACGGGGGGTCGAGGGCGGCGGCCCGGCTGCCCGACAGCCTCGACGCGTACTACAAGTCCGTCGCCGCCCCCTACACCGCCGAGCGGTACTGCGACGCCGTCACCCCCCTCAAACACCTGCGGACCGTCCCCGGCATCCTCGGCCCCTCCGGCAAGGACCGGCTCGGCTCCCTCACCGCCTGGCCCGACGACCGCCTCGCCACTTCCCTGTACGAGTGCGGGGCCGCCGCCCTCGGCCGCGCCGACGCCAACGACCCGCTGAGCGAACTCCTCCGTACGTTCCCCGAGTCGGACCAGGCCGCGAAGGTCGAGCCCGCCCTGCGCGCCGCCATCGACACGCGGGCGGCCGCCCTCAAGGGCTCCGACCCGTGCCCCGACGTCGTCGAGCTCCGCGCCATCGGCGCGACCGCCGGCGCCCTGCCCGGCGGCAAGGTCGACACCGAGGCTCTGCGTGCCGCCACCGACCGCGCCGTGGAACGCGGCGTCTACGCCTGCGGTGTGGCCGAGTTCAAGGACGCCGACTTCGCGCGGGCCGCCAAGACCCTGAACGACTTCGCCCGGCAGTACCCCGGCAACGCCAAGCGCGACCGCGCCAAGGACATCGCCGTCCGCGCGGAGATCGCCGTCGAACGCCCGAGCGCGGGCCGCGGCCTGCCTCCCGCCCGCTCCTCCGGCCGTGGCGGCGGCACGGTCGAACTGGTCGTCGCCAACCTCGGCCCCGGCGCTCTCGAAGTCCTCTACACCGGCCCCACCACCGGCTCCGTCAACCTCAGGGACTGCGCGTCGTGCCGCGTCTACGCCACCACATCCCAGGGCGACGCGGCCTGCCGGGCCGGCGTCGGGAAGTACCCCACGACCACGCTGCGGCTGCCCGCCGGCGAGTATCACTTCCTCTACAAGCGGGCCACCGTACGCAATCGAGCCGACGGTGCGACACTCAGCACCGCGTACCGCTACACCGACTGCTCCTTCGTGACCCGCGGCACCGCCGGGCTCGGGCCCACTTAAGACCTGGTCAGAGGCGCGCCGGACCGTCATTGCCCGGCGTCGTACCGCGTGATACACAGAGTCACCGGACCTCGCGTACGAGGAAACGTACGAAGTCAGCCAACGAATGGCGCCAAGGCGACATGCGCGGGCCCGATTGTCGGCGACAATGAGCTGTCCTCTGCACCGAGGTGGGCAGAGGTGGCAGAACAACCCACTAGGGGCGGTGAGTTACACATGCTTATGGCAGCCGAAAAGGGCGATATCACCACCATCATCGGCGGGATCGCCCCCGACTGGGGTCCCTTCGGGAGCCTGGGCAACGAGGCACGCGTGATGATCGAGGTCGTGATGGCGATCGCCATCCTCCTCTGTCTCGGCATTGCGATCTGGGGCGCGGCGAAGCAGCGCATCGGCGCGACGGCGCTGCGCGACACGTTCAGCGCCGAGCAGGGCAAGGGCCTGATCATCGCGGGGCTGACCGGCGTCTTCATCATCGGATCGCTGGGCACACTCTTCACGATCGTCTACGGCATGGCGGTCTAGCGGTCCCACGCGCGCTCGCCTCCGCCGTTCCCTCCCACGTCCCCTTCCCCTCGTCCCTATGTCCCCCTCTCCCCCACCCGTCCCCCTCTCCCTGTCCCCCTTCTCCCCCACCCGTCCGTCGTGCCCACCGGCTGAGGTAGCAACTCCCTGATGTCGAGTCACCACACCGCGCCCGTGCGGGAACCAGCAGGGCTACCGTCATACGTGTCCTACGTGACGGTCCAGCGAGAGGTTGAGGGGGCGTACTCGGCATGAGCCTCGACGACGAGCGGGACGACGGCCTCTTCGGCGGCTCGGGGGAGACCCGGACGCGGCTTCCCGAGGGGGAGGGCGGGGGCGACGACGTCTACGGCGCGCGCAGATCCACCCGTTCCGGGCGGACGTCCCCGCGCAGCCTCGTCACGGTCGTGGGCGTCGTGGTCCTCCTGATCGCGGCGATCGCCTTCGCCAACCGGGGAGGGGACGAGACGTCCTCGACGGGCACGGACGCGAAGAAGCCGGACGCGGCGGCGACGGCCCCGACGGGGGAGAAGCCGGTCGGGGGCAGGAGCGGGGGGATTCCTTCGGGGTTCGCGCATGATGAGCAGGGGGCGCAGAGCGCCGCGGCGAATTACGCGGTCGCCCTCGGCTCGGCCGACATGTTCTCCAAGGACCTGCGGCACGGCATCGTGGACACCGTCTATACGCCGGACCAGGCCACAAAGCGTCAGGCCGCCCTGGACAAGGTGTACTCGGGCGAGAAGTTCCTGGCCAGCATCGGTCTGAACCCTGACGGCTCCGCGCCCAAGGGCACCACGTTCGTCTCACGCATCATCCCGGTGGGCACCAAGACCACCAAGTACAGCGGCAGCAGCGCGACCGTCGAGATCTGGTACTCGTCCCTGTTCGGTCTCGCGGGCGACAACGCCAAGAACCCCGTGTCCGAGAGCTGGTTCACCAACAGCTATGAGCTGCGGTGGGTCGACGGCGACTGGAAGGTCGCCGATTTCCAGCAGAAGGACGGTCCTGTGCCGGTCGGGCGCGACCAGCGGGCATCCACCGCTGACGACATGGCGAAGGCAGTGGAGCAGTTCGGAGGGTTCACTTATGCCCGGTAGCACCCGTCGCCGCACGCTCACACTGGCCGCCGCCGTCACCACCGTGCAGACCGCGGCCGTGCTGCTGGCCACCCGCGCCTTCGCGGCACCGGACCCACAGCCTTCCGACGATGCCTGCGATCTGATCCGCGGCCCCGCCAAAAAGTACTGCGAAAAAGGCCAGAACGCCGAAGAAAACGGCGACGAAAAGTACCCCACCGAAAACCCCCTCGACGACACCGCCCTAGACCCCCTCAGCTCCCTGGCCAAGGGCTGTGCCGAAGCCGCGTCCTGGACCGTCGACAAGTTGTCCGACGCCGTGAAGGAGACGGCGAACGTCGACTTCACGAACCCCACGTTCCTCCAGCAGTACGCCGTCGTCTTCGCCGCGTCGACCATCCTGACGCTTCTCCTGTGGCTGCTCGCCGTCGCCAAGCGGGCCGTGCGCGGCGTGCCGTTGACCACCGCGATCTCCGAGGCCATCGGGTTCCTGTGGCTCACCGTGCTCGCCTCCGCCTTCACGCCCCTGATCCTGTACACCGTCGTCTCGGCGACGGACGGCGTCACGGACGTGATCGCGAAGGCGACGGGCGGTGAGACGGACACGTTCTTCGGGAACTTCTCCAGTGCGCTGAAGAAGGGCGAGGACATCGGCGGCGGCCCGATCATGCTGATCGTCGTCTCGCTCGTGTCGATCCTCGCCGCGGGCGTCCTCTGGCTGGAGCTCGTGATCAGGGCGGCGCTCCTCTACGTAGGAGCGCTCCTCGGCACCGTCGTCTACGCCGGGCTCGTCGACAAGAACCTGTGGTCCCACGTCCGCCGCTGGGCGGGCATCATGATCGCCGTCATCCTCGTCAAACCGATCATCGTCATCGTGCTCGGTCTCGCCGGCGCGCTCTCCGCCGACGACGGGCCCGACGCCTTCTCCGCGGTCGTCTCCGGGCTCTCGATCATCCTGCTCGCCATCTTCGCGAGCGCCATGATCTACCGCTTCGTCCCGGGCTTCGGCGACGAGATCGCGGGCTCCCGCAACAACCGCATCATGCGCGGCGCCGAGAACAAGGCCGCCGCCGTGATCAGCTCCCCCGCCTCCCTCGTCTCGCAGGGCATCAAGACCCACAGCGCCCGCGGGAACGGGAGCGGAAGCGGGAACAGCGGCGGGCAGCACAGCCAACCGCGGCCCGCCAACCCCGCCAGTGGTGGCGTCGCCGCCCACAGCGGACGCGGCTCCGGCCACGGCTCCGGCTCCTCCAACGGCGGCGGATCCGTCCCCTCCGCCGCGCCCGCGCCGCGCAGCAGCAGCGCCACGAACACGCCGCACGCGGGCAACCGCGGCGGTGCCCGCACCAGCAGTACCAACCGCACGGGAGGTGAAGGGCGTTGACGACCCAGTCCCACGTGTCCCAGCCGGTCGCGCCCCGCCGCACATATCTGATCGGCCGCGCCCGGCCGAACGCGATCGTCGGCAAGAACCGCGAGACCGGGGAGATCGCCCTCATCATCGTGGGGGCGTTCCTCGGCATGATGTGCGGGCTCCTCGTCCCCGTCCTCTCCCTGCGCATCGTGCTGCTCACCGGCCTCCCGATGCTCGCCATCGCGGCGGTGTACGTCCCGTACAAGGGCCGGACGTTCTACAAGTGGTACGAGATCAACCGCAGTTACAAGCGCTCCCTGAAGCGCGGCGCCACCTACCGCTCCGCCGCGCCCGAGGCGGGCGTCCGGCTCGACGGCAGGGAGGTCGAGGTCGGGCCGCCGCCCGGCATCGGCCGCATCAGCTGGCTCGCCGCGCCCTTCGGCCCGGATGAGATCGCCGTGCTGCTCCACGCCGACCGGCGGACCGTCACCGCCGCCATCGAGATCGAGGGGCCCGGTGTCGGGCTGCGCGACAGCGAGGACCAGGAGGCCCTCGTCGACCGCTTCGGCACGCTCCTCAAGCACGTCGCCAACGGGGACGGGTTCGTGACCCGGCTCCAGATGCTCGCCCGCACCCTGCCCGCCGACCCGGACGCGCACGCCAAGGACGTCACCCAGCGCGGCGACGACCGTGCGCTGCCCTGGCTCAAGCAGTCGTACGACCAGTTGCAGTCGATGGTGTCGACCAGCAGCGAGCAGCACCGCGCCTACCTGGTCGCCTGCATGCACTACTCCCGTGACCTGGCCGCCGAGGCCCAGGCGATGGCCCGCGCGGCCCGCCCGGTCGGCGGCAGGAAGCTCGACAAGGACGCCGGGCTCGCCGTCGTCATGGCCCGCGAGCTGACCGACATCTGCTCCCGGCTCCAGGAGGCCGACATCCGTGTGCGGCAGCCGCTCGGGCAGGGCCGCCTCGCCTCTCTGGTCCACTCCATGTACGACCCGGACCACCCCATCGACCACATCCAGGCGATGACGAAGCGCAACGCCTGGCCCGCCGAGCTCGACGCCACGGAGGCCACCTACCTCCAGGCCAAGACCCGCGAGTCCTCCACCCGCGCCCCCTGGTGCCACGCCACGGCCTGGGTGAAGGAGTGGCCGATGACGCCCGTCGGCGTCAACTTCCTCGCGCCGCTGCTCGTCCACACCCCGGACGTCATCCGCACGGTGGCCGTGACGATGGACCTCGAACCCACCGAGGTCGCCATCGAGCGGATGCTGACCGAGAAGACCAACGACGAGGCCGAGGCCAGCCGCCAGGCCAAGATGAACCGCACGGTCGACCCCCGCGACATCGCCTCGCACTCCCGCCTGGACCAGCGCGGCGAGGACCTGGCGAGCGGCGCAGCGGGCGTCAACCTGGTCGGTTACATCACGGTCTCCTCCCGCTCCCCCGAGGCCCTCGCGCGCGACAAGCGCACCATAAGGGCCTCCGCCGGCAAGTCGTATCTGAAGCTGGAGTGGTGCGACCGCGAGCACCACAGGGCCTTCGTCAACACGCTGCCGTTCGCGACCGGCATCCGACGCTAGACGGTATCGACGTAGAGGCAGGCTGTTGTGATGCGGGATCCGCTGACCGTCCTCACGGACGCCTTCACCTCCTTCCTCTTCGGGAAGGTGGAGACCACCAGGCTTCCGGTGCGCACGTCGACGGGGCAGGCCCAGGCGGTCTACCTGCCGACGGCCGCGCCGGGCCTCGGCGACTCCGGCGTGATCATCGGGCGCGAGGTGTACTCCGGCAAGGGGTACATCTACGACCCCTTCCAGTTGTACGGGCAGCAGCTGCCGGCTCCGCACTGGCTGGTGCTCGGCGAGTCCGGCAACGGCAAGTCGGCGCTGGAGAAGACGTACGTCCTGCGGCAGCTGCGCTTCAAGGACCGCCAGGTCGTGGTCCTCGACGCGCAGGGCGAGGACGGCGTCGGCGAGTGGAACCTCATCGCGCAGGAGCTGGGGATAACCCCCATCCGGCTCGACCCGACGGCCGCCCTCGACATGGGCATCCGGCTGAACCCGCTCGACCCGGCGATCACCACCACGGGCCAGCTCGCGCTGCTCCGGACGATCATCGAGGTCGCCATGGGGCACGGGCTCGACGAGCGGTCGGGCTTCGCGCTCAAAGTCGCGCACGCGTACGTGAACGAGACGATCGTCGACCGGCAGCCGGTCCTGACGGACATCGTCGAGCAGCTGCGCCACCCGGAGCCCGAGTCCGCCGAGGCGATGAACGTCGCCATAGACGACGTACGGGCCTGGGGTCTGGACGTGGCGCTGGTCCTCGACCGGCTGGTCGACGGTGACCTGCGAGGCATGTTCGACGGCCCGACGACGGTCGGCGTCGACCTCGACGCGCCCCTGACCGTCTTCGACCTCTCCCACATCGACCGGAACTCCATCGCCATGCCGATCCTGATGGCGATCGTCGGCGTCTGGCTCGAACACACGTGGATCCGGCCCGACCGCAAGAAGCGCATCTTCCTGGTGGAGGAGGCGTGGCACATCATCAACTCGCCGTTCGTGGCGCAGCTGTTCCAGCGGCTGCTGAAGTTCGGGCGGCGGCTCGGTCTGTCGTTCGTGGCGGTGGTGCACCACCTGAGCGACGTGGTGGACGGCGCGGCGGCGAAGGAGGCCGCGGCGATCCTGAAGATGGCCTCCACGCGGACCATCTACGCCCAGAAGGCCGACGAGGCGCGGGCGACGGGCCGGGTCCTCGGGCTGCCCAGGTGGGCGGTGGAGATCATTCCGACCCTCACCCCGGGCATCGCGGTCTGGGACGTCAACGGCAACGTCCAGGTCGTGAAACACCTGATCACCGAGACGGAGCGGCCGCTGGTCTTCACCGACCGCGCCATGACCGAATCGTCGGCCGACCTCTCCGACGACACACCGGCCGACGACGCGCTGCGGGCGGCCGAGCTGGAGGCGGAGCAGCGGGCGGCGTACATGGAGCAGCATGCGGGATGAGTGGGAGGACCGTCGCAGACGCCCCGAACGGGGCGTTCCGGACGGCCTGTTGGTGGGCTTCCTCGGCCTGTTGATCGGCGCGACGGTACTCGTCTGGTCCGCCACGAACCTCGCGGGCCGCTTCGCGCACGGCTCCTGGCCGGAAAAGGTCTCCTTCGGCCATACGCCACCGGCCGTACGCCACCTGATCGGCCGGCCGGACGACGTGACGGGCGCCTGGCCCGAGACCCCACCGGACCAGCTGTCGGGGTACGGCCTGTTCTGGGGCCTGTTCATCGGCCAGCTGATGATCCTGATCGTGCTGACCGTCTTCGTACTGGGGACGGTGACGCGGTGGCGAGCGGTACGGAGGGCGCGGCGGGCCGCGGCGGGTGCCGGGTTGGCTGCTGGGGGTGCGGAGCCGCGAGTAGAGAGGGCTGGTGGGTGGGAGACCCGCGCCGGAGGCGCGGAGAACAGCACCCCGGTTCCGGGCGCGGAGCACGGCACCCCGGGCACGGAACACGGCAGCCCGGCCCCGGGCACGGAGCACGGCGCCCCGGCCCCAGGCAAGAAGCAAGGAACCCCGAGCGCGGAGAACAGCACCCCGGCCCCGGGCGCGGAGCACGAGGCACCCCGCACCGGAGGCGCGGCGAACAGCACCCCCGTGCCGAGCGCGACGGACGGAGACCTCCGCGCCGGAGGCGCAGAGCACATCACCCCCGTGGCACCCCCACCCCCCGTCCCCACCCCCCGCACCCCCCTGTTCCTGGGCGGCCCCACCACCCGCCGCCCCCTCGCCGTACAGGCCGTCCGGGACGCCGAGGGCGCCGCCCTGGTCCTGACCTCCGACCCGACCCTGTGGGCCGAGACGAAGGACGCCCGGGCCAAGCTCGGGCCCGTCCTGCTCTACGACCCCTCCCACCTCTGCGACACCCCGGCCCGCCTCCACTGGTCCCCCGTCTCCGGCTGCCAGGACAAGGCGACGGCGAACGACCGCGCCACCGCGCTCCTCGCCCCGACAAGGCCGGCCGCGAAGCTGGACGTCGCCGTCGCGGACACGGCGCAGACGCTGATGCGCAGCTTCCTGCACGCCGCCGCGGTGGCCGACAAGCCGATGAAGATCGTGCACCGCTGGGCGCAGGGCACGCAGGTCCAGGAGGCGGTACGCATCCTCCGTGCCCACCCCAAGGCCGCGTCCGGCACCGCCGGTGAGCTGGAGGCCGCCCTCACCGCGCACCCCGAGCGCCGCGACATCGCCCAAGAGCTGACCGCCAGGGCCCTTTCCGCACTCTTCACCGTGCACCTGCGCGAATCCTGCACACCAAACCGAACTGATGCGCTTTCCCTGGATTCTTTTGTCGATGAAGGGGGCACGCTTTTTGTGGTGGGTGAGGCGATCGAGGATCCCAAGTCCCGCCAAGGCCCGGGTGCCATGCCCCTGTTGACGGCACTCGCCTCCAGCGTGGTCGAGCACGGCCGGCGCATGGCCGCACGGTCATCCTCCGGTCGGCTCGACCCACCAATGACACTCGTCCTGGACGACGTCGCCGCGGTGGCGCCGCTGCCCCAGCTGCCGGAGCTGCTCTCCACCGGGGCGGACCGGGGTCTGCCGACCCTGGCTCTGCTCCGGTCGCGGGAGCAGGGCAGAGCCCGCTGGCCGGACAGCGAGCTACCGGTCCAGTAGGCCGCCCCCCCCGGTCGTCACCTCCGCCTCACCGCTTTCCACCATCCACGTCCAGCGTCGTCCCCGTGGTGAACGAGTTCTCCATCAGGTACGCCGCCGCGTGCGCGACCTCCTCCGCCGTGCCGGGGCGCCCCACCGGCAGGCGCCCCGCGATCTCCTCGCGGTAGGCGCGGTGTTCGGCGGGGCTCATCAGGTGTGCGTGCGTGTCGGTGGGGCCGGGCGCGACCGCGTTGACGCGGAGCGGCGCGAGCTCCAGGGCGAGGGACTTCACGGCGGCCTCGACCGCTCCGTTGACGGCGGCGAAGGCGAAGTAGCCCGGGTCGGCCTTCCGGAACAGATATCCGGAGACGAGCGTGACCGACCCCGAACCCGCACCGGAGTCCGCCCCCCTCCCCGTCGGCATGTACGGCAGCGCCGCCCGCAGGCACCGGTACTGCCCCCACCACTTCACCTCGAAGAACTGCCGCAGCTTCGCCTCGGTGAGCTCAGCGAAGGGGGCGATGACGCTGCCGGACGCGCAGGTGAAGAGGTGGTCGATGGTGCCGACCGACGCCATGACCTCCTCGACGGCGTCGCCGTCGGTGACGTCGAGCGCGCGGAACTCCGCCGGGGACCCGGTCAGCGCGGTGATGCGCTCGGCGTGCGGGCGCACCACGTCCGCGCTGCGGTCGGTGAGTACGACGCGTGCGCCGCGCCGCGCGACGAGCTCGGCGGTGGCCAGCCCGATGCCGCTGCCCGCGCCGGTGATCACGACGGTGCTTTCGGCGAGATCCATACGAACCACGCTCCCTTACTCCCTCTGTTTCCCAGGAACCCCTTGACCCCCGGGAACCCTTCATTTCCCAAGCCCGTGCGGCTTCTGTTCGCAAGTCTCACAGCCAGAAACCACCGCGGCCTTGGAAATACCGGTGCATAATCGTGCGATGCACGATGACGCACAGGGTCCGGAAGCCGGTTGCAGATGTACCGAAGCCGCCGGGGCACCCTGCGCCGAGGGCCTGAGCCGCTACCGGGCCGCCGTCGTCAAGGGCTGCCTGCCGCGCGCGACGGCGCCCCCCTGCCTCGTACACCTCGGCCTCCTGACGCCGCCGCCGGACGACCCGGACGTCCTCGTGCCCGTGTCGCCCAACATCGCGGAGTCCGAGCTGCTGCAACCGGTACGCGAAGCGCTCGACGCGCAGCAGGAACGGCTGCGCTCGATCAGTGCGGGCTTCTCGCCGGTCCACGCGATCTACCGGGCGGCCCGGCGCGAGTCCCAGGACTGGCTGACGGTCGTCGACGGCGCGGACGCCGTGCCCGTACTCCTGGAGCAGGCCGTGCGGGGCTGCCGCTCCGAGCTGCTCACGGTGCAGCCGACGGGCGAGCGCGGACCGTACGACCTCGCGGACCCCGCCCTCGTACCGGCGGGCGTCACGCACCACGCCCTGTACCCGCACGCGGCCCGCACCCACGCCGTGCTGTGGCGGCACATCCAGGACATCGAACGGGCGGGCGGCCGCGTGCGCACCCTGCACCAGCTCACCGGCCGTCTGATCCTCTGCGACCGCACGACGGCATACGTCGCCCACGAGGGCCAGGGCGTCGTGGAGATCCGGCAGCCCGCCGTCGTCGCGCACCTCGCCGCGGGGTTCGACGACGCGTGGGAGCGGGCCAGGCCGGTGGCCGAGCCGGCCGCCGGCCGCGCACGGGAGCCGCTGATCGTCGGCGAGGTCCGCCGCGCGGTCATGAAGCTGCTGGTCTCGGGCCTCACGGACGACGCGATCGCACGCCGCCTCGGGGTGTCACGGCGCACGGTGGCGGGCCATGTGGCCGCGCTCTCCCGGGACTTGGGCTCGCAGTCCCGGGCACAGCTCGGCTACCTCATCGCCCGCACGGAGCCCGGCCTCTAGAAGCACCTGCCCCCTTGGCCCCCAGCCCCTAGGAGCCCTCCACTCCGTACAACCGCAGGAAGATCTCCACCCCGTCCCGCACGATCTCCTCGATCTCGGCCTTCTCCAGCGGCAGCGCGCCGAAGTACGACTCGGCGGTCACGCCGCCGCCCACGAGGAGGGCGAAGTGGCGTGCGGCCTTGCGGGCGTTCGAGTCGTCGACGGCGATCTTCCCCTGCCGCCCCACCTCCAGCATCCAGCGCGCCAGCGCCTCCTGGGACGCCCGGGGCCCGACCCGCTGCCACTCCTCCAGGACGTCCGCGGGCAGCCGCCCGCCCTCCGGGATGATCTGGCGTACGACGGAGAAGTGCCCGGGGTGCGCCTCGCTCTGGCCGACCCAGTCGCGGGCGAGGTCGAGCAGGTCCTCCTCGATGTCACGGACCTTGCGCAGGTGCCGCTCGAAGAGTGCCTCCGTCGCCGCCGTGACGGACTCCGCGCTCTCCAGCAGGACAGCGCGGAAAAGGCCCTCCTTGTCGCCGAAGTGGTTGTAGATCGTGCGCGTGGAGACGCCGGCCTCGGCGGCGATGGCGTCGATGCTCGCGCGCGTGTAGCCCTCGCGGCCGAAGACCGTGCGGGCGCCGCTCGTGATGGCGCGGCGCTTCTCCAACATCCCTTTGCGCAAGGGCTTCTGGGACGTCTGGGGTTTCTGGGGCTGCTGGGGCTTCTGTTCGTCCGGACCCTGCCGTTCCGCCTTGCTCTCCATCTCACCTCTCAAAAAAATTACAACGCCCGTTGTAATTCCTACAACGCACGTTGTACTTTACTCGCATGCCCAACGAGACCGCTCCGCAGGCCCCGCACCGGCGCCCCGTCGGCAGGGGCCGTCCCGCCCTGACCCTCCTCGTCGTCCTCCTCGGCATGTTCACGCTGCCGATGGCGATGTCCGGCACCACCGTGGCCCTGCCCCGCATCGGCTCCGACCTCGACGCGTCGGGCGCGGCACTCCAGTGGGTGGTCGTCGGGTACTTCCTCGCCGCCTCTTCCTTCATGCTCGTCGCCGGCTCGCTCGGTGACATCTTCGGCCGCCGCCGCGTCCTCACCGCGGGCGCCGCCCTCTACTCGGCCGGCACCCTGGCCGCCGCCTCCGCCCACCACATCCTGCTCCTGGACGCCGCCCGCCTGCTCTCCGGCGTGGGCGCCGCGGGAGTCATGGCGAGCGGCGGCTCCCTGCTCGCCGCCACCTTCGCCGGGCCCGCCCGGACCAGGGCGTTCGCCGCCCTCGGCACCACCGCGGGCGTCGGCCTCGCCATCGGCCCCACCTTCTCCGGCTGGCTGGTGGACGGCCTCGGCTGGCGCGCCACGTTCCTCGCCTTCGCCGTCGCGGGCGCCCTCGTCCTCACCGGCACCCGCTTCCTCACCGAGTCCCGCGCGGACACCCCGCCGCGCGTCGACAAGGCGGGCGCCGTCACCTTCATCGGCGGCCTCTCCCTGACCCTGTTCGCCATCACACAGGGCTCCAAGTCCGGTTGGACGTCCGCGAGTACGCTGCTGCCGCTCGCCGTGGGCCTGGCACTCCTCACCGCCTTCATACGCGTCGAGAAGCGCCTCACCGCGACCGGCGGACAGCCCGTCCTCGACCTCTCCCTCGCCCGCGACCCCGCGTTCCTCGGCTGGTCCCTCGGCTCCTTCGGGCTCGGCGCGGGCACCACCGGCATCCTCGTCTTCCTGCCCACCTACCTCCAGGGCACGAGCGGCACATCGGCGCGCGAGGCGGGCCTGATCCTGCTCCTGATGACCGTGCCCGTCCTCGCCCTGCCGCCGCTCGGCGCCCGCCTGGTCAACCGCGGCGCCCCCGCCCGCCACCTGCTCGTCCTCTCCCTGCTCCTGATCGCCGCGGGCAACGCCTGGCTGACCACGCTGCACCCCGGCATCTCCACGGCCGCGCTCGCCGGGCCCCTGCTGACCGTCGGCGTCGGCCAGGGCCTCTCCCTCGGCATCATCGACGCCCAGGCGCTCTCCATGGTCGAGCCCGCGCAGGTCGGCATGGCGTCGGGCTTCCTCAACACCGTCCGCGGCGGTACCGGCGCCGTCACGCTCACGCTCTTCGGCGCGCTGCTGCTCGCCCTCGTGGAGTCCCGCGTCGGCTCGGCGGAGCTCGCGGGGCGCGTCACGGCCGGCGCGGGTGGCCACGCCGACCGGTTCACCGAGGCCTGGCGGATCACCCTGTGGGCCGTGGCGGGCGGCACGGCCGGGCTCGCGCTGCTGGTCCACCGGCTGCTCGGGCCGCGGGCTCGGAGACGTACGCCTGCGCCCATGCCTACGAATACGAATGCAAGTACGGCTGCGCCCGCATCTGCGCGGCCGTAACCCCCTACCAACACCCTTCACGCCCACCACTTGAGGAGTACGCCATGTCCACCACCCCGAACACAATCACCACCCCCCTCCGCCTCGCCGTCATCGTCGGCTCCACCCGTGACGGCCGCTTCGGGCCCACCGTCGGCGCCTGGTTCACCGCCCTCGCCGGCCGGCACACCGGCTTCACCCTGGACGTCATCGACGTCGCCGACCTGGAGCTGCCCTCCGCCCACCCGGACTGGGGCACCGAGCGCACCCCCGCCCTCACCGCCCTCGCCGAGCGGGTCGACGCCGCCGACGCGTACGTGGTGATCACCCCGGAGTACAACCACAGCTTCCCGGCGGCCCTGAAGCACTTCATCGACCTGCACCGCGCCGAGTGGGAGGCCAAGCCGGTCGGCTTCGTCTCCTACGGCGGCGCCGGCGGCGGTCTGCGGGCCGTCGAACAGCTTCGCCTCGTCTTCGCCGAGCTGCACTGCGCGACCGTCCGCGACGTCGTCAGCTTCCACAACGCCTGGGACCACTTCGGCGAGAACGGCCCCGCTCACGAGGAGAACGGCGCGGCCGGCGCCGCGAAGGTCCTCCTGGACCAGCTGGCCTGGTGGGCGAAGGCCCTGCGGACGGCCCGCACGGAGACGCCGTACCGCTAGGTCCCACCCGTACCGCTAGGCCCCACCCGTACCGCTGGGTTCCACCCGCCCCTCGGCCACCGCCTCAAGGCCGCTTCAGCACCAGCTCGAACTCCCGCGCGGAGGGGTCGCCCGGCACCGGGACGACCCCTCCGCTGCGTACGAAACCGAATCGCCGGTAGAACGCCTGCGCACGCGGATTGTCCTCGTGGACGTACAGCCGCACGCGGTCGAGCCCTTCCAGCGACCACGCCCACCCGACAGCCGCCTCGAACAGCGCGTCCGTCACACCCCGGCCGCGCCCCCGGTGCTCGGGCCGCACGTAGACCCCCACGAAGTGCGCCTGCCGCCGCTCGATCACCCCGCCGAAGACGTCGTCCGCCCCGGCCTCCTCGACCAGCACCGTCACCGACCCCGCCCAGACGCCGTGCGGCCCCTCCGCCACGAACTGCCGGACGCCCTCCCCGCGCGCGGCCCCCGCCGCCCGTTCCTGCCAGAACGTGTCCGGTTTGGCGGCGGCGTCCTCGTACGTATCGAGAAAGGCGACCGGCGCCGCCGGGTCCCGCAGCGCCGCCAGCCGCAACTCCCTGACCTGCGGCCACTCTTCGGCCCTTACGGCTCGTACGACGTACACGCACTCCTGTTCCATGCGGTGATCCTAAATCGGCGGCCCCGGCGCCCTAAGGGATCCCCGGGGCCGCCGTCGTACCCGGGTACTACCCGCAGCCCGCTCTCCCCGCCCCCGGTCCGACGATCCGCGCCCCCGTGAACGGCAGCATCGAAGACATGATCAAGGCATACCGACTCACCAAGCACTACGGCGGCAAACGCGCCAAGAAGGCCGTCGACGACCTCAGTTTCGAGGTACACCCGGGCACCGTCACCGGCTTCCTCGGCCCCAACGGCGCGGGCAAGTCCACCACCATGCGGATGCTCCTCGGCCTCGACACGCCGACCCGCGGCCGCGCCACCATCGGCGACCGCGCCTACGCCGACCACCCCGCGCCCCTGCACGAAGTGGGCGCCCTCCTCGAAGCACGCTCCGTCCACCCGGGCCGCTCCGCCCACCACCACCTCATGGCGCTCGCCCACACGCACTCCATCCCGAAGAGCCGCGTCGACACGGTCCTCGAACTGGCCGGCATCCAGGAAGTCGCCCGCAAGCGCGTCAAGGGCTTCTCACTCGGCATGGGCCAGCGCCTCGGCATCGCGGCGGCCCTCCTCGGCGACCCGGCCACGGTCATCCTCGACGAGCCGGTCAACGGCCTCGACCCCGAGGGCGTCCTGTGGATCCGCAACCTCCTCAAGTCCCTGGCCGCCGAGGGCCGTACGGTCCTCGTCTCCTCCCACCTGATGAGCGAGATGGCTCTCACCGCCGAACACCTCGTCATCATCGGCCGCGGCAGACTCCTCGCCGACACCACCGTCGAACGCTTCGTACGCGAGTCGGGCACCGGCTCCGTCAAGGTCGTCACCCCCGAGGCCGGCCGGCTCACCGAACTGCTGGCAGGCCCCGGCGTGCGGATCTCCGGTGACGCGCCCGGCACCCTCGACGTACACGGCACGGACGCCGAGCACATCGGCCGCACCGCCGCCGAGCACGGCATCCCGCTCTACGAACTGACGCCGCAGACGGCGTCCTTGGAGCAGGCGTTCATGGACCTCACCCGGGACGCGGTCGAGTACGTCACCCCGACGGGTCCGGTCCCGAACCCCGATCCGCGTACGCCCCGTCGGCCGGAAGGAGCGGCGGCATGAGCGCCCTCACCGCGAAGGGAATCGTCCGCTCGGAGTGGCACAAGCTGTGGACGCTCCGCTCCACCTGGATCACGCTGCTCACCGCGAGCACCCTCGTCATCGCCGTCGGCATCACGATGGGCGCCACCTACGACGGGGACGACGCCGATGTCGACACCGTCGTCTTCACCCTCATCGGCACCCAGCTCTCCCAGATCTGCCTCGCCGTCCTCGGCATCCTCGTCACCGCGGGCGAGTACTCGACGGGCCTGATCCGCGCGTCGCTCGCGGCCGTCCCGAGCCGCCTGCCCGTCCTGTGGTCCAAGGCCGGCCTCTTCACGGCCGTCGCGTTCACGGTGTGCTTGGTGACGAACGTCGTCACGTTCCTCGTCGCCCAGATCTGGCTCTCCGGCACCGACAAGGAGCTCTCCCTCACCGACTCCGGCGTGCTCGGCGCCCTCGCGACGAGCGCCGCGGCCCTCACCCTGCTCAGCCTGGTCGCGCTCGGCCTCGGCGCCCTGTTCCGCTCGGTGCCCGGCGCGATCGGCGCGTTCGTCGGCGCGGTCCTGATCCTGCCCGAGGTCCTGACGATGCTGCCGTTCAGCGCCGTCGACACCGCCTTGAAGTACTTCCCCGTCCAGGCGGCGAGCGCCCTCGGCTCGGTCACCAGGGTCGAGAACACCATCGCGCCGGGCACGGCCCTGGTCACGCTCGCCCTCTGGTCGGCGGCGGTCATCGCCGTGGCGTCGGTGCTGCTCAAGCGACGAGACGTATGACGCCAACGCCGCCCCCTCCCGTACGAGTCCTGTACGAGGATGAGGCCGTGACCGAGCCACACGCCGTGCCGCATCCCCTCACCCGGCTCCTCCAGCGTTCGACGCAGCGGGTGCGCGCCTTCGACCGGCGCCACCCGGTCGTCTGGGACCTGGTGGTCACGGGCTTCTTCGTGGTGGCCGCCCTCGTGGACGCCAGTGGCGGCTGGCGCAACACCGCGCCGAACACGAGCGTGCCGGGCTGGCTCGTCCTCCTGCTCAGCGTCGCGCTCTCGCTGCCGCTGCTGTGGCGCCGCCGCCACCCCATGGCGGTCCTCGGCGTCATGGTGGCCGCGAGCCTGGTCAGCAACTGGACCGGCGCGATGCTCCAGGCCTCGCTGATCCAGATGATCGTCCTCTTCAGCATCGCGATGTGGCTCCCGCTGAAGACGCTCGGCCGGGCGGGCCTCATGATGACGGCACCGCTGGTCGTGGGCAGCTTCCGCTATCCGGAGGACAGCTGGAACCAGCAGATCATCCCGTACGTATGGGCGTACGCCCTGGTCGCTCTCCTCGGCATCGCGGTGCGCTCCCGCCAGGACTACACCCGGGCCCTCGTCGAGCGCGCCCGCCAGCTTGAGGTCGAGCGCGACCAGCAGGCCCAGCTCGCCGCCGCCGCCGAACGCACCCGCATAGCGCGCGAGATGCACGACATCATCGGCCACAACCTCTCCGTCATCACGGGCCTCGCGGACGGTGGTTCGTACGCCGCCGCCAAGTCCCCCGAGCGCGCGGCCCAGGCACTCGAAGCCATCGGCACGACCAGCCGCCAGGCCCTCGGCGAACTCCGCCGCCTCCTCGACGTCCTCCGCGACGACACCCCCGCCCCGGCCGAACTCGCCCCGCAGCCCGCCCTCACCGACCTGTCCCGGCTCGTCGACGGCGTACGCGCCGCGGGGCTCCCGGTGCACAGCACCGTCCGCGGCCGGGCGGACGCGGTTCCCGCGGGCCGTCAACTCACCGTCTACCGAGTGGTGCAGGAAGCCCTCACCAACACCCTCAAACACGCCGGCCCCGGCGCGACGGCCTCCGTCGACGTCGTCTACGGCGATGACGGCGTGCGGGTGGAGGTCACGGACACGGGGGTGGGCGGCAGGCCGGGTGCCGTGGGTGGTCGCGGCCTGACCGGAATGCGCGAGCGAACGGCCTTGTACGACGGCACACTTGAGGCGGGGCCGCTGCCTCACCCGCCGGGTGGCTGGCGGGTCCGTCTCCACCTCCCGAAGGACAGCGAAACACCGTGACGACCGTGCTCATCGTCGACGACCAGCCCATGCAGCGCTTCGGTTTCCGCATGCTCCTGGAGAGCCAGGACGACATGACGGTGGCGGGCGAGGCCGGCAACGGCAGCGAAGCGGTCCGCATGACGGCCGAACTCCACCCGGACGTCGTCCTGATGGACATCCGCATGCCCGGCCTGGACGGCATCGAGGCCACGCGCCGCATCGTCGCGGCGGGCGCCCGCACGCGCGTCCTGATCCTCACCACGTTCGACCTCGACGAGTACGCGTACGCGGGGCTGCGCGCGGGCGCCTCCGGTTTCCTCATCAAGGACGCGCTGCCCGAAGAACTCCTCTCCGGCATACGCGCAGTGGCCTCGGGCGACGCGGTGGTGGCCCCGAGCCTGACCCGCCGGCTCCTCGACGCGTACGCCGATCAGCTGCCGACCGCCGACACCGCCGCCTCCTCGGCCACCGCCCCTGCGGACCACCCGCGTCTGGCCTCGCTCACACACCGGGAGCTGGAAATCCTCACGGTCATCGGCCAGGGCTGGACGAACGCGGAGATCGCCTCTCGGCTGCACCTCGCGGAATCCACGGTGAAGACCCACGTGGGCCGCATTCTCGCGAAGACGGGGGCGAGGGACAGGGTGCAGGCGGTGATTCTGGCGTACGACACGAAATTGGTGAGCCCGTCGTGAAGGGCCGTAAACGCAGAAAACCCCCGCACCATAAGGTGCGGGGGTTTCCCATTCAAAAGGAGTTCGGCGGCGTCCTACTCTCCCACAGGGTCCCCCCTGCAGTACCATCGGCGCTATGAGGCTTAGCTTCCGGGTTCGGAATGTAAC